>CACYTH010000022.1 GCA_902777325.1 uncultured Coriobacteriaceae bacterium
AAAAGGGGGATGCTCTGGGCAACCGCCCTGGGGATGAACGAGACGAGGCTAAACATCGCTCTTGCCCCCCTTCTTCTGGAAGTTGACCTTGTAGGTGATAAAGAACTCGCTGCCGATGATGAAGAACAGGATGATGCCGGTCAGGATGTCGCCAAAGCTGTGGTTGAGGCCGAAGGCCGTGGTGATCTCGCCGGCGCCGCGTCCCATGAACTCGAGCAGGAAGCTGCTTGCCACCATGACGGCCGGGTTGAACTTGGCGAGCCATGCCACCATGACCGCGGTGAAGCCGCGTCCGCCTGCGATGGTGGTGGTGATGGTGTGGTCGGTGCCGGCCACCAGGAGCAGGCCCGCCAGGCCGCAGATGGCGCCCGACAGCAGCAGGGTGCGGATAATGACACGCTCGACCTTGATGCCCACGTAGCGGGCGGTGTTGGTGCTCTCGCCCACGACGCTGATCTCATAGCCATGCTTGCTGTAGTTGAGGTAGGCATGCATGGCAATGGTCACGAGGGCCACCACGATGATGTTGAGCAGGTACTTGTAGCTGCCGATCTGCGGGAGCCAGCCGATCTCCGTGCTCTGGTTGATGATGCCGATCTTGCCCGAGCCCTTGGGAACCTCCCAGACTATGACGTAGTAGGCAATCAGCTGGGTGGCCACGTAGTTCATCATGAGGGTGAAGAGGGTCTCGTTGGTGTTCCACTTGGCCTTGAAGATTGCCGGTACCAGTGCCCAGACGGCGCCAGCTGCAATGGCCGCCACAATCTCGAGCAGGATGACCAGCGCGTTGGGCAGGCGGCTGCCAAACACCAGCATGACCGCCGCCGCGGCAAGGCCGCCGACGAGCACCTGGCCCTCACCGCCCAGGTTCCAGAACTTCATGCGGAACGCGGGCGTGAGCGCGAGCGAGACGCAGAGCAGGATGGCCGTCTCCTGCAGCAGGATCCAGATCTTGCGCTGCGACCCGAAGGCGCCGTTGAGCATGGCGCCATAGACGCTGATGGGGTTGAGGCCCGTCAGCATGGCCGTGATGATGCCGCACACGACCAGTGCCAGGGCAATGGCGCCCAGGCGAATGGCGAGCACCTGCTGCGGCAGGAGCTCCTTGCGCTTGGTGATGTGGATCACCGGGTCTCACCTCCTAGCTTGGTCATGAGCATGCCCACCTCGTTCTTGGAGGTGTAGCGTCCGTCGACGATGCCACTCACCTTGCCGCCGCAGAGCACCAGGATGCGGTCGCAGAGCTCAAGCAGGACGTCGAGGTCCTCGCCCACAAAGAGCACGGCGGTGCCGTTGGCCTTCTGCTTGTTGATGAGGTCGTAGATCATGTACGACGAGTTGACGTCGAGGCCACGCACGGCGTAGGCGGTGAGAAGCACGGTGGGGGAGGAGGAGATCTCGCGTCCCACCAGCACCTTCTGCACGTTGCCGCCGGACAGGCGACGGACGGGCGTCTCGATGCTGTTGGTGTTGACCTCGAGCTCCTCGACGACCTTCTCGGCAAGCTCCTTGGGTGCCTTGCGGTCGGTGAAGGGCGACGATCCGCTGCGGAACGAGCGCAGCATCATGTTGTCGGTGAGGTCCATGCTGGCCACGAGGCCCATGCCCAGACGGTCCTCGGGCACGAAGGAGAGGGCCACGCCCAGCTCGGCGATCTCGAGCGGGTCCTTGCCGATGAGCTGGTCGATGCTGCCGTCGTCCTTGACGTACTCGATACTGCCGATCTCGACGGGCTGCAGGCCGGCGATGGCCTCGAGCAGCTCCTTCTGGCCCGAGCCAGAGATGCCGGCAACGCCCAGGATCTCGCCCGAGTACATGGAGAACGACACGTTGTCGAGCTTGAGGATGCCCTCGGCGTTGCGCACGGTGAGGCCGTGCACGCGCACGCGGCGCTTGGGGTTGACGGGCCGCGGGCGGTCGATGTTGAGCTCCACCTGATGGCCGACCATCATGGTGGTCATCTCCTCGGTGGTGCTCTCGGAGGTCTTCATCTCGCCCACGTACTCGCCCTTGCGCAGGACCACCACGCGGTCGGAGATGTCCTTAACCTCGTTGAGCTTGTGGGTGATGATGATAATGGCCTTGCCGTCGTCGCGCATGTTGCGCAGCACCGCAAAGAGCTTGTCGGTCTCCTGCGGGGTGAGCACGGCGGTGGGCTCGTCGAGGATCAGGATCTCGGCGCCACGATAGAGCAGCTTGACGATCTCGACGGTCTGCTTCTGCGAGACGGACATGTCGTAGACCTTCTGGTTGGGGTCGACGTCGAAGCCGTAGGCGTCGCAGATCTGGCGGATCCTCTCGGAGGCGGCCTGGAGGTCGAGGGGGCCCTTCTCCTTGAGGCCCAGCACGATGTTCTCGGCGGCGGTGAACACGTTGACCAGCTTGAAGTGCTGGTGGATCATGCCGATGCCGTGGTCGAACGCCACCTTGGGCGAGCTGATGACCACGGGCTTGCCGTCGATCTCGATGCTGCCGCTGTCGGGGAAGTAGATGCCTGACAGCATGTTCATGAGCGTGGTCTTGCCGCTGCCGTTCTCGCCGAGCAGGGCGAGAATCTCTCCACGGTAGATGTCGAGGTTGACGTGGCTGTTTGCCACGACCTTGCCGGCAAAGGCCTTGGTGATGTCGCGCATGCGCACGACGGGCTGCTTGTCTGCCATGGTCCCCTTTCCTGTGAAGTCGAATCCGATTGGGGCAACGAAAGGGATGCTCTTTTAGCGTTGTCGCGAGCGTGCCTTCCGGTGCCTCGACCGGGGCTGAAGAAAAAGAGGACGGTCCCCGTTGCCGGGAACCGTCCTCGTGCTGCCAGAACGGCTTAGAACTTGGTGTCGAGCAGGTTGATGCCGTCGATCTGCAGGTCGAAGTACGGAGCGGAGCGGAACTTGGACTCCTGGAAGGCGCCGTCCTCGATGACCTCGGTGTCGGGGGTGTAGTCGGGGTCGGTGTCAACGTCGGCCTCGTAGCTGTCGAGGGCCTTGCCGTCAACGGTGAAGGTGGCGGTGTCGAAGACCTTGATGGAACCGTCCTCGAGGCCAGCCATGACCTCGTCGATCTTCTCCTGGGTGCCAGCGGCGGCAGCGGCCTCGTTGACCTCGGTCAGCTGTACGGATCCGGTGGCCAGGGTGCCGGTCCAGTCGGCGTCGATGGCCTCGCCAGCGGCGACGGCGTTGACGGCGTACTCATAGTACGGAGCCCAGTTGATGCGGCTGGAGACGATGAAGGTGTTGGGGCATGCGTCGACGGTGGAGCCGTTGTAGGAGACGTCGGGGATGCCGGCGGTCTCGCAGGCGGTGGGGGCGCCCATGGAGTCGGCGTGCTGGGAGATGAGGTCAGCGCCGCCCTCGATGAGCTTGTTGGCGCCCTCCTTCTCGGCGGTCTCGTCGTACCAGGAGCCGGTGAAGGTGACGTCCATGGTCACGTCAGGCACGATGGACTTGGCGCCCAGGAAGAACGAGGTGTAGCCGGAGACGACCTCGGCGTAGGTGTAGGCGCCGACGTAGCCCATCTTGGGGGCGTCGCCCTTGAGCTTGCCGGCGTCCTTGAGCTCCTGCAGCTTGAGGCCGGCGGCGACACCGGCGAGGAAGCGGCCCTCGTAGATGGAGGCGAAGGCGTTGTGATAGTTGTCGAGACCCTCGGTGTGGGCCTTGGTGCCGGTGGCATGGCAGAACTGGACCTCGGGGAACTCCTTGGCGGCCTGGATCATGTAGTCCTCGTGACCGAAGGAGTCGGCGAAGATGACGGCGCAGCCGGCGTCGGCGAGCTCGGCGGCGGCGTCATAGCACTCCTGGCCCTCGGGGATGTTGGTCTTGATCATGTAGCTGTCCTCGGCGATGCCAAGGTTGCCCATGGCCTCCTTGAAGCCATTGATGAAGTTGAGGTCGTAGGTGGAGTTCTCGTCGTGCAGGCAGATCAGGCCGACCTTCATGGCAGCTGCGTCGCCGCCGGCAGCAGCGCCGTCGCTGCCTCCACCGCATGCGGCGAGTGCCATGGTGGCTGCTCCGCCAAGGCCCATGGCCATAAACTGACGACGATTGACGTTCATGTGCTTGATCATGTTCTCCCTTTCGTTTGGAACAATTGCAAACTTAAGCACTTGTATGCACTACGAACGGAAGACGATGCCGTCCTCCGACATAGACTCGATTGCGGCGAGCGACTCGAGTCGCACGCCCTGGGCGCGCAGCGCGTCACCGGCGCCTGTGAAGCACTTCTCGATGGCGATGGCAACGCCAGCCACCGTGGAACCAGCCTGATCGCACAGGTCGATGAGCCCGCGCAGGGCCGCACCGTTTGCCAGGAAGTCGTCGATGATGAGAACGACGTCGTCTGCGACGAGGTAGTCGGTGCTCACGACCACGTTGTAGTCCTCGTTGTGGGTGAAGGAGTGCACGACGGTGGAGTAGGTGCCGCCGTCGACGTTGCTGGTCTTGTGCTTTTTGGCAAAGAGAACGGGCACGCCCATGGCCATGCCCGCTGCAGCCGCTATTGCGATTCCACTTGCCTCGATAGTCAGAATCTTGGTGATGCCCTGGCCCTCAAAGAGGCGGACGATCTCGTCGCCCATCTGCGTGAGCAGCCGTGAGTCTATGTTCTGGTTGAGAAAGCTGCCGACCTTGAGAATGTCGCCAGGAAGGACCGTACCCTCGTTGAGAATCTTCTCTTCCAGCTGTTTCATAGACCGCTCTCCCCAGATAGCCTAGTCACCTACAGAGGCTGGATGTGCGCAACGACAGGATATATGTTACGTCAGACTGATGAACACGTTGTAGACGATTTCTATCTATTTACCTAGATAATCTGGAACTACATCCGATTTCCTCTTGATTTTTGCCAGAAATAGGGGATGCACTCGCCAAAATGTGACACTCCGTTACGTTCGTGCGAGGACTTACAATGGTGTCGAAGCTGACCCTCGTTGATAGGAGCCATCATGCCCTTTGTTGACGCACGCATTGCCCCAACGCTCACCGACGCCCAGAAGGAGGCCATCAAGGCCGAGCTCGGCCAGGCCGTCTCGGTCTTTGGCAAGGGCGAGAGCTTTCTGATGGTGGGCATCCTTGACGGCTACGACCTGTGGCTGGGTGGCCGCAAGCTCGACGAGGGCGCCTACGTCTCCTTCTCCATGATCGGCGACACGCCTGACGGGGCATGCGGCGACTTTACTGCCAAGGTCTGTGACATCCTCGAGCGCAATGCCGGTGTGCCGGGAGACAGCGTGTACGTGACCTTCCATCCGATGGCGCGCACCCGCTGGGGCTGGAACGGCTCGACCTTCTAGGAGGCCGTGCGCCATCTCGTGCGCGTCTACGCCTTTGACCTCGCATGGATGAGCCCGACGAGCATGTCGAGCGCCATGTCGGGGTTGCCGGCGCCACCCGAGGGCACGATGATGTCCGCGTAGCGCTTGGAGGGCTCGACAAAGGCCTCGTGCATGGGCTTGACGGTGGCCAGGTACTGGCTGGCTACGCTCTCCAGGCTACGGCCGCGCTCGCGCCCGTCGCGCAGGGCGCGCCTGAGGATGCGCACGTCGGCCTCCGCGTCGACAAAGATCTTGATATCCATCTGCTCGCGCAGGGCGGCATCGGCCAGGATGAGGATGCCCTCCACCACCACGACGGGAGCCGGATCGACCGTGACGGTCTTGTCCGAGCGGTCGTAGCTGGGGTAGTCGTACACCGGGACCTCGACGCTCTCGCCGCGCCTGAGCGCCGCGAGATGCTTGACCAGCAGCTCCGTCTCGTAGATGTCAGGGTGGTCGTAGTTGAGCTTGGTGCGCTCCTCGAAGGACAGCTCGTGGTAGGCGCGATAGTAGCTGTCGTGCTCGATGACGGTGACGACATCCCCGAGGCGGCTTGCCAGCTGCCGCGTGAGGGTGGTCTTGCCGCTTGCCGTGCCGCCTGCGATGCCTACGACCAAGATGTCAGCCATGCTCGTCTCCTGCTGTTATTGACGTCCGCGCCAGAAAAGGGGCACACCCAAAAGGATGTGCCCCCATTGTCGCACGTGTCACGCCTTTGATGCGTGGGGTTACTTCTTGGACTTCTCCTTCTTGGGCACGAGAATCGGGTTGACGGCGCCCTCGACGCCCTCGTCGCCAAAGGAGATGCCCATGAGCTTGGCCTGCTGGACCAGCTGGTGGTCGGGGGAGACGGTCTTCAGGCGGCCGGCGACGATGTCGAGCGGCACGCGCACGATCTGGCGGTCCTTGTCGGCAACCATGAAGCCGTACTCGCCGGCGAGGATGCCGCGAGCGGCCTCGACGCCCACCTGAGTGGCGAAGACGCGGTCGTAGGCGCAGGGAGCGCCACCGCGCTGGGTGTGGCCGGGCACGGCTACGCGCACCTCGTAGTCGGTGCGGTTGATGATATCGGCGGCGATGTCGTAGGCCACGGAGGGGGAGGTGCGCTCGGCGATGCGCTGCTTGTAGTGCTTCTTCTTGAGGCTGGCCTCCTCGACGGAGATGGCGCCCTCGGCCGCGGCGATGATGGTGAAGCGGCTGCCGCGCTTGTTGCGCTCGTCGATGACCTTGATCACATTGTTGATGTCATAGGGGATCTCGGGGAGCAGGATGACGTCGGCACCACCGGCGACACCGGCGTACAGGGGGATCCAGCCCACCTTGTGGCCCATGATCTCGATGACAAAGACGCGCCCGTGTGAGCTGGCGGTGGTGTGGATATCGTCGATGCACTTGGTGGCAATCTCGATGGCGCTGTGGAAGCCGAAGGTCATGTCGGTGCCCCAGGTGTCGTTGTCGATGGTCTTGGGCAGGGCGATGACGTTCAGGCCCTCCTCGTGCAGGCGGTTGGCCGTCTTGGTCGAGCCGTTGCCGCCGCCCATGACCAGGCAGTCGAGCTTGAGCTTGCGGTAGTTCTTCTTCATGGCCTCGACCTTGTTGATGCCCTCGGGGGTGGGCTCGTCGAGCAGCTTGAAGGGGGTGCGGCTGGTGCCGAGTATGGTTCCGCCACGGGTCAGAATGCCAGAGAAGTCCTTCTCGGTGAGCTGGCGGTAGTTGCCATAGATCATGCCCTGGTAGCCGTTCTCGAAGCCGTAGAACTCCACGGGCTCCTTGCTGCTGTTGACAAGGGCCTTGACGACGCCGCGCATGGCCGCATTGAGTGCCTGGCAGTCGCCGCCGCTGGTGAGCATTCCGATTCTGAGCATGAGATCCCCTCTCGTGTCGGGCGCATAGTGATACTTCAGTTTGCCACACCTTGCAAGTAGATGATTGTTACCATCCGCATACGGTTTCGAGCGGCAGTGCAGCCGCCGAGCCGTCCGGCGTTTGGTATGGTTGCCACAGGGTGCTGGCGGCATGTGGGCCTGTGGCCGGCTGTGTGGGATGCCGATTGCGGGGGGCGAGCGTATGGCAAGTGATCTGGTGAGGTTCTCGGTTGCGATCCCCGAGGGGCTTCTCGAGGCCTTTGACGAGCGCGCCGCGCGACGGGGGACCCACGTCAACCGGTCGGAGGCCATTCGCGACCTCATTCGCGAGCAGCTCGTGGAGGAGGACTTCGACGATCCCGAGACCGAGGTCGTGGGGTCGATTACGATGGTCTTCGACCATCACGCGACCGGGCTCTCCGGCGCGCTCGACGAGATTCAGCACGACCACATGGATGTGATCGTCTCCACGATGCACGTGCACCTCGACCACTTCAACTGCCTTGAGGTCCTTGCCGTGCGTGGTACGAGCGCGCGCATCGGCGCGCTGGCCGACCAGCTGCTGGGAACCAAGGGCGTGAGCTACGGGCGCCTTGCGGCGGTGGCGTCGAAGACGGCGATCGAGGCAAGCCACTAGCGCGTCGCCTGCTTCGCGCTCGCGCACTGTCAGCTGAGACATGCTGCGTACGTATCGTGAGCCGTGTGCCGGGCTGGTATCATAGAGGCGTGACACAAGCCCCTCTTGCCTAAGGAGCCACCCATGAGCAACCCCCTCGCAAGCGACCTCAACAACATGCGTCAGGCGGTGGAGCGCACTGCCAACCCCGGGCGGTTTGCTCAGGCGTTCCACCTCGTCCCGCCCGTCGGCTGGCTCAACGACCCCAACGGCCTCTGCCAGCTTGGTGACACCTACCACGCCTTCTTCCAGTACTCGCCCTTCTCCGCCGAGGGCGGCGTCAAGATGTGGGGGCACTGCACCAGCCACGACATGGTGCGCTGGACCTACGAGGGCACGGCGCTCTATCCCGACCAGCCCGTCGACGTGGGCGGCGTGTACAGCGGCTCCGCCTATGTTGAGGACGGCGTGATGCACGTCTTCTACACGGGCAACGTCAAGCGCGAGGACGCCTACGGATACGACTACGTCAACGCCGGCCGCGAGGCCAACACCGTGCACGTGACCTCCACCGACGGCAACACCTTTGGGCCCAAGAAGCTCGTCATGGCAAACGCCGACTATCCTGGCGATGACACCGAGCACGTGCGCGACCCCAAGGTCTGGCGCGACGGCGACACCTACTACATGGTGCAGGGTGCCCGCAAGAAGGATGACACCGGCGAGGTGCTGGTGTTCTCCTCGCCCGACCTCGAGCGTTGGGAGCTGTGCAACCGCATCACCTCCAACACGCGCTTTGGCTACATGTGGGAGTGCCCCGACTACTTCGAGCTCGCTGACACGGGCGAGTTTGCCAACGGTGCCATCGTCAAGGTCCTCTCCGTCTCGCCGCAGGGCCTCCACGGCGGCGACTGGGACCGCCGCAACGTCTACCAGAGCGGCTACTTCGTGCTGCTTGGCGACGTCACGCAGACCTGCACGCTTCTGCCCTTTGCCTTGTGGGACGCGGGCTTCGACTTCTATGCGCCGCAGACCTTCCAGGCAGACGACGGACGACGCATCCTCATCGGCTGGATGGGCATGCCCGACGAGAAGACCTACACCAACCTCACCGTGCGCGATGGCTGGCAGCACTGCTTCACCATCCCGCGCGAGGTCACGGCCAGGTACGGCCGCGTGCTGCAGTGGCCGGTCCGCGAGCTCGAGGATTTCCGCACCAACCTGCGCGAGCAGGAGGGCGCCATCGACGCCGAGGACACCAAGACCTTTGACCTGCTGATAGACGACATCGACTTCGACCAGCCGCTCACCGTCACGCTTGCCGGGCAGATGCAGCTCACCTGGCGTGAGCGCCGCTTCGAGATGCGCTTTCTGGACGAGGACATGGAGTCGACCGGCGCCGGCCGCAAGTCGCGCTTCGAGTACCTCGACGAGCTGCGCAACGTGCGCGTGGTTGGCGACATGTCGAGCATCGAGGTCTTCGTCAACGACGGCGAGCTCACCTTCTCGTCGCGCTACTATCCCGAGCGCTACAGCCTGAGCGTCGAGGCGCCCACGGCACAGGTGCACCTGTGGGACCTCGAGGTCAAGGCGTAAGGTCTGGTGGGCTTCTTCGATGCCATGAGGAAGGCGCTCTTCCCGCTCGCGGGGGACGACCCAAACCGTCCCCTCGAGCCCGAGCGCTTTCTTGACATTCCGTCGGGCGAGAACTTTCGCGACCTGGGTGGCTACGACACGCCGGATGGGCCGACGTCGTACCAGCGCTTCGTGCGCGCCGGCACGACGGCCTACCTCACGAATGCCGACCTCACGCGCCTTGAGACCTACGGGGTGCGGCGTGTCATCGACCTGCGCAGCCACTTCGAGGACCCGCGCACGAGCGACCGCTTCTCTCGGCGTCCGGGCGTCGAGTGGCTCAACGTCCCGCTCTTTGACTACGACCTTTCCGATCCCAAGCTCACTGGCGTCAAGATACCCGACGGCAACTACCTCATCGACGGCTACCTCACCATGATCTCCAACCGTCCTGCCATCCGCCAGATCTTCGAGTTCATCGCCGGTACGCCCGAGGGCGCGGCGGTGCTCTTCCACTGCGCGGCGGGCATGGACCGCACGGGCATGACTGCCTTTCTGCTCTTGGGCCTGGCGGGCGTCCCGCGCGAGCAGATCGTGGCAGACTACCTCTACTCGTTTGCCCCGCAGGCAGAGGTGGACGCCGTGGTGTTCGAGGGGGCGCCCATCAGGGTGCGGGAGGGCTCGTGGAGCCCGATGCCCTCACGCAAGGAGGCGATCGAGTTCATGGTCGACCGCGTGGAGGAGGGCTACGGAACGGTGGGCGCCTATCTCTCGTCCTGTGGAATCTCGGATGACTGCCTCGCCTGTGTAAGGGGTATGCTGTTAGGGTAGACCGACCGTGAGCGGTACATAAATATCGGCAAACGGTATACTGTGACCGTATTTGAAGGTTCTATTTGATGCTTTTGACCGAATGGGGCAGATCTGCCTCGACGAGGGGAGGGACAGGAGAATGACTGCAGAGCAGCTTAACGGAACCATGTTGCAGGGGTTCTCGTGGAACCTGCCCGCAGACGGCCAGCACTGGCGCCGCCTGGGACAGATGTCTGGCCGCTTTGTCTCCGAGGGAATCACCTCGGTGTGGATGCCACCGGCCTACAAGGGCCAGGCGGGCATTGACGACGTCGGCTACGGCGTCTATGACCTGTGGGATCTGGGGGAGTTTGACCAGAAGGGGACCGTGCCCACCAAGTACGGCACCCGTCGCGAGTACACGTCTGCCGTCGTCGCCTTGCAGCAGGCGGGTATCGACGTGCTCGGAGACATCGTGCTCAATCATCACATGGGGGCTGATGCCTCCGAGGAGCTGATGGCACGTCCCGTTGCCCAGGACAACCGGCTTGCGGATCTGGGCGACCTCGAGCCCATCGAGGCCTGGACGCGCTTTGACTTCCCGGGCCGCGCCGGCGAGCTGGATGACTTCACCTGGAACTGGCACCACTTCAAGGGCGTGGATTACGACGCTGCCACGCAGCGCAACGGCATCTGGCTCTTTGAGGGCAAGGGCTGGGATGAGGACGTCAGCCACGAGAACGGCAACTTCGACTACCTGATGGGTGTGGACGTCGATCTTCATGACCCAGAGGTCTATGAGCAGCTCGTGCGCTGGGGCGTCTGGTACGTGGACGCCACGGGTGTGGACGGCTTCAGGCTCGACGCCATCAAGCACATGAGCCGCTCGTTCTACCTGCGCTGGCTCGCTGACGTGCGCGCCGCGGTAGGGCGCGAGCTGTTCTGCGTCGGCGAGTACTGGTCGTGGTCGGCCTCCGACCTGTCTGCCTATCTTGGCTCTGAGCAGGCCATGAGCCTGTTTGACGTGCCGCTGCACTTTGCCTTCTATCGCGCCTCCGTCGACCGCGAGCACATCGACTTCGCACACATGCTCGATGGTGCCTTCGTGACGGCCGACCCGGTGCATACGGTGACCTTCGTGGACAACCACGACACCCAGCCCGACCAGTCCCTCGAGTCGACGGTGCAGCCTTGGTTCAAGCCGGTTGCCTACGCGATCGTCCTTCTACGCGAGGCCGGCTACCCGTGCGTATTCTTCGCAGACCTCTTCGGCCTGCCCAATGATGCGATTCCTGTGGTGGCGGAGCTTCCGTTGCTCATGGAGATACGTCGCCGCTTTGCCTACGGCTACCAGCACGACTATCTCGACGAGCCGAGCTTGGCGGGCTGGACACGCGAGGGCGACGAGGCGCGCGAGGGCAGCGGTGTCGCCGTCGTCCTCTGCAGCCAGGACTTGACCCAAGAGCAGACAGACCCCGAGGCGCAGGAGGACGAGGCCCCGGAGCCCATCGAGGTGCCAGAAAAGGTCATGTACGTGGGCAAAGGCCATGCGGGCGAGGTCTGGCGCAGCGTCCTGGGCGACGTGGCGGAGGTCACCATCGATGACGAGGGCATGGGAAGCTTCCCCGCGAGCGTCTCGAGCATGGTGTCGGTGTATCTGCCCGAGGACGCAGCGGCGCGCATAGACCACATCCCCATCGTGAGAGTACGCAAATAAGGGGTGTACGTGCGCCTTTGTGCCGCCTGAAGATTGTAGGGATACGTTCTTTACGGTTGGGGTAGAATACCCCTCGTGGCAAAACGCCGCATGTATCGCGCAGAAGCGCAGCACTATGCCTTAGGGCAAGAAAGAAAGGCACGTCATGGCACAGGGTACTGTTAAGTGGTTCAACCCCGACAAGGGCTACGGCTTCATCTCTCGCGAGGATGGCGACGATCTGTTCGTTCACTACAGCGAGATCCAGATGGATGGCTTCAAGACCCTCGACGAGGGCCAGGCCGTCGAGTTCGAGATCACCACGGGCCAGAACGGCAAGCTCCAGGCTTCCGCCGTCCGCAAGATCTAAATAGCCTATCGCATGATTGTGAGGGGAGGGTCGCTTCGGCGGCCCTCCTTTTCTATGCGTCTCGGACAAGGAGGCGCCTGACAGGGGAGCGGCGCAACGGATAGAATGGGTGCGTTTGCAAACGAGGCGCCGTGCGGCGCAGGGAGGTCTGCCATGACGGACGAGCAGCGGAGAGAGCAAGTCGACGCGTATGTGGACGAGGTCTGGGAGGACGTCGTCGAGGATATCAGGGCCCTGGTGCAGATCGACTCGGTGGAGGACCTCGCTGCCGCCGAGCCGGGCAAGCCGTGGGGTCCCAAGTCCTACGAGGCGCTCGCCAAGGGCCTCGAGATAGCGAGTCGCCTGGGGCTCGACGCCCACGACTGCGAGGGCTACATCGGCTATGCCGACCTGCAGGGCGAGAGCGACACGCAGGTCGCAACCATCGCCCACACCGACATCGTTCCCACGGGCATCGGCTGGACGGTGCCGGCACTCGACGTCACGCGTCGCGACGGCTACCTGCTGGGCCGTGGCGTGCTCGACGACAAGGGCCCCTTCGTCCTCTCGCTCTACGCGGCGCACTACTTTGCGCGCGAGGTCGAGCGCACTGGCAAGAGACTTCCCTACACGCTCCGCTGCATCGTGGGTAACGCGGAGGAGACCACGATGGCCGATGTGGAGTGGTACCTCGAGCACTACGAGGCCCCCGCCTTCCTCTTCACGCCCGATGCGGACTTCCCGCTGATCTGCGGCGAGAAGGGCATCTTCCATGGCCTGTATCGCACGTCTTCTCCGGTGACTGATCCCTCGTCTCCGCTGGCGGAGCTTGACGGCGGCACGGTGCCCAACGCGATCCCCGGCCTTGCGGGGGCGGTTGTGAGCGCAGCCGCGCTGCCCGAGGAGCTGCCCTCAGGCCTCGAGGCGGAGCCTGCCGCTGACGGCAAGGCGCGCCTCACCTCCCACGGCATCGGCGGGCACGCGGCCTTCCCCGAGGGCACCGACAACGCCATCGGAAAGCTCGTGCGCTTCCTGCTGGAGCGCGGCGTCTGTGGCGCCGCCCAACACGACTTCCTCGAGCTTGTTGAGACGCTCACGCGCACGAGCGACGGCAGCGCCTTGGGCATCGACTGCTCTGACGAGGTCTTTGGTGCGCTTACCCTCAATGCCGGCGTGGTGCGCACGCTCGAGGACGGCTCGATGAGCATCACGGTCGACGTACGCTACCCCCGCTCGACCGACGCCGAGCGCCTCGTTGCCGCCTTCCAGGCGCTGGCGGAGAGCCACGGCTGCGTCTTCGAGGCGGGCATGGCCCAGGAGCCCTTCTACATGGATCCCTCGCTGCCGGCGATCCAGACGCTGCTCTCCACCTACAACGAGTACATGGGCACCGACAAGGAGGCCTACGTCATCGGCGGCGGCACCTATGCCCGCCACTTCCCGCGTGCCTGCGCCTTCGGCCCGCATGACCCGAGCGTGGTCGACCCGGAGTGGGTGGGCATCGAGCACGGTCCCGACGAGGGCGTCTCCGAGGAGGTGCTGCGCCGGGCACTCAAGATCTACATCGTGTCCATCGAGCGCCTGATGGAGCTCGACCTCGCGTAATAGCCGAACCAATCAAAAGGGGAGGGGCCGGATACGTTGTCCGGCCCCTCCCTGCGTTGCTAGTCGAGCGTGATGTTGCGCCAGTGCTCCAGGTAGAGCTCGCCGGCGTCGCGCACGTCGTCGAGCAGCTGTGCGTGGTCGTAGGACCTGACGGCGCAGGTGATGAAGCCCGCCGCCCTTGCCGCGCGCAGCCCCGGTGCGATGTCCTCGAACACGATGCACTCTTGGGGGCTGATCCCCATACGCCGCGCCGCCTCGAGGTAAATGTCGGGCTTGTCCTTGGTGGTGCCCAGCTGTCCCCCGTAGACGCGCACGTCGAAGAGGCCCGGCACGTCCACCAGCTCCATCTCCTCGAGCACCTCGGGCTCGTTGGTGGTGGCGAGTGCCGTGGGGATGCCCCGTGCCTTGAGGGCCCTGATGTATGTCTCCGCCCCTGGGCGCAGGTGGATGGTGGTGCGGTAGAGGGCGCGGCTCATGCGCGTCCACTCGTCGCAGACCTCCTCGACGGTCTCCTTGAGGCCAAAGGTGTCGATGGTGTAGCGTGCCCCCGCCTCGAATCCGAGGATGGTCAGCATGCGGGAGTAGTCATCGGGGACGGGGGAGATGCCGCGCACTCCCAGGAAGGTCTCGTCCACGTCATGCCAGAGCGAGCCCGTGTCGGCGATGGTCCCGTCAAAGTCGAAGATGGCGCCCGCAAAGGTCGGGGGCCAGAGCGCGGGTATTGCATCTGTGGTCATGGGTCTCCCGTTTCGATGGGGCGGATGCGTCAACCTGTCGAGCATAGCACGCTGGGTGTCCCGAATACTACGGTGGCACGAGGACGTCCGCCCTTCGGCGCAGATGGTGCTACCCTATAAGACGTATGCAGGATTGGTTTTGTTTCATTCAGATTGGCAGGTGCATAACATGTCAGACGAGCAGCTCAAGCTTGAGGCTCACGAGTACGTCGAGCGCATATGGGAGGATGCGGTAAAGGATATCGCAAGCCTCGTCGCCATCCGTTCGGTCGAGGATATGGACCACGCGGAGCCGGGCAAGCCCTATGGTCCCGCACCCTTCGAGGCGCTCCAGACGGCTGTCGACATCGCCGCGCGCATGGGCATGGATGCCCACAACTGCGAGGGAAACATCGGATACGCCGACGTCAAGGGCGCCTCGCCCAAGCAGATCGCCATGATCGGCCACACCGACGTCGTGCCCGAGGGCACGGGCTGGAACTATGACCCCTACAAGCTCACCCGCAAGGATGGCTACCTGATCGGTCGCGGCGTGCTCGACGACAAGGGCCCCACGGTGCTCGCGCTCTACACGGCAAAGTTCTTTGCCGAGCGTGCCGAGAAGACCGGCGAGCCCAACCCCTACACCATCCGCGTCATCATCGGCAACAACGAGGAGACCGAGATGCGCGACGTGGACTGGTACCTTGAGAACTACGAGCAGCCCGAGTTCCTCTTCACGCCCGATGCGGACTTCCCGCTGATCTGCGGCGAGAAGGGCGGCTACTCCGCCACCATCCGCTCGGGCAAGATCTCCGACGTCATCGTCGAGTTCGATGGCGGCACGGTGGGCAACGCCGTCGCCGGCGAGGCCACGGCACTCGTGCGCGCGGACGCCGCTGCGCTGCCCGCACCCGAGCGCATCAGCGTCGAGGCCGCCGCAGACGGCATGGCCAAGATCACTGCCCACGGCATCGCCGCGCACGCGTCGCTGCCCGAGGGCTCCATCAACGCCATCGGCCTGCTCGTCAACTACCTGCTCGACAACGGCCTCTGCTCCGCCGACGAGAAGCGCTTCCTCGAGTTCGAGCGCCTGGTGTTTGCCTCCTACGACGGCTCCACGCTCGGCATCAAGAGCGAGGACCAGCGTCTGGGCGCCCTGACCTGCATCGGCGGCACCATGCGCACCAAGAACGGCGTCTTCGAGCAGACCATCGACAGCCGCTATCCCGAGTCCATCACCGGCGAGAAGATCACCGAGACCGTCGGTGCCCTGGCGGCCCAGTACGGTGCCACGCTCACCTGCGACCTCGACATGGTGCCCTCCTACCAGTCGCCCGACAGCGCGCCCATCCAGACCCTGGTGAACACCTACAACGAGTTCACCGGCCACAACGAGAAGGCCTACTGCATCGGTGGTGGCACCTACGCGCGTCACTTCAAGTGCTCGGGCGCCTTTGGCCCCAACGACCCGCTCGACCCCATGCCCGAGTGGATCGGCGCGGAGCACTCCGCCGACGAGGGCTTCTCTGAGGAGCAGCTCAAGCGCGCGCTCGAGATCTACATCGTCTCCACCGCTCGCCTGATGCGCCTGGAGTTCTAATCCTTCGTGCAACACGAACGACAAAGGGGCTGGTCACCGTGGTGGCCAGCCCCTTGTTGCGTAGCGGGCATGCGTGCGGCTTGCTCCCTGTGCTCCGATCACTCGTTGATGTGGACGTGAGGCCGGTCCTCGTAGCCGTGGAACTCGCCCATGTAGGCAAAGAAGTCCGCCACCTCGTCGGCAAGCGACTGGTCGTGCGTGGCGATGACGAGGGTCTTTCCCGCGGCCTTGAGGTCCTTGAGCAGGCCGAGCAGCCAGGCGCGGGACTTCGCGTCCAGGCCGGCCAGCGGCTCGTCAAAGCAGTAGACGTCGGGGTTCATGGAGAGCACGCAGGCGATGGCGACGCGCTTCTTCTCGCCACCGGAAAGCGTGTAGGGTGCGCGCGTACGCAGGTGGTCTATCTCGAGGAGCCGGCAGACGTCGCTCACCCTGCGCGCCACCTCCTGCTCGGAGAGGCCCATCTGCTGTGGGCCAAAGGCAATCTCGTCGGCGACGCTCGCGCAGAAGAGCTGCGAGTCGCTGTCCTGAAAGACGAATCCCACGCGCTGGTGCAAGCCCTTGGAGAAGCGAGTGTCGCGCATGGTGGCCTCGCTGACCTCCTGGCCACCAAGCCGATAGCTGCCTCGCTGGGCAAAGAGGAGCCCGCAGAGCACCCTGAGCAGGGTAGACTTGCCCGAGCCGTTGTCGCCCATGAGCACCACGCACTCGCCCGGCGCAACGGACAGGTCGATGTGCCGCAGCACGGGCGTCTGCTCGTAGGCAAAGCAGAGGTCCTCAAGCTCGATGATTGCGGGCGCCGGCTCGGCATGCGGCTGGTGCAGGCTTTGCGGGTTGTGTACGTGGGACACTCAGACCATCCTTTGTGTGAGAACGAACAGGGCGACAAGCGCGATGAGCAGGGCAATCCAGAGCGCGTCTGTGGGCTTGAGTCGGAGCTTTGCTCCCTCGGTGCGGTAGGTTCCGTCAAAGCCGCGGCAACGCATGGCGTCGTAGGTGTCCTGAGAGGCGCGCTCAGCCTTGAGAAGCACCACGCCTCCGATGCCTCCCATGGAGGCCTGCTTGTTGTGGTTGACGCCCACGCTGCGCATCCTGAGCGCCTGGAGCACCTCCAAGGCCGTCTCGCCCAGGCGGACGATGCCGCTCAGCGCCAGATTGAAGGTAAGTATCACTTGGGCGGGCACTCCTACGCTGCGCAGGGCGTCCATAAGCTCGTTTGCGGGTGTGACGGAGGTGACAGTGAGCACCAAGCCTACGCTTGCGAGCGACTTGGTGGCGAGGGTGACCGCAGAGCGTGGCTGACCGATCAGGACAGCCGGGAGCGATACGACAAACGCAAGGCTAGCCGCGGCTAGGGCACCCGTCGCCACACGCACAAGTGCCTTGTGAGGCAGAAGGCAAACGCGTACCAGCAGACCTGCGAGAACGACCGCGACAAAGAGGTAGTTGCGGGCGAGCGAGACGAGCAGCACGCACGCCAGGCACCAAAGGAGCCTGACGGCAGGGGTGGGGGAGAGCCTCGTGCGCTGCGCGCTCACGTCACGGAGCTGGGTCAGCACCGAGGTGAGCGAGAGCAGAGAGCGCATGACAAAACCGTCCCGGTCAGTGCCGGGACGGTAGTGCTCGGAAGTCTTGAGCCAGTCAGGAATATCGCGAGGTTCTGCCATGAGGCCTAAGTGTAGCTTGGCTAGGCGTCGAAGTCGACTGACGGACGCGCCATGCCTGAGACGAGCCTGAAGATGATGACGAGCAGGGCAGCGCCGATAACGGCGGAGAGGATGTAGCCGATCCACTCCGGAAGGTTGCCAACCGTATAGTCGGGCATGAGCGAGGTCCACTCCCAGCCTTCTGCAAGGCCGGCGGGCGCATAGCCGACCATCTCGGCAAGGTCCTCGGTCGCCCACTCGCCCCAGGCGTCACCGGTGGCGAGAAGCCCCAGTGGCGTGGCGGCGATGAGCGCCAGGACCAACCCGAGGACGGGTGTGATGTTGGTGGCGTCATGCGACTCGATGCCAAAGCTCGGAGCGGCGCTGTGCAAGAAGGAAAGGATTCCGACGGTGAAGCCAGCCTCGGCGATACCTGCAACGGTCAGGTGACCCAGCATCATGGCGGGAACGGCCACAGGGATGGGGTAGGGGCAGTAGAGCGCTGTGCCATCGGATGCGGTGAAGAGCAGCGGTTGGATGCCAAACTCGATGGCCGTGAGCAGGGCGGCCGCATTGAGACCGAGGTACGACCCAACGCCTGCGCCTATAAGCTCGCCGCGCTCCCCGCCGATGCGATCGCGAATGACCTTATATATTGAGTACCCGACAAAGGGAAGCACAAAGGCCATGTTGAAGCAGTTGGCTCCCAGCGAGAGGATCCCGCCATCGCCAAAGAGAAATGCCTGGACGGCAAGCGCGATGCTGATGGCGAGCACGGCTGACCAAGGACCAAAGAGTATCGCGATCAACGTACCGCAGACGGCATGGCCGGTTGTTCCACCCGGCAGGGGAATGTTGAACATCATTGAGAGGAAGCTGAAGGCGGCGGCGATGCCAATGAGGGGCATCTTCTCGCGAGGAACCTCCTTGGAAACATGCTTGACTGCCGCGTGCCAGATTGGAACGATGGCGGCAAATCCCACGGCACAGGTCGAGGGGCTGAGATAGTTTTCAGGTATATGCACGACGGCCCTCCCTCAAGAGAATCAAAGAATCGTAAATAATACTAAATGAAAATACGTGTTACAGCTTTAGGCAAAAAAAGAAATCTTGGTACGGATTTGGCTGAGATGTGCCAATAAATCCGTCCAAGATTAACGAAAAGATATATGAAATCGTTCTCACAAGGCGGGTGTATTATAGTCATCCAATTGTTAAATCACAAGTTAAATTCGGCCAAAGTTTAGTCTTTGCAAACGTGACAAAAACGTGTAGATTATTTGAACAGCATACGGCGAACGGGGTCTATTTCTGTTTCGTCGGCTCAAGCAAAGGGGAAATGAGGGGAAAGGAAGAAGCAAATGCTCACCATCCGTCTGTTCTGCGCCGCTGGCATGTCCACCAGCCTCCTGGTCCGCAAGATGATCGAGGCCGCCGAGGCAAGGCTAAGGCCGCCGGCGTGCCCTGCGACGTCATCCCCATGGCCGACTACGGCATGGTCAACGGCAAGAACGTCCTGGCCTTCGCCAAGAAGCTCATCGGCTAATTTCTCACTTAGGCAAACCGCAGTCGCCATAGATGGTGACGGCTTGCATGGGCGTCAGAAGACGCCACAGGGAAGGGTAAAGGGAAAGTCCAAATCCAAAGGAAGGAAGGTGTTACCACAATGGGAGAATGGTTCCAGAATAACGTCCTGCCCAAGGTAATGTGGTTCGTTAACACCAAGGCCATCCGCGCCATCAAGGACGGTATGGTTTATTCGATGCCGCTGATCATCGTCGGCGCCGTGTTCCTGCTGCTGTTCCAGCTGCCCGTTCAGGCTCTGGCTGACGCAGTCACCGCTTCTGGTCTCGTGCCGTACCTGGCACATGGCTACACCTCGACGTTCCAGATCACGGCTCTCATCGCCGCTCTGGGCATCGCCTATCAGTGGGCCAAGAACGAGGGCCTTGAGCCGATTTCCTCCGGCATCATCGCCATCGCCGTGTTCCTGATTCTCATCCCCGACTACGTTGTCGTTGACGCCGAGGCTGGCACCACCGTTGCCGGTCTCGACAAGACCTGGCTGGCTGGCCAGGGCATGATCGGCGCCATCATCGCCGGCCTGCTCACCGGTCTCATCTACAGCTGGTTCATCAAGAAGGACATCCGCATCAAGATGCCGGACGGCGTGCCTGATGGCGTTGCCGCTGCCTTCACCGGCCTCATCCCCGCCGCCTGCATGTTCACCGGCGCTGTCGTCGTCTACGCCATCTGCGACAAGATCGCTGGCGTGACCCCGATCGAGCTCATCTACAAGTGGCTCCAGACCCCGCTCCAGGGCTTCGGCGACTCCCTCGGCGGCGTCATCGTCTTCGAGGCCCTGATCCCGATCCTGTGGTGGTTCGGCGTTCACGGCGCCACCGTCGTCGGTTCCGTGTCCTCCACCATCGCCCAGGTTAACAACCTCGAGAACGCTGACATCTTCTCCAAGCTGACCGCTCAGGGCATGTCCCGCGCAGAGGCTGTCGCAGCCCTGCCCGCCAACGGCGGCCACATCTTCACCGACGCGTTCGTCAACTGCTTCCAGGCTATCACCGGCTCCGGCGTCACCATGGGCCTCGTCATCTTCATGGTCTTCTTCGCCAAGTCCGCCCAGATGAAGCAGGTCGGTAAGCTCGGCCTCGGCTCCGGCATCTTCAACATCAACGAGCCGATCCTCTTCGGCACCCCGATCGTCATGAACCCGGAGCTGTTCATCCCGTTCGTCCTCGCCCCGGTCATCGGCAACGCCCTTGCCTACATCCTGACCATGATTGGCTTCATCCCCTACACCATGGGTGTCACCGTCCCCTGGACCACGCCTCCCATCCTGTCCGGCTTCCTGTGCATCGGCTGGCAGGGCGCCCTCATGCAGCTCATCGAGCTCGTGATTTCGTTCTTCCTGTACTTCCCGTTCGCCAAGGCCGTTGACAACGAGCTGTACGCCAACGAGCAGGCTGCCGAGCAGGCATAAGCTAGATCAACAAATCAATCGCCTTCCCTGATTGAGAGGGGCCGACGGGAAACCGTTGGCCCCTTCTTTGTGATGCCAGGAAATGATTCTCGTAATCAAGCCGAGCATGCACTGACTCAGGACAAATGGCACGAGCTATGTCATACTAATGAGGTTTGGTCTTAGTCCAATTCGGAGGGTTCACATGAAGGTTGCAATCAGGTACTACTCTCGAGGTGGCCACGTGGAGGCCATGGCAGAAGCCCTATCCCGCGGGACGGGAGTCGAGGCAATCTCCATCGACGAGCCTGGGGCAGAGATTACCGAGCATGTCGACCTGCTGTTCATCGGCGGTGCCCTGTACAACTTCCAGCTTGACCCTCTCTTCAAGGAGTACCTGTCCGAGATTCCCGGCGACCTTGTCGACGAGGTCATCTGCTTTGGCTCCTCATGGCTTACGAGGCGTCCCATCTATCTGATGCAGGACTACTTCAAGGCAAAGGGCATCAAGATCAACAAGCAGGCGATTTACTCGCGCAACCGGCCTAATGACGACCTACTCGGCGTCATCGAGTACTTTGCGAAGAACGAGATGACACGTGACCGCTCGCTGGACGGCCTGCCCCCGTATATGATCTTCAAGCGTTCTCAGGAGCTCAAGGCAGAGCGAGAGGCTGCCGAGGCCGAGGGTCGTGAGGTGGCAGAGGACATGGAGCACAAGGCCAAGCTCGCACAGCTTGCCGCCGAGGACGCACAGGCCGAGGCAGAGGCTGCCCAGGCAGCCGCCCTTGAAGCCCAGGAGGCTGCTCGCATTGCTGCCGAGGAAGCTGCGGCTGCGGCATTGCGTGCCGCGGAGAAGGCGCGCGAAGCTGCCGCCGAGCTCGCTGCGGCCAAGGCACGCGAAGCCGCTGCTGTAGTTGCCGAGGTCGTGGCGAAAGAGGAGCAGGAGGATGTTGAAGAGGCCGCAGGGGAGGCCTCGGACGACGAATAACGCGGTCTTATCGTGCCCGTGCGGCCGGAGCTGCGAGGGTGGGGACAAGGGAAGGTAGACAATGTTTGGTATCGGATTGTACAGAACGTATTCCGCTTTTACGTTTGACTTCTTGGGCGGCGTCAATGGCGCCCTGATCACGGCGCTGGCCATTCGCGTCCTGGTTGGCATCGGCTGGTTCAGCCTCTTCAGGCGCGGCGGAAAGAATCCCTGGCTTGCGTTCGCCCCGCTGGTGGGGCCCTACCAGGCCTTCCGCCTCGTCTGGGACGATTTCTCAATGGCAGGTATCTTTGCAGCAACCACGCTGGTTGCGTTTACCAATGCGGTCGGTGTCAACCATCCCATCATCAACGCCTGCGCGGTCATCAACTTCGTGCTCTGGTGGTTCATGTCGCTGCTCACGTCGATGTGCTTCCAGGTCAACATCATCGTCGGCTTCATCTATGCTGGCGTTCCCTGGCTCGGCGCCATTCTGATGGGCTTCTGGCCTGCCTGGAACTACAAGGGCCCCTGGTCGAGCGATCCCAATGCCGATCAGAATGTCTCAGCCAAGGAGCGCAAGAAGCGTCGGAAGAAGGCGGCAAAGGCAGCCAAGAACGCCAAGTAGTCCTCTCGCACCCGTAGATTCCTGCGTTAGCACTTATATGTGACACATGTGTCAAACAGCAGGATGTCTACACATTCGTTGCCGCTCGTTTGGGTGCATCGTCCATTTATCGAACAGTACGCCCGATGCGCGATTTTGAGCGCATCGGGCGAATTGCATTGTTAAGATACATAAGGAATGGCTACGTGCAAAGCATACCGCTACACGTAGGTATGGATACGAGGGGAAAGGAAGAAGCAAATGCTCACCATCCGTCTGTTCTGCGCCGCTGGCATGTCCACCAGCCTCCTGGTCCGCAAGATGATCGAGGCCGCCGAGGGGCCGCCGGCGTGCCCTGCGACGTCATCCCCATGGCCGACTACGGCATGGTCAACGGCAAGAACGTCCTGGCCTTCGCCAAGAAGCTCATCGGCTAGTACATACCATATACAGGATATACCGCCCCCGAGGGGGCGGTATTCCTTATGGAAGGGCAATGCGAGAGAAGTAGGGAAGAGAAGGAGAGAACCATGACTGAGGAGCTCGAGCTCACACTGTTCCAGATCATCACCGCTGCTGGTGGCTGCAAGTCCAACTACATTGGCGCCATCCAGGAGGCCAAGGCCGGTAACTTTGACGTGGCCAAGTCCCTCGTCAAGGACGGCGACGGCTACCTGTCCCAGGCCCACGATCCTCACGCTGCGCTTCTCGCCCAGGAGGCTCAGCTTGCCATCGAGGGCAAGAACTCCGCCGATCTCGTCTGCCTCCTGCTTATCCACGCAGAGGACCAGATGATGAGCTGCGAGGTCTTCAAGCAGATGGCCGTCGAGTTCATCGAGCTCTACGAGAAGCTTGGCTAAGACCTACCGACTTTTGTCGATAAATCAGGGCGGGAAGGAAGCGATTCCTTCCCGCTTTTCCTATGGCTGGCGTATCCTGTTAGCAGTGTCTTCTTTGACAGAGGGGTGTCCCATGATCACGCTTGGTGTTTCCGTCTACCCAGACATCCGTCCGCTCGACGAGATCGCCTCGTATCTGCGTCTTGCTGCCAAGTATGGGTACAAGCGCATCTTTACCAGCATGTTCTCGGTAGAGGGCACTCCTGACGAGGTGCTTGCCTACTTCAGGAACCTCGACGGCGTGGCCCACGAGGTTGGCATGGAGGTTGCTCTTGACGTCAATCCGGAGTGCCTGGCCAGGCTTGGCGCTACGCCGTCGGACCTCTCCGTCTTTGCGGGCATCGAGGCTGACATCCTGCGCATGGACGGCGCCTACGGCCCTGACGAGAACTTCGAGATGCTCAACAATCCCCATGGAATCAAGATCGAGTATAACGCCTCGGCGCTCGAGCCGGCTGCCATAGAGGAGCTGGTTGCGCGCGGCGTGGACAAGAGCCGCATCCTCGCGTGCCACAACTTCTATCCGCAGCGCTACACCGGCTTCAGGTGGGACAAGTTCCAGGCGGTCAACGCACGCCTGGCTCCGCTGGGCATCCGTGTGGGAGCCTTTGTCGCCTCGCAGGTGCCTGGCACCCATGGCGTGTGGGACGCCACCTGCGGGCTTCCGACCGTGGAGCGCCTGCGCGACTATCCTGCCGACCTGCAGGCCCGCATCATGGCCGCCACGGGCAACGTGACGGACATACTCTTTGGCAATGCCTACGCCTCAGAGGCCGAGCTCGCTGCGGTGGCCGAGGCGCTGGCGCCCGTGGACTCGGCCCCCAAGAGCCCGCGTGCCGCTGCCGCGCTTGAGCAGTTCGCGGACTTCCTCGACCTTGGCGGCCTCGAGGGGCGCCAGAAGAAGGTGCGCGTCGAGCCCCTCTATGACCTCACCGACGTCGAGCGCGAGATTCTCTTTGACTTCTACCCGCACATCGACATGGGCGACAGCTCCGAGTTGATCTGGCGCACGCGCATCGAGCGCATCGCGTATGCCGCGGAGACCATCGCCCCGCGCAGGCACGTGGGCAGCCACTTCGAGCGCGGTGACGTGGTTATCGTCAACGACAACTACAAGCATTACGCGGGCGAGGTGCAGGTGGTGCTGGAGCCGATTGTCGATGACGGCACCCGCAATCTGGTTGCGCGCGTCGATGCCGAGGAAATGCAGATGTTCGACCTCGTCGCTGATGGAGATGCAGTGGTCTTTCTGCCGATCAGGGGTTAGCATATCTGCTAGGTGATGCTGACATGGCTGTCTTTGTTACGGGCGACATACACGGTTGGATCGACATCGGCAAGCTCACTCCGGAGCGCTGGCCCATGGGCGAGAAGCTGCGCAAGAGCGACTTTCTCGTCATCTGCGGCGACTTTGGCCTGGTGTGGACGGACCCTCCAACCCTCGAGGAGAAGTTCTTCCTGGACTGGCTCGACTCGAGGCCATGGACCACCCTGTTCATTGACGGCAATCACGAGAACTACGACCTTCTCGACAGCTATCCCACCTGCGAGTGGCGCGGCGGTCGCGTCTCGCGCATCCCTGGCACCAAGCACATCCTTCATCTGCTGCGCGGCCAGGTCTACGAGATGGGCAAGTTCGGCCGCTGGTTCTGCATGGGCGGCGCCCCCTCGCACGACATCAGCGGGCGCGTGGCAGGCAGGTCGTGGTGGCCGCGCGAGATGCCCAGCAAGAAGGAGTACGAGACGGCGCTCGCCAACCTGGAGCGTGTCAACTGGCAGGTGGACTACGTCTTCACCCACGAGGTGCCCCGCAAGCTGCGCCGCCATGCGATGGTGCGCCACTACGACCCAAGCCGCGAGCAGGACGACGAGCTCTCCGCCTTCTTGCAGCAGGTGGACGAGCGCATAGACAAGTGCCGGCTCAAGGTGTGGTACGCCGGCCACTACCATGACGACATGATGCTGCGCGACAAGCAGCATGCGGAGATATACAACCAGATCGTGCGCCTGGGCGAGCTGCCCGACGGCAGCGTCCACCGCCATCTGCCGTACTGCAGCGAGTCGTGGATTGGCATCAACGGTGCCGGCCAGCGTTACCGCGAATGGGTGCTCTCGCGCCAGATCGACGGCTGCACCATCACCTGGGAGGACAACGAGCACATCCGGCTTGCCACCAACACCATGTTCGGCAAGATCATCTTCCATCCGCGGGGAGACGATCCCGAGATCGTGGAGATGCACATCACGCGCAAGACGGACGGCGCGCCGATGTTCCGCGTGCGGTTCGAGCTTGACGACGAGCTGCGCGCGCAGGAGCTCTTCCTCGAGATGGCCGAGGTGCTCGACCGCACCGACATGCGTGGCATGACGCGCGTGCTGCTCTGCTGTGCGGCGGGCATCACGACCACCATCTACGAGAACAAGATGCACGCGCTCGCCGAGAAGCTCTCGCTCAACTACGTCTTCTCGGCCATGCCGCTTGACACTGCCATCGAGCGGGGAGACCGCTATGACGTTGTCATGATCGCGCCGCAGATGGGGTATCGCTACCGGGACGCACGCCGCGCCTTCCCCAACTCCACGGTCATCGAGATCCCCGACCAGATCTTTGCCAGCTTTGACGTCAAGGCCACGATGCGGCTGCTCCTGGACGCGATGTCAGAGGGCATCCAACAGGAGGAAGCCGGCACCACGGTGCAGATAGTGCGCCCCATCGACAAGAGCAAGGACGTGATGGTGGTCACGGTCATCCGCCGTGTCCACTCCCAGATCATCGGCTACCGCATCTTTGCGGACAGGGGTGTCGCTCTCGACGGCACGGTCTACAAACGCCATGTGGACTTCCGCGACATCGAGGACGTGCTTGCCACCGTCAAGCTCGATGGCTGGGATGTGAGCACGCTTGATGCCATCGGCATCGCCCTGCCCGGCGTCATCAACCGCAACTCCATCTCCATGCCCTCCGATGACATCCGCGACTACGACATGGGTCGCAAGCTCGAGGAGCGCTACGGCATCGAGGTCTACATCGACAACAACTCCAACGCCGCCGCCATGGGCTGCTACATGTCCCAGACGGACTACGACACGGTGGTCTTCCACGCGCAGCGCACGGGCAGTGCGGCTTGCGGCGAGGGCATCGTGGTCGACGGGCACCTCTCCAAGGGGCGCCTCAACTACGCGGGCGAGCTGACGCCCCTCACCAAGCGGTACAACTACTCGGGCAAGATACACGAGCTGGTATGGACCTACGAGGGCATGCGCGAGATCGTGGCGTCGTACCTCTCCGCGAGCATCTGCACGATCTCGCCCGACGCGATATACGTGGCCGTCGCCCTGGTGAGCGACATGGACGCCCTGCGCGAGGAGCTGGCAAAGACCGTGCCCGAGCAGTACATCCCCGAGCTCATCTGGGTGGAGGACCACCGCGAGCTGGTGTTCTTGGGCGAGCTGGCGCTCTGCATCGACAAGCTGAACAACCCGCGCCTGCACCGCAAGTGGTAGGGACGGCCTCTGGACGCATGCCTGAGCGTGAGTCTTCTGGCTAGTCCCGGAGCATCTCCGCAACCTCGGGGAAGGGCTCGAGCGTGCGCGCGAGCATGCCGTTCATGGCGGCAAGGGCCATGCCATAGTTGACGATGGGGATGCCCGCAGCCTGCGCCTGGCTCACGCGATGGGCCACCTCGCGATCGTTGAGCATACAGGCGCCGCAATGGATCACGAGGTCGATGCCCTCGAGGCTGTCAGGAAAGCCCGCGCCCGAGGTGAACGAGAACTTTGGCTCGGCATTGGCGTAGCGCCTGAGAAGCCGGGGGATCTTGACCGTGCCGATGTCCTCGCACTGGCGATGGTGGGTGCACCCCTCGCTGATCAGCACGTGGCTCTCGCTCGTGGTGGACCTGAGCGCCGCCGCACCGCGCACGAAGGGCTCGAGACTGCCCTTGTAGCGTGCCATGAGGATGGAGAACGAGGTCAGCGGGATGTCTCGTGGCACCACGGGGGCAACCTGGGCAAAGGCCTGGGAGTCGGTCACCACGAGGCGTGGAGGCGCCGCGGGGGCCGCCAGGGAGGAGGCGAGCTCCTGCGGCTGGCAGACCAGGCAGGTGGCATGGCAGTCAAGGATGTCGCGGATGACCATCTGCTGGGGGAGGATGAGCCGGCCCTTGGGTGCGGAGCTGTCGATGGGGACGACGAGGATGACCACGTCCCCCTCGTCGAGAAGGTCCGCGATGAGGCGGCGATGGGGCTCCGTCTGCGCAGCAATGTGCGCGAGGCGCTCCTTGAGCTCGTGCACGCCGGCGCCCGTGAGCGCGCTGACGGCGAGCGCCCTCTCTGGCAGCTCGTCCTGCCCGTCCACGAGGTCGGCCTTGTTGTAGGCGAGCACGTAGGGCACCTTGCGCTCGTCGAAGAGCCCCATGAGGTCGCGGTCGGCCTGCTGGGGCCCACGGGTGGCGTCTATCACGAGCACGGCGATGTCGCATTGGCGCAGGACCCTCCTGGTGCGGCGCACGCGCTCCTCGCCGAGCGCACCCTCGTCGTCTATGCCCGGCGTGTCGATGATGACCACAGGCCCCAGCGGTAAGAGCTCCATGGCCTTGCGCACCGCATCGGTGGTGGTGCCGGCCACATCCGAGACAACGGCCAGGTCCTGGCCGGTGACGGCATTGACGAGGCTGGACTTGCCGGCGTTGCGCACGCCAAAGAAGCCTATCTGCGTGCGCTCGCCCGACGGCGTGTCGTTGAGGCTCATGGCCGCTCCTTGTGGGTCGTGTCTGACGGGAAGGGACGCCTGTCGCCACGGTCCACCACCACGCGGTAGCCCACCGAGAGCATGCGCATGGACAGGCAGCCGCGGCATTCGGCCGCCTCCTCGCCCGTACAGATCTTGTTGTCGTAGAGCTCGTACTTCTTGCGGACGCCGACGGGCGAGAGGTTGGGCATGACCACGTTTGCGCCGGCAAGCATGCCCTTCTCGCGCCCGCGCGGGTCGAGGGTGCCCAGGGCCGTGGTGGCCGGTATGAGCATGTCGGGGTGCATGAGCCTCAGGATGGAGAGCAGGTAGAGCGTAAGCTCCACCGAGCCTCCCGGCTCGTGGGCAAACTGGGTCGCGTGATGGGGCACAAAGGGGCCGATGCCGCACATCTCGGGATGGAAGTCCTGGATGAAGGCAAGGTCCGTGGCCAAGTGCCCGAGCGTCTGGTAGGGCGAGCCCACCATGAATCCGCAGCCGACGGCGTAGCCCACCTCGCGCAGGTCCCGCAGGCAGCGCATGCGGTTGTCAAAGGACATGGAGGCGGGGTGCAGCAGCGCGTAGTGGTCGCGGTCGGCCGTCTCGTGACGTAGCAGGTAGCGGTCGGCACCGGCGTCAAAGAGCGCCTGGTAGCTCTCGCGCGAGCGCTCGCCCATGGAGAGCGTGATGGCGCAGTCGGGGTGGGCTCGCTTGATGGAGCTGACGATGTCGCCCAGCCGCTCGTCGTCAAACCACTGGTCCTCTCCGCCCTGCAGTACGAAGGTTCGGAACCCGAGCTCGTAGCCCTCGTCCGCGCACCGCTCGATGACCTCGGGGTCGAGGCGGTAGCGCTCGCAGCTGGCATTGCTCGCGCGAAGCCCGCAGTAGTAGCAGTCGTTCTTGCAGATGCTGGAGATCTCGATAAGCCCGCGCACGAACACCTCGTCACCGTAGACGAGCCTGCGCACCTCGCTTGCGCGCGCCGCAAGAAGCGCGCGGGACTCGTCGTCGCGTCCCTCGAGAAGGCGCAGGTACTGCGATCTGGTAAGCGCATGCGTAGTTGAGAGCTCGTCTATGAGCTCCTCGGTCATACGGTCCATGGCGCAGATCCTAAGCCTCGGTGAAGAAGTTGGAATAGGCCGTCTTGGCGCTCACGCCCGGCAGGTTGCCCACCTTGCCGGCAAGTGCGGAG
Organism: uncultured Coriobacteriaceae bacterium; assembly: GCA_902777325.1. Lineage (GTDB taxonomy): Bacteria > Actinomycetota > Coriobacteriia > Coriobacteriales > Atopobiaceae > UBA1367. The sequence goes on from CACYTH010000022.1 coordinate 29,131, forward strand.
ATGACGTCCTGCGGCGCGTCGATGGCGATGCTGATGATGTTGATGCCCTTGGCGCGGTAGGGGATGCCCATGCGTCCCACGATGTAGGGACCGTACTCGTGAAGCGTCTCGTTGAGCCTCTCGACCGAGCTTGCGTCCTCCACGATGATGCCGATGACGGCTACGCGCGTGTCCATGTTGTCCTCCTTCTCGTCGGGTGGCAGCTACGCCCTCGTGTCAGGGTTCCTTGTATGGTAGCAGCTCGCGCGTGGTGCCGATGCGCACGTACCGGCTTGGAAAACGTGCCTTTACAACGCGAGGTTGCCCTCGGGCAGGGCCTAGCGGTCCGGCTCGTCCTCGAGCGAGCGGATGACGCCGGCGATGATGTCGTCTCCCATGAAGGAACCCATCACGCGGGCGAAGTTGCGTGCCACGGGGAAGATCTCCGCATCGAGCGAGGCCCGTGCGCAGTCGTAGAACAGCTCGCAGGTCTCCTCCGTGGGGGCCACGGGGATGTCGTGCGCGCGCAGGATCTCCTCCACTGCCTCGGGCTCCATGTCGCCTTGGACCATGTCGGGGTTCTGCAGGTACAGGACGGACATCTCCATGCTCATCACCGCAAGGATGGTGGGGATGAGGTGCATGGCGCTCTTGTAGCAAGCCTGGGCCGCGTCCACGTGTCCCCGCTTCCACTGGAAGAAGGCCATGCGATAGTAGCCGTATCCGGCACCCTGGGGCTCGTAGGCCCTCCTCAGAAGCTCTCTGAGCTGTTCTACGGCCTCGTCGTCGCGGTCAAGCATCTCCAGGCACTTGACCAGATGCAGACGCGCACGGGCGTCGAGAGGGGCCAGCTCCACCATGCGCTGGGCGTGGGTGAGGGCCTGGTCGCCCTGCCCCTCCATGAGGTAGGTGACGGAGGCCAGCAGGTGCGCCTCATAGTAGGCGTCGGGCACCAGCATGACGGTTGGCTGCCGCTCCTCGCTGGCGTGCAGGCGGTTGTAGAGCGCGCGCTCGACATAGGAGTTGAAGAAGCGGTAGACCACGCTCGGCGTGTCCGCGTAGACGCCGGATCCGTCGATGCGCGCGAGCAGGGGGACGATCTGCGCACGTGCCCTTGCGGGCTCCTGGCGCATGATGAGCTCCTTGGCGGCATCGATGGCGCGCGTGAGCACGTCGCCACGGACGAACTCCTCGCCGATGGCAAGGGCGTCCCCGCTCAGGGATCCGTCGACGAGGCCGCGCACCACGCGCTCGGCCGCCTCGCGCACGGTTGGGTCGGGGTCGTCGCCGGCAAGCTCCATCACCGCGCGGACGTTCTTCTGCGTCGACTTCTCGTCGTCCTCGGGGGCAAGGCGCAGCATGATGGCGCTTGCCACCAGCGCACGGCTGTCGGACTCCTCGATTGCCAGCCCGGAGACATGGCTCGTGCCGAGGTGCTCGGCCGCGTGGGCGTCCAGGCGGCGTGACGAGAGCGACACGGGCATGTAGCGCCTGCTCGGGCAGAAGCGCTCCTCCTCCAAGTGGAAGCTCTGGCGCACGGGCCTCAGCCACCCGTCCTCGTAGCGCATGAGCGGCGCGAAGGAACGGTAGGTCTCGGTGAGGTCGCCTAGGTCGGTGAGGTCGATGCGCGAGAACCGCCAGCGGTCGAAGTCGACGCAGAAGTAGCAGTTGCGGCGCGACGGCGTGTCGAGCACGGCGGCAACCCATACGTGGCGGATGTGCTCGGAGCAGCGGAAGGCGCTCGCGGCAAGCAGCAGTGCCAGCCTGAGGGCGTAGTCCGCCGAGGCGCGCTGGCGCATGTCGCCGGTGGTGGGGACGATGCCCAGCCCGTCCACGTAGCACGAGGAGGGAAACACCTCGGCGGGGGTGAGCTGGATCTCGATGGCAACGTTGCCGTCGGCGACGTTGGTGCGGTAACGGGCGGAGAGGCGATAGGGGAGCTGGATCGTCTCGATGGCCTGGGAGATGCCATAGCGCACGCTCCACTCGCCCTCGGGCCAGTTGTCGTCGTCGGGGGAGGCAAGCGGCTCGTCGATGGGTCGCGCCTGCGCCACGATGGAGCGCGCGAGGCCCTGGTTGAGCTGGTAGGCCTGCTCCTGCGTGGCGTCCTCGGCAAGTGAGACGGAGGCGAAGCGGATGGCGTTGATGGCGCTCTCGAGCCTGAGCACGCGGAGCTTTGCCAGGTAGGAGAGGCTCTGGTCGGCATGGCGCAGGTAGATGAGGTGGGAGGACCTCAGCTGCACAGCCGTGAGCGAGGGCAGCTCCGGCTCGGTCTCGAAGAGCCCCGCCTCATCGAGCATGCGCGCCGCATAGCGCTCGAGCTCGCAGGGTGCATTCTCGGGGTGCGCCTCGACGTCTGCCTCGCGCGTGCGGATGTCTCCCACAAAGCGCTTGAGCTCGGACAGCGGGTCCATGGCATTGGTGATGCGCTCCGCGAGCTCGGGGAAGTCGAGGCGCGAGGCCTGCGACGGCTCCACGACCTCGGCCGTGAGCTCGTCGGCGGCCGTGAGCGTAAGGCTGCTCGCTGCCGGCTCGCCATCGTTGGCCGAGGCATCGTCGGTAACGTTAGCGCCCTGGGCGGTAGGAGAGGTGGCCGCTTCAGGAGTCTCGCTCTCAGTGGAGTCAACAGCCTCGCTGGCATCTTTGACGGGAGCTTGCTCCTCTGTGGCAGACGCGGGGCCTGGGGCGTCTGCAACGTGGGGAGCGGGCTCGTCCGCAATGCGCGTGGACTGCCTGCTCAGGACGAGCGTGAGCAGGCTCGTGCTTGCAATGGCGCCCATCAGCGCCGGAAGGCCCCAACCAAGGGCGACGCCGGCGCAGGAGAGACCGAGCAGCGCCATCAGTGCGATTGACGTTGTCAGCTTGCCCGAGTGGTTGTCACGTTTGTCTGATCTCATACGTTGGAGTGTACCCAACTTGGGGGCAGGCGATTCCCGAGGTTGTCCGCCTCATCATATTTGGCCCGATGTCCTGTGGCCAGCCCTGCCGTCTGCCTGTCGTGGGGTGCCGCATGCGGTTCATTTGTGGCAAATGCGGACAATTTTCTCTCTTTAACTTGAATACATGAACAAATGCTCATATATTATTTCGTGACAAGAAAGGAGAGCCGATGCGCGAAGAGCACACCATAGAGCCCAATGAGCTCATCGAGAGCTATCTGGCCAACGAGGACATCATCTACGAGGCGACGCAGATCTTTGACGCCTTATCCGACTATACGCGCTTTCAGATTCTGTCGGCGCTTTGCGTGTCAAGCAAGAGCGTCTCGGAGCTCAAGGACCTCTGCCACGTGACGCAGTCCGCCATCTCGCATCAGCTGCGCCTGCTGCGCGACCGGGGCCTCGTCTTTGCGCGGCGCGAGGGCCAGCACGTCATCTATTCGCTTGCCGACGAGCACGTGGCCACGCTGATGCGCGTGGGCCTCGAGCACGCTGCCGAGACCGTGTCGGTGGAAGGGGAGTAGCCATGAGCGAGAAGGACATGCGGGACGTCGTGGAGCACGACCACTGCGACTGCCACGACCACGACCATCACCACGAGCACCATCACGACCATTGTGACTGTCACGACCACTGCGACTGCCATGAGCACGAGCACGTCGAAACGCGCGAGCTCGATGGCGCCCCCAGCTTCAGCTATCACGTGCTGGGCATCGACTGCCCGAGCTGCGCGCAGGACACCCAGAACGCCGTGCGCGCCCTCCCGTGCGTCGAGGACGCGCGTCTGGTCTACGCCACCGCCACCCTGGAGGTCATCGCAGAGGAGCGCGTGACGCTCGACGAGTGTCGCAGGCAGGTGCTTGCCTGCGTGCGCTCCTGCGGGCAGGACCTCGAGCTGTCGGACGAGGAGCGTGAGCGCCTCGAGGCGGAGCGCCCGTGGATCGTCGAGCATCGCGAGCAGGTGCTCATGGGCATCTCCGGCGCGGCGCTCGCCCTGGGCCTCATCCTCGACCTGCTTGTGAAAAAGGTCGAATGGGCAATTCCGCTGTATGTGGTCGCCGCGGTGGCAGGTCTCGTCTTTGTCGCCCCGATGGCCGTGTCGGCGCTGCGCAGGCGCACCGCCGACATGAACGTCCTCATGGGCGTGGCGGTCATCGGTGGCCTCATCATGGGCTTCCTCGGCGACGCGGAGGTCTTCCGCGACGCTGCCATCGTCATCTTCCTCGACCAGGTGGGCGAGTGGCTCGAAGGCTGGTCCATGCGCAAGACGTCCGGCTCGATCCGCGAGCTCATGGACCTGACCCCCGACATGGCGCACGTGATCGACGAGCACGGCCACACGGCGGACGTGGACGTGGAGGAGGTCGAGGAGGGCTGGCTCATCCGCATCCTTCCGGGCGAGCGCGTGCCCCTCGACGGCACTATAGTGCGCGGCAGCTCCTCCTTCAACGAGGCGCCGGTCACCGGCGAGAGCATCCCTCAGGACAAGGGCGTCGGCGCAAGCGTCTATGCGGGCGCGCTCAACACCATGACCGCCGTCGACATCGAGGTCACGGCGGACGAGGGCTGCACCACGCTGGCACGCATCATCTCGATGGTGCAGGGCGCCCAGGCCGAGAAGGCCCCCTACGAGAGCTTTGTCGACCGCTTCGCATCCGCCTACACGCCCATCGTAATCTGCGGTGCCCTTGTGGTGGGCATCGTCGTGCCTCTGATCGCGAGCCTCATCTGGGGCTTCAGCGGCGCGATCTGGCATGACTGGGTCTATCGCGCCCTCTCCCTCTTGGTGGTTGCCTGCCCCTGCGCCCTGGTCATCTCCACGCCCGTCACCTTTGTGTCGGCCCTGACGCGTGCCGCCAAGAACGGCGTGCTCGTCAAGGGCGGGGCCTACTTTGACATAGCCACCAAGGTGACCACCGTCGCCTTCGACAAGACGGGAACGCTCACCACCGGCACGCCCAAGGTCACGGAAGTAGTCTGCTTCAACGGTGCCGCCGAGCGCGACGTGCTGCAGATTGCCGCGACCCTCGAGCAGGCCTCGACCCATCCCCTGGGCCGTGCGGTGGTCGACCGCGCCCATGAGCTGCATCTTGGCCTTGGCACGCCGAGCGAGGTGGAGGAGGTTGCCTCAAACGGCATGCGTGCCATGGTCGGCGGGGTCGAGTACCTCGTGGGCAAGCTGGGCTTCGTGGTGCCCTTCGCGCGTGTCGGCAAGCCCGTGGCAGCCGCGGTCGAGCGCCTGGGTCGCAAGGGTGCGACCGCGCTCGTGGTCGCGGGTGGCGGCTCCGTCGCCGGCGTGATCGGCGTGGCGGACACCATCCGTCCCGCAACCCACGAGGCGCTGGATGCGCTCAGGGATGCGGGCGTCGCGTCCACGCTCATGCTCACGGGTGACAACCCGCATGCCGCGGCGCAGATTGCCGAGGAGGCTGGCGTGAGCGAGTATGCCGCCGAGCTGCTGCCCGACGACAAGGTCGCGCGCGTGCACGTGCTCCAGCAGGGAGGGCACGTGGTGGCTATGGTGGGCGACGGCATCAACGATGCCCCGGCGCTGGCAGCCTCCAACCTGGGCATCACCATGGGTGCAGCGGCCTCCGACACCGCCCTCGAGGTGGCCGACGTGGCCCTGCTCTCCGATGACCTGCGCCAGCTGCCCGCCTTCTTCGAGCTCTCCCTCAAGACGATGAACGTGGTGCGCGAGAACATCGGCTTTGCCATTGGCGTGAAGGCGCTCGTTTTCGTGCTGGTGGTGCTGGGCGTGGCCGGCATGGGTGCCGCGGTGTTCGCCGACACGGGTGTGGCGCTGCTGGTCATCCTCAACGGCATGCGCCTGATGGTCGACATGCCCACGCGCTGGTAGCGTGGATGGCACAAAGCCGCCAGCATAAGATCGCTTACGGCACCAAAGACGACGGGGTTTGGTCCATGTGCGACCAAACCCCGTCTTTTCTCGTTGCAGTGCGGGAGTCTCTGATGTGCGCCTATCCGGCGTCCGTCGTCGCCTCGCCGATCTCGGTGGGCCAGACGGCACTCTCGGGCATGGTCGCGTCTCCGGCAGCAATCGACTTGGGAATGTCGGGGTCAGACGCCATGAGCTCGCTCACGGTGACGAGCTTATACCCATCGGACTGCAGGCTCTCGATGATCTGGGGGAGCGCCTCGACGTCCTGGCTGCGGTCGCCGCCGCCGTCATGCATGAGGATGATCGACCCGGGCTGCACGTTGGCCAGGGCGTTGGCAACGATGACGTCAGATCCCGGCAGCTGCCAGTCGAGCGAGTCCTGGTTCCAGATGACGGTTGCCGAGATCGCGCCTCCGCTCAGAAGCCAGCAGTTGTTGCTGAAGTCGCCGTAGGGCGGGCGGATGACGGTGGTGTCCACGCCCGAGACCTCACGGATGGTCTCGCGCGCGGTGTTGATCTCGGAGAGCAGCTCGTCCTTGCCGAGCGTGCTCAGCTGCAGGTGCTGGTTGGTGTGGCTCATGATCTGGTTGCCGGACTCGGCCAGCTTCTGGGCGATCTGGGGGTTCTCGCTCTGATTGGGCGAGAGGTTGAAGAAGGTCGCCTTGGCGTTGTGCTCGGCAAGGATGTCGAGGTAGGCCTCGGTGTAGGTGGCGGCGGGGCCATCGTCGAAGGTGAGCGCGACGAGCTTCTCCCCGTTGGCTGGCGAGATGTTCTTTGTCATGACGATGCAGTCCTTGAGCTCCTCGACCCACTTGCCGTCGGCCGTCTCGCCTGACTGCTTGCCATGGCGAATCTCCTGCTTTCCAACCCTGCCCCACTGCTTGATGAAGCTGACGGAGCCCATGGTGCCCTCGAAGACCAGCTTGGGCTGGGTCTCGCGGTACTCGATGTCGTAGTCCTCGGTGCGGTCGCCGCCGTCGGTCATCGTGATCTGCTCGCCACCCTTGATGCGGTACTCCCTGATCTGCTTGCGGGAGAGCGCGTCCCCGTCGACGCTGGCCTCGAAGGCGTAGCCCTTGTCCTGCTCGATGACGTTGCCGCCGACCGAGACGAAGTCGCCCGGGCTGGTCTTGATGCCAAGGTCCTTGTAGACCTCGAAGAGCGTGGAGCTGACCTGCACCTTCTCAGCCTCGCCGTTGATGGTGATGCCCACGGAGCGGTGGGTCCAAAACAGGAGTCCCCCGCCCACGAAGGCGGCGATGACGAGGATGCCCACGATGAGCGCCGCGGTGTTGCCCTGCTCGCGCTTGGGGCCACGGTTGCCGTAGACCTTGCGCTGGGCGTCGCGCGACAGGCTCTCGTAGCCTCTCGCGGGGCTTGCGGCACGCGGCTCGTCCCTGCGTGCGTCGTCCCTGCGGGCATCGGAGCGCCTCGTGCTGGAGGCTTGGTCGGCCTCGCGTCGCACGCGACGGGACGCGTCGTGCGACGTGCTCTCCAAGGTGGACCTGCGCGTGAGCTTCGAGTAGTGCGTGTCTGCCCTTGTGGCCCTTCTCGTCGTCGTCTCGCGCTTGGTCGGCTTGCGACGCGTGGGCCTGCTTGAGCTATCTGAAGCCATGATCGTGTCGTATCCCATCCGGGCGGTGCCCGTGGTCGTGACGCCCCATGTGTCTGGGAGCTGCGTTTTCAGGTGAAGCTAAACCTTAGCATCGAACGCCGGCGACTTCAATTGAGCGCAGGCGGCAAGACGCATGCAGGCAATCTTCCAGCGTCGCTACACGCGCCTGACAAAGAGGCCGCTGCGCAGCTTGGGCTCGAACCATGTGGACTTGGGAGGCATGAGCTCGCCCGCGTCCGAGACGGCCATCAGCTCGTCGACCGACGTGGGGCAGAGCGAGAAGGCGATGCCAGTGGAGCCTGCGCGCCGCTCCAGGCCCTCCGTGCCCTCGATGCCGCCAACAAACTGGATGCGCTTGCTGGTGCGGGGGTCGTCGATGCCCAGGATGGGGCCGAGCACGCGCTCCTGCAGGATGGAGACGTCAAGGGATGCGGCGGGACCGGCCTTGGGGTCGGGCGCCTCGCCCACGTGGCGCAGCACGTGCCAGGAGCCGAAGGCGTAGAGGCCAAAGCGGCGAGCCTCGCTCGGCTCGACGGGCTCCGCCTGCGCGGGGCCCACCTCAAAGCCCGCCTGTTCGATGGCATGAAGCAGCGCGGGCTCGTCCAGGCCTGCCGTGTCGACCACGACGCGGTTGTAGGGCATCACATAGAGCTGGCTGGCGGGGAAGAGCACGGCCAGGAACAGGTCGGATGCCAGCTCCTCGTCAGGGTTGCCCGCCTCCTCGCGCAGGTCGTGGGCGACCTGGGCCGCCGCGGAGGCGCGATGGTGGCCGTCGGCGATGTATGCGCACGGCACCAATGAGAAGGCGTCCGCCAGGGCCTCCACGGCCACGGGGCGAGCGACGCGCCAGATGGTCTGGCGCACGCCCTGCTCGTCGGTGAAGTCGTAGAGGGGGCTGGCCGAGCGGGCCACGTCGACGATGATGTCGATGGCCAGGTTGTCGCGGTAGGTCAGGAAGACGGGACCGGTCTGGGCACCCGTCGCGCGGATGTGCTTGACGCGGTCGGCGGTCTTTTCGGGCCTGGTCTTCTCGTGGCGCTTGATGACGGAGGACTCGTACTCGGCCACCGAGCAGGCCGCGACGACGCCAAGCTGGGAGCGGCCGTCCATCTCCAGACGGTAGAGGTAGAAGCAGGGGGTGGTGTCCTTGAGCAGGGTGCCCTCATAGGCCTTCGCCCTGATGAGCTCGCCGGCCTTGGCGTACACCTCGGGGGCGTACATGTCCTGGTCGGGGCCGAACGCGGTCTCCGGGCGGTCGATGGCAAGGAAGGAGCCGGGGTGCTCGGCCACGTAGGCCGCCGCCTCGGCGCGATTGAAGACGTCATAGGGAAGCGCGGCAAAGGTCTCGGCCGCGTGAGGGTTGGGACGATAGCAGGTGATGGGCTGAACGCGCATGAATCCTCCAGGGCGGGATGTCAGATACCACTAGTAGCTTACGCAAAGGGAGTGGGATGGGTGCCACAGGCCCAAGGTTTTCCCCATAGTTCACAGGTGCGTGACGTTTGTACACCATGCCGCGGAGTCGCGCTACCCTAGAGGAGTGAGACTGCGAGACAAGGAGCTGACATGTGGGAGACGGGCAATCTGGCAAGCCGCAAGGCCGTCGTCTTCGACTTTGACGGGACGATTGCCGACACCAAGGCCTCCATCATCGCGACGGCGACGAGGGTGCTGACGGAGTGGGGAATGTCCGAGGAGGAGCTAACGCGTGTGGGGGAGATCATCGGGCCACCCTTCCCCCAGGCCTACGAGTGGGTCTTCGGCTTCAGTCGCGAGGATGCCATCGAGATCACCCGGCGCTACCGGGACATCTACAACTACCTGGGTGTGGATGCCTGGCCTGCGTTCGAGGGAATGTGCGGGCTCTTGGAGGAGCTTCATGCGGCGGGACGCCTGCTTGCGGTGGCGAGCTCCAAGCGGACCTATCTCGTACGCAAGGGCCTCGAGGACAACGGAATCGCGGGTATGTTCGACTCGGTGCGCGCCAAGGAGACGGACTTCGAGTCCACCAAGGCCGACGCCATCAGGCTTGCGCTGGAGGACTTGGGAGTCGGCGCTGACGAGGCCGTGATGGTGGGCGACCGCTTCCACGACGTCGAGGCCGCCAAGGAATGCGGCATGCCCTGCGTGGGCGTGCTGTACGGGGATACCGCCGAGCGCGAGGAGCTCGAGGCGGCCGGTGCCGTAGCGGTCGTCGAGAGCGTCGCCGAGCTCAGGGACGTGCTGCTGGGATAGGCGCGGTCTGCCCGACGGCGTAGGGCCAAGCCCATGCGTGGCCTTGGATGCGCGTGCGACCGTCTGCCGTCGCGGCACGTATAGCGAGACCAAGGGTGGGTACAGTAAGCTCAAGCCCGCACGTTCTGCGGGCAATCCATCCGAAGGGAGTTAGAGATGCCGCTTTTCGATGATCTTTCCGCTGGCATGAGGAAGGCGTTTCTCGCTGGCGTGGGTGCCGTTGCCGTGGGAGCCGAGAAGTCGCAGGAGCTTGTCGACGACCTCATCAAGAAGGGCGAGCTCACCGTCGAGCAGGGCAAGGCCCTGAACGAGGAGCTCACGCGCAAGGTGAAGGAGACCACGGCCGAGGCCTCCGAGGAGGTCCTGCGTGCCCGCATGCGCGCGATGACCCCCGAGGAGCGCGACGAGTGGCTGGCACGCGCCGCCCGCATTGCCGAGGAGATCGCAGCCGAGGAGGCTGCCGCTGCTGCCGAGGCAGAGGCTGCGGCTGAGGAGGAGGCCGAGGTGGAGACGCCCGACGAGCCCGCAGCAGAGCCTGAGGAGGACGCCGAGGACGTGGAGGACGTGGAGGACGTCTGTCCGCAGGATGCCTCGGACGTCTCGGAGGCAGCAGACGAGGCGTAGCCCACCGCAGCGTTGGCAGGCGAGGGAGCCGATAGTCCCTCTCGCCGGCCGCAACCGTATGAGCCAAGCAAAGGGGCCGAGCTGGGATATCCCGGCTCGGCCCCTTTGCTTGGCTACTGTCTTTGATGCCTAGCGGATGCCGTTCACGGCGAGGTCGATGACCTTGTAGGCACCATCGTAGATGCCGATCCTGTTGGCCGCCTCGATGTTGTCGCACATGAAGGCCACGAGCTCGCGGTCGAGCTGGAACGAGTCGATCATGGCGAGCACCTCGTCGGTGTCATCGATCTCGTAGGTGCCGTCGCCCACCTCGGCAGCGCGGATGGCTCCCCAGGCCTCGTGACCGCCCACGCGATGGATCATCAGCTTGGGCACGGGGTAGAAGCTGAACTCGCTCGGCTTGGTCACCAGCACGTCGCAGCAGCGCATGAGCAGGTTGGAGGAGTAGACCGCGGAGAAGATGTCGCTGTCGCAGAAGGCGTGCACGCCCGTGAGGTCGCCCTCGAGGGCTCCCTCGGCTAGCTTCGCCACCTCTGCAAAGCTATTGAAGTGGGTCTGAGCCGTGGTGCCCAGGCCCTCGACGCCCTTGAGCAGACCCTCCCACACGTCGCGGTGGTCGCCCACATTGATGAGCAGCGTGGCCTGGTCGGTGCGGACGTAGGGCAGGAGGCGCTCGATGATGGCGGCAAACAGCTCCTGCTGGGCGCCAGCGCCGCCCACGCTGATCAGGTAGCGGATGGGCCCGCCGCCGAGCAGGCGCCTGCGACGCGCCTCGCAGTCGCGCGCGATGTTGGCGACCAGCTCGTGGTCGATGTAGTGGCCCGTGTAGACGAGGCTGTCCAGGGGCATGGGCTTGAGCTGGCGCTTGGGGTCCATGCCGCGCAGCTGGTGATAGCCAAGGTAGGCGCTCGGCGTCTGGACCGTGTGGATGGCGCCCTCGGCGAGGTGCAGGGCCATGGGCCAGTTGTCGGGGATGGCGTTGACCACGTGCGTGAGGCCGGCGTGGACGGCTGCCTGGGCGGGCCAGACGTGGGTGCCCACGTAGGGGACGTCACGCGGAAGGTCGGCAAAGAGCGGCACGCAGAGCTCGGCGTTCTTCTGGTCGCCCGCGTTGTAGGAGAGCTTGCGGAAGCCCTCGGAGTTGAGCGGCTCCCAGTACAGGCGGTTGAAGAGGCCGACCTTCTGGGAGAGGCGCGAGCCAAGGGAGTAGAGGTCGTTCTGGTAGGCGATTACCTTGGAGCCGGTGGTCTCGTCAAAGGATGCGAGGTCGAGCCAGTAGGGGGTGTAGCCCATGGCATGCGCGGCGCTGGCCATGGCCATGGAGATGCGGTAGTGGCCAAAGCCCATGCGGATGTTGCCCACGATGACCGGTGCGCCGTCGGCGCCCTCCACCGTGCGCGGGGTGGCGACGGGCCTGGGCGCGCCGGCCGCGTCGGCCGCAAGGTCGAGCGCCTCGGAGTCCGAGCCCATCACCAGGTTGCGGACGCCCAGCGCGTCGCCGATCACGGGCACGTCCGTGCTGGCAAGGTGGTAGGTTGCCCCGGAGTCGTCGCCAAACTTCTTGAGGAACTTCTCCTTGCCCTGCACTGCCTTGCGATAGGTGCGCTTGTCCTGCTCGTTGCCAAAGGCGCTCTTTGCGCGGTCATCCGTGACGTTCATCCCATTTGCTCCTTGACTCATGTGCGCTATGTGATAGTTTGACTATCAGGTTGATAGCCAAACTATCAAAGCGCGTGTATGGAGTCAAGACGAGGGAGGCGGGGCACATGGCAAGCGGTAGCCAATCGCATAGCGAGCAGGCCCTGCCCTCCGCCCAGGCAAGCGTGGCGGCCCTCGCGGACGCGCGTGTCGTCGAGTGCGCCGCGGGGCTCTTTTTGGAGCAGGGGATAGCCTCGGTCAAGATGACCGACATCGCCGACGCGGCAGACGTGGGTGTGGCGACGCTCTACCGCCACTTCTCCACCAAGGCGTCCATCGCGGCTGCTGTGGCAACCGTCCTCTGGCAGCGGCTGGAGGACTCCTACGAGGAGCTGGTCGCGGGCGAGAGGTACCGCTCGCTCGACGGCGCGGGGCGCCTCAGGCTGCTGCTCGACCTCTACTGCACCGAGCATCTCTATAGGCCGGGCTTCGCCTCGTTCATCGACGAGCTTGACCGCCTCATCATGGAGGATGCCGTGAGCGAGGGCGCCATCTCCGCCTACACGCAGACGCTGGCCCGTCCCTACGCGCACTACCAGGCGGCGTACGAGCTTGGACGCTCGGACGGCTCCATCGGCCGCCAGACCGACTTTGCGCTGTTCTATCGCTCGCTGGCCCATGCCCTGCTCAGCGTGGCCAGCAAGCTCTCGCGTGGTGAGGTGCTTCCGTCGGACGACTTCTCCGGCGCGGCCACGCACGACGAGCTCGGCTGTCTCATCGACATGGCCATCAGGTCATTGGACGTTAGGGGTTAACCGCCTCCGCGGGAGGCTGAAAGGGGAGGACACATGGAGAAGAAGCTAGCAACGCCCTCGGTACTGCGCAACTTTGCCATCGGCCAGTTGGGCTGGGCGCTTTTGTCGGGCGTGGTCAGCAACTGGCTGCTGTACTTTTACATGCCCAGCGAGGAGACCATTGCCGCGGGCATGCCGCTCTTTATCACGCAGGGCATCGTGTTTGCCGGCATGACCATCATCGGACTGATCACGGCGCTCTGCCGCCTGGTCGACGGCTTCATCGACCCCTTCATCGCGAGCAAGTCCGACTCGCTCAACCACCCCCTCGGCCGCCGCATTCCCTTCCTGCGCTGGTTTGCCATTCCCTTTGGCATCATGACGGTGGTCGTCTTCACGGTGCCGGGCCTTGGTGGCGAGGTCTTTAACGACGTGGCCCTGCTCGTGTGCCTGGTGGCCTTCTACGTGACGCTCTCGCTGTACTGCACGCCCTTCAACGCGCTGATCCCCGAGCTCGGCCGCACGCAGGAGCTGCGCGTCAACATCTCCACCTACATCTCGGTGACCTACTTCCTCGGCACGGCCTTCGCCTACCTGGTGCCCACCATCGCGGGCGTCTTCGAGGGTGCCTTCGGCATCGCCAACTCCTACCGCATCACCGTGGCCATCCTCGCCGCCGTCGCGGTTGCCTGCATGCTCGTGCCCGCCTACACCATCGACGAGAACCTCTACGCCGAGACCGAGCCCTCCACCACCCCCATGGGCGCCTCGGTCATGAAGACCTTCTCCAACAAGCAGTTCCAGGTCTTCGAGGTCTCCGACATCCTGTACTGGGTGGCCATCACCATGTTCCAGACGGGCATGCCCTTCTACGTGACGAGCCTTATGGGCCTCGACGAGTCGATGAACTTCGTCCTGTTTGCCGGCATGACGCTCGTAAGTCTCCTGTTCTACGCCCCGGTCAACATCATGGCCAAGAAGATCGGCAAGAAGCGCCTCGTGGCCTTCGCGTTCTTCTTCTTCTGCGTCGCGTTTGCCATCACCAGCGTGTGCGGCAAGTTTGGCATCCCCGCCCTGGTGTGGGGCGGCGCGGTTGCGGTGCTCGCCGCCATCCCCATGGCCGTGCTCGGCATCCTTCCGCAGGCCGTGCTTGCCGACATCGCCGAGTTCGACGCCGTCAACACCGGCGAGAACCGCGAGGGCATGTTCTACGCCGCCCGCACCTTCTCCATGACGCTGGGCCAGTCGCTCGCCATGATCCTGTTCTCCTCCATCGCCACGATGGGCGCCGGTGGCATCGGGTATCGCGCCACGGCCCTGGTGGCCACGGCCTTCTGCCTGCTTGGCGGCCTGGTCTTCCTGCGCTATGACGAGGGCGGCGTGCTCAAGGTGATCACCGCCCACACCGAGGCCCTCACCGGCTTCTCCGAGAAGGAGTAACCCATGGCAGACGTCGAGGTCAGCTATCGCGTGCGCTACCGCGCGGACGGTGCCGAGCGCGAGGTGCGCGTTGACGGGCGGGGTGTCGCGCGCCCTGCCGACGCGGCGCGCGAGCTGGGGCTGTCCACCGTCCGTGGCAGCCAGGTGCGGCGCGTCAGGGTCTGCCCTGAGCGCGACCTGACGGTGCTCGGCGTTGAGGCATGCCTTGTGGTGGACTATGCCGGCGCCGACGCGCTCTTCCTCAACGGCTACAACTCGTGGACGGACAGCTGGGAGCGCACGCCCTCCGCGCGCATGCGCGGCCTGGCGCGGGTGCCCAGGGCCGTCGTGGACAAGTGGGTGCTTGACGGCTCGGGAGACTACCGCTTTACGCGCGAGGACGAGCGCCTGGGGCACCAACATGGCTTTGGCTATGGCTACCTGCGCTTTGGCGACGAGGTGCTGCTGGTGGGATCGCTCTCCGAGGACAGCGGCTACACCACCCTGTGGGAGGACTTCCATCACTCCACGCTCACGCTGGAGAAGGAGCCTCCTGCCCACGCGCTCGCCGCTGGCGAGAAGGTCGAGCTCATGTCCTTTGCGCTCATCGAGGGTTCGCTTGACGAGGCGGTGGAACGCTGGCTCGCCCTTGCCGGCGTCACGGCGCGTCCCGCGGCCCCGCTGGTCGGCTTCTCGAGCTGGTACCGCTACTACCAGGACATCTCGGGCGAGCGCCTGGCCACGGACCTTGCCGCCATGCGCGAGCTGCTTGGCGGGCGCGACCTCGGTGGGTGCACGCCGATCTTCCAGATCGACGACGGGCACGCGCTGATTGGTGACTGGCTCGACACCGATGCCGAGCGTTTCCCCGAGGGCCTGGCGCCGTTCGCCCGTCAGATTGGCGACGCGGGCATGCTGGCCGGCCTCTGGCTGGCCCCCTTCGTGTGCGAGCGGGAGTCCCGCATCTGCGCCGAGCATCCCGACTGGCTCCAGCGTGACGAGACGGGCGAGGCGCCGCTTGCCGGCAGCAACTGGAGCGGCTACCACGCGCTCGACACCCTCAACCCCGAAGTGCGTGCCTACGTGCGCGAGGTGATGCGCACCGTCACGCAGGAGTGGGGCTTCAAGTTCCTCAAGCTGGACTTCCTCTTTGCGGCGTGCCTCCTGCCCCGAGGCGGCATGAACCGCGGCCAGCTCATGGCGGACGCGCTCGACCTCCTGCGCGACTCCGTTGCCGACGACGTCTCCTTTGACCTGTGCGGTGTGCCCCTGATGTCTGCGTTCGGACGCACCGAGTACTGCCGCATCGGCTGCGACGTGGGTCTGGACTGGGACGACGTGCCCTACATGCGGCTTTTGCACCGCGAGCGCGTGAGCACCAAGCGCAGCCTCCACAACACGCGTGGCCGCGCGCACCTGGACGGGCGCGCCTTCCGCAACGACCCCGACGTCTTCTTCCTGCGCCATGACGTGGAGCTCACTGACGTGCAGAGGAGCGACCTCATTGGCGCCGACGCTGCCCTTGGCGGGATGTTCCTCACCTCCGACGACGTCAGCGCGTGGGACGAGCGCCAGCGCCTCGCCTACGACCGCGCGCTGGCCGTCTTTGTCGGCCGCAGCAAATAGGTGATGCGCCAGCTCTTAGGGAGAAAGCGTGCCAAAAGCAACGTGGGGGTGGCTGCTGCCACCCCCACGTCATTAGAGGCGGTGCTACCACCCCTCCACCGTGTCGATCTCGGCCTCGTTGCCGCGCAACAGCACGGTGTCCGGGCTGCCGCAGTGCGGGCATATCTTGCCATGCGCCACGGTGGGGTAGGTGCGTCCGCAGGCATTGCAGACGGTGACGGCGTCCACCTGCACGATGTCGAGCTCGGCGCCGGAGAGCAGCTCGGATCGGTCCGCCGCCCAACGCCAGCAGTCCAGCAGGTAGTCGGGCAGCACGCCCGAGACCTCGCCCAGATTGAGCGTGACCCGCGAGATGTGGGCCAGCTCGTTGGCATGGCCCACACTCTCGAGGGTCTCTATCATGTGAAAGACGATGCCCAGCTCGTGCACGGACGCCTCCGCCTGACCTAGCGCTCGCTGCGCTTGTTGCGCAGGATCTTGATGCCACGCTTGGCCGCGTAGGGCAGCACGGCCTTCACCTTGTCCTCGCTCCTCCACATGCGGCTCGCCTCGGGCATGTCGCGCGTGAGGTGGATGGCGTCAAACTCGCAGCGCGTGGTGCACAGGCCGCAGCCGATGCACTTGTTGGTGTCCACGATGGAGGCTCCGCAGGAGAGGCAGCGCGCGGTCTCGAGCCTGATCTGCTCCTCGGTCAGCTCGCGGGTGGGGTCGTCCCAGTTGTGGGCGAGCGTCTCCACCTTGGCGCAGGCCGGTATCTGGCGTCCGGCGCGGTCGTACTGGTCGATGGCCAGGCTGATGTTGGTCTTGTCCAGTTCCACGTAGTGGCGCTGGTTGCGGGAGAGGGTGAGCGAGGAGCCCGTCTGCACGAAGCGGTGCAGGCTGACGGCGGCCTCGTGGCCCGCGGCCACGGCGTCGATGATGAAGCGCGGGCCGGTGTACGCGTCGCCGCCCACGAAGACGTCGGGCTGCGCCGTCTGGTAGGTCTTGGCGTCTGCGAGGGCGCGACCACCGCGGTCGAGCTCAACGGACTCGCCGTCCAGCAGGCTGCCCCACTCGATGGCCTGCCCGATGGCAAACACGACGTTGTCGCAGGCCAGGACCTTGGTGTCGGCCTCGTCGTAGATGGGGGAGAAGCGTCCCTCCTCGTCGTAAGTTCGCGTGCAGCGCTTGAGGCGCACGCCGCAGACCGCGCCGCTCGCGTCCAGCTCGACGGCCACGGGACCCCAGCCGTTGTCCACGGCAACGCCGTCCTCCTCGGCCTCCACGACCTCGTGCGGCAGGGCAGGCATCTCGTCGCGCTGCTCGAGGCAGACCATCGTGACGGCATCGGCGCCGCAGCGCACCGACACGCGTGCCGCGTCGATGGCCACGTTGCCACCACCGATGACCACCGTGCGGCCGCTCACCTCGTGAGCGGGGTCGGCCAGAGCCGTCCGCAGGAACTCGACCGCCGTGGTGACGCCGTCGGCATCCTCGCCGGGCACGCCCGCAAGGCGGCTTCCCTGTGCGCCAATGGCGAGGTAGAAGGCCATAAAGCCCTGCTCGCGCAGCTCGGCCAGCGTCACGTCGCGGCCCACCTCCACGCCGCAGCGGATCTCCACGCCCATCTCGCGCAGCACGTCGATCTCTGCGGCCACCACGTCCTTGGGCAGCTTGTAGCTGGGGATGCCGTAGGTCATCATGCCGCCGGGCAGCGCGTCGCGCTCGAAGACGACGGGGTTGTAGCCCATGTTGGCCAGGTAATAGGCACAGCTGAGGCCTGCCGGGCCGGCGCCGATGACGGCGATCTTCTCGGGCAGGCGGCCGCGCGTCGACGGGATGACCGGCTCGGGCACGTAGCGGTGCTCGGCCTCGAGGTCCTTCTGGGCGATGAAGCGCTTGACGTCGTCGATAGCCACGGCGTCATCCACCACGCCGCGCGTGCATGCGGCCTCGCAGCGCTTGTTGCACACGCGTCCGCACACGGCGGGGAAGGGGTTCTCCTTCTTGATGAGCGCCAGCGCGTCACGGTAGCGACCCTGGGCGGCCAGGCGCAGGTAGCCCTGTACCGAGATGTGCGCCGGGCAGGCGACCTTGCAGGGGGCTGTGCCGGTGTCGTGGGTCTCGATGCGGTTGTTGTCCTTGTAGTCCCAGTCCCAGTCGTCCTCGCCCCAGCTGCGGGCGTCGGGCAGCGGCTGCACGGGGTACTCGACCGTGCTGCCGTCGGCACGGCGGAGCTTCTGTCCCAGCTGCACGGCGCCCGCCGGGCAGACCTCCACGCAGCCCGCGCAGGCTACGCACTTCTCGGCGTCGACATGGGCGCGGTAGGCGCTGGCGCTCATGTTGGGCGTGTTGAAGAGCTGGCTCGTGCGCAGCGCGTAGCAGACCGAGACGTCGCAGTTGCAGATGGCGAAGATCTTCTCCTCGCCGTCGATGTTGGTGATCTGGTGCACGTAGCCGTTCTTCTCGGCCTGCAGCAGGATGTCGATGACCTCGTCGTACGTCACGTAGTGGCCCTTGCCCGTCTCGACGCAGTAGTCGGCCATGTCGCCCACGCCGATGCACCAGTTCTGCGGGTCGCGGCCGCCGTTGTCGCCACGGGCGCGCTCGGCCACCGCGCAGCTGCAGGCGCCGGCGGAGTAGTGGTCGTACTTCTTGAGCCAGTGGGAGAGGTGCTCGACCGAGGCGGTCACGTTCTCCTGGCGTATGGCGTGCTCGACCGGTATGACGTGCATGCCGATGCCCGCGCCTCCGGGCGGGACCATCTTGGTCGCCACGGTGAGCGGCAGGTAGGTCATGTTGTCAAAGAAGGTACCGATCTCGGGGTGCTCCTCCATCTGGCGCTGGTTCATGACCGTGAACTCGGCGGAGCCGGGGACGAACATAGGCAGCACGTAGCGCTTGGCGTGCTCGGGGTTCTTGCCGTCGAGGTTCTCCCAGTTGTACTCGATGATGCCCTTGATGCACATCTGGTCGAGCAGCTCCTGCACGCGCTCGGTGGGCATGCCGCAACCGGCCACCACCTGCTCGAAGGTCTCGGGCACGCGCACCTTCATGTGCTTGGTGAGCTCGGCCTCCTCCTCGGTCATCACGCTGGCGATGCCCCAGTAGTCGGGGGAGTCGGCGGTCATCTTCTCAAGGCCGAGCTTGACGGGGATGCGGTCGGTGATCTTCTTGCCCTCGCGCATGACGCCCGGCTTGACGGGCAGCTTGGAGGCGGGGCCGCCCTTGCCCATGGCCTCCTTCATGGAGCGACCCGTGTCACCCTCGGGGCGCCAGTGCGTTGCCGTGTCGTTCTCGGAGTAGTACTCCTCGGCGATCATGCGCAGCGGCTCGCCGTTGGGCGCGGTGGTGGGGATGACGTTGCGTGCGGCCAGCTCGTCGTCGCTCATGCCGGCGCGCATGGCCTCTGCGCGCTCCTCGACGCTTGCGCCGCCATAGGGCTCCTTGGGACGTCCGGTCGCGTTGTCGGGGCGTAGGCTCTTGTCCATGGGTCCTCTCCTTGTGGGCTCGTTGGTGCTGGTGTGTCGTGTCTGCTGCCGCCCGTGGCTGCGGGCGTGGGTGACGGCTTTGAGGTGCCGTCTGTCGGCGCGTTGCCCCCTGCGCGGTGCCGACCGCATGTGGCGCTATGCCTGCCAGGCTCGTACGGCCTCGCGCAGCCAGCTCGTCCATGCGTCCATGCCCTCGCCCGTCTTGGCAGAGAGCGGCAGGATCTGTGCGCGCGGGTTGCGCAGGCGCACGTTCTCCTCGAAGCGTGCGAGGTCGAAGTCGAAGTAGGGGGCCACGTCTATCTTGGAGACGATGACGAGGTCGCTCACCTCGAACATCAGCGGGTACTTGAGCGGCTTGTCGTGGCCTTCTGGCGTCGAGAGGATCATGACCTTCTTGGCGGCCCCGGTGTCGAACTCCGCCGGGCAGATGAGGTTGCCCACGTTCTCGAGAAAGACGAGGTCAAGCCCTTGGGTGCCCAGCTCGCGCAGGCCCTGCTCGCACATGGCGGCGTCCAGGTGGCACATCCCCCCGGTGTGCAGCTGGACGGCCCTCGCGCCGTGGTCTCGCACGGTGTAGGCATCCACGTCGGAGTCGACGTCGGCCTCCATCACGCCGATGGACAGCTCGTCTGCCAGCGCGTCGAGGGTGGCGGACAATAGCGTCGTCTTGCCCGACCCGGGCGAGCTCATGAGGTTGATGAGCAGGCACTTCTCGTCGTGAAGGCGCTCTCGCAGCGCCGCGGCGGCGCGGTCGTTGTTGGCGAGCACGTCCTCCTTGACCTCGATGACCTTGATGCGTTCCATGGCGCTCCTCTCGTGTTGCTTAGCACGTCAATATGATAGCGCGCAGGCGGGCCGCTCGCCTTGCGACGAGCGGCCCGTGGTTTGGGACCCTATGTGTCAGCGGGACCTTGAGTGTCAGTCATCCATCTTTATGGACGTGATCTTGGGCTGGTCGGCAGGGGCGACCGTGCCATTGCCGTCCTGCACGGGCGTCTTCTCGGCGATCGCGTCCACGACCTCCATGCCCTCGGTGACCTTGCCGAAGGCGGCGTACTCGCCGTCGAGGTGCTCGGCGTCCTGATGCATGATGAAGAACTGCGAGCTGGCGGAGTCGGGGTCTTGGGCACGAGCCATGGAGATGACGCCGCGCTTGTGCTGCTGGGCGTTGGTGACGCCGTTGGAGCTGAACTCGCCCTTGATGGTGCGCGAGGAGCCGCCCGTGCCGTCGCCGTTGGGGTCGCCGCCCTGGATCATGAAGCCCTCGATGACGCGATGGAAGGTGAGCCCGTCATAGAAGCCGTCGTTGGCGAGCTGGGCGAAGTTGCTCACGGTGATCGGGGCGTTGTCGGCATTGAGCTTGAGCTTGATGGTGCCGAAGCCTTCGACCTCGATGGTGGCGTGGTGGATGCCGCTGTCGTAGCCGTTGTCCAGCGGGCTGGTGATGGCGCCGGTGTTAAGGTCGGTGGCAGAGGTGTCGGAGGACGCGTCGTCAGACGTGGTCTCAGCGGGAATGGTGTCGGTGCCGCCACAGCCGATGAGCGTCAGTGACGCGAGGACGCCCATGGAGACGTCTAGGAAGCTGCGGCGCGTAATGGGGGAGGGCATGGTGAACTCCATCTGCTGCGATTAATGTTCCATGGGAAAGGATACCCACATGACCAGACGGTAATGTCAGGCCACGCTCAGGTTGGGTCAACGGTCGGGATGCCTTCGGCGAGCGACCGATAGTGTGGTGAGCCTGTGAGAAGGGCGTGTGCAGTTGATGGACGGCCCATGCGGCCGCGCGAGGATGCGTCAGGACAGCAGCTGACGGACGACCTCCCTCGTGAGGGCGTAGGTGCCGGGCGTCTGGCTCTCGCGCGGACCGGCGACGTTGAGGGTGAGCTCGTCTCCCACCTCGTCAAGCCGGCGGATGACGTCAGGCAATTGGGTGAGGTCGCTGAGGACAAGGCAGGGGCGTCCCAACTGCCTGGCGCAGCGGGCCGTGAGCAGGGTGCCGCTGCTGGGCCTGAGGCCTGCGGGCGCGACGATGAGGGTGGCGTGGCTGTCGCGTACGTTCCAGGCGGTGCGCTCGGCATAGTCCTCGCTCGTGCCTTCGGTCAGCTCGGGATAGGCGGCAAGCAGCCCCGGAGGCTGGGGAAAGTCCTCGGCAAGGCCACCCTGAGGACACCAGCCGCAGATGGGAACACCCAGCTCGCGGGCGGCGTCGAGGGCGCCGCGGTCCGCTCCGGTCTGCCCGCCCGAGCGGATGCGCGCGATGCGCCTTACGGCCTGTGCCGCCGGCTCTTGGAGGGTAAGCCACCTCTCGCGCGTGATCCAGTTGACCTCCCCGTCCGCGTGGCCGCCAAGGAGTTTGAGAGGGCGGTTGCGAATGGTGCGCTGATGCCTGAGCCCGACCTTCTCCTGCACGCGACGGCTCTGGTCGTTGGACCGGTAGTGTCCAGCCCAGACTGCGGTGAGCTCGAGGTCGCAGAAGCCATGGCGCATGACCTCTCGGACGGCCTCCGGCATGAGGCCTTGGCCCCAGAAGGGCTTGGCCAGCCAAAAGCCGAGCTCGGCTTGGTCATCGCCGATGGCGAGGTCGGAGTTCTCGCCGATCTTGAGGCTGAGGCAGCCGATCGGCTCGTCTGAGGAGGCGCCGTCGCGCAGGGTGAGGGCGTAGGTCTCGGGAACCATGAGGACGTTTTCGAGCACCTCGCGACTCTCGTCGAGGCTCTTGTGGGGAGGCCAGCCGGCGGCAGGGCCGATGTCGGGGTCGGATGCGTAGGCAAAGAGCGCCTCGGCGTCGTCCATGCGCCAGGGACGAAGGTCGAGCCGTTCGGTATGGAGGGTGGCGGGCCAGCTCATGAGGCTCCTCTCGAGAAGTCGGGTGGACTCATTCTAGTGCAGGAGCTGGGGTCGGCCGGCGGTGTCCGTGGTTGCGTGCCCGTGGGGCACGGTGACGCAACGGGAGACAAAACTGCCCCTCCCACGTCAGTGGAAGGGGCGGTGGAATGCCATGCGCGTGCGCTCGGGTCACACACGACGAGCTGTCTCGGTCGCTACTCCAGCTCGAAGGCGCCGGTATACAGCTGATAGTACGTACCCTTCTGTGCGATCAGCTCGTCGTGCGTGCTGGCCGAACCGCGCAAAGGGCGCGCGGGCGCTCGGGTCACTCACGACGAGCTGTCTCGGTCGCTACTCCAGCTCGAAGGCGCCGGTGTACAGCTGGTAATACGTACCCTTCTGTGCGATCAGCTCGTCGTGCGTGCCCCTTTCGATGATCCGCCCGTGGTCGAGGACGATGATCACGTCGGAGTTGCGGACGGTGGACAGGCGGTGTGCGATGACGAAGGTGGTACGACCCTCCATCAGCGCGTCCATGCCCTGGCTGACGATCTGCTCGGTACGGGTGTCGATGGAACTCGTCGCCTCGTCGAGGATCATCGCCGGGGGATCGGCGACGGCTGCGCGCGCAATGGAGAGCAGCTGGCGCTGGCCCTGCGAGAGGCTCTCGGCGTTGTCGGTGAGCCAGGTCTGGTAGCCCTCGGGCAGACGCTCGATGAAGCCGTCGGCGCCGACCAGCTTGGCCGCCTTGATGCACTCCTCGTCGGTGGCCTCCAGGTGACCGTAGCGGATGTTGTCCATGACGGTGCCGGTAAAGAGGTTGACGTCCTGGAGCACGATGCCCAGCGACTTGCGCAGGTCGCTCTTCTTGATCTTGTTGATGTTGATGCCGTCGTAGCGGATCTTGCCGTCGGCGATGTCGTAGAAGCGGTTGATCAGGTTGGTGATGGTCGTCTTGCCCGCGCCCGTCGCGCCGACGAAGGCGACCTTCTGTCCGGGGAAGGCGTCGAGTGAGATGTTGTGCAGCACGATGTGGTTGGGCACGTAGCCAAAGTCGACGTCGTCCAGGATGATGTCGCCCATGACCGGCATGTAGTCCACGGTGCCATCGGACTTGTGCGGGTGCTTCCAGGCCCAGATGCCCGTGCGGTCGTGACGGTCGACCTCGCCGATCACGTTCTCCATGTTGTCGTCGTAGCGCACGCGCACCAGCTCCACGTAGCCCTCGTCCTCCTCGGGCAGCTCGTCGAGCAGCTGGAAGATGCGCTCGGCGCCGGCAAGGCCCATGACCACGAAGTTGATCTGGTGGGAGATCTGGCCGATGGAGCCGGCAAAGCGCTTGGTGAGGTTGAGGAAGGGGATGACGATGTCGATGGAGAGGGCCAGGCCGGAGATGGAGGGGTTGGCGATGCCCGTGGCAAGGAAGATGCCGCCGGCAAGTGCAACCACCACGTAAGCGAGGTTGCCCAGGTTCATCAGGATGGGGCCAAGGATGTTGGAGTAGATGTTGGCCTGCTTGGCGGCCTCGAAGAGCTCGTCGTTGACCTCGTCGAACTGCGCCTGCATCTGCTTCTCGTGCGTGAAGACCTTGATGACCTTCTCGCCGTTCATGGCCTCCTCGGCAAAGCCCTCGGCGCGGCCGATGGCGTGCTGCTGAGCCAGGAAGTACTTGGCGGACTTGCCGCCCATGTAGCGGGTGAGCCAGCCCATGAAGCCGACCATCACCAGCACGACGCAGGTCATGGGGATGGAGTACCACAGCATGATGCCCACGATGGAGACCATAGCGATGACCATGTTGAGCAGGTTGGGGAGTGCAATGCCAACGAGCTGGCGCAGGGCGTCGACGTCGTTGGTGTAGTAGCTCATGACGTCGCCGCGCTTGTTCTGGTCGAAGAAGCGGATGGGCAGCTTCTCCATGTGCTCGAACATCTTGTTGCGGATGTTCATGAGGCCGATGAGGGTGAGGACGATGCGGGCCACCTCGGGCTGTGCGGCAGACCAGTCGCCCGACTGCCAGGTGCGCGTGACGACCTCGATAGTGCGCTGCAGGAAGACCGACGGCAGCGTGGAGAGGGCGGCACCGAGCACGATGCACAGGATGATGGCCGAGAACTGCAGGGGATAGAACGAGAAGACGAGCTTGACGGTGCCCCTGAAGACCTGCATGGGGTTGGAGGCGTGCCTGCCGCGGCTGCCCTTGCCGGGAACGCCCTTGTTCTCGGCTGAGGCGTCGTCTGCGCCGCCGGGTGCCGGGGCGTCCTTGAGGCGAGCGGGGTCGTCGATGATGCTGCGCTCGGCAGCGGTGAGCTTCTGCTTAGGCATTCAGATCGCCTCCTTCCGTGATCTGGCCATCCAAGGCCGTGAGCTCCTGTCCGGCGGCGAGGCCGTCGTGGGCGGAGGTGCCGCCCTGCGGCGTCTTGCCGCCTGCCGCGGCATGCACGTGGACCTCGTCCTTGCCCAGCACGGTGACCTCTGCCTGCTCGTTTGCGAGGGCGTTCTCGTCGTGGCTGGCCTTGTTCTGCGTGAGGTAGACCTCGCGGTAGATCTCGGAGGTCTTGAGCAGCTCGTCGTGGGTGCCCACGGCGCTGATGCCGCCCTCGTCGAGGACCACGATGCGGTCGGCGTCCTCGACCGACCCGGTGCGCTGGGCGATGATGATCTTGGTGGTCTCCGGGATGAAGCTCTTGAACCCGGCGCGGATGAGCTGGTCGGTCTTGGTGTCGACGGCGGAGGTAGAGTCGTCGAGGATCAGGATCTTGGGCTTCTTGAGCAGGGCGCGCGCGATGCACAGGCGCTGCTTCTGGCCGCCGGAGACGTTGGTGCCGCCCTGCTCGATGTAGGTGTCGTAGCCATCGGGGAACTGCTGGATGAACTCGTCCGCCTGAGCGAGCTTGCAGGCCTCGACGAGCTCCTCGTCGGTGGCGTGCTCGTTGCCCCAGCGGAGGTTGTCCTTGATGGTGCCCGAGAACAGCACGTTGCGCTGCAGCACGACGGCCACCTCGTTGCGCAGGGTGTCCATGTCGTAGTTGCGCACGTCGATGCCGCCCACGCGGACGGTTCCGCGCGTGGCGTCGTAGAGGCGGCTGATGAGCTGGATGAGGGTGGACTTGGACGAGCCCGTACCACCGATGATGCCGATGACCTCGCCGCTCTTGATGTGCAGGTCGATGTCGTGCAGGGCGAAGCGGCCGCTCTCGGGATGGTAGGCAAAGCTCACGTCGTCGAAGTCGACCGAGCCATCGGGCACGTCGAAGATGGGGTTCTCCGGATTTGCCAGGTCGGGCTGCTCGAGCAGGACCTCGCAGATGCGGCGCGAGCTCTCCTCGGCCATGGTAATCATGACGAAGATCATCGAGAGCATGTTGAGGCTCATGAGCATCGAGAAGCCGTAGGTGATGAGTGCCGACATCTGGCCGACGTTCATGGCGGCGCCAGCGGTGGAGACGATGGTCTTGCTGCCAAAGTAGACGACGAAGGCGTAGATGGTGTCGACCGCGAAGGTCATGATGGGTTGGTTCCAAGCCAGGATGCGCTCGGCGCCCCAGAAGTCCTGGAACACCTCGCCGGACGCCTTCTTGAACTTCTGGTTCTCGTAGTCCTCGCGCACGAAGCTCTTGACCACGCGAATGCCGGTGACGTTCTCCTCGACGCTCTCGTTGAGCGCGTCGTACTTCTTGAAGATGCGCCTGAAGATGGGCATGACGGTGCGCGCAATGCTGATGAGCGCGAACCCGAGCAGGAATCCCACGATCACGTAGACGATGGCCATCTTGCCGCCGGTGATGAAGGCCATGGTGGCCGCGAAGACGATCATCATGGGGCTGCGCACCGCGGAGCGGATGATCTGCATGTAGGCCATCTGCACGTTCTGGGTGTCGGTGGTGAGGCGCGTCACCAGCGAGTTGGTGGAGAAGCGGTCGATGTTGGAGAAGCTGAACCGCTGGATGCTGGCAAACATGTCGTGCCGGAGGTTGCGCGCGAAGCCGGTGGAGGCGATCGATGCCGCGATGCCGGCGATGGTGCCGCAGGCCAGGCTGATGAGGGCCATGACGGTGAGCACGATGCCGTAGCGGGCGATGGTGTCGATGCCGCAGCCGGCGCTCATCTCGTTGATGAGGCGTGCGGTGATGAAGGGAATGGAACACTCGATGATGACCTCGCCCAGCACAAAGACCGGAGCGATGATCGAGTTCTTCTTGTTATCCCGTATGCTGCCGCCCAGGGTGCGGAAGATCTCACCCAGCGACAGGTGCGCCATGGTCTTGCTTTGCTCTTGACTCATGCGCATGCCCCCTCTCCCCCTAGTGTCTTCCAGTGCTCGGCCACTCGGTCGAGCACCTCGATGAGCTGCCGCAGCTCGTCCTCGGTGAGACAAGCCATGCAGCTGCTCTCAAACTCCTTGCGTTTCTCGATGAGCTCGTCGGCCTTCGTGCGTCCCTCGTCCGTCAGGGCAATGTCAAGCTGACGGCGGTCCTCGTCGGATCGCGTGCGCTGGATGAGCCCCGACGCCTCGAGCTTCGACAGGACCTCGGACATGGATGCGGAGCTGATGCCCGAGAGCTCCTGCAGGTCGCGCTGGGTCATGTGGTCACCGCGCTTGCGAAGCTTGACGAGAATGTGCTGCTGGCCGCTGCGGCCGCCTGCGTTCATGTGCAGGTAGTGGCCGAAGAAGCCAAAGTCACGGAGTGCCTGGCGGACCAACGCCTGATCGAGAGCCAGTGTGTCGGTCATGCGTCCTCCTCTCAGTCGGCTCTACAATACGCCTCCGAAAGGAGATGTCAAGGTACCTAGCAATAATTACATGGTACCTAGTGGTTAGGTACCGAATCTGTTGATCGGGGAGTGCGTCACGCGTCGATGTTAGGGAAGTGTAAGGGGTGCCAAGCACCTTGCTTCGCGCGGTACAATCAGGTGCGAAAGGGGGTAGGCATGGTCTACTACGTCGAAGACGACACCAACATCCGCGAGCTGACGGTCTACGCACTGACGCAGGCGGGCATCGAGGCACGAGGCTGCGCCGACGACGCGGAGTTTCGCAAGGCATGCAAGGAGGAGCTGCCCAAGGCGGTGCTGCTCGACATCATGCTGCCCGACACGGACGGGCTCGCCATTCTCGCGCGCATACGGCACACCGAGGGGCTGCGCGACGTGCCCGTGATGATGCTTACGGCAAAGGACTCCGAGCTCGACACCGTGCGCGCCCTCGACGGCGGCGCCGACGACTACCTCGCAAAGCCCTTTGGCATGATGGAGATGGTCAGCCGCGTGCGCGCGCTGCTGCGCAGGTCCAACCGCTCGGCCGTGGACGCCCCGTCCAAGCTGGAGGTCGGGCCGGTGGCGCTGTGGCCCAGCAGGCGCACGGCGACCCTCGACGGCGAGCCGCTCTCGCTCACCATGCGCGAGTTTGACCTGCTTGCCTTCCTCATGCGCTTCCCGGGCGAGGTCTTCTCGCGCGAGACGCTGCTGAGGCGCGTGTGGGGTTGGGACTTTGACGGCGGCTCCCGCACGGTGGACGTGCACGTGCAGACGATCCGCTCCAAGCTCGGCGACCACTCGAGGCTCATCCAGACGGTGCGCGGCGTGGGCTACCGCATGCAGGCATAAGCCGTGTCGCGCAAACGATCTCACAGGGTCCGCACCCTCGCGGACCGGATGTTCGTCACCCTGCTCAGCATCTCCGTCGCGGCCGCCTCGATAGCGACGGTCGTCTCGGCATACCTGCACCAGTCGACCGTCATGGCCGAGGCGCGCATCGAGCTGGGCAACGAGTGCGACGTCCTGGCATCGACGCTGGACTCTGCCGACAACGAGGCTGCAGAGCTTGCCATCATCGACCTTGGCGCCATGCGTGCGACGCTGGTCACGCCCACCGGAGAGGTGCTCTACGACACCCTCGTGTCCTCCGGCGAGCTGGTGGGGCACGAGGACAGGCCGGAGATTATGGCGGCCCTCGCGGAGGGGAGTGGCTCGTCCACGAGGCTGAGCGACACCCTGGGTAGCGTGAGCCTCTACGAGGCACGGCTGCTCAAGTCGGGCAACGTGATTCGTCTCTCTGTCCAGCGCGACAGCGTGTTTGCCATCCTGGCGGGCGACCTGCGCATTCTGGCGCTCGTACTGCTCGTGTTGGTGGTGCTGTGCTGGTTTGCGTCGCGCATGATCGCCGCGCGTCTGGTCAAGCCCATCCTCCAGATCGATCCGGCCCATCTCGACGGGACGGCTCCCTACGAGGAGCTGCAGCCTCTGACGGAGCGCCTTGCCATACAGCAGACCGAGCTTATATCGCAGATGGAGGAGCTCAAGAGCGCCGACGCGATGCGCCGCGAGTTCACGGCAAACGTGACGCACGAGCTCAAGACCCCCATCGCATCGATCATGGGCGCCTCCGAGCTGATGCGCGACGGCTTTGTGCTGGAGGAGGACGTGCCGGACTTCGCCGCACGCATCAACGACGAGTCGCAGCGCCTGTCCGCGCTGGTCAACGACATCCTCATGCTTTCGAAGCTCGACGAGTCGCATCGCGAGCGCAACCTGGAGAGCTTTGGTGCCATGGAGCCGGTGGACCTGATGGCGGTCGTGCATGACGCGAGCGACCGCATGGCCGGCCGCGCCGACGCCGCCGAGGTAAGACTGGTGGTGGAGGGGGAGCCCGTGCTGGTCGAGGGCTACCCGCGCATCGTGGACGAGCTGGTGTCAAACCTCATGAGCAACGCGATTCGCTACAACAAGCCCGGCGGAGAGGTGAGGGTCCACGTCGGCCTGGTGGAGGGGCGGCCGACGCTCGAGGTCGCGGACACCGGCATCGGCATTCCCGAGGAGGCGCAGGCAAAGGTGTTCGAGCGCTTCTATCGCGTGGAGACCTCGCGCTCGCGCGCGAGCGGCGGAACGGGCCTGGGCCTCGCCATCGTCAAGCATGCGGCCGCCCTCCACGAGGCGCAGGTCACGCTGCAGAGCGAGCTGGGCACGGGCACCACCATCACGGTGAGCTTCCCGCCCTTTGCCTATTCGGCCATGGGAGTCGACCGCTAGCGCTGCCGCCTGGGCGGCTTGACGCTCACCTCGTGCCTGAAGACCCACTTGCGCTGCACGTTGTAGTTGATGAAGAACAGCGCGATGTCCACGACGATCTTGGCGCGCCACTCGGCGATGCCAAAGAAGCGGTGGGCCAGGTAGACGCCCAACGTGGAGAGCGCGAGAATGACGGCAGAGAGCGCGACGAAGCGCGGCAGGCTCTCCCTGCGCGCGCTGCGCTGCCAATCGGGGTCGTTGACGTCGAGCGTGAAGACCAGACGATGGTTGAGCGAGTAGTTGAGCGTGAGCGACACGATGCGCGCCGAGACGTTGGACACGAGGATGCGCAGGAACTCCGAGCCCGCCATGTGGCGCCTGAGCAGCGAGAACAGCAGCCAGGCCAGGAGCTGGTCCAAAAGCGAGCAGCTGGCAGAGCTCAGCATGAAGCGCAGGAACCGCGGCCGGGACGACTGCGCCTCCGGTTTGCGCCTCTGCTTGCGCACGCGCGCCTTGGGCGCGTCTACGACACTGCGATATGGCTTGCGACGGGTCATGATTCAGCCGCCTTAAGCGACTATCCGGCTAGCATGATGTTGGTGAGCACCTGCAGGGCGACGGAGTCGGGCGCCAGGCGGGGGAGGCTGTGGCCGACTCCGGGGACCACGACAAGGCGTGCGCCGGCGATCGCGTGGGCGATGGCCTCGGTCTCCTCATTGGTGATGCAGTCGTGCTCGCCCACGAGCACGCAGGCAGGGCAGGCAATGGCTGCCAGCGAGGCTGCGTCGATGTGCGGCTCGTCGAGCATCAGCTGCAGAAGCTCGCCCGAGAGGCGCACGTCCTCGGCCTGGGGGAGCAGCGTGGCATCGATGTCTGCAGGCAGGGAGGCCGTCTCCATGAAGTCGGCCCATGCGCGGTTTGCGGCTGCGGAGCCGGCGGTGTCCCAGGACGGGTCCTCGATGACGCCCTCCGGCGTGAGGTTTGCGCCTCCGGCAACGATGGAGGCGACGCGGGTTGGGTGGTCGCGCGCGAGAAGGAGCGCCTCGATGCCACCGTCGGAGTGGCCGACCACGTGGACGCGGCTGACGCCGAGCGCGTCAAGCACGCAGACGGCGTCCTCGGCGAGCAGCTCGTAGGTAAGGGGCAGGCTACCACGGCTCGACTGGCCCTGCGCGCGGGCGTCAAAGGCCACGACGCCCCGTCCCGCAGCGGCAAGACGGTCGGTCACGGCGTTGAAGGTGCCGTGCGTGCCGCCGTTGCCATGGAGGGCAAGCACCGGCTCGCCGGCGAGGAGCTCCTCAAGCGTCGCGTCCTCGGGGCCATAGACAAAGGTGGCCAGCTGCGCCCCGTCCGCAGTGGGGATGCGCTGCGCATAGTGCAGCGTCGAGTGCGGACGGTCGTAGGTGGTTCTGCGATACGGCTGGGGAACAGCTGGCCACATGGTTACCTCCCCTGGCTGGGATGCTTCTCAAAGAAGTCGAAGCGCGGCGGCAGGGCGACGATCTGATGCTCGGCGCAGGTCTTGCCCTCTGCGGCGGCGAGCTGGGCGGGCGTCTCGAAGGCGTGCTCCCACGAGAAGAAGAGCTCGGGGGCAAAGGCGAGGTGGCTGGCGATGAGCTCGCAACCTGCGGGAACGGCCGGGTGCATGAGCAGCGTCACGGTGCGCAGCGCGCAGAAGGCGTTGGCCAGCGCGTGCTCGTAGGCTGCGTCGTCGCCCTTGGCGGCCTTGCTCTCGTCGCCCCAGCGCTTGTTTGCGGCGCGGCAGAACTCCTCGGCGATGGCCAGGGCGCCGTGCGCGTCAAAGCGATGCGCGGCGCGCTCGTAGGTGAGCGTCGCCTCGGTGCAGGCGGCGATTACGTCCTCGTCCGCCTCCATGGTGGGTAGATGGCCGTCGCAGACGTTGGCGGCACCATAGAAGCAGCTGCGTGCGAGGCGGTTGAAGATGTTGGTGAGGAAGGCGCTCTCCTTGAGGGCCGGGTCCACGACGCGCGGATCGTCCTTGACGAGCACCTCCTCGCCGGTCTTCTTGTTCTTGTGGCTCACGGAGGTGTCAAAGGCCTTGGGGCTGAAGCTCACGGCCTTCTGGTCGAGGCCGAGCGAGAGCCAGTGGCAGCGCAGCTGCTCGGGGGTGTAGAAGTCGAGCAGCTCCTCGGCCATGGGCGGCTTGATCTTGCCCGAGCTGGAGGCCTTCTTGTTCATGAAGAGGATGTGGTAGTTGGCGATGGGGGTGTCCTGGAAGAGGTTCCAGCCCAGGGCCTCCCACATGGCCGGCTGGGCCACGCAGTAGAAGTAGATGTTGTCCTGTCCGATGAACTGGAAGACGCGTGCGTCGTCGGAGCACCACCAGTCGTGCCAGTCGGTGGAGCTGTAGCGGCCCTCCGGTGCGGTGGCAAGAGCCGTCTGCACGAAGGAGATGGGCGCCCACAGGCTCTCGGGCCAGCACCAGACGGTCAGGCCGCTGACGTCCTCCATGTCGGGGGCGGGCACGCCCCAGTCGATGTTGCCGGTGATGCGGAAGGGCAGCAGGGTCTTGCCGGTGCGGAAGCGCACGCCGGCCTCCTCGAGCACCTCGCGGGCCTTGTCGCGGTCCTGCCAGTTGTCAAAGGCCACGGAGAAGGACTGCTGGTTGCCGGTGGCCTCGCGGGTCTCGTGGGCGGGAAGGCGGTCCTCGACGGCGGCGAAGTCGTCGGCAAACTTGTCCTGGATGTAGATGACCGGCTCGACCAGCGACTCGCGCACCGTCTTGGTCACCACGTCGCGCACCTGCGTGTCGAGGTCCCACTCGTCCATGAGCTTCTCGAGGGTGTCGCGGAAGGAGGGCAGGTCAAAGTACCAGTTGTCCACCGGACGCAGCTCGGGGGTGGTGCCGGTGAGCTGCGAGACCGGGGCGATGAGCTCCTCGGGGTCAAACTGGTGGCCGAGGTCGCACTCGTCGGCGTAGGCCTTCTCGCTCTTGCAGCCGCGCACGGGGCAGCGCCCGATGACCTGGCGGCCGTTGAGGAACTGCCCGGCCTCCACGTCGTAGAACTGGCGGGTGGAGAGCTTGAGCAGGTGGCCCTGCTCGTGCAGGCGGCGGATCAGCTCGTCGGTGAGCGCCTCGTGGAAGGCGGCGGCGGGCTCGAGGCCGCTGCCGGCGTAGATGTCCAGCGAGATGCCGTAACGATCGAGTGCGCGCTTCTGGTCCTCGTGGTTGGCGCGCACGTAGTCGACGATGGTGCCCTCATAGCCCTCCTGCTCGACCTTCTTGCGGAAGCCCTCCATGATGGGGGAGCCGTAGCAGTCGGTGCCGGAGACGAAGACGACGTTCTCGGCGCCGATGCGGTCGCGCAGGAAGCGGGCGAAGAAGTCCGCCGGGACAAAGACGCCGCCGATGTGGCCAAAGTGCAGGTTCTTGTTGCCGTACGGCATGCCACCGGTGATGACGGCGCGCTTGGGGAACGACGGACGGTCGGACATGTTGGGCATAAAGGTCTCCCTGATGTGAGCGGTAATGTGCAGCTAGACATTATCTCACATCGCATGAGCAGGTGAGGGATGGTCGCGGTGGGGCAAGCATTGTACAGAAAAGGTGCGCGACGGCGGGGCCATCGCGCACCTGTGGGTCGTGCCTGTTGGAGGGGTCAGCCGGTGGTGTGGCGCCACTGGTCCGCTCCTGTGGACGCAACGAGCCGCCATTCCGTCCGTGGCGACGGACCAGTCGCCACTGGTCCGCTCCGAGAGACGCAACGAGCCGCTGTTCCGTCCGTGGTGACGGACCAGTCGCCGACTAGGCCCCACTGGTCCGCTCTTGTGAACGGTCTAGGAGAGCTTGAAGACGAGCTGCTCGAGGCGGTCGGCCATGGTGTCGATCTGCTCCTCGGTAACCACAAGCGGCGGGAGGAAGCGCAGGATAGAGTCGCCGATGTGGTTGAGCACGAGGCCCGCCTCGAGACCGGCGTCGACCAGCGGCGTGGCGATGGGCAGGTCAAACTGGGCACCGCGCATGAGGCCGCGCCCTCGCACCTCCACCACGTGGGGGAGCTTGGCAAGACGCTCCGCCAGGTGGTTGCCCGCGGCGATGACGTGCTCGCCCATGTCACGGGCGACGAGCTGCTCGATGGTCGCGCGACCCGCCGCCGCAGCCAGCGCGTTCCCACCGAAGGTGGAACCATGGTCGCCCGGTACGAGAAGGTCGCCGTAGGCCCCGCGGGCGGCAACGCCACCGGTGGGGAAGCCACTCGCGATGCCCTTGGCCATGCTCACCACGTCGGCCTCGATGCCGGCGAGCTGGAAGGAGAAGGGCGCGCCAGTCCTGAAGAAGCCCGTCTGCACCTCGTCGATCACGAGCAGCAGCCCGCGCTCGTCGCAAAGCGCGCGCACGGCACGCAGGTAGTCGAGGTCCGCGGGCCACACGCCGCCCTCGCCTTGCACGCACTCCAGCATGATGGCGCAGGCGCCGCCAGCGTCGACCGCGGCCGTGAGGGCGTCGATGTCGTTCAAAGGCACCGAGCTGAATCCGTCGGGGAAGGGCCCGAAGCTCTTGTGGAAGACGTCCTGGCCGGTGGCGGCCAGCGTCGCCAGCGTGCGGCCATGGAAGCTCTGACGTGCGGAGATGATGCCTGCGGCACCGCCAAGCTCGCGCTCGCCCCAGCGGCGGGCCACCTTGAGGGCGCCCTCGTTGGCCTCCGCGCCAGAGTTGGCAAAGAAGGTCTTCCAGACGGATCCGGTGGAACCGGTGACATGGCCCATCTCGTCGGTGGTGGTGGAGAGCAGATTTGAGATGGCGCGGGCAAGCTCGCCGCGGTTCTCGACGTAGTAGTAGTTGCCCACCTGCCATACGCGGTCGAGCTGGGCCTTTACGGCCTCGGCCACCACGGGGTCGGCGTGACCGAGGCTCGCGCAGCCGATTCCGGCGAGAAAGTCGAGGTAGACCTTACCGTCGGAGTCCACGAGCTCGGCTCCGGAGCCCGAGACGAACTCCACCGGGAGGCGTCCGTAGGTGTGCATGACATAGGCGTCGTCGAGCCGCTTGGCCTCGGCGAAGCCCGAGAGTTCCTTGAGGTGCTTGGCCATCTATGACTCATCTCCCTGGTTGAACATGGTGCCGATGCCCGCATCGGTAAAGATCTCGAGAAGAAGCGAGTGCGGGAAGGTGCCGTTGAGGATGCGGACGTCCTTGACGCCTGCGTCGAGGGCCTCCACGATGGAGCGGATCTTGGGGATCATGCCCGTGGCGAGCGTGCCGCTAAAGAGCAGCTCGTGGGCCTCGGCCTTGGTCATGCCGGCGATGAGGCTGTCCTCGTCGTTGACGTCGCGGTAGAAGCCGTCCACGTCGGTCAGGTAGACGAGCGTGTCGGCTCCGAGGGCCTGGGCCACCTGGCTTGCCGCCACGTCGGCATTGACGTTGTAGAAGCCGTCGGGGCCAGAGCCCACCGTAGCGATCACGGGCACATAGCCGTCGTCCAGGATGGACTCGATGAGCCCGGTGTTGACTTCGACGATCTTGCCGACACGTCCGAGCTCGGGGTCGACGGGCTGGCACTTGAAGGTCTTGCCATCGGCACCGCTGATGCCCACGGCGTTCTTGCCAAACTCGTTGAGCGCCCAGACGAGCTGCTGGTTGACCTTGCCCACCAGCACCATCTGCACAGCCTCCATGGTGGCGTCGTCGGTCACGCGCAGGCCGCCCTTGAACTTGGTGGGGAGCTGCAGGGCGTCGAGCAGCTTGTTGATGGCCTTGCCGCCGCCGTGCACGAGCACCACGCGCATGCCCATGAGCTTGAGCAGCTCGAGGTCGCCCACCACCTGGTGCATGAGCTCGGGGTCCTCCATGGCTGCTCCGCCGTACTTGACGACGATGGTCTGGCCGTTGTGGCGGTGGATCCAGGGCATGGCCTCGGTAAGGATCCTCGCCTTGTCGAGCGCCTTGGAGCGCTCCTGTGCATCACGCTTGCGCATGGTGTTTCCTCTCTTTAGCGAACGTCGGCCGTTCGTGTTGGTCGGGATGTGCGACTAGGTGCGGTAGTCGCCGTTGATGGTCACGTAGTCGTGCGTGAGGTCGCAGGTCCAGATGCGGGCGCTGCAGTCGCCCACGCCGAGGTTGACGGCGATGTCGATCTCGGGCTCCTCGAAGCGACGCAGCATGTCCTCCTCGTCCATGGGAAGCGGGAGGCCGGCGCGCAGCACCGGGACGCCAAGGAAGTCGATGTCCACGCCGTACTGGTCGAACTCGACGCCGCACTTGCCGGCGGCGCCCGCCACGCGGCCCCAGTTGGCGTCATGGCCAAAGATGGCGGTCTTTACCAGCGGGGAGTTAGCGATCGAGCGGGCCACGGTGTCGGCGTCCTTCTCGCTTGCGGCGCCCACCACGTCGACCGTGACGAGCTTGGTGGCACCCTCGCCATCTGCCGCGATCTTGCGCGCGAGGTTCTCGCAGGCGCATCGGATGGCGGCGGCGATGGTGGCAAGGGCGGGGGAGTCCTCGCCGATTGCCTCGCCGCCAGCGGCTCCCGTCGCGAGCAGGATGCAGGTGTCATTGGTGGAGGTGTCGGAGTCGACCGTCACCTTGTTGAAGGTCTGGCTGACGGCCGCGGAGAGCGCCTTCTGCGCCGCGGCAGCCGTGAGCGGGGCGTCGGTTGCCAGCACGCAGAGCATGGTGGCCATGTTGGGCATGATCATGCCCGAGCCCTTGACGAAGCCGCCCACATGCACGGTGACCTCGGAGCCGTCCGCACCGCAGGCAACCGGTCCCGCGAGCGAGACCTCCTTGGGCACGGTGTCGGTGGTCATGACGGCGCGCGCTGCGTCGTGGGCGGCCTCGGCGCTGTGCGCGAGTGCCGCGGCTGCCACGGGAACGCCGGTCTCGTAGGGCTCCATGGGCATCTGCACGCCAATCACCCCGGTGGAGGCGACGAGCACGTCCTGCTCGTCGCAACCGAGCGCCTGCGCCACGAGTGCCGCGGAGGCGAGTGCGTTCTTGACGCCGGGGTCGCCCGTGGAGGCGTTGGCATTGCCCGAGTTGAGGATCACGGCGCGGGCATGACCCTTGGCGGCGCGCTCGCGCGAGACCTGCACTGGAGCGGCGCAGAAGCGGTTCTGGGTGAAGGTGGCCGCGCAGACGCAGGTCTCATCTGCGGCGACGAGTGCGAGGTCGCGGCGGTTGGGGTCGGCGCGGAAGCCCGAATGCACGCCTGCGGCCCTGATGCCCTCGGCGGCGCAGATGCCTCCCTCGCAGGGGGCAAACCCAAAGGAAGAGGGGTCGGTGATCGATGCGGGGACGGCGATAGGTGAGATTGTTACCATGCCTGCCTCATTTTCTCCACAAATTGCATATCGATATTCCAATATGCAAACCAATGCGTAATCAATGCGTGAACATATAGCACATCACGGCGCAGATTGACGTGCGAATGCAAAAATGTTCCCAAGGTGACTCACACGGCGCGGTTGTCGCGGCAGCTGGCCGTGCGTCATTCAGGCGAAACCTGTGCCCACTACAATGGGCATCCGCAAAAGGACCTATGACCGAGGAGGCTCACATGGCCAAGGCGAAGGTATACATCGACGGGCAGAGCGGCACCACGGGGCTGCAGATCTTTGACCGTATTGGCGCGCGCGACGACCTGGAGCTCTTGCGCATCGACGAGGACAAGCGCCACGACCTCGACGAGCGCCGCAAGTTCATCAACGCCGCCGACATCGTCTTCCTGTGCCTGCCCGACGAGGGCGCTCGCGAGGCGGTCTCGCTGGCCGAGAACCCCGACACGTGCATCATCGACGCCTCCACGGCGCACCGCACGGCCGACGGCTGGACCTACGGCTTTCCCGAGCTTTCGAGCGCCCAGCGCGCTGCCATCGCACAGGGCAAGCGCATCGCCAACCCTGGCTGCCATGCCACGGGCTTCATCTCTGCGGCGGCGCCGCTGGTGCAGGCCGGCCTCTTGCCCGCCGACTACCCGCTCACGTGCTTCTCGCTCACGGGCTACTCTGGCGGCGGCAAGCGCATGATTGCCGACTACGAGGCGGAAGGTCGCCCGACCTGTCTCGACGCGCCTGGCATCTACGGCCTCACGCTTGCACACAAGCACCTGCCCGAGATGCAGAAGGTCTGCGGGCTTGCATCGGCGCCGGTCTTTCTGCCGGTGGTTGACGACTACTACAAGGGCATGGCTACCACCATCATGCTGCACAACCGCATGTTGGGTGGCGTTTCGCACGCCAAGGACGTGCAGGCGGCCCTCGCCGCCCATTATGAGGGCCAGCGTTTTGTGAGCGTCATGCCCTTTGGCGAGAACGACCCGCTCATCTACGCCAACGAGCTGGCGGGCACAAACGACCTGCACCTGGTCGTGTGCGGCAACGAGGAGCTCACCACGGTCACGGCGCTCTTTGACAATCTGGGCAAGGGTGCGTCGGGTGCCGCCGTGCAGAACATGAACATCGTGCTGGGAATTGACGAGACAACAGGCCTT
The DNA here is from genome assembly GCA_902777325.1 of uncultured Coriobacteriaceae bacterium. Classification (GTDB taxonomy): domain Bacteria; phylum Actinomycetota; class Coriobacteriia; order Coriobacteriales; family Atopobiaceae; genus UBA1367. The sequence continues at coordinate 66,659 of CACYTH010000022.1, forward strand.
GTATAGCGCGGTTCTTGCGTGAGGCAGCGCGACCCGTGCGCATTGTGTCCGGTGCGCTGCCCCATGCCCACGTCCATGCACGAGCACTTCACGGAAGGCGTGACGTGCTGCTAAGCTGGGATGCGACCCGCTTTAACCAAGCTACGCATTGGGGTGACTGGCGATGAAGATTCCCTCTGCGCGTTATCTCAAGTGTTTGAGGTCGCTGCTTGCAGCACTTTGTCTGCTCTTGGCGGCCTTGATGCCAACTCGCCAAGCGTGGGCACGGTCGTATGCCGTCAGCCAGGTCGACATCGACGCAGCGGTTGAGGCTGATGGCTCGCTCGAGGTTGTGGAGCGGCGAAGCTACGTCTTTAGAGGAGACTTCAACGGTATCGTCTGGGACGTCCCGTGCGGGGAATTTGAGGGTCGCACCGTGAGCGCACGGATCGACCGCGTCTGCGCGAGCACGGATGGCGTGACGGTGGAGTTTGAACCCGGTACGAGCGGCGACCCAGAGACATTCGAGATGAGCGAAGAGCAGGATTGCCTTCGGCTCAAGCTCTACTATCCTGCGTCCGACCAGACCGTTACGTTTGAGGTCGCCTATGCGCTGTCGGGTGTCGCTTCGCGCTGGGCCGACACGGCAGAGCTCTACTGGCAGTATGTCCCTGCGGATCTGCAGGCAGATGTCGAATGGGAGAACATCAGCGCTCACGTTGCGCTCCCCGTGCCCGAAGGCGAGCGGGTCGTTTTGGGCGAGAACGTGCGTGCATGGGGGCATGGCCCGCTTGACGGCGAGGTGGGCCTTTCGGCAGACGGCGTTCGCCTGTTCTCGCCGGGTGTGGGGACCGCAGAGTTTCTCGAGACGCGCATCGTATTTCCAGCAGACTGGCTAAGTGAGGCGCAACCATCAGATGAGGCGCGGCTCGAAGCCATCATGGCCGAGGAGGACCAATGGGCGAGGGATGCCAACGCCAAGCGACGCAGGGCGCGTCTTCTGACCTATGGCTTTCCGGCCGTGATGGTCCTGCTGTCGGCGATGAGCCTCGCCGCAACGAAGTGGTATCAGATTCGAGGCAAGCGCAAGATGCCCAAGGCGCAGTTCAGCGATAAGTACTATCGCGACGTGCCTACCAACGATCACCCTGCCGTGCTGGGCATGCTGTACCGCGAGGGCAGGCCCGTAGGCAAGGACTTTGCTGCGACCTTGATGCGTCTGACCGACCAAGGGCGCATTTCGCTCGACAGCGTGGAACACAACGTCAAGACCAAACGCGGCGGCACCAAGCGCAAGCATGAGTGGCGTCTGCTGCTCCATGAGAAGATGCGGGGTCGTGGAGCCGTGCGATCAAGCGGAAGGGCAATTGATGACGCGGCATTTGACTTTCTCCACGACGTAATTGCCGACAAGCACAAGCATGACATCGAGCAGAGCCTGCTAGGCCCTGCCGGAGAGCCCTACGTGCTGATGTCGTTCTTCAACGAGGTGGCGCAGACGTGGCCGACCGCATACGAGCAGGGCTATGGTCGCTGGAGCGATGCGGTGAGAGACGCCTACAAAAGCCGTGGGTTTGAGACGGACGATGCGGACAGCGGGCTTATGCCCGGCATACTGGGGCTGGGCGACTTTGTTCTGGCAGTTGTGCTGGGGGTTGCGGGCATCTTGCTCGAGGTGCCAAACCTGACGCTTTGCATTGGCGTCATTGCGTGCTTTGGTGCTGGCATCGCCATCATCCTGCTTGACGACGAAGCCCCTTCGATCGTCTTCTCGCAGGAGGCCGTGGAGATCAAGGCCCAGCTAGAAGCCCTGAAACGCTGGCTCGTTGACTTCACGCGCCTTGAGGAGGCCGTTCCGGCAGATGTGACACTGTGGAACAGACTGCTGGTGATGGCAACCGAGCTGGATGTGGCGGACAAGGTGATCGAGCAGCTGAAGGTTGCCATGCCACAGGTGGTGAGCGACCCTGCCTTCAGCGCCTGGTGTGCAAGCGAGCTCCAGGATCCTCGAGAGGCCTTTGGGCGCTCTGTCGATAAGGGAGCAGACACGTCCTCGAGCAAGCTCTACCACGAGGTCTCCACCGAGAGCCTCGCGGAGTCACATGACAGCTCGCCATCGGGTGGCGGTGGCGGCTTCTCGTCAGGTGGGGGAGGGGGATTCTCGGGCGGTGGCCGAGGTGGTGCGTTTTAGCCCCGGCAGGCTCTCCGTTGGCTTGGGTTAATCCCTTGGTTTTATTACAAAGTATCATCGATTTCATGGGCTTCAGTAAGCGGGAATGGTGTGCTACCAGCACTTCGCTATACTCGTCTGCGTGCGAAATCCTACCGTTCGAAGGAGACCCCATGGACTTTACGAGCAACCATCGACCCGACGACATGGCACGTATCAACACCCCCGAGCTGGCCGACGCGTTTATCGAAGAGGCGGTTGCCTATACGCGCGAGCAGGTCGGCGATGGCAAGGTCCTGCTAGCCCTGTCTGGCGGCGTCGACTCCTCCGTGGTCGCCGCACTGCTGATCAAGGCTCTCGGCAAGCAGCTCGTCTGCGTGCACGTCAACCACGGCCTCATGCGCAAGGGCGAGTCCGAGCAGGTCATCGACGTGTTCCGCAACCAGCTGGGTGCCGAGCTCATCTACGTGGACGCCACCGACCGCTTCCTCGACCTGCTGGCCGGCGAGGCCGACCCCGAGGCCAAGCGCCACATCATCGGCGAGGAGTTCATCAAGGTCTTTGACGAGGAGGCTGCCAAGCTCGAGGGCATCGGCTTCCTCGGCCAGGGCACCATCTATCCCGACATCCTGGAGTCCGAGGCCGGCGTCAAGGCGCATCACAACGTGGGCGGCCTGCCCGAGGAGCTCAACTGGGAGCTCGTGGAGCCCGTCAAGCTGCTCTTCAAGGACGAGGTCCGCGTTGTGGGCAAGCAGCTCGGTCTGCCCGAGTCCATGGTTGAGCGCCAGCCGTTCCCCGGCCCCGGCCTGGGCGTGCGCTGCACCGGCGCCGTCACCCGCGACCGTCTGAACGCGCTGCGCGAGGCTGACGCCATCGTGCGCGAGGAGATCGACGCGGCCGCCGCTGCCGGCGAGCTCGAGCGTCCGTGGCAGTACTTCTGCGTGGTGCCCGACTACCGCGCGACTGGCGTGCGCGACGGCAAGCGCGCCTTCGAGTGGCCCTGCATCATCCGCTGCATCAACACGGTGGACGTCATGACTGCCGAAGTGCCCGATCTCGACTGGGCGCTGCTGCACAAGATGTGCAACCGTATCCTCGACGAGGTCCCCGGCATCTGCCGCGTGGCCTACGAGCTCTCCCCGAAGCCCATCGCAACTGTCGAGTGGGAATAAGACCGCTACAAAACTGTGCGATTCTCCCGGCGCTCCGGACGTGGTTCCGGGGCGCCTTTTTTAGTGCGTTTAGAGGACTCGTGTCCTTGTTAGCCAAACGCGAGATGGAGTTGTCAGAAGCTGGGCGAGGCAGGTTCGCATGGTCTTTGACCAGCTCATTCTTGCTCTCGAGTGCTGACTGTTGCCAACAATCGAACAGTAATGTGCGGACAGACTGGACGTGCGAGAACGTGGCAACACTTGGCGAACGCTGGCACGGTTTGCGCGGTGCTGCATGAGGGGAAGCCGTTTGCGATGACGTCAAAACGACGTCACGGAGAGTGGGCGGACGTCACGGTTCAACGCGACCGCAGGTGATGGCGCAAATCCGTACCATTCTCTGCGCTTCCATCGGATGTATTTGTGTCCGGCCCAGCTGCTAAGGTCGATCTAAGGATGCAAGTACACACCGGGAGGGTGGCATGGTCGGATTCGGGTTGGACAACGTCGAGATGGGGCGACAGATTGCGCCGCTGGCGGTTGCGTTGACCGATGAGGGGAAGGAGTGGGGTTATGAATAAGGTTGCGAACCTGCTGTTTCCTGCGGACTACTTCGACAAGAGGTCGCCCGACGGAGCGATGAGGGCGGAGTACGAGGCGGCGGTCGCGGAAGGCCGGCTCGACGTGTCCCTCTTCGACCTCGAGCTGTTCGACGAGAGGGGAAGGGTGTCCCTTGCGAGGCCGTTCCTTGACCCCGAGCTCCCTCTGGTCTACCGCGGGTGGATGATGAAGCCAGGGGAGTACGGGTCGTTCCATCGGGCGCTCGTCGGGCTCGGGCTGAGGCCGATTACCTCGCCTGAGGCGTACGCGGAGTTCCACATGTTCCCGCTCGCCTACGAGAGGCACGAGGCGCTGCGCTCGTCCTCACCGGGCCTCCTCGTATTTTCTGGTGCTAGGGCCGACGCGGGTATGGTGAACGGGCGTTTCGAGCGCTTCATGGTCAAGGACTACGTCAAGTCGGTCAAGGGGACGTCGTTCCCCGCGAGCGTCCGGACGCCAATCTCGCAGGGGGACCTCGACACCCTCGTCGCGGAGTTCGTGAGGCTCCGCGGCGGGCTCTTCACGGAGGGCATCGTCCTCAAGGAGGTCGTCGACCTCAGGCGCTACGGTGGTGCCACCAACGAGTGGCGCGCGTTCTACCTGCAAGGCAAGCTCCTCAACGTGTGCCGGAACTCCAACCAGCACGCGAGCGCCTCAGCGCCGCCCGCTGGGCTCGTCTCGTCGTGCGAGTCGCTCGGGAGCCCCTACTACACCGTCGACTTTGCCGAGCTTGCGAGCGGCTGCTGGGTCGTAGTCGAGACGGGCGACGGCCAGGTCTCTGGCCTCGCCGCCGCGCAGGATCCCGTCATCTACTACCAGGTGCTCGCAGACAGGATGGGGGAGGGGGCGTAGTATGCCACTCTGCTATGACGAGGCTGGTAGTCTCATCCTGTCGGACTCTATGGTGGACTACGTGGCAGATGTTGGTGACCTCTTTGCGCAACACGCCAAGGAGCTGCTTGCCTTGGAGGGTGGCTGCCTCAAGGAGGTGTTCCTTGTCTGGGACAAAGGTGATGGACGGGGAGCCGGTGCGGCCGGCTGGCTATACGACGAGCCGATCGCGCTACGCTTCGACAAGATCGACCTTGTCGTTTCTTCCTCATACCACTGCTGCCAGCCCGCCCTCTCGCTCAGCTTCGAGAATGTTGACCTTAATTTACCAATTCGAATGGTCTCTGGCGATTGGGAGGACAGCGAGCGAATTAATGGGCTATACGACCTCGAATGGCGTGCGTATGACACCATGCAACATCTCTTTGGTCTCAGGGCATACGGCTTCTGCTTGGCTTCTGATGAGAGGAAACATGCTACGGCAGTCCGTTTCTGGCTTGAGGGGGAGATCCCCATAAGGGTTGGGGAGGCGTTCGACGAGACGAGAATCGACGTGCTCAACGAGATCGATACGGAGTATTCGGAGGAGTACGAACTGTATGACGCTCTTCTGCTGCCCTCAAGGAGGGACGACAGGGGAGTGCCGTACCCCACCTGCCCCCGCTGCGGTTCGCGTGATGTCGCGAGGATTGTGGGCGGCAGGCCAGTTAACTTCACTCGGGAGCAAGACAAATATGCAAGAGGGCTATTGAGGTTGGGGAGCTGCATGATCTCCTTTGATGACCCGAGGTGGTGCTGCAATGCGTGTGGCAGGCCCTTCGGGAGAATCCCCCTGCCGCTCTCCCTTTACCCGCGCTTCAATCGCACTCCATCTGTGGCAGAGGAAGCTTGGCCGCATACGCAGGGAAACCGCTCGGAGGTTGAGTCCAGCATGTATTGCGGGTGCTACGGGTGCCTGCAGATAGTCACGCGTTTTGAGATACGGGATTGGCTGAGCGACAGTTATGGTTATGGCGAGACGGCTCTGTGCCCTAAGTGCGGTCTGGACGCCATCATCGGCGATGCGTCGGGCTTCCCGATAAACAGGGAATTGCTGGCAGGGATGCATTCACATTGGCTCGAGTAGCCGGGTTATTTGTACTCTTCTCTCTGTTGACCTACCACACGCTAGCGTTCTCGGCTCCTGCCTGGCGTGCTCTGCTCGTGGTGGCGCTGGTTGGAGCCGTGGTCATATGACCTTCGCCTACCGTCGTCATGATTGGGGCTTGGCCTGCGTCTTGCCGCTGACTTCGGGGCCGTTTGGGGCAGCAGGCCGTAGCGCTCGCAGGACTCGCGGAGTGCAGTTAGGCGCGCCACCTGTGAGCCATCCCGCGAGCGCGAGATGGCCCTGTCCATCTCGGCGAGGCTGGCGACCCTGTTGCGCGACACGAAGCCGACCGCGCGGGCGAGTTCCCCAAGCTCCCGGAGGTCGCGGACCTCGATCGCGCCGTTCGCCAGCCCGACGATCCTCTCGGCGGCCTCGGGCGAGGCGCTCCGCATGGCAGTCCGCATCGCGGAGTTGACGCTGCTCCTCGTGTACGCGGAGCCCATCCTGGCGCCGGTGACCCTGCGGGTGGGCGTGTCGGCGAGCGAATACACCCAGTCACCCTCGCGCGACCTCGAGGGCTCCACGACGACCCCCATCCTCCCCAGCAGTGCCACGAAGTCACGCTCGGTGCGTGCCGTGCCCCTGGCGACCGCGACCCTCTCGCGGATGTCGGCCACCCATGAGTACTCGCCCTTCGCCATGATCTCGCGCTCGGCCCTGCCGACCCGCCTCCTCTGCCAGGGGACCGACTCGTGGTCTGCGAGGGCGCTGAGGCCGTGCTCGGCAGATATGCGCTGCAGGGCCCGCTTGAGGGCCCTCGGGTCGGGGTCGCGCAGGCGCCCCCCGGTCTCGAGGTTGGTGTTGTTGACGACGACGTGGGCGTGGAGGACGTGACCCTCGTTGTCGTCGTGGTAGACGACGGCCACCTCGTGCTCGGGGAAGCACTCCCTCACCCATGACATGGTGACAGACCGGAGCGCCGTGAGGCCCGCTGCGTCCCTCGGGTCGGGCGATACGATGTAGTGCTTGTAGGTGCGGGCCCTCCTGTCGCCCCAGGGGGCGTCGTTCCCGAACTCGGCGCGCGTCGCGTCCATCACGGAGGCCCAGTCGAACTCGCCGTAGGAGGGGAGGGGGCCGTCGGAGGGAAGCTCGGGGGCGTCGAGGTTGAGGAAGTCGCGCGCGAGGGCGCGCCCGTCTCGCTCGAGGTAGGCCCGCGCCTTCGCGAGGCCGGTGTGCCCGGAGATCGGCTTGAGTATCGTCACGCTCACCACCCCCTCACGGTCGGGCGGCCCATGATGGCGGCCTCCGCCTCGCGGACCTCCGAGACCCCTGCGAGGGTGGCCGCCTGCAGCCTGCCCGCCCCCTCCATGGCCTCGAGGAGGTCGAGCTCGTCGACGCCGTGCTCGCGCACGGCCTTCGCGATGGCGTTGAGGGAGCGCGTCGACTGGTTGAGGAGCGTGCCGAGCCCGCGCACGCAGCGCACGTGCCTGGCGTAGCTCGCGCGGTCGAGCACGATGACGGGCATGCCGCCGCCCGCTCTCGCCGCTGTGTCCGACGCGACGATCATCTGCCTCACGGCCTCCGAGGGCGTCGAGCCCGACGCCTCGCAGAGCCGTCCCAGCGCGGCCGCCTCGCCGTCGCTGAGCATCACGTGAAGGTGCCTCTGCCTTCTCCTCGTCATCACATGTCCTTTCCTAGGGGCGCGGGGCCTCCCCCGCATGGTCTTGGCGCCGCCGACGGGCGCGCCGGTGGCTGCAACCTGGGTGTGAACACAGGTTGGGCAGCTCGCTACACGCCCTCAGAAGCCGGGCAGCAGCTGCTGTTCGGGCGGGGCGGGACGCTCCGACGGTGACGCCTGTGAAGGCAGTGAAGGCAGGGGGGTGGCGCCTGGCGTGCCTTCACAGCCTTCACCGCCTTCACGCGAGAGGGTGATGACGTTGCCGCCGCGGGTGTGCTCCCTCCTGACGGAGACGCCCCTCTCGCCGAGGAAGCCCGAGTGCTGCGCGACCCTCTTACCGAGAACGGCGGGGCTCACCCCCACGACCCCGACGGCCTCCGCGAGCGCAGATGCCGTGCCCGACCATCTCCCCTCGGAGAGGGCGAACGCGAGGACGGCGAGCACGCACTCGGGCACCTCGCGCTCCTCGATCTCCTCCTGCGAGACGCGCCCGACGAGCTCCCACCTGCATGACTGGAACCTGAGCTTCAGCTCCTGGTGCTCCACGTCGCGCCCGGTCGCGACGAGCGTGGCGGAGGACGACCCGCGAGACGCGCGCTCGAGCACCATCGTGGAGTCGGCGCTGCCGGTGATGCCGGTCGTGCCCGAGACGCGGTTGAGCACGTCCGCGTCGCCCATCTTGCGCGTGTGGTGGACGGCGACGACGGCGAGCCCGCGCGAGTCGGCGAGCGACTTGAGCTCGCCCAGGTCTCCGTAGTCGGCGGAGTAGGAGCTGTCCGCCCTGGGTGGGCGGACGCGCTGGAGCGTGTCGATGATGACGAGGCCGACGCGCGGGTGCTCGTCGCAGAAGTCGCCGACCTGCCCCACGAGGCCCTCCGCCATCGAGCAGGCCGACACCACCACCCACACCTCCTCGCCGAGCTCGTCGGTGAGTGCCCAGAGCCTGCGCTGCACGCGGGCGTGGGTGTCCTCGAGGCAGAGGTAGAGCGTCTCGCAGGGCGTGGTGGCCATCTCCCACATGGGCTCGCCGAGCGACACGTGCACGGCGAGGTCGAGCGCGAGCCAGCTCTTCCCGACCTTGGGCGCCCCCGCAAGTATGTGGAGACCCGCCGTGAGCAGGCCCTCCACGACCCACCTGGGCTCCTCTGCGGGCTGCTGCATGAGCCAGCTCGCCGCCACGGCGTCGAGGCCGCCCGTCACGACCGCTCCATCTCGAGGATCGTCGCGCGTTCGTCCTCGTCGCCGTAGTCCGAGGACTCGTGGCCGAGGGCGGCGAACGCCTCGGCGATCGTGTCGATGGACGCCCTGAGATCAGCCGGGATGTCGCCAGCCCGCTCGACGCGCCTGAGCTCGGCGTAGATGCAATCCATGCGCCTCGCGAGCGCCTGCTGCACGCGGGCGTTCGGCTTTACGATCACGCTCCGCTCCGTGAGCCTGCTCACGATGTAGTCCTGCTTGGTCATGCCGGAGATCGCGACGAGTTCGTCTATCTCGGCGTTCTGCTCGCGCGTCACGCGGAACCCTATGGTGACGGGGCGTACGCGTCCCGCGCCGTCTTGCGCCTTGGCCCTCATCGGCCGTCTCCCTCATCCTCGAGAGCGGCGGCCATCTCCGCCTGGCAGTTGGGCAGCAGGTGTGCGTAGCGGTAGGTGATGTCGATGGACTCGTGGCCCATGCGCTGCGCGATCGCGAGCACGTTGAAGCCCTTCTCTATGAGGAGCGAGACGTGGCTGTGGCGCAGGTCGTGCACCCGGATCCTCTTCACCCCGGCGAGCGCAGACCCGCGCCTCATCTCCCGGTAGAGGTAGCCCTTGTCCATCTTGAAGATCCGCTCCTTCTTGCCGATTCCCTCCTGGGACACGTAGTCCCGCAGCTCGTCGGCGAGGAAGCGGGGCATGTCCACGACGCGCCTTGATCGCTCGGTCTTAGGAGGGCCAACGACGTCCTCTCGGTGTAGGCGCTGGTAGGTCTTCGTGACGCTCACCCTGCTGCGGGCGAGGTCGATGTCCGAGGGTGTGAGCGCGAGCATCTCGCCCTCGCGAAGGCCCGTCCAGAAGAGCACCTCGAAGGCGAGCCACGCGTCGGGCTTGTCCATGACAGCCTCGGAGAATCGCAGATACTCGTCCTTCGACCAGAACTGCATCTCCTCCGAGTTCTTCCTCCCGATGTGGCCCGCCGCAAGGACGGGGTTGCGCGCAAGGCCGTAGTAGCGCACCGCGTGGTTGAGGATCGCGGAGAGCTGCGTCTCGACGGTACGCAGGTAGGTGGGGGAGTAGGTGGCGCCGGATGGGTCCCTATGCGAGGAGAGCTCATTCTGCCAGGAGATGACGTCTGCCGGGGTGATCTCGCACACGGGCGTGTCCCCGAAGAAGGGCAGGATCTTGTCGCGGACGATGGTCTCCTTGGTGAGCCAGGTGCTCTCGCGTACACGCGGCTTTCGGTCCTGCGCGTAGACCTCCCAGAAGCTTGCGAGGGTCATCGTGAGCGAGCCCTCGTGCAGGGCGACGAAGTCTCGCTCCCACGCCTGCGCCTCCCGCTTGGTGGCGAACCCGCGCTTTGTGGTGCGGTGGCGCCTCCCGTGCGAGTCGTGGTAGGAGGCCTGGACGTACCAGGTGCCTCGCCCCTCGTCCCTATAGACGCTCATCGCCTGCTCCGTCCAGGCCGTAGCGGCGCAGGAAGTAGCCCCTGCTCACCTTGCCGGGTACCGTGAGCGTGCCCCGCTCCTCGAGCTCGGCGTTGAGCCTGCGGATCAGCTTGTACGCGTGTGACCTCGACACCCTCAGCGCCTCGGCCACCTCGTCGGGCGTCATCACCCTCGTGTCCCTCGTGGCATCTTCCATCTTCCGCTCGCCTCCCATGGTCGAACATATTTGTGCGGTCATGGCGTATCGTAATCGAACAAAAATGTGCGGTCAAGCGTCTTTGACAAAAAAGTTCGATTGGCCGTATCCTGTGAGGCGTGCCGTGCCGATCGAAAAGGGGAGTGCCGCATGGACGTCGGGTACAAGCTCTACGAGCTGCGCAGGTCGCGCGGGCTCACGCAGGCCGAGCTGGGGAGGCGCGTCGGCGTGTCCGAGGCCGCCATACGCGCCTACGAGACGGGTAAGAGGAGGCCGAAGCGCGTCCACCTGGAGCGCATCGCCGAGGTGCTTGGCATCCGCTACGAGGCGATAGCCGACTACGGCGTCGTGACGGCGAACGAGGGCGTCCACTCCCTCATGCGCATGGACGACCGGCTGTTCCGGCTGCACCCAGTGAGGGTGGGGGAGCGCTGGTATCTGGAATCAGATGATCCCGACGTCTCCAGGGCAATCCGTGAGTGGGGCGAGATGCGCGAGAGGCTCGACGCTAGAGAGGTCACGCAGGTCGAGTACGATGCGTGGTGCGACTCCTACACGGTGGACAAGCGTGTAGGATGACGCCCTTATACTGCAGGGATGATTTAAAAGGCAATCCCCGCCTGCAGGCGCAGACGGGGATTGTCTGTCGATGTCGGAGTTCTTGTCCTAGAGGTTCTCGATCGCATCCTCGAGGTCCTGGAGGAGGAAGTCGTCGAAGCTGGGGTAACCAGGGAGGATTCCGTCGACCTGGCTCCACGAGACGACCTCGCCGGTGTCGCAGTCGAGGCAGTAGAGCCACTCGTCGCAGTTCTCCACGGCAAGCAGGTTGTGCGGCAGGCCGTACTTGCGATAGTCGAGCGTCTCTTCGAGGAAGGCCATGCTCCCGTCTAGGCCAACACCTAGGATCTCTATTCCGCCCACTCCGCCGTGGCTGTACTCCGCAAGATAGTCCACGAACTGGTGCGGGATGGTGACACCTAGCAGCCTCTGTGCGGACGCGAGCATCTCCTCGGTCGGCGCAACGTGGGTGAAGTCGCCCTTTTGTTCGTGCTGGGCAATCAGGGCTCTGATTTGTGCATTCATTACTTGCTTCCCTTCTGATATTGCTTGGCGCGCCACTTCCAGTATTGGCGGCGAAAGTTGGCGTACTGCCTGTCGAGGACGGGATCCCTCCTGAAGCTGGCACCGCTCACGCCGAGACCATGCAGGATGCGATTGTACTCCTCGTGCGTGGTCTCGCGTATCTCCACCATGGGCCCCGATTCCTTCTGGAGCACGTGGTGGAGCTGGACGGGCTTGCCATCGTTACCAATGGGGGCTTTGCCTTCGCGCATACGGTCAAGATTGCTTATTCCGGTCTTGGGGTTGACGTACTCGAAGTCGATGTCGTTGCGCTGGTAGATCCTGCGGCTCACGTTGCGGACCTCGCCGCCCACCTTGACGGTTCCCTCGTACTGGACGCGGGTGAAGCGCGGGGTCGAGCGCGAGCCCTTCGTGTGGCCGAAGCCGCCGTGCGCCCCGGCGCCCACTACTCCGCCCTCCCGTGCGCGCGGGCCACGTCGCTGGCGAACGGGACGACCTCGATGCCCGTCTCCCGGTACGCTCTGAAGATACTGTCGGGAGCGTCACCGTAGACCACGATCGCCGTGGGCTGGAGGAGCGCCACGACGGTGGCGAGGCCCTCGACGAAGCAGCGCCGGTCTTCGCAGTCCTTGAGTGTGCCGTGCGTACCGACGGCGATGACACAGCATCTCGGGGCGCCGTCGCAGCAGAGACGGTGGGTCCTGCGGTCGCCCCAGCGCAAGTTGCAGATGACCTTGACCCCATTCACCTGGAGCCAGCAGCCGATGGCACGCGACCGGTAGATGTTGTAGAGTTGGACGATGAGGGGCATGTCGCGGTACACGCTGAAGTCTGGCAGGATGACGCCCCTGAACCCCTTCAGGGTGTCGAGCCAGCGCGCAGGGTCGTCCCACAGCCGCTCGAAGTGAAAGTCATCCTCGTAGAAGTGCACCCACTGGTCGCGGTCCTTGCAGTTGACCGCCTTGGAGAAGGGGATGAGCCTGTTCGGGACCTCGTGGGTGGGGCGGATGACGGGGAACTCGAGGAACCCCGCGAAGTGCGCGACCGCGACGAGGAAGGCGTTCCAGACGTCTCGGCAGCCCTTCCGCCTGCAGTTGAGCTTGGCCATTGCTTGAGAACCTCCAATGGAGTCGGGCTGCGCCGGCAGCCGGGTGGTGGCGGGGGCTGGCCGGGCTCCCCACCGATGCTTGCGATCGCGACTACCATTCAACTCGCGTGCGGCGTTCCTGTACTTAGCTGTGGCTTCTTCGCGACTACGCCGGTTCTCGACGCGAGTAGACGGGCGATGCCAGCGCAGGGAGGTTTTTATGTCCGAGGCGGGTGCTAGAGTGAGAACTTGGAAAGGACTACCGATTGGAGGATGGCTTGCGGCTTTGTTTCGGCACGTATGCCAAGGTCCTTCTGCGGTGCAGGAGGACTGGGGTTACACAGGTTGAGTTGGGGCGGGAGATGCTCCTGTCGGTCAACGGCAACGTAAGTGTGCACTACAGCGATTCTTCCATCTCGGATCTCGTGAACGGGAGGAAGAACCTGGGACATTCCGATGTCGAGTGTGCGCGTTATGGCTCCATCGCGGAGATTGCCGGTCGGTTCCACAACGAGATGGAGCCTCTTCTCGATGAGAACATGGTCTCCCTTGCCGTTGCGGCGGTGAGGGAGCTTATTCTGGGCGATAAGGACATCGGCCTATTAACGACGGTCGATAGGGTCTGTGGACTGAGCAAAGCCGATCTTGAAAGGACGTCCTGCTACGAGCCATGGAGCTTCCTCGCGGGCATCCTCATCTTCGTAGCCTCGGGAGTCAAGAACCGTGGGACCGAGCAGGACTGCGTGTCCGTCGAAGGGCTCTTTACGGAAGACCTCGACGTAATGGCAGCCTCGCTTACATTGGTCGATGCGCTCGACCGGGAATCAAGCCACCTTTGTCGAGTGTGGGCCGACGGGCCAAGCTCACTGGACGTCATGAAGGGCGACCTGTTTGAGCTGGTCGGCCGAGGTGGAAAGGTGTCATCTAAGGCAATCGCGGTCGTGCCTGTTGATTCAGATTTCTCGACTGAGATATCAAGGCGCCTTGAGGAACTCGATGAGCATGGCGTCTCAGAGAAGACGATACATGGGAAGTGGTTGCTCAGGCTGATGTCCGATGGGCTGTCGAAAGCCGAATTGGACCGGCGCATCAGTGACGTTCTCTCGAAGCAGGGGCTGATGGAAGGTCAGACATCTATTGGTTCGGTGTCTGTGATCGATGTCGGAGCGACTGCCTATTACCTGCTTGCGGTATCCCGCATGGACCAGAACGGCAACGCTCAGAGCTCGTCCGGTGCCGTCGAGCAGGCGCTCGTCTCGCTCGTCGACTTCTACGACAAGCACGGCCAGGGGTATCCGCTGTACATCCCGTTGGTTGGGACTGGGCTGTCGAGAGCGCGCATGTCAGCCAGGGAGTCATTCGAAGCCATCAGGGATGTCTTCACTGCAAATCGCGAACGCGTTCACGGCAGTGTGTCCATTGTCGTTCTTCCCGGTACATGGGATGAGCTGGGGCTCGATGACGATGGGAAGGGCAGTGGATTCCGGTGAATCCATTAAGCACTTGAGCATTTAAAACGCAAGGAAGTACTGCAAGAGCTTCTGTTTAGCAGATTGGAGAGGCCGATGCCATATAGGACAAGGACGTACATCGCAGCAGATTGGGACGGGGACAATAATCTCGTGAGCACTCTGCAAGAATGGAACAAGAGCGAATACTGGGACCTGTCCTTTCCTGATTGCCCATGAACTGACGCAAGCACGCGACACGAGCAAAGCCTGTAGCATCAAGAAGTCCCTCTACTCTCGTCTCGAGCGATCAAAGACGTTTGTCTTGATTGTGGGAAAGCAAACCGCATCCCTTAGAAAGGGGAGCTGTCAGTACTGTCCGAGCTATACGGGATGGTGCCGCAGAGGAAACACCGCCAGCACGAAGAGCTTCATTGAGTATGAATGCGAATATGCCGTTAAACACGATTTGAGGATTGTGGTGCTTTACAACATGGCAACACCTGACAAGTCCTTATGTCCCGAGATTGTCCGTTACCAAGGGAAGCACCTCTCAGCTTGGTATTACAACTCGAACGATAGTCGTTATCACTGGGACTACTATGCAATCAAGGATGCTATTGAAGGGTAGAACGGTCTCGAAACCAGCGCAAACGCAGTCAGATGACGTCATGACGTCGCCCGACTTCGAGTGAGGCGACGTCACGGGTGCGGAAACGGTACCCGTGACGTCGCTTTGACGTCCGCAGGGAGGACAGCCGAA
>CACYTH010000023.1 GCA_902777325.1 uncultured Coriobacteriaceae bacterium
CCCTCACCGCCTCCGTCGAGGGAATGCGCGCCGACATACGATTCGGGGCAGCCTTGGACCTCATCTAGGAGGGGTCACCAACATCAATGCAATGCCGACCTGGGTTGGAACATATCTTCAATCCAGTCCCTTTTCCGTGTTAAATGATTTGAAGTGCAGAAAGATGTGCGCCATCGCATCAAAAGACCGAAAATGGCTCCTGTTTGCGCGAATCTGACGGTAAACGAGCGAAAGTGCCAAATTGGCATGAAAGAACTGGTGGTAAACGACCAAATTTGTTTGAATACTGAAAGTAAAGCGTGTATTCTATCCTTAACGCGCAAAATCAGTCACTAACGCTCAAAGGAGGTCATGGGTGATAGCCGAGGAGCGGCGTTCACGCATCGTCGATCTGGTTAACGAGAATGGCAGCATGTCCGTGACGGACCTGATGCAGATTCTCGACACCTCCGAGTCAACCATCAGACGCGATCTTTCTGTGCTGCATCGCGCGGGACGCCTTCGCCGCGTGCACGGCGGGGCAACAAAGATCTCCCAGGCCGAGTTCGTCATGTCCGACCAGTCGTTCGCGGGTCGCCAGGAGCTGCACGTCGAGGAGAAGCGTGCCATCGGCGCCTATGCGGCGACCCTCATTGGTCCGGACGACTTCGTCTTCATCGACGGCGGCACCACGACCGAGTGCCTTGTCGACGCGATAACGCAGACCGACGCAATCTTCCTCACCAACTCGCTTCCGCATGCGCAGAAGCTGCTCGCCAAGGGTTGTCGCACGATCTTGCCGGGCGGCGAGGTCAAGCAGTCCACCGAGGTTCTCGTTGGTGCAGAGACGGTCAACCACATTCGCCGCTACCATTTCACGATCGGTTTTTGGGGCACAAACGGTGTCGGGCTCGAAAGTGGCTACACCACACCCGAGTTTGGCGAGGCGGCCGTCAAACAAATTGCCCTTGAGCATACCGTTCGTCCTTTTGTGCTGTGCGATTCGAGTAAGTTCTCTAAAGTTTCTCTTATAACCTTTGCGGACTACGACGCGGCCACGCTCATCACTGACCGTATCGTTGAACCCGTGTATAGGCAGTCAGGCAACATAGTGGAAGTGGGGCAGCAGCAATGATTTACACAGTCACTTTTAATCCGTCGCTCGACTACATCATTCGTGTTGACAACCTTACCCTCGGCAAGGTCAATCGTGTCAACTACGAGAACATCCTGCCGGGAGGCAAGGGCATCAACGTCTCCATCGTGCTGGGCAACCTCGGCCACAAGAGCGTGGCTCTTGGCTTCACCGCCGGCTTCACGGGCCGCGAGATCGAGCGCCGCATGCGCGAGTACGGTGCCGACTGCGACTTCATCGACGTTGCCGAGGGCATGAGCCGCATCAACGTGAAGGTCAAGTCCAACGAGGAGTCCGAGATCAACGGTCTTGGCCCCAACATCACCGAGGCCGACGTCGACGCCCTGTTTGCCAAGCTCGACGCCCTCGAGGCTGGCGACTATCTGGTCATCGCCGGTAGCGTCCCCTCCATGCTGCCCTCCGACATGTACGAGCGCATCATGGAGCGCCTGGACGGCCGTGGCATCAACATCGCCGTCGACGCCGAGCGTGACCTGCTCACGCGCGTCCTGCAGTATCATCCGTTCGTCATCAAGCCCAACAACCATGAGCTCGGCGACATCTTTGGTGTCACGCTGAAGACGCGCGAGGAGGTCGTGCCCTATGCCAAGAAGCTCCAGGAGCAGGGTGCACGCAACGTGATCATCTCCATGGCCGGCGAGGGCGCCGTGTTCGTGTCCGAGGAGGGCGAGGTCGCCATGAGCGAGGCCCCCAAGGGCACCGTCGTCAACTCCGTTGGCGCTGGCGACTCCATGGTCGCCGGCTTTGTCGCGGGCGTCATCGAGACCGGCGACATGGCCAAGGCATTCCGTATGGGTCTGTGCACTGGTTCGGCGAGCGCCTTCTCGCCCGATCTGGCCACCAGGCCCGAGGTGGAGGCCCTCCTTGCAACGCTCTAGGCGTTGTAGGGTCTTAATAGCACGTACGTAAGGTAAGGAAGGAAAAGAAAGGGGAGCAGTCGATGAAGATTACAGACTTGCTCAAGCCTGAGGGCATCAAGGTGGGCGCAGCTGCCGCCAGCCAGATGGATGCCATCGACCAGCTTGTTGCGCTGCAGGATGCAAGCGGCAACATCAGCGACAAGGCAGGCTACAAGGAGGGCATTCTCGCTCGCGAGGCAGAGTTCTCCACCGCGGTCGGCGACGGCATCGCCATCCCGCACGCCAAGGTTGCCGCCGTCAAGAAGCCGGGCCTCGCTGCCATGACCGTTCCTGGTGGCGTTGACTGGAGCGCTCCTGACGGACAGCCGGCGGACCTCATGTTCATGATCGCCGCCCCCGAGGGCGAGGCCAACACGCACCTCGAGATGCTGGCAAACCTCTCCGCCATGCTCATGCATGCCGACTTCGCCAACGCCCTTCGCGCCGCAAAGACACCGGAGGAGTTCCTCAAGGTCATCGACGACGCCGAGGCAGCTCGCGACGCCGAGGCCGCCAGCAAGGCAGCGGCAGCGGCAGCACAGGCCAGCGCTGGCAACTTCCCCAAGATCCTTGCTATCACCGCTTGCCCGACTGGCATCGCCCACACCTACATGGCCGCCGAGAACCTCGAGAAGAAGGCCGCCGAGATGGGCATCCAGCTCAAGGCCGAGACCCAGGGCTCCGCTGGCGCCAAGAACGTTCTGACCGCCGAGGAGATCGCTCACGCCGAGGGCATCATCATTGCCGCCGACAAGAACGTCGACCGCGCTCGCTTTGCTGGTAAGCAGGTCTACTCCACCAACGTCTCCGCTGGCATCAACGATCCCGAGCGCCTCATCAACATCATCCTCAACCATGAGGCTCCCGTGCAGGAGGGCACCGTGGTCGAGGCCGGCGCTGCCGCCGAGACCGAGTCCGTCGGCTCCCAGATCTACAAGCACCTCATGAACGGCGTCAGCCACATGCTGCCGTTCGTCATCGGTGGCGGCATCCTGACCGCCCTCGCGTTCCTCTTCGACATGGGTGCCGCCGGCACTGGCGCCTACGGCTCCAGCACCTTCATCGCCGCCTTCTTCAAGAAGATCGGCGAGGAGGCCTTCGGCATGATGCTCCCGATCCTCGCGGGCTACATCGCCATGTCCATCGCCGACCGTCCTGGCCTGGCCCCCGGTGTCGTCGGCGGCCTCATGGCCAAGTCCGGCATCAACCTGGCCTTCCTGCAGAGCGCTCCCGAGTTCGACTCCAGCGTCTGCGTCTCCGGTGGCTTCATCGCCGCTCTGGCTGCTGGCTTCCTCGCTGGCTACCTGACCAACTTCATCAAGAAGGCCTGCGACAACCTGCCTGATTCCCTCGAGGGCATCAAGCCGATTCTGCTCTACCCGGTGTGCGGCATTCTCGTGACCGGTGCTGTCATGTATGTCCTGAACCCGATCTTCGGTGCTCTCAACACCGCCATGAACAACTTCCTCGGCGGCATGCAGGGTGCCAACATCATCCTGCTCGGCGCCATCGTCGGCGGCATGATGTCCATCGACTTCGGCGGCCCCTTCAACAAGGCCTCCTACGTCTTCTCCACCGGCCTGCTTGCTGATGCCGCCCTCGGCGGCCCCGGCCAGGTTGTCATGGCTGCCTGCATGGCTGGCGGCATGGTTCCGCCCATCGTCGTTGCCCTCTCCACCACCTTCTTCAAGAACAAGTGGAGCAAGGCTGACCGCGACGCTGGTCTGGTCAACTACATCATGGGCCTGTCCTTCATCTCCGAGGGTGCCATCCCGTTCGCGGCTGCTGACCCCGGTCACATCATCCCGACCTGCGTCATCGGCTCCGCCATCGCCGGTGCCATGTCCGCCGCCTTCGGTTGCTACAGCCCCGCTCCTCACGGCGGCGCTTGGGTGCTCCCGGTCATCGGCAACCCCGTGATGTGGATCGCTGCCATCCTCGTCGGCTCCGTTGTCGGCGCTGTTATCCTGTCCTTCTGGAAGAAGCCTGTCGAGGAGTAAGCCTCTCCCCGATACGGAACCCCTCCCTCAGCGCCCGGGCCAGCTTCGGCTGTCCCGGGCGCACCCTTGTCTGTGGGCGCGGTTTGGCAGGCGATGGACCAGCGTTGGCCCCGATGACGCCACTGGTCCGTCGATTCGACCGGAACGAGCCGCCGTTGCGTCCGCAGCAGCGGACCAGTCGCCACTGGTCCGTCGATCCGGCCGGAACGAGCCCCCGTTGCGTCCGCAGCAGCGGACCAGTCGGCCAGACGACGCCACGGGTCCGTCGCGAGAGCTGGAACCAGCCTCCGTTGCGTCCGTAGGGGCGGACCAGTGCCGCGCCAACACCCACCAAGGCCCTCGTCGTGTATCCTGTGGTGGTTCGCGTTACACCGTGGTTCAAGGAGACACCATGTCCGACTATCGCCTGCTCGCCATCGACATGGACGGCACCCTGCTGACAAGCGACAAGCGCATCTCGCCGCGCACTGTCGATGCGCTGCGCAAGGCCGCAGACGCTGGCGTCACCGTTGCGCTCTCCACGGGCCGCACCACCGCGGAGCTGTATGACTATCGCGCCGAGCTGGATGGCGTCATCAGCTACGCCGGGCTGGTGAGCGGCGGCGTCGTGCGCAACATGACGACAGGCGAGACTCTCCACGCGCAGAGCCTCGACATCGACGTGGCTCGCGCGGTCGTGGCGCAGGGCCTCGCCGAGCATGCCATGGTGCAGATCCTGACGCCGGAGTACTCGGTGATGACGCATGCCGACGTGGACCGCATGCCCGAGCTCGGGCAGGGCATCTACCAGCGTCTTGCCCTGCAGTGGGGTCATCTCGTCGACGATATCGCGGCGTTTTTGGAGGGTCATCCGTCCGATGCCTGCAAGATCAACCTCCATCACGTGGACCGCGCCTCCTGCGAGCGCACGCACAAGGTGCTCGAGGGGCTGCCGGTGCAGGTGGCGGCGGGGGAGTCCGCGTCGATAGAGGTCACGCCCCTTGGAGTGACCAAGGCCCACGGCCTCGAGCTGCTCTCGGAGCACCTGGGGCTGAGCCTCGCCCAGACCATCGTTGTGGGCGACGGCGACAACGACCTGGATGCGTTCTCCGTGGCAGGCCTGGCCGTGGCCATGGGCAACGCCGTGCCCGAGGTCATGGCCCGGGCGCACGCCGTGGTGGCCGACAACGACCACGACGGCATTGCCGAGGCGGTCGAGCGCTGGATTCTCTAGAAGGCGCCTCCGCCTCCGTTGCTGCCGGCACCCTGCCTGGGTGCGTCGTCGCCCTTCTCGGCCTTGTCGGGCTTCGCCGCATGCACGTGGCCGGCTACCTGCTCGGCCGAGACCTTGCCGGGCTTGCTCTCCTGCAGCTTGGCCACGCCCTCCTTGAGCTTGTCGAACATCCCAGACTTCTTCTCCGTCATGCCAGCTCCTTTGTCGCGTGGCCGTGCGTCGCCTGTGGTCTGTGCTGACCACATTGTACGTGCAGTGTCGCGGCCTGGTCATGGGCATGCCGTCGATGTGAGATAATCGGCGCATCGACAGCGTTGGCAGGGATGGTGTGCGTTGGGCTTTCTCTGGGTTCTCCTGGGCATCATAGTGGTTGGCAACCTTGGGGTCGTCGGCGGCCTCTTTTTGCTGAGTCGGCATGCGGTCCGCGTGGGCAGGCGCCTGATTGGCAACGCGCGCAGACGCCTTGAGCTCGATGGCGAGTCGCAGGCGCCGTCACGGGAGGCCGAGGACGTGACCGTGGAGACCATGGACGAGCAACCGCGCACGTCGTCGGGCAAGCGTCCCAAGGCCCCGGCTGGCGCCTCGGCACCTGCGTCCGGCGCATCCGCCTCCGCCAACCACCACGGCTACACGCGCCTCGACGTCGACGCCGGCGCCACGGCCGAGACGATCTCTGCCGTCATGCGCAACTACGTGAACGACCCAGTGCTCGGCAGGCGTGCCCGCGGGGTGATCGAGACGCTCGAAAGTGCCGACCACCGGCGCGAGAGCCTCTTTGCCGAGCTCGATGGCACCTTCCAGCGCGGCACCATCAGCTGGGACAAGTTCGCCGGGCCCGCCTACGCCGCGCTCGACTCCGTGCTGCGCAACTCCGCGCTTCTGGCCAACCGCATCCAGGCGTTCGACTCCGCCGGCTACCTGCGCCTTCGCGAGGACCTTGCGGCCGAGGCCGAGGACGGCGAGGCGCACCACAGCGAGACGCGCCAGCGCCGCCTGCAGCTCTATCGCGAGATGCTGGAGTCGCTGGACACCCTGCAGGACACCAACGAGGGGCTTCTCCTGGAGCTGGACAAGCTGGTGACCGAGCTCTCAACCATCAACGGCCCTGGCCAGGGCGAGAAGAGCGACCAGATCATCGACGAGATCCGCCGCCTGGTCGACGAGGCAAAGTACTATCGGCAGATAGGGCAGTAAGACCATGACAGAGAGCGAGCTCTATGCCCTGCTCGACGAGCGGGGCGTTTCGTACGAGGTGTTTCACCACAGGGCGGTCGAGACGGTGGCAGAGGCTGACGCCATCGTGCCGCGCCTGGCCATCCCCACCAAGAACCTCTTCCTGCGCGACGCCAAGAAGCGCGACTTCTTTTTGGTGGTGGCCGCCGAGGACACCGACATCGACCTCAAGCGCCTCCACAGGCAGCTGGACACCAGACGCCTCTCCTTTGCCAGCTCAGAGATGCTGATGGAGAAGCTCGGTCTCGTGCAGGGGTCGGTCACGCCCTTTGGCATCCTCAACGACACCACGCGCGAGGTGACCCTGGTCTTTGACGAGAAGCTCGCGCACGAGCGCTTTGACGCGCATCCCATGGTCAACACGGCAACGATGTTCATACACATGGACGAGGTCCTGCCCCTGCTCGAGGAGCACGGAAACCCCGTGGTGTTCTGCGACCTCACCTGCCAGACGGGCCCTGCGGCACAGGATCGCTAGTCTGCCCGTGACACCAAAAGGCGTTCGGGCATGCCCCAACACAACGATGTTGCCCCTCTGAAGTCCTGCTTTGCGACTTGCATGGCAGCATTTGCGCGACTAAAGTAAGCCTAGTCAAACTTATGTCTGTTACGGGGTGCATGTATGGCACAGCAGGGCTTTCTTTCCATCCGCGACCTCACCAAGAGCTACGGCAATGGCGAGGCGCGCGTTCAGGTGCTCAAGGGCATTTCCACCGAGATAAACCGCGGCGAGATCTGCGTTCTGTTTGGTCCCTCCGGATCGGGCAAGTCCACCTTCCTCAACATGGTGGGCGGCCTCGAGCCGGCCGACAGCGGCTCTATCCGCGTGGGCGACGTGGACATAACCACGCTCAAGGACCGTGAGCTGGTGGAGTACCGCCGTCGCGAGCTGGGCTTCATCTTCCAGTTCTACAACCTCGTGCCCGACCTCACCATCCGCGAGAACATCGAGGTCTGCCAGTACCTCTCCAAGGACCCGCTGCCCATCGACGACCTCATCCACTCGCTGGGTCTGTGGGAGCATCGCGGGAAGTTCCCCAACCAGGTGTCCGGCGGCCAGCAGCAGCGCTGCGCGATCGGCCGCGCGCTGGTCAAGAACCCGAGCCTGCTGCTGTGCGATGAGCCCACTGGTGCGCTCGACTATCACACCTCCAAGGAGATTCTCGAGCTCATGGAGCGCGTCAACCAGGAGTACGGCTCTACGATGGTCATCGTCACGCACAACGACGCCATCCGCCACATGTCCCACCACATCCTGCGCCTGCGCGACGGCGAGCTCTCCGAGGACGTGCTCAACGAGCATCTGCTGCCCGCGCGCGAGCTCACCTGGTAGGCGCGCATGTCTCCGCTCAACAAGCGCCTGCCGCGCGACTTCCGCAACAACCTAGGCAAGTACCTGGGCATCTTCCTGCTCTTTCTGTTTGCCATCGCCATGGGCTCCGGCTACCTGTCTGCCGCGCACAGCATCGAGGTGATACAGGACGGCCTGCACGAGCGCGCCAACGTGGAGGACTTCCACTTTGCCACGCAGTTCGAGATGGCCAAGAGCTCTCTCGAGGCCGTGGAGGAGATGGGCTGTACCATCTACCCGGACTTCACGGCCGACGTCCCCATGCACGTGTCCGGCGACGAGCGCGACATGAACTGCCGCCTCATCAACCAGGACAATCGCGTGGAGGTCAACAAGGGCTACTACTTTGAGGGGCGCGCGCCCAAGACCGACGGCGAGATTGCCGTCGATCGCGTCTGGAGCACCAACAACGACGTGCGCGTGGGCGACACGCTCGACATCAACGGGCGCGACGCCCAGGTGGTGGGCATCATGTCGATGTCCGACTACGAGTGCCTGATGGAGAAGAACACCGACATGCTGTTCAACTCCACCACCTTCACGATCGCCCTGGTCACCCCCGAGGGATTCCAGGCGTTTGCGGGCAGCAAGAGGGACTATCGCTATGACGGCGTGCTTGACGACCGCACGATGGACTTGGTGGCGCACACCGACTTCGAGCGTGACATGGCCGACCTGCTTGCCGACAAGGGCGAGGTGCTGACCGACCTCGTGGACTACGAGTTTGACAACAAGGCGATCTTCTTTGCCGCAGACGACGTGGAGAGCGACCAGGTGATGTGGCAGGTGCTGGTGGGCCTGCTGGTGGTGATCATGGCCTTTGTCTTCGTGGTGCTCACCAACGCCACCATCGAGCAGGAGTCTGCCGTCATCGGCACGCTGCTTGCCTCGGGCTACCGCAAGCGCGAGATCATCGGCCACTACATGGTGCTGCCCACCATCATCGGCGTTCTGGGCTGTGCGGCGGGCAACGTCTTGGGTCTCACCTACATGAGCGGGCCGATGCAGCGCCTGTACTATGGCTCGTACAGCCTGCCGCCCTACGAGTACAGCTTCAGCCCCGACGTGTTTGTCTTCACCACGATCGTCCCCTTCCTGCTGCTCGAGGTGGTTACGCTGATCGGGCTCATGCGCAAGCTGCGCTTTACCCCGCTGGCGTTCCTGCGTCGCGAGATCGCGAGCCGCAGCCGACGCAACACCCTTCCGCTGCCCGAGTTCTTGGGCTTTGTGCACCGCTTCCAGCTGCGCGTGTTCCTGCGCAACCTCAGCCACTTTGTGGTGCTGTTCTTTGGCATCTCGTTCTGCAGCCTCTTTCTGCTGTTTGGCCTGTGCCTCATGCCCGTGATCAGGCACTACACCGAGATGCTCACCTCCGACGTGGTGGCCAACCACATCTACCTGCTCAAGGCCCCGCTCGAGCTGGAGGGCACCGAGGAGCAGCGCCGGGCCTACGCTGCGGTGGAGCAGCTGATGGAGACCGACGACCCGCTGAACGACCTCGGCTTTGTGGGCTACGCCCGCTCTATCCTGCGCACGATGGACATCGACGAGGACGCCCATCCCGTCAACACCACCGACAATGGCGCCGAGAGAATCGCCCAGGCGGAGAAGTTCGCCGCCATGTCGCTTGAGGTCAAGCATGTGGTCACCGACAGCTCGGAGGAGATCACCGTCTATGGCATCGACCAGGGGTCGCGCTACTGGGGCGATGTCGACGTGAGCGACGGCGCCGTGGTGGTGGGCACCGGACTCTCGCAGAAGTGCCGCCTCAAGCCCGGCGACACGCTGACCCTCACCGATAAGTACACCAACAAGGCCTACGAGCTCACCGTGACGAGCATCTGGGGCAGCTCGGCCAACATGAACGTGTACATGGACCGCATTGCCCTCAACCGGATGATTGACGAGGACGACGACAGCTTTGCCGGCTATGCGAGCGACGAGGAGCTGGCCATCGATGCCCGCTACCTTGCCACCGACATCACGCCGGAGGCCATGAGCTCCTCGGCCGACCAGATGGAGCGCTCCTTTGGCGACATGATGGGCATGGTGGTGGCCTTTGCCATCCCGGTCTACCTCATCCTCGTGTACCTGCTGACCAAGACGGTCATCGACCGCTCAAGCCGTTACATCAGCTACATGAAGGTCTTTGGTTACCACGACGGAGAGATCTCGCGCCTGTACGTGCGCGCCATCACGGTGACGGTCATGGTGAGCCTGGTGGCGAGCCTGCCGTTTGTCATCTGGCTCTGCGACGTGTTTGTCGGCCTGGTGATGGACCGCTACTCGGGCAACCTCGAGCTCTACATCGAGCCGTCGCTGATGGCGGAGGTCGTGGCCATTGGCGCCGTGGCGTACCTGGTGGTGGCTGCGGCTCACATCTGGCACATCCGGCGCGTCAGCCTCTCGGAGGCCATGAAGGTGCAGGAGTAGCTACGCTCGGGAACGGTGCGGGAACCCGCTTCCCTCATCGGGACAACATGTTGGGAAACAGTGGAACAAAGGACCCATTTTCCCGTGAAGGGAGACGGGTACCTGTCTCCTGTTTCCCGAGCGTGGTAGGGTTGTCAGAGTAGCCAAACAGAGAGGATCCCCATGATCAAGCTGGCGCTCACCGACCTCGATGACACGCTTATCCGCAACGGCCTGCCCAGCGCAACCGACCACGCCATCGCCGGCATCAACGCGATGCTTGCGGAGGGGCTGCACTTTGGCCCCGTCTCCGGCCGCATCCCCAACGACATGGACTGGATGTTCGCCGGCCACAAGGAGTGCTATGCCACCGGCGCCTACTGCAACGGGCAGATGATCTACGTCGACGGCGAGCTGGTGCGCGAGGAGCAGGTTGCCGCCGAGGAGCTCAACCGTCTGGCCGACTGGCTCGCGCGCACCGACCGCGGCATTCTCACGATGTTCGACGTGCACCATGGCGACATCAAGACGGCCGGCTACTTTGTCACGCCCGATGACGCGCACGCCGAGCGGATGCTCGGCAGCTTTGGCGCCGCCAAGCGCTACGTGCACCGCCTGGACGAGCCGGCCTACACCAAGGCCAACATCCACGTGACGGGAGACCGCGCCCGCCAGACCGAGACGCGCGACATCATGCGCGAGCAGTTTACCGAGATGGACTTCGTCTTTCCCAGCCTGACGGCCCCGCTGGTGGACATCTCCCCGCACGGCTGGAGCAAGGGCAGTGCCGTGGAGGTCCTGGTGGAGGAGCTGGGGATCACGATGGACGAGGTCGCCACCTTTGGCGACTCGGAGAACGACCTCTCCATGATTGAGGGCATTCCCAACAGCGTGGCGGTGGCAAACGCGGGCGAGCAGATCAAGAAGGCGGCGCGCTGGCACATTGGCGCGAGCGCCGACGATGCCGTGGCGGATGCCCTGTTTGACATCGCCGCGGCTGCCAAGACGGGTTCGATGCCGTCATTTATGCAGGCGTAGGAGGCAAGGCATGGGTATGGGCAGCAAGGTGGCCAAGGCATACGACTGGGCGCGGGACCTGGCACACAGAAGGCGGACCTTCTTTATCACGGTGGCCAGCGCAATCGCCGTGAGCCTGGTTCTGCAGGCGGTCACCATCGCGCGCAACAACTACAACCTGTGGCGCCTCTCCTTTATGGCGATCGAGCTTTCCGTCGCGTTGGTCTCGTCGTTTGCGGCCAACTACGTGCGCGGCATCGACGAGCGTGCAAGGGCCTGGGCGAGGGGCTACGTGCCCAGCGAGTCCGGCTGGCTTTACAAGCTCCTGTCGGTGCTGCCGGTGGCAACCATGCGCGCGGCAATCATGTGCGCGTGCCTCTCGATTCCCAACGCAACGCTGATACCCATCGTCATCTACCGAGAGACGGTCATGCTGCCTCCGGTGGCCGTCATCGTGCGCTTTCTGGCGGACCTGCCGCAGTGCGTGATCATCTGCACGGCCGTGACGCTGATTGTCGACTGGCTCGCTGCGCAGGACTAGGGGAGAGGGTGCGGGATTGCCTTTGGCGCGGACACTCTCTAGATAAGAGAAACGGCACGCCTAAGGGGGGATTGCGTGCCGTTTCGAATGGGACTGTGCCCGCTTCTCTGTGAGGGGGAGAGGGTCCCTCCGTTGAAGTTAACTATAGTTTACTTATAATCTCCCTGAATGCAAGTAGGAATTAGAAAAAAGTTCACCTAGGTGAACAATAAATCTAAAAGAGCAGGTAGAATGCCCAATTACTTTGTGTATATGGTGAGATGTGCGGGAGGCCAGCTCTACACGGGTATCACAACCGACATTCGGCGCCGTCTGCGTGAGCATCTGTCGGGAAAGGAGCCCGGGGCCCGCTACACCCGTCTCAACCCACCCGTCGAGTTGGAGGCCCTCTGTCGGCGGAGGGACGCGCGTCGGCGTCACGCCTGGAGTATCGGATCAAGCGCCTGACTCGTGCGCAAAAGGAGGGTCTTATAGCCGACCCATCCCTCGCGGGTGAAGGCTACCTGCCGCTCTGGCCGCTCGTACGCCAGTGAATATGCTCCACAGCGGAGTGCTGCCCACCTGCCGCAAAGCGGCGCGCAAGTAACACTCCACATCTGAGTGCTATACTAGCTATACATTCGGAGGTCAGCTATGGATGCTTTGATGACGACAAGAGAGCCATCGGCCGGAACTGTCACGGCTGAATCCCAAAGAGATGGAAAGAGGCATAAGACCTTTGTGTCTCAGGTCAACGCTCGAATAGAGACGGCAGTCAAAAGCGAGGCAGACGCCGCCTTTGACCACGCAGGCGTAGCGCCAAGCGAGGCCATTCGTGCCCTCTATGCACG
Organism: uncultured Coriobacteriaceae bacterium; assembly: GCA_902777325.1. Taxonomy (GTDB): domain Bacteria; phylum Actinomycetota; class Coriobacteriia; order Coriobacteriales; family Atopobiaceae; genus UBA1367. The sequence continues at coordinate 12,632 of CACYTH010000023.1, forward strand.
GGCGGCCGCGCTTGGCAGCTCGCTCAAGTCGGTGGACGATCTGGTCGTGAGCTCTTCTGATGACGCTAATGCCGTGAGGTCTCGAGAAGCCGCATTCGAGCGTGCGGCGCATGCCTTCGGGGACATGCTCGAACGCTATGGCTTCTCGGTCGATATCGGGGGCTTTGAGCCCATGACCGAGGACGAGGTAGAGGATTCGTTCTATCAGGACTATCTGGCAGATGGTGCGTTATGACACATGCTGGGGAGCGCGTACTGCTTGACACCAATGTCTGGCTCGATGCCTTCCTGCCGGAGCGGGTGGCGCGCAGCGCGGCGCATGAGCTCATATCGCTTGCGCTGCGGCTCGACGTCGACCTTCTTTACCCTGTGCACATAGTGCCGGACGTGTTCTACCTTTCGCTGATCGACGTCAAGCGCCTTCTTAAGGGGCAGGGTTCCGACGAGCTGGTTGCGCAGGCTGCGCGGTCCACGGCATGGGAGTACGTCAATGCCATGCGCAATGCGGCTACAGCCGTGGGGGCTGATGGGAGCGACGTGTGGCTTGCAAGCAAGTGGGAGCAGTTGCACGACGACATCGAGGACAATCTGGTGCTCGCAGCCGCAAAGCGGGCAAGGGCCGACTATCTGGTGACGAGCGACATAAAACTTCTGACCCATGCCGCGCTCGCTGGCGTAGCCGCCGTCTCCCCCGAGGACATGCTTGGGGTGCTTGCGCAAGCCAAATGACCCTTGGTGTGGAGCCGCCTCAGCCGAGCCCGTACGTCTCCGCAAGAGCGGGCAAGATCTGTGCGAGCACGTCGCGATGGGCGCAGCTGCCATCGGTGAGGTAGCACACGTTCTGCCTGCGGCACCCTCCGCCGCACAGGGTCGCGTAGGGGCAGCTGGTGCAAGGCGTGCGCCGGCAATCTTCCTCGTCGATAAAACGCCGCGAGACCTCGCTTGACGTCATGTCGCGCAGCCTGTCGTGCGCGATGTTGCCCATCCGATACTCGTCCAGGCAATAGAAGTCGCAGGGGTAGACGTCGCCGTTGCCCTCGATCACGTACTGCAGCGTGCAGCGGCCGATCATTCCGCACTGGTTGGGGACGTATCCCTCGAGCATGCCCAGCACGTTGTCAAACAGGTTGACGTACACCAGCTGCTCGTGCTGGTAGGCGCGCAGCCAGGCACGGAAGAACCCCAGATAGAAGCTCCTATAGTCGGCGGGACGCAGGCTCATGCCGTCGTCCGCGCCGCCAAGCGACGGCAGACAGGGGATGAGCTGCACGTGCGTGAGGTCGTGGGAGAGGTAGAACTGCATGAGCTGCTTGGGCTTCTGGGCGAGCTGCCGCGTGACCACCGTGAGGATGTTCGGATCGATGTCCACGTCCCACAGCATCTCGATGGCGCGCATCGCGCGCTCGTAGGCTCCCTCTCCCGCGCCGTCTCGGCGGAACCGGTCCGTGAGGGACCGCGGCCCATCGAGGCTTATGCCCACGAGAAAGTCGTGCTCGGCGAGAAACGCGCACCACTCCCTGTCAAGCAGCGTGCCGTTGGTCTGGAGCGCCCAGTGCGGGGTCACGCCTGGGTAGGTCTCCATCAGCCCTGCGAAGCGCCGGAACCAGTCGAGACCGGCCAGCGTGGGCTCCCCGCCCTGGAAGTTGATGGTCACGTCACCGGCAAACCCGACGGCCTCGGCGAGTCGTTCCGCCAAGATCTCGCTCATCTCGGACGTCATGATGCCGTGGCTGCCCACTTGGCGCGCTGCGGCCACATCTGCATAAAAGCAGTAGGCGCACTGCATGTTGCAGGCGGAGGACGCCGGTTTGACCATGACCGATATGCTGCGCATAGCCCCTCCTCGCGAGAAGGCTCAAGCTGATTGACGTCCGACAAGTATACGTGGTGCCGACAGCCGCACGCCGCACGGCATGCGCCGCCATCGCCTCGTGGTGGTAAGCTACCCTTTGGCGTGGCGGCCAAGCGCATCCCGCAGCGGGTGATGCGCGATTGTGGTCCTCATGGCGAGGCACCGGTGCCACCGAGCCACCAGCACATGTGCCACAGGTTTAGCGAGAGAGGAACGTGGCATGGTTTACGACAACATCCTGGAGGCGGTGGGTCACACCCCGCTCGTCCGTCTCAACCACATACCTGGCCCCGACTGTGCCCGCATCCTGGTCAAGTTCGAGGCCACCAACGTGGGCGGCTCCATCAAGACGCGCACGGCGCTGCAGATGGTGCGCGCCGCCGAGGCCCGCGGCGAGCTCAAGCCGGGCTCCATCATCGTCGAGCCCACGAGTGGCAACCAGGGCATTGGCCTGGCGCTCGTGGCGGCAGTCCTTGGCTATCAGGCAAAGATCATCATGCCTGACTCCGTCTCCATCGAACGCCGCCGCCTGGTGGTGCACTACGGTGCCCAGGTGATCCTTGAGCACGATGACGGCGACATCGGCGAGTGCGTGGACCGCTGCATCAAGCGGGCCCTTCAGATGGCCGAGGAGGACCCGCGTGTCTACGTTCCGCAGCAGTTCGAGAACGTCGACAACCTGTGGGCGCACCGCGAGCACACGGCGGCAGAGATCATTGCCGACGCGGACTCGCGCATCGACGGCTTCTGCTCCGGCATCGGCACCGGTGGCACGCTCACGGGTGTGGGCCACGTGCTGCGCGCGGTCAATCCTGACGTGCGCATCTGGGCCGTGGAGCCCGACCAGGCTGCTATTCTCTCCGGCCGCCCGGTGGGCACGCACCTGCAGATGGGCATTGGCGACGGCATCATCCCCGAGATCCTGGATACCAAGATCTACGACGACATCTGCATCGTGACCGACATCGAGGCGCTGGAGATGGCGCGCCGGCTCGCGCGCGAGGAGGGCCTGATGTGCGGCATCTCCTCCGGCACCAACGTGGTGGCCGCGCTCAAGATGGCCAAGGAGCTGGGGCCTGGCAAGACTGTCGTCACCATCGCGCCCGACACCGGCGAGCGCTACATCTCGACAAAGCTCTTCTGTGGTGAGGACGGCCTCGCGTACTAGGAGCGCGTCATGTCCAGAAAGCCCAATATCCTGTACTTTGTGGCGGACCAGATGCGTGCCGACGCGCAGCGCTACCTGGGCAATCGGGCGGCCATCACGCCAAACTTGGACCGCCTGGCAAAAAAGGGCGTGGCCTTCAGAAACGCCTACTGCCAGAACCCCGTGTGCGTTCCCAGCCGCTGCAGCTTTCTCTCCGGCCTGTACCCGCACACGACGGGGCACCGCACCATGCACTTTCTGCAGAACGAGGACGAGCCCAACATCCTGCGCACCATGAAGGAGTCCGGCTACGAGGTCGTCTGGATCGGCCGCAACGATGTGGTTCCGGGCACGCGCCCCAAGACGGCGTACTGCAACGAGTACTACGACGGTATCGACCCCAACAACCAGCGGGACGCCTGCATCGACGCCACGGCCGCGGCTGCTCAGGGGCACGGGGCCTCTGGCGACGCGCGCGCCAGCTGGGACCCGGACAGCTACTCCTTCTACCTGGGCGAGACGCGGCCCGGCGCCTACGGGCGTGCCGACGAGGGCTGCGTGGAGGTGGCGCTCGCATACCTCGACCGCTATGCTGCCGGCAATGGCGAGAAGCCCTTCTTTGTGTACTGCTCACTGGCGTTTCCGCACCCACCCTATGGCTGCGACCGACCCTGGTACGGCTCCACCGATCGCAACGCCCTGCCGCCGCGCATCCCGCGCCGCGAGGACAGCCCGGCCATGATCGCCGAGACGGTGCGCAAGATGGGCCTCGACCCGCGCTGGCCAGAGGAGCGCTGGAACGAGCTTCGGGCCACCTACCTGGACATGGTCAGCAAGTTTGACAGCCAGCTGGGGCAGGTTCTGGGCAAGCTCCAAGAGACGGGGCTCTACGACGACACCTCCGTCTTCGTCTTCTCCGACCACGGGGACTACACCGGGGACTATGGCCTGGTGGAGAAGGTGCAGAACTGCTTTGAGGACGCGCTCACCAACGTGCCGCTCGTCATCAAGCCCGCGGCGGGCATTGCGTGCAGGCCACGCGTGACCCCCGCGCTGGTGGAGCTGAACGACCTCTGCGCCACGCTCGCCGACATGTGCGACATCGACCTCGGCTACGTGCAGTACGGCGCCTCGCTCATGGGGGTGATCGCGGGCGACGACGTGGGCAAGGACGCCGTGTTCAGCGAGGGAGGCCGCGGCCTCGGCGACCGTCCGTCGATGGAGCTCGGCCACGACGACCCGCATGACGTCTACTGGCCGCGCATCTCCACCCAGCACGAGGAGGGCCCCAACCACACGCGCGCCACCATGATTCGCATGGGAAACCTCAAGTACACCATGCGGCTCTACGAGCGAGACACCCTCTACGACCTCGACCTTGACCCTCACGAGCAGGTCAACCGCATCGATGACCCAGCCTACGCGGAGCGCGTGGCCGCCATGCGCGACCGTCTGCTCGCCTGGTATCAGGAGACGGCCGACTGGGTGCCCAATCGCAAGGACCTGCGATAGGTGCCATGCGCTACAGTGCTGAGTTGCAACGGTTGCCGGCGGCTGCGGGAGGTGGCACGTGAGTCGGGCGCAAAAGCTCTGGGTCCTCTTCTCGACCTCATTTGCCATAAGCTCCATGGCCAACTCGGGCTTTGCCATCCTCGCCCTGATGAAGCGCAGCTTTGTGACCCGCTACGGCTGGTTTACCGAGGAGGAGATGGACGACTACGTGGCGCTCGTGCAGGGGGCGCCTGGCCCCATGGGCGTCAACGCGGCGCTCATCGTGGGGTACCAGGTGGCGGGTGCCGCCGGGGCGCTCTGCGCGGTGGTGGGCTGTATCGTGCCGGCGCTGGCCATCATGCTGCTGGTGACGTACTTCTACGAGTACGTGATCTCCTACGAGTACGTGCGCGTCTTCATGCGCGGGATGCAGATGGGCGTCATCGCCATGCTGCTTGACGTGCTGTTGGGGCTGCTCTCGGGCATCTGGGGCAAGCGCAGGCCGCATCTGGTGGTGCTCGTGGTGCTGGCGTTCTGCTATGTGCGCTTTACCAGACTCTCCCTGCTCTACCTGGCGCTGGCCTGCGTGGCGGTGGGCCTCGTGCGCGCCCGTGCGCTTGCGGGGGAGGTGCGGAAGTGAGCCTTCTTCTGCAGATCGTCCTGAGCTTCATGAAGATAGGCGCGCTGGCCTTTGGCGGCGGCTATGCCGCGGTCCCGCTGGTGGAGCGGGAGGTCGTGGAGGTGCAGGGCTGGATGAGCTATGCGGAGTTCGCCAACCTCATGGCCATCGACGAGGTGACGCCCGGCCCCATCATCATCAACTGCGCGACCTTCGTGGGCATGCGGGTAGCGGGGATCGCGGGGGCCCTTGCGGCCACCATCGCCTGCATCATTCCCCCGTGCATCGTGTCGTTCTGCCTCATCCTCGCCTATCGGAGGTTCCGCCGCATGAGCGCGATGAACGAGGTCATCGAGGCGCTCAAGTGCATGGCCTGCGGCCTTATCGCCTCCACGCTCATCAGGCTGTTCGTCAGCCTGGTGCTGCCGGAGGGCGTGCTCTCGCAGCCCGACCTGACGGCGCTCGCGGTGAGCGTTGGGGCCTTTGTGGTCATGCGAAAGACCGAGCTTAGCCCCATCCTGGTGCTCTTCTGCTGCGGCGCCTGCGTGCTGGGCTTGCATCTGGCGCTCGGCATCTGATCGACGCGGCTCCATGCGGGTCGTTTTGCTATTGTGAGCGTACGGATGCCTGGGGCATGAGGGAAGGCGGTGGCGGGCCCTGTTGCCGTCAAAGAGAGGGGAGTCGCTAATGGTTACCATCCGACTGTTCTGCGCAGGTGGCATGTCCACCAGCCTGCTCGTCACCAAGATGCGCGAGGCTGCTGCAGCCGCGGGCGTCGAGGCCGACATCGAGGCCCATGGCGTGGGCTCCGTCGACCGCCGCGTCGACGAGAAGACCGACGTCGTGCTGCTGGGGCCGCAGGTGGGCTACCAGGCCAAGCAGATGCGTGAGAAGGTCGCCAAGTACGACATTCCGTGCGAGGTCATTCCCATGACCGACTACGGCATGGTCAACGGCAAGGCCGTGTTCGAGCTGGCCCTCAAGCTGGCTCGCGAGGCAGGGCGCATCTAGCCGGTCGAGGGGCACGCGACATGGACTACGAGTACAAGAACCACGAGGGCGATATGATCCTGCGCGACTACCTGGCCTACGACAGGACCAAGTTCGCGCTCCTGCGTACGTTTTTGTCCATCGAGCGCACGGCGCTGGGGCTTCTTGCCTCCGGCGCAGGCCTCGTCATCCTGCAGACGTCCGCAACGCTGGTCAGCATCGGATACGCGCTGGTAGTGGTGGCCTTTGTCGTGTTCGTGGCCGGAGGCGTGTACGCCGCGCGGGCAAAGAGGCGCCTCGATGGGCTCAAGGACAGCCCGGCGCTGCGAGACTAATCGGGCCATAGCTCGGCGGCCGCTACATCAGCAGATACTTGATGGCTATCAGCGCGCCACCGCATACGACCAGCACCACGCCGGTGACAAGGCTCACCGTACGGGCGCTCACCCTGTTGGCAAACTGAGCCGAGACGAGTGATGCCGCCGTCGTCACGGCGGCACACACGAGCAGGGCGTCCCAGCGCTCCGCTACGATGCTCGGCTCGATGACCATGTGGCTCACGCTGGCGATAAGCGCGGTGAAGGTCATGATGAAGGTGCTCGTGCCGACGGCAGTCTTGTGGTTCATGCCCAGCATGAAGGTAAAGACCACCAGCATCATCATGCCGCCGCCCGTGCCCACAAAGCCTGTGCCAAAGCCGATGGTCAGGCCAAAGAAGAGCGATATGGCAACGTCGCGCGGGGTGAGCCTGCTGCCGCGCTCCGGTGCGTCCTCGCGCGCGGACTCTGGCTTGACCAAAAAGCGGATGCCGATGCAGAAGGTCAGAAAGAGCGAGAAGCCGCCAAGCACCACGTTGCCCGCCCGATGCGCGGCGAGGCTTCCCGCCACGCACATGCTCACGATGCAGGCGAACATGATCCAGCCGCGCCTGAGGTCGATGTTCTTGTAGCGGATGTAGGTCCAGGTGGTGATGGCCGAGCCAAGGATGTCGGAGGCAAGCGCGATGGCCGTGGCCTGGTAGGCGCCCGCCTCGCCCCCAAACGAGGGGCAGAGCACGTACAGGATGGGAACCATCACGGTTGCAGCGGAAAGGCCCGCAAGCCCCGTGCCGATGCCCGCGCCCAGTGCGGCTATGACGTACCAAAGGTATTCCACAAAGACCTCCCCACCCGATAGAGGCAGCGTAGCGCTTTGCCTGTCTGTGGGTGGGGAGGGGAGGAACTAGTTTTTGGGATATGGTGAGTTAGGCGAGTGCGGCGTAGTCGTCGGCGTCCACTGGCTCCAGCCACTCGTTCCAGGCCTCGGTGCCGGAGACCTCGACGGCCACGTGGCTGAACCAGCTGTCGGCCTTTGCGCCATGCCAGTGCTTGACGTTTGCGGGGATGGTGATGACGGTGCCCGGCGTCAGGCTCACGGCCGGCTTGCCCCACTCCTGGTACCAGCCCTCGCCTGCGGTGCAGATGAGCACCTGCCCGCCGCCCTCGGTAGCGTGGTGTACGTGCCAGTTGTTGCGGCAGCCGGGGGTGAAGGTCACGTTGAAGACCGGCGTGGAGCAGCCCTCGTCGGTCAGCACCTTCAGGTAGGTCTTGCCCTGGAAGTACTGCTGGGCAGGGTTGTCGTCGCCGATGCCAAAGGCATCCATCTGCTCGAACTCTGTGCGGTCCATCGTCTTTGCCATGATGTTCCCTCCCTTGACGTTGACTGATGACATCGTAACCCGCTGCAAGAGGCATAACAAATGCCAATTGCATATTCATGTGCATGCATCTGGCGCATGGATATGGCGCGGGTGAGACTTCTTGACCGACTACTTCTGGCCGATCATGAGCTGCGCGAGCAGCTGTGCCGCAAAGTCGCGACCGATGAGGTCGGTGTTGATCATGAGGTCGTAGGTGGCGGGCTCTCCCCAGGTGGTCCCGTCGTCTGCAAGCGCATGCCAGCTGCGGCGGTGCGCGTTCTCGTATGCGATCGCCGCGTCGAGCTCAGCATCGTCCGTGAGTTCTGCGTACAGCGGCGAGACTTTGGCGCGCACGCGCATGGCAGGGCGGTCGCTCGCGTAGGTCATGGCGCTTGCACAGGTCTTGCCCAGGCCTTCCACAAAAGCCTTGCCCACGCGCTCGTGGATGAGGCAGGGACCCTCGGCGAGCGCGCGCTCGGCTGCCAGGCGATAGGCTCCGATGATGCGCTGGTACTCGTCTGTAGCACGCAGAGCGTCGAGGTCCGCATTAGGTGCGGCGGACTTGGCCTCAAAGGCGTCCACATCGTCTGCCGTCACGCCGCACTCGGGTACGAGGCCGAGCAGGGTCACGGTGTCGTGATATGCCCAACCCGCGGCCTTGCAGGCGCGCAGGGCGATCATCCGGCCCATCGAGCAATAGGCGGAGTCGAGCACCACGCAGTCGGGCACCGCGTAGCCACGCTCGAACTCGCTCATGCCCTTGGTGCTCAGTGTGCTGCTCATGTCCTCTGCCACCGCTGCTCCTTTCGGTTGGATGGGATGCACCGCCTATACCCAAGGTTGGCCAAGGTTTGGTGCAGTGCCGCGCGTTTTCCGCCATTGGCGCGGGATTGCCGTATCGGCACTCATTATCCGCCCAACCTCCGTCGCAATGACCAACAAAGGCACGCCTTTTGCCGCGCACGACATGGTCCGCTTGGTGAGCACGTGGGTAGCTGGCGTATCGTAGGGGCAACGACCCCGCGGCAAGGAGGCACCCATGCAACGTACACGCTGGTACAAGGACGCGGTCTTCTATCAGATCTGGCCTAGGAGCTTCTGCGACGGCAACGGCGACGGCATTGGCGACCTGTGGGGCGTGCTCGGCAAGCTCGACTACATTGCCAGCCTGGGCGTCACGGGCATCTGGTTCAGCCCGCTCTACCCCAGCCCGCAGGCCGACTTTGGCTACGACATCGCCGACTACTACGACATCAATCCCGAGTACGGTACGCTCGAGGTCTTCAGGCAGGTGCTGGACGGGGCCCACGAGCGCGGGCTCAAGGTGATCATGGACCTCGTGGTCAACCACTCCTCGGACGAGTGCGCCTGGTTTGCCGAGAGTCGCAGCTCGCGTGACAACCGCTATGCCGACTGGTACATCTGGCGCGACGGCAAGACGCCTGGCTCGCCGGAGGAGGGCGGCACCCCGCCCAACAACTGGGACAGCCTCTTCGAGGGCAAGGCGTGGGAGTACGAGCCTGCCCGCGACCAATGGTACCTGCACATCTTTGCCAAGAAGCAGCCTGACCTCAACATGGACAACCCCGAGGTCCGCGCCGAAGTGGAGCGCATCATGCGCTTCTGGCTCGACATGGGCGTGGACGGCTTCCGCGAGGACGTTATCACCTACATCAGCAAGGTAGAGGGATTGCCCGACGACAATCCGCTCAAACCGGCCGCGCGCGGCATGCAGTTCTATGACCACGGCCCGCACGTGCACGAGTACCTGCGGCAGTTCCGCCGCGATGTGCTCGACGACTACGACTGCATGACGGTGGGCGAGGCTCCCATGATCAGCGCGGAGAAGGCACTGGAGTACGCGGAGGAGGGTCCGGACCAGGAGCTCGACATGCTCTTTACCTTCGAGCACATGGGCGCTGACTGCCTCTTTACCGACTGGATCCCAAGGCCCTTCGACCTGCGCTCGTACAAGCAGGCGCTCGGCAGCTGGCAGACGGGCCTGGGCGGTCGCGCGTGGAACGCCCTCTACATCGAGAACCACGACCATCCGCGCATCATCAGCCGCTACGGCAGCGAGTCGTACCGCGTGGAGAGCGGCAAGTCGCTTGCCTGCAGCTATCTCTTCCTGCGCGGTACGCCCTTCGTGTACCAGGGCCAGGAGATCGGCATGACCAACACGCACCTGGCGAGCGTGGACGAGTCCGCCGACGTGTCTACCTTCAACCAGCATCGTCTCGTGAGGGAGATGGGCCTCTCGGAGAAGGCCGCCCTCTGGCTGGTCAACCGCGCCACGCGCGACCACGCGCGCACGCCCGTGCAGTGGAGCTCGGCGCCGGGCGCGGGTTTTGTGGGTGGTGACGGGACGGCCGAGCCGTGGTATCCCATCAACCCAAACTACCCCGTCATCAACGTGGCGGCCGCCGAGGCCGACCCGCACTCGCTTCTGGCCTTCTACCGTGCGGCCATCGCCCTGCGCCGGCGCCTGCCGGTGGTGCGCGAGGGCGGCTATCGCGAGCTCAAGCGCGCGAGTGGGCAGCTTTACGCCTACGTGCGCGAGGGGGCGGGGCAGCGGCTGCTGGTGGTGTGCTCGCTCAGCCCAAAGACTGCGTACTTCTCGGCACCTGCCGACCTCGACCTTGCCGCGGGCGAGCTCTGCCTCTGCGGCTACGAGGACGCGCCGCTCGAGGGCAACGCCTTCTTCCTGCGGCCTTACGAGTGCCGCGTGTACCTCTGGGAGGATGCAGGGGAGGAGCAGGTCTGCTAGCTGGCGCTTTCTGCCGATTGCAGCGTCACCAGGACGATGGTTGCCACCATCAGCACCAAGCCGGCCCAGTCCGCCCAGGAGAAGGCCGTGTGGAGCATGAGCGCCGTCAGCACGGTGGCGCTCACGGGCTCGGCAGCACCGAGCATGTTGCCGCGCACGGGGCCGACGATGGATATGCCATGCAGGAAGAGCCCGTAGGCGCCAAAGGTACCCACAAAAGAAACGATGCCCAGCACGACCCAACAGTCGAGGCCAAGCACGGGAAACCCGCCGCTTAGCCCACGCGTGAGGAACCAGAACGCCAGGCCACTCACACCCGCGACCGACATGCCGATGCCAGTGGTGGCGAGGCTGCCCCAGCGCTCGAAGAGCGGCTTGGGGTAGGTAGTGTAGAAGACCGACGCGGCAGCCGTGGCCACACCAAAGACCAGGCCCAGAATGGGAAGGCTCAGGGTGCTGGGGTCACCGCCCGTTGCGATGAGGAAGGTGGCCAGCGCCGCGCAGGCGAGGGCCGCCACCTCGAGCCCGCGCGGCAGGCGGCGCTCCATGAGGCAGGCCAGTGCCAGTACCATGGGGACGTTCAGGCTCTGCAGGACGGTTGCCGTGCCCGCGTTGGTGTAGCTGATGGTGGTGGCGTAGAGCGTCGAGTTGAGGAAGAGGCCAGCCGTGCCAAAGATCAGCAGCCGGCGGCGCGTGTCGGCGTCGGCGGCCATGGCCTTGAGCTGCGGGCGCTGCAGCACGAGGAGCGTGATCATGAACATGATGCCGGCGCCCACCTGGCGCAGGGCCGTGAGCAGCAGCGAGTCGATGGCACTGTGCGCAAACAGGTACTGCACGCAGGTGCCCGATGCTCCCCAGGAGATCGCCCCTGCGAGCGTCGAGGCGACGCCTATGATCAGTCTCTTGCGGTCCATCCAACCCTCCGTTTTGTCGACCACCCATCATAGCGCTAAGCGCTCGCGTTGAGTGGGGGCGACGGGCGCTGGCGTGGGGAGGGGCTTCTCGCCAGCGCATGGTGACCGACGAATCGCAAACGCCAGCAGTGCCGGTGGGCTTTGCCAGCGGTGGCAATGGTAGGCTGAATCCAGCCAAAGGATTACGAGGGAAAGGGTGGACTATGGCTCAGTATCTGGTTCTCGACATCGGTGGCACCTTCGTCAAGTACGCCATCATGGACGGTGACGGCGCGTTCATCAAGCAGGGCAAGGTGCCTGCCAACACCACGTCCGAGGCGCACATGCTCGAGTCGCTCGAGGAGGTGCACAAGGTCGTCGGAGACGACTACGAGGGCGTGGCCATCTCCATGCCGGGCCGCATCGACACCAAGCGCGGCTGGGCCTACACCGGTGGCGCCTTCACGTGGCTGCATGACTATCCGGCTGCCGAGAAGTACGGCGCCGTGTTTGGCAAGCCCTGCACGATCGCCAACGACGGCAAGTGCGCCGCCATCGCCGAGAGCTGGTCGGGCGCCCTCTCCGACGTGGACTCCGGTGCCGTGCTGGTGCTGGGCACCGGCGTCGGTGGCGGCATCGTGCTCAACGGCAAGGTGTGGATGGGCTGCTCCGGCGGCGCCGGCGAGCTGTCGTGGCTGGTCTGCGACTATCCCGCCATCCACGAGGGCCATGCGGGCAGCGCCATCTGGGCCGGCAAGATTGCCGCAGGGGCCATCGTTCCCAAGTTTGGCCTGGCCAAGGGCCTTGCCAACGCCGACGGCATCATGCTCTTTGACGCCTACGAGGCGGGCGACCCCGACGCCGTGGCCGTCATGGACGAGTACGCCATGTGGGCCTCCTCAGGCATCGTGTGCCTGCAAGCCGTGCTCGATCTGCCGCGCTACGCCATCGGCGGCGGCATCAGCGCGCGTCCCGAGGCCACCTCGCTCATCCGCGACGCCGTGGACAAGCTCTACGAGATCCACCCGTACCTGCCGTTCTCCAAGCCCGAGATCGTCACCTGCAGGTACGGCAACGAGGCCAACCTCATCGGTGCCCTGGCCTTCCACCTCGACCAGGTGTAAGGCGCGCCATAGGGTGACGCTCTGACGCATGCGCGAGGCGCGGCAGGCGAAGGCTTGCCGCGCCTCTGTCATCTGGGTGAGGAGCCCTAAGCGCGCTGCCACGCGGAAAGATCCGTTGGATAATGTTGCCGTAGCCAATCAGAAAGGTGTCCGCCATGCTCGCCGACTATCACGTTCACTGCATGTTCTCAGACGACTCCTGGTACGCTCCCGAGCGCGTCGTGGCCGATGCCTGGAAACAGAACCTCGACGAGATCTGCTTTACCGATCACGTTGACTACGGCATCAAGCCCGACTGGGACGAGGCGCTTACCGCCAAGGTGATGGAGGGGCAGCGTGTGGTCAACGTGGACTACGACGCGTACTTCCCCTGCATCGAGGCGCTGCGTGACGAGTGGGCCGACCGCATCACCATCAAGCGCGGCCTGGAGTTTGGCGTGCAGACCCACACCATCCCGCAGTTCAACGCGCTGTGGGACAAGTGGCAGGAGCATCTGGACTTCACGCTCCTCTCCATCCATCAGGTGGGCGACCTCGAGTTCTGGACCGGCGAGTTCCAGGAGGGGCGTACCCAGGAGAAGTACAACCGCGCCTACTACCAGGAGCTCTACGACGTGACGACGAGTTTCGAGCACTGGAGCGTGCTCGCGCACCTCGACCTCATCAAGCGCTATGACCCTGCGGGCATCCTTGGCTTCCCGGTCAACCGCGACCTCGTGGCAGCCACGCTCGAGCACGTGATCAAGGCGGGCAAGGGCATCGAGCTCAACACCTCGTCCGTGCGCTACGGGCTCAAGGACAGCCAGCCGGCGCGCGAGATCCTGGAGCTGTACCGCGACCTCGGCGGCAAGATTATCACGCTGGGCTCCGACAGCCACGCGCCTGAGCATCTCGGCGCCTACCTGCGCCACTTCCAGAGATACCTGGCGAGCCTTGGCTTTGAGGGCTTTTGCACCTACGATCGCATGGTACCCACGTTCCACCCGTTTGATGTGTAAGGAGACCTTGATGTCAGACGAAACCCGCGCCCGTGTGGCCGCGATGACCGCCTCGACTGCAGGAAAGCTCTACGACGCGAACTTCGACCTCGCCGTGACGGGCGCTGTGGCCGAGTGCAAGGACCTCTGCTGGGAGTACAACCAGCTCAGACCCACCGACTTTGCCGCGCGCACGGCGCTGATCGACCGCATCATCGGCAGCCATGGCGAGAGCTTCACCTTTGTCCAGCCGTTCTGGTGCGACTACGGCAAGAACATCCACGTGGGGGAGAACTTCTACTGCAACCACGGGATGGTCGTGCTCGACGGCGCGCCGGTCACCTTTGGGCATGACGTCTACATTGCGCCCAACTGCGTGTTCTCGACGGCGGGACATCCCGTGGACACCAAGCGGCGAAACGCGGGCCTGGAGTACGCGCTGCCCATCACGGTGGGCGACAACGTCTGGTTTGGCATGGGCGTGCTGGTGTGCCCGGGAGTGACCATCGGCTCCAACGTGGTCATTGGCGCTGGGAGTGTGGTCACCAAGGACATCCCGTCGGGCGTGGTCGCTGTGGGCAACCCCTGCCGCGTGCTGCGCGAGATTGGCCCCGCGGACGCCGCTCGCTACGAGCTCTACCAGCCGCAGGCATAGGTCCTGCGGACGTGTGGACGCCACTGGTCCGCTCCGAGAGACGCAACGGGGGCTCGTTCCGTCCATTACGACGGACGAGTCGCCACTGGTCCGCTCCGGGAGACGCAACGGGGACTCGTTCCGTCCAGATCGACGGACCAGTCGTCGCACCTATGCTTTGCCGGCATCTTCTCGTGCGTACGTGCCCAGCCTGTGTCGATCGATAAGGCCGGTAGCCAAGGTGCCGACGCCCGTTGCAAGCGTGACGGGGATGGCGAGCTTTGATTTCTGGCGTGCGAGCCAGGTACCCATTGCGGTGCCGACAACGGCGATGCCTGCCCGAACAAAGACCCGGTCATAGGGGGTGTCGTCAGGGTCCGATGCTGCGGCGTAGCCATACCAAGTGCCCATGAGGGCCAACGGGATGACAGGATGCATGCGACTCCTCTCCAGCGTTGTGCGGCCTTGATACGTCGGAGGGGCACGCGCCGTCTCACTCGTGGCGGGAAACAGGTGCCTGTCCCTGTCCCAAGCGGTGGGACACTAACACGTCCCCTGTCCCGCCCACGTTTCCCCGGCTCGTCCTATCACCGAGTAACGGCGAGCGCTTGCGCCAGTGTGCCAAGAAAACCGCACGTAAGCGGCCTCGTCATTTGACATGATGGAAGGTACGGGAAAGGGAGACGCCCATCCAGGGCAAACGAGGAGGGAGAGATCATGGCACTACCTAAGGACTTTCTGTGGGGCGGCGCCGTCGCAGCGCATCAGCTTGAGGGCGGCTATGCGGAGGACGGCCGCGGCCTGTCCGTGTCCGACGTCATGACCGGCGGCGCCAACGGCGTACCGCGCGAGATCACCGAGGGCGTCGTCGAGGGCAAGTACTACCCCAACCACAAGGGCATCGACTTCTACCACACCTATCCCGAGGACATCGCGCTTCTCGCCGAGATGGGCTTCAAGTGCTTCCGCACGTCCATCTCCTGGAGCCGCATCTTCCCCGAGGGCGACGAGCTCGAGCCCAACGAGGCCGGCCTCAAGTTCTACGACGACATGTTCGACTGCATGCTCGAGCATGGCATCCAGCCGGTCATCACGCTGTCGCACTTCGAGATGCCCTACGGACTCTGCGTCAAGTACGGCGGCTGGGCGAATCGCAAGCTCATCGACCTCTTCGTGCGCTACGCCAAGGTCTGCTTCGAGCGCTACCACGAGAAGGTCAAGTGGTGGATGACCTTCAACGAGATCGGCAACCAGTTCAACATCTCCAACCCCATCTTCGGCTGGACCAACTCCGGCGTCGTCTTCACCGAGTTCGACGACCCCGAGAAGATGATGTACCAGTGCGCGCACTACGAGTTTGTGGCAAGCGCCAAGGCCGTCGCCGTCGCCCATGAGATCGATCCCGACCTCATGGTCGGCTGCATGATCGCGTCCGGCCCCACGTACCCGCGCGAGTGCAAGCCCGAGGACGTGATCATGGCCGACGACGCCAACCACCACATCTTCTTCTTCGGCGACGTCCAGTGCCGCGGCACCTATCCCAACTACGCGCTCAAGATGTTCGAGCGCAAGGGCTGGGACCTCGACATCACCGACGACGACCTCGCCGCGCTCAAGGCGGGACCCGTGGACTACATCGGCTTCTCCTACTACGCGTCCAGCGTGGTGGACTCCTCCGTCGAGGTGGACATCTCCGAGTCCACGAGCGCCAACGACCCGCACAACGTGCCCAACCCCTACCTCGGCGCCACCGACTGGGGCTGGACCATCGACCCGGTGGGCCTGAAGCGCTTCGACGAGCGCTACAACGGCATGCCGCAGTTCATCGTCGAGAACGGCATCGGCATGTACGAGGACCTCGACGAGAACAACACCGTCGAGGACGACGCCCGCATCGCCTACCTCGGCGCGCACATCAAGGAGATGAAGAAGGCCGTTGAGGAGGACGGCGTCAACCTCATCGGCTACACCCCGTGGGGCTGCATCGACGTGGTCTCCTTCACCACGGGCGAGTATCGCAAGCGCTACGGCTTCATCTACGTGGACATCCAGGACGGCGGCGAGGGCTCCGGCAAGCGCTACAAGAAGAAGAGCTTCGAGTGGTACAAGCATGTGATCGAGACCAACGGCGAGGAGGTCTAGGTCCGGCATTCGCGCCTCGGCGCGGTTGAGTGACACGAGCGGCGGTGGCGCGGTCCGGCGAGCCACCGCCGCATTGAGGGGGAACCATGGGAGACAAAAGCAGGTTGATGGCCCTTGCGCTTGCGGCTGCGCTGGCAGTGAGTCCGCTTGTGGGCTGCGGCGGGTCAAGCTCTGGCGAGGCTGCGCCGGCGGAGGCGGGGCAGGCCGAGGGCACGGGTGTGGCCAACCCCTTTGTGGACTGCGAGTCTGCCTACGACGCCGCCCAGCTTGCGGGCTTTGACGTCACCTTCCCCGAGTCCGTCCCTGGGTATACGGAGCGCACCTATCAGGCGATCGAGGGCGAGCTCGTGCAGTGCCTCTACAGCGAGGGCGAGAGCCGGGTGCTCGTGCGCAAGGGCGTCGACGACGGGTCGGGAGACATCAGCGGCAACTACAACGAGTATGCCGAGACCTTCACAGCGAGCATCGGCGATGTCGAGGTGACCGAGCGCGGCGAGAACGGCCTGGTGTTTGTCGCCACTTGGGCGCGCGACGGATACGCGTTTGCCATCGATGCGGACGAGGGACTTGACCCCGAGACGGTCGAGCAGCTGGTGGCCGCGATTCTCTAGTGCCGGCAAAGCCACGCACCTGCGACAGGGAGGCCAAATTGTCGTATCCTGTTGGCCCGCGAGAGGAGCTGATGGGATGACGACAAGGTCGCAGGAGCAAGGCGCAACGATACGACTGGTGGCCTCGGAGGTCATCTTTGGCACGCTTGGGCTGTTCGTGCGGCTCATCCCGCTGTCGTCCACGGCGCTCGCCTGCGCGCGCGGCATCGTTGGGTCGCTTTTGCTCTGCGGTTTTCTGCGTCTGACGGGGAGGTCGCTGCATCTGCCCACGAGCCGTCGCAGGATGCTGCTCCTGCTTGTCTCCGGCGTCTGCCTGACGCTCAACTGGGCCTTTCTCTTTGAGGCGTATCGGCTGACGACGCTTGCCACCGCCGAGCTGGCCTACGAGATGGCGCCGGTGATGGTGATCGTCGTCTCGCCCTTCGTGCTGGGCGAGCACCTCACGCGCACGCGCATGGTCTGCCTGTGCCTGGCACTGGTGGGCATTGTCTGCGTTTCTGGTGTGCTCGAGCCCGGGGCTGCCGTGGGGGTCACCCTGCAGGGCGTGGGGCTGGGCCTTGTTGCGGCCTGCTTCTATGCTGCGGTGATGGTGCTCAGCCAGTTTATGGGCGAGATCGACCCTTACACCAAGACCATCGTGCAGCTGGGCGTTGCGGGTCTAGCGCTTCTGCCGCAGGTGATGCTGGCGGGCATCTCGCCGTGGCTGGCCTTGGGGCTGCGTGAGGTGCTGCTTTTGGCGGTGGTCTGCCTGGCGCACACGGGCCTGGCCTTCATCCTGTGGTTCTCGTCGCTGCACGAGCTGCCGGCCCAGAAGGTGGCCGTCTTCAACTACATCGATCCCGCAGTGGCACTGCTCTCGTCGGCGCTCGTGCTGGGCGAGCACATGACGCTGCTTGCGACCGTGGGCGCCGTACTTATCCTTGGGTCAACGCTTGCCAGCGAGCTTTTGGACTCGAGAGAATAGCTTCGGCCCCGGGACTGGGGGCTCGGACGGGATGTGACGGGGCGTGGGACAGGGGACTGGGACAGGGTGGGACAGGGGACGTGCCTGGTGTCCCACCCGCTTTGCGGGAAGCGGGTGGGACACCAGGCACGTCCCCTGTCCCACCCTGTCCCAGTCCCCTGTCCCACGCCCCGTCACATCCCGTCCGAGCCCCCAGTCCCGGGGCCACAGATGACCGGCGATTACACCGTGACGCAGGGGTAGGCAGGCACGCTCACGCCCAGCACCTGCGAGAGGCCGCGTACAATCAGCTCATGATCGAGTCCCTCGTGAAGGCCGCTCACGCAGACGGTCGCCACCTGCTCGTCGCCCACCCGGATGGGGAATGCGCCGGCCACGGGCATGTCCCCGTTGGAGAAGAGCTCGTCCGCCGTGCCGTCCAGCTGGGCCTTCGTCCAGCCCCACAGGCTGCAGTGCCCCAGGCGCAGCGCGGCCCTGCGCTTGCCGTCGGCATAGTCGTAGTTGGCGGGGCGCTTGCCGTCGGCGCCCCAGCGGAAGAGGTCGTAGCCGTCGGACTCGCGCACGATGCGGACGACGTAGCCAAGGTCGTAGTCGCCAGCAAGGCCGCGGATGGCGGCGCCGAGCTCAAAGGCATCGTCCGCGTCGAACTTCTCCGCGTAGCGCAGCACGCGCTCCTGCTCGTCGAGCACCTCCAGCGCCTGCGGCGTGACAGTGTAGGCCGGACGGATGGTGTCGAGGATGAGCGCGCAGTGGACGGAGTCCTTGAGCGGCATGACGGGCGACTCCTTCTCGCCTGCAAGGACCAGCTGGTTGAAGTGGCTCACCTCTCCGTAGAAGTCGTCCACCACGTAGGGGGTGTCAAACTCCTCCACCGTGCCATCGGCGAGGGTGAGCACGGCGTGCTGGGGGCGGTGCAGCTCGTCTACCCTGATGCTGCCCTTGGTTCCCACGATCGTGGCGGTGCGGGGCTTGGCGCGGTCGAAGGCGCACTCGAGGCGCGCGTCGATGCCACCGTGCGAGAGGCGCGCGTCCGCGTAGGTGTCGATGCCGTCCTTGGTTGCGCCGGCAATTGAGACGAGCGTCGGCACACCCGGGCAGAAGTCCTCGATCCAGCTCGCGCAGTAGGTGCCGCAGTCCAGAAGCACTCCTGCGCCCGGGCCGGGCGTCATGTGATAGCTGCCCGAGCCCTCCACAAAGCCGAGCATGTCGTTGCAGAGGGTCGCCTCCACGCGCGTGATGTCGCCGATGCGCTGGACGGCCCTCATGACCTGCGCATACAGGGGCACGAAGCGCGGCTTCATGGCCTCCATAAAGAGGCAACCCGTCTCGTGGGCGACGTCTGCGACCTCGGCCATCTCGGCGGCCGTCAGCATGGCCGGCTTCTCGCAGAGCACCGCCTTGCCGGCACGCAGGGCCTTGATGGCCCACTCGTGGTGGAACTGATGAGGGAGGGCGAGGTAGATGGCGTCAACCTCAGGGTCGGCGAGCAGCGCGTCGTGGCCGGCGTAGGCGCGGGCGCCTTCCGCGCAGGTCACCTCGGCGAGAAAGGCTTCGGCCTTCTCGCGCGTGCGGCAGCTGGCGGCCACCAGCTCGGCGTCGGCGACGTGTGCGAGGCTCGCCGCAAAGCGATGCGCGATGTTTCCTGCTCCCAAGATTGCCCAACGGACCATGATGCCCTCCAAACGACGTGTCCCTGCCTACACACTACCCTAAGCTGCCGCTCTCGATGTCGCATGCGCCGATGTGTGGAAACGAGTTTCACTAAATGGCTCGCAGGCAAGGACGGGGTGATGCGTCAGGCACAGATGATAGGATGGATTGGTCAAAGGACGCACCCAAGGAGAATCTCATGATCAAGCTCGTGCTATCTGACATGGACGGAACGCTTCTGCCCAAGGGCGGCGAGCACGTGTCGTACCGCACCGTGACGGCCATCCGCGAGCTGGTGGAGGCCGGCGTGCGCTTTGCGCCGGCAACGGGCAGGCAGGCATACGAGCTTGACCAGCGCTTCTTTGGCGCGCGCGAGTGCTACCAGACGGCAATCACGGCAAACGGAAAGCGCGTGTACGTGGACGGCGAGCTGCGCCACGAGGTGCTGATGGACCGCAACGTGCTGGTGCGCGTCGAGCAGACCCTCACCGACATACCGAACGCCTTTCTCGTCGTCGAGCCGGCGATAAACCCCAAGGGCGCGCGCACGTGGCCGTGCGTTGGCGCCCGCAAGGGCGACGCCGAGTGGTTTGGCAAGAACGTGGGCTTTCCCGCCGAGGCGGTGGACGCCCTGCCCGACGAGGAGTTCATCTCGGCGGAGGTGGCCTGCGCCGGAAGTGACGAGCAGTACGAGGAGATAATCGAGCAGCTGAAGGCCCTCGCCCCCGAGTGCGACTTCGTGACCTCGCAGACGCACTGGTGCGACATCCTGCCCAAGGGCTCCAACAAGGGGACGGCGCTCATGGCACTGCTCGACGAGCTGGGCATAAGCGTCGACGAGGCCGTATTCTTCGGCGACATGGAGAACGACCTCGCACTGATGGAGCTCGTGCCAGACTCCGTGGCCGTCGCAAACGCGACCCCGGCCGCGGCCAAGGCGGCGCGTTGGCATGTGGGTGACGTGGCCGACGAAGGTACGACCGTGGCCATCGAGCAGATCACGGAGGCCGTCAGGACGGGCGGGACCCCCGCCTTCATGCTGCAGGAGTCGTGGACGCCGGACGCGGCGGAGGCGGAGACCGAGGAGGCCGACGAGCCCTACGAGGACGAGGGTCCTCTCTCGTCAGAGGCGATCCGCGCGCTCCTAGCGGCCAAACTTGGCCCAGAATTTGGTGGAGAGGCTGGCACGGTGGGTGGTGCCGGTGCTGATGCCCTGTAGCTTGGACCAGTGCGTGAGCACCTGCAGGGCCGTAAAGAAGAGCGAGATCAGCGCGCAGTCAAACGGCAGCGTGAAGGCAGTGGCTATCGTGTAGAAGAGCATGGCCACGACGGCGGCCACGCTCAGGTATCCCGAGACGATGATGGTGCCCACGCCCACGACGCCTGCCAGGATGCCCCAGAGGGGGTTCATGAGGATGATGGTGGAGGCGATGGTGGTGACGCCCTTGCCGCCGCGGAAGTTGTGCCAGAGGGGCCAGATGTGGCCCAAGGTGGTGCCAAGGCCTGTCCATCCCGTGACAACGGCCCAACCGAGCGAGCCGAACAGGCGACTCAAGACCAGCACGGGCACCAAGGTCTTGAGGATGTCGCCGGCAAGGCAGACGAGCGCTGCGGGCGTGCCGAGCTCGTGGCCCACGTTGGCCATGCCGGGGTTGCCGTCGCCCAGCTCGAAGATGGAGCGCTTTGCCACGTGACGCGCGACGATATCAGCCGTGAGAAGGCACCCGCAGAGATATCCCACCAGCAGGCAGAGCAGTCGTTGAATCATGGGAGGCTCCAATCTCTACGCATGTCAACACCAAGGGTGGCACTCAGGCAAGCAGCCGAACTCTCCTCAAGGGCCTTACTCCAGCTCGCCGAGCATCTGCGCGGCGTTGTCCTTGGCCTTGACCTTGCCAAATGCGCGCGTGATGACGCCCTCCTCGTCGATGAGGTAGGTGCTGCGGATGGTCCGGCGCGACACGTTGCCAGCCTTGGTGGTGCCCACCTGCAGCGCTCCGTAGGCCTCGATGACCCTCATCTCGGGGTCGGACAGCAGCGTGAACGGCAGGCCGTGCTTCTCCTCGAAGCGCTTGTGCGAGGCCACGGTGTCCTTGCTCACGCCCAGCACGACGGCGCCCTTCTCGCGGAACTGCGGATAGAGCTCGCCAAACGAGCAGGCCTGGCTCGTGCAGCCCGCCGTCATGTCCTTGGGATAGAAGTACAGCACCACCTTCTGGCCGCGGTAGTCGGCGAGGCTCCTCTCGACGCCATTCTGGTCGGGAAGGGTGAACTCCGGTGCCTTGGTTCCGACTTCGAGCATACGATCTCCTCCTTGGGCGATGGTCTGACCTCTCTATTGTGCCACCTTTGCGGGGGCTGGCTGCAGCCGGCTGGCAGGTGGAATGCAGAGAAAAGCGCCCGGCGTCGTCACAAGACGAGGCCGGGCGCAGACGTGCGGGTGAGCGGGCGCTAGCAGACGTTGAGGAAGGTGAAGCGGCCCATCTCGTAGGCGTAGGTCTCGGCTGCCTGGAACGTGGAGGTGACGTTCAGGTTGGTGATCTCCTGCGGCCACCAGCGGGTGCTCATGGTCTTCTCGCCGCCGTTGATGTAGATCTCGATGGCGGAGGTGTCGACGACCATGCGGACGTCCTCGAGCTTGCCGGCAGAAAGCTCGGACACGGGGAGGCGGCGCACGGTGCGGTAGCCGCCTGCGATGCCATGGAACGCCAGCTCGATCATGTCGCCGATGACGACGAGCTCGAGGTCGCCGTTGAGCATGAGGCGACCCTCGCCCTCGATGCCCTTGAGGTACACGTCGGCCGTGCCGTTGGCAAACTTGGCGCCCTTGGCCCCGCAGATGCAGAAGGCGTCATAGTTGCTGGAACCGAGCTTGCCGCAGGAGTCTGCCGCTCCCTCGGGCGTGAACTCCACGCGCTCGCCGTGCAGGTCGTCGTACTCGGGCAGCGGCCACTGGCAGATCTTGCCGGCGTCGTTGAGCGAGAGCTCGCGCAGCCAGGTGAGGGTGTGCAGCCACTCGTAGGTGGGCACCTGGTACTGCATCTCGATATCGGGCAGGCCCATCCAGCCCTCGAGGATCTGGCGGCCCTTCTCGTCGGTAAAGACCTGCGGCGCGTAGAAGTCGAAGCCGTAGTCAAGCTCCACGAAGGTGTTCTCGTCGATGCAGCCATAGGGCTTCTCGGCGTCCATGAGCTCCTTGTCGCCGGAGAGCAGGTCGATGACCGTGCCCTCGACGGGGAAGTAGCCGCTGTTGAAGTTGTTCTGGAACTTGGTCACCTGGCTCGGCACGCCCTGCGGGCACACGAAGAAGAACTCCTTGCCACCCAGGCTCACGATGTTGGGGCACTCCCACATGTAGCCAAAGGGCTCGCCAGAGATGGTGGTGCAGCTGCCGGCAAGCTTCCAGTCGTTGACGCCGTCGGGGCTCTGGTAGAGGAGCATGGCGGGGTGGTCGTCCATCGTGCGGGCGCCCAGCAGCATGTTCCAAGTGTCGTTCTGCCACCAGACCTTGGGGTCGCGCACGTGGCAGCTGCAATAGTCGGGATAGCCGTCGTTGCCCAGCACGAGCTTGCGGTCGGAGAAGGTGCGGCCGTCCTCGCTGATGACGAGGGTCTCGTTTGCCTGACGGCCCTCGTAGTCGTAGTTGTCGTGGCCGGGCTCAAGTACGTTGCCGGTGTAGTAGCACCACATCTGGCCGTCACGCACCACGGCGGAGCCGGAGTAGCTGCCGTTCTTGTCGAGCTCCATCTCGGGGATGATGGCGCCGCGGTGGAACTCCCAGGTGGTCAGGTCGCGACTGGTCCAGTGACCCCAGCCATGGCCGGCCCACGGCCAGCGCGGGGCGTACTGGTGGAAGATGTGGTACTCGCCGTTGAACTGGCAGAGGCCGTTGGGATCGGAGAGCCAGCCCACGGCGGTCTGCAGGTGGAATCCGAGCCTCCAGTTATGCTGGCGGTAGTCGAGGTTGACGTGCATTTGCATGGGTGAGCTCCTCTCGCTGACGCCGTGCTGAGGTTACGAGAACGTTCTCAGTATGGCATGCGAGCGCGATAGTTGCCTGCAAGCTGCCGCTTTCGCGCCCATCTCGTCGGTAGGTGCGCGGTTGTGGCGGAAGCTTCTGGCGGCTCGGCTGAGGGTCCCTTGTGCCGGCGTGCGGCCTGCTTTGGGCAAGCGGTTACAATCGCCTTAAAATCTTGAGGTGAACAGTCTTGTAGACGCCTTGAGACGTGCATGGGCGGTGGGTAAAGTATTGCTCAAGCGGGATGCGCCGAAGCAATGGGATACTTCGTGACCATTCTTTCATCCTGACTTTCACGGGTCAGGCGGGTGCCTGCGTCAGCAGCCCTGTAATGAACCCCATTGCGCTCCATGCCGTCCCGCCCTCTCGTACCCTCGAGGGTGGCGCGCCGAAGCGGCGGGTTACTTCTTAACGTGGTGGCAGCCGGTTCGACTCCGGCAGGGGCAAGCCCCTTAGCTCAACGGTAGAGCGCCATGGGGCCTGCGCCCGTCTCCCGTCGCGCCACATGCCGCCACCCTCACGGATGCCAGGTAAGGAGGTATACCATGGCACGTCTCAACCTATCCGCTCGCGGACTCAACAAGACCTACAACATCAGTGGTCATGCGGCCTATGCGATGGACGACAAGACCAAGCTGGCAACCATGGCGCTCACCACGCTCTTTGGCGAGGACAAGTTCTACGGCGACAACTCTGCGGAGCTGATCAGCCTGGCTGCGCGGCTCTGCCAGCGAGGCGATGGCCTCTATGTGGCAAAGCTTGCCGTGTGGGCGCGCACCCAGGGTAACCTCCGCACCGTGAGCCATGTGCTTGCAGCGGTGGTCGCGCACGAGTGCTCGGGCGAGGGCTTTGTCCGCCCCATGGTTCGCACCATCGCCACCCAGCGTGGCGACGACGGCACGGAGATGCTGGCTGCGCATGCGGCGCTCTATGGCACCAAGGTCCGCTGGCCCCACGCCCTGCAGCGTGGTGTCCGCGATGCCCTAGAGCAGATGGACGCCTACCAGATCGCCAAGTACCAGTCGGCGCACCGCGAGTTCAAGATGCGCGACACGCTGCGCATCTGCCACCCGGTGGCGCGCTCCGTCGAGGCTGCCGAGGCCATGGACGCCTGCGTGGCTCGCACGCTTGCCGTGCCCAAGGGCTGGGAGAGCGAGCTGTCCCAGCGCGGCAACACGGCCGAGGTCTGGAACGAGCTCGTCTCCGAGGGTCGTCTGGGCTACATGGCGATGCTCCGCAACCTGCGCAACGTCATCGCCTCTGGTGCCGACGTGGCGCCGGTGCTCGGCATGCTGGGCAACCCCTCTGCCGTGCGTCGTTCCCGTCAGCTGCCCTTCCGCTTCTACAGCGCCTGGCGCGAGCTGAAGGCGGCCGGCCTTCTCACCACGCGCGTCACGCGCGCGCTGGACCAGGCGCTTGCGCTGTCGTGCGACAACGTCGAGCCGCTGCATGGACGTACGGCCGTGCTGGTGGACACCTCGGGCTCCATGGGCTTCTGCCTGAGCGGACGCTCCAAGGTCAGCTGCCGCGACACGGCTGCAGTGCTGGCGGCACTGCTTGCCCACATCAGCGACGACGCGTGGGTGTGCCGCTTTGACACCACGGCGTCGCCGCTTGCCTTCACGGGCACGAGCGTGCTGGCTGACATCGAGTCGGTGCCCGCATCGGGTGGTGGCACCAACATGGCCGCGGGCTTCGATTGCCTCATGGAGAGCGGCTTTGACGCAGACCGCGTGGTGGTGCTCTCCGACAACGAGGTAAACGGTCACTCGTGGATGACCAAGGACTTCGGATACAAGACGATACAGTCCAAGCTGGACGAGTATCGTGCGAAGGTTGGCCACGACGTGTGGTGCCACGCGATCGACCTGCAGGGCTACGGCACGCAGCAGTTCATGGGCGCCATGGTCAACGTCATGGGCGGCTGGAGCGAGCAGGTGCTGCGCTTTGTGGCGCTGGCGGAGCAGGGCCTTGGCGGCCTGGTGGACGAGGTCGAGTCCCTGGCGCTGTAGATGGCACATGTGATGGCCGGGCCACACCAACAGCTAACAGACAAAGATCCGCCCCCATTGTCCAAGACAGGGCAATGGGGGCGGACGCGTCCTACGACGTCAGCTGACGGGGTGGCGTACAGGCTCGCGACTATGCCTGGTCGGCTGCGACGGCGAGAACCTCCTCGACGTCCTTGCGCTCAGGCATGGCGGGGATGGCGCCACGGTTGCGGACGCACAGGCTTGCCACGGCGTTGCCGAAGCGCACGAACTGCGCGGCGCGCGAGATGCTGACCTCCTTGGGAGAGAGCCCGCTCTCGACGAAGGCGGTAAGGAAGCCACCCCAGAAGGAGTCGCCGGCGCCGGTGGTGTCAACGGCCTCGACGCGGAAGCTCGGCACCATGCGGGAGCCGTCCTTGGTGGCCACAAAGGCGCCGTCGGCGTCGAGGGTGACGACGACGATGCTGGCGCCCTGCTCGAGCAGCTTGGCAGCCGCGGCCTCGGGCTTGGTCTCGTCGGTCATCAGCGGGCACTCCTCAGCGGAGATCTTGATGAGGTCCATGTACTTGATGAGGGAGCGCATCTGCTCGGAAGCAGCCTCGGCGGAGGTCCAGAGGGAGTCGCGGTAGTTGGGGTCATAGCTCATGACGCAACCGGCCTGCTTGGCAGCCTCGAGGGCGGCGATGGTGGCGGAGCGAGCAGGCTCGTCGGTGAGGGAGAGGGAGCCCACATGGAAGACCTTGCTGTCCTTGATGATGTCGAGGGGCAGGTCGCTGGCCTTGAGCTGGGTGTCCGCGCCGGGCTTGCGGGCGAAGGAGAAGGAGCGGTCGCCATTCTCGTCCAGGGCGACGAAGGCGAGCGTGGTGAAGAAGTCGGGGTCGGAGATGAGGCCGGTGCAGTCGATGCCGTTGCTCTCGAGGGTCTCGCGCAGGAAGTCGCCGTGCATGTCCTTGCCGACCTTGCCGATGAAGGCGACGTCATGGCCGAGCTTCTTGAGGGCGACCAGCACGTTGGCGGGGGCGCCACCGGGGTTGCGCTCGAAGAGCTTCTGGCCAGCGGCGGAGAGGCCAGCGTCCGTGAAGTCGATGAGGACCTCGCCGAGAGCGGTAACAGAAATCATGAGAGGGCTCCTTTCGGATGAGGGAACGATTCCACATAGGTAGAGACAGCATACGTCATTAAAGCAATTTGATTGGCTGTGGCTACGCGACCGCCTGAAATCACTAGGTGAGGGGGCAATTCTAAGTATGTGCTTGGCAAATGCACACTACGTATGTCCGAGGGACGTATCTAGCGTTACATTGACCACGGGGTTTATGGTGCTGTAACCATGAGCCCA
Organism: uncultured Coriobacteriaceae bacterium; assembly: GCA_902777325.1. Lineage (GTDB taxonomy): Bacteria > Actinomycetota > Coriobacteriia > Coriobacteriales > Atopobiaceae > UBA1367. The sequence goes on from CACYTH010000023.1 coordinate 39,519, forward strand.
TGTATTACGCATAATGTAATTGGGCGTACCGAGGAAGGGGTGAGGGGGAATGAAGGTAGTCATCCAGCCGGTGAATCCGGTGTTCAGCGAGTATGTGCTCCAATATGTGTCCGAGATTGAGGAACCACGCTACGAGTATGTGGGCGAGGAGGGCTTTAACACGTACGTGTTCGAGTGCTCGTCAGACGATCCCTGGGCTGCGGTTGACGGAATTAAGCAGGCTACGAGACGCGCTCCTTTGGGTAACGCCATGTTCTGCCAGGTAAAGCCCTACGGCATGCCGACATGGCCGCCTCTCTTTGACAAGGACAAGTATTCGCGTTCGTAGGCGCATTGCCAGATCGCATCACGGGGCCAAAGCAGTCTGGCACAGCGCGGCATGACAAGAAGGGGGCGGCCGCATCGCTGCAACCGCCCCCTGGCAGTACCTGATAGTCAGATGGCGAGCTAGCGCATGGCCTACGCGGCCTCGGCGAGCTCCTCCTCGGCGCCGATGTAGGTGACGCCCTCGCCGTAGATGGTGCTCCAGTCATCCTTCATGGAGACGGGCACATAGCCAAACTCCTCGCACTGGGCGCGCATCTCCTCGGCCTTCTCGGGCTTGCCGTTCTCGCGCTCGACGTCGTCGCAGCACAGCTGGAAGGCGGCGGAGCGGTAGTCGGGGTTGCTGAGCGCATAGTTGTCCATGGAGAAGTCGCCAGAGCTGTTGCCAAAGGAGAGCACCGGCTGCTTGGCAACCTCGCGCTGGATGATGTAGCACTTGTTCTCCTTGAGGGTCTTCATGTAGAAGTCTCCACCAAGCACGAGCTCCTCGTCCTGGCTGAAGGTGTAGTCAAGGCCGTCGGCGTCCTCTTGGTTGGAGCCCACCAGAGACTCGTCGGAGCCCAGGATGTGGTCCAGCGGAATCTCGAGGGGGCAGAGCTCCGAGCTGAAGAGGCCGCGCATGATGAGACGGTCGGTGCCGGACATCATGTAGACGTCGAAGTCATTGGCCTGCAGGTACTTGACCACCTGCACCATGGGCTGATAGAAGGCCTCTCCGCGCTTCATGCCCTCGTAGCTGGGCATGTCGGACTCGGCAAACTCGTGCACGTAGTCGTAGAACTCGTCCACGGTCAGGCCCTCGAAGGCGCTGGCCACGGCCTGACCATGCTCGACAGGAAGCTCCTCGTACTTGGTGCCATTCTCGTTCTGGTCGACGATCTTGTTGGCCACGGACTTCTCGAAGTCGGAAGCCTTGTCCTTGTAGTCGGGGTCCTCGAGCACACGGTGCACCAGCAGCATGTAGTCGAAGTAGTTGGGGTCGGTCTCGTTGATGAGGGTGCCGTCGACGTCAAAGGTGGCGACGCGGTCCTCTGCGGGGATGAAGTCGGGGGACGACTCGTCGGTTACGGCCTCGACGTAGGCCACGAGCTCCTTCTTGAGCGGAGCGTCATCGCTCCAAAGGCTCAGGGGATCCTCCGCGTCCTCAGCAGCACCCTCGGTCGTGGTCTCGTCGGTGCTATCGTCGCTGGCCTGAGCGGCAGTCTCCTCGGCGGGGGCGCTCGTCGCGGCAGGCTTGGAGAGGAACAGTGCGCCAAGCACCAGGCAGGCGCAGAGGGCGGCTATCGCTACGATGCGCCAGACGCTTGGAACAAGCTTCTTGGAATCTTCCATAGGGCAAATCCCTCCAAATAATTCGTTGTTTCACATGGCACTAACTAACTATACGTGCCCATGTGCCGATGCGTCTCATACTTTTTAAGTATTTCCGTTTTGGAGAGAAACCGACGATCGACAGAAGAAGAGGGCGGCCGCATCGTTGCGACCGCCCTCCGGAAGTGCTGGGTAGTCCAGGTGACTACTTGGTGCAGGTGACGAGCTTGGCGCCTGCGGTGGTCGGGCCGATGACGGGCTCGACGGAGGCGTAGTCGTCGGTGTTGGTGACGATGACCATGGTGGCCGTCGGCTTGCCAGCCTCGGTGATGGCGTCGAGGTCGGCGGTAATCAGCAGCTGACCAGCCTTGACGGTGTCGCCAGCGGCAACGTGGGCCTCGAAGGGGCCACCGGCGAGCTCGACGGTGTCGACGCCGATGTGGATGAGGACCTCGGTGCCGTCAGCACCAGCCAGGCCGATGGCATGCTTGGTGTCGAACAGCATGGTGACGGTGCCGTCGATGGGGGAGTAGACCTCACCGGCGGTGGGCTCGACAACGGCGCCGTTGCCCATTGCCAGGGACGCGAAGACGGCGTCGGGGGCATCGGTCATGGCGATGGCGTTGCCGGTCATGGGGCTGGCGAGAACGCCAGGCTCGGAGACGGCGTCGACCTGGGTCGGGGCTGCGGGAGCGGCGGCCTTCTCGGCCTCGCGGGCAGCGGCGGCCTTGGTCTTCTCGTCGTCAGCGTAGAGCACGAAGGTGACGGCGAAGGAGACGGCGAAGGCGACGGCGACGACGATGGTGTACTTGACGGGGTCAGCGGTGATCAGGTAGCCGAAGACACCGGTGATGCCGTAAGCGATGGAGTACAGGCCGAGCCAAGCGGAGATCAGGCCGCCGGCAGCAGCGCCGCAGATGGCGCCGATGAACGGCTTGACGGCAGGCAGGTTAACGCCGTAGATGGCGGGCTCGGTGATGCCGAGGAGCGAGGAGATGCCGGACGGAAGAGCGAGGCCCTTCTTCTTGGCGGAAGCGGTCTTGATGAAGACAGCCAGGCAGGCGGCACCCTGCGCAACGTTGGCAGCAGAGATGATGGGGTTGAAGGCGTCGGCGCCCTGAGCGACCAGGCCAGCCTCAAGAGCGTTGAACATGTGGTGCACGCCGAGAACGACGGTCAGCGGGTAGATGGCGCCAGCGAGTGCGCCGCCCAGGCCGAACGGGATGCCCAGCAGGAACTGGAAGAAGGCCATGACGCCCTCCTCGACCCAGGAGAAGATCGGGCCGATGACGACCATGGTGAGCAGGCCGGTGACGAGAACGGTCACGAGCGGGGTCACGAAGAGGTCGAACATATCAGGCACATGCTCGTGGAGCCACTTCTCAAGCTTGCACATGAAGAAGACGGCGACCACGACGGGGATGACGTGGCCCTGATAGCCCTGCAGGGGCACGGCGCCCAGCAGCGGGAGGCCCGGGATGAGGGCGACCTGCGGCAGGTAGTTGGCGCTCATGATGGCACCAGCGGTAGCCTCGGCAGCGGAGCTAAGGCCGAGGGTCTGGGCGGCAGCGTCGCTACCGACGATGAGGGAGCCCAGGGAGCCGGGGATGGACCAGGCGTTCATGAGGCCGGTGTGGTTCATGATCATGCCGATGACGCCACCGAGGAACTCGTTGCCGCCGAAGACGCGAGCAGCGGAGAAGCCGATGAGGATCTGCAGGAAGACGAACGAGGCGTTAGAGAACGTGTGAATCAGGACGTACCAGGGGTTGAGGTCGAGAGCGCCGCCCATGGCGTTGTTGATGCCCTCGGTGAGACCCATCATCAGGCCGGAGGCCACGATGGCGGGAATGATGGGGACGAAGACGTCGCCCAGTGCCTTGGTGGCACGCTGGATGGGGTTGCCCTTGGCGGCTGCTGCGGCCTTGGCGTCATCGGTGGAGCCCACCTTGATGTTGCCCTGAGCGCAGAACTCGTCGAAGACCTTGTTGACGGTGCCAGTGCCGTAGATGACCTGAAGCTGGCCAGCGGCCTGGAAGTTGCCCTTGGCGAGCGTGGCGTCCTCGACGGCGTCCATGTTCACCTTGGAGTCGTCTGCGATGACGAGACGCAGACGGGTTGCGCAGTGAGCGGCCGAGACGACGTTCTCAGCACCACCGACTGCAGCGAGGATTTCCTTGGCTGCCTGTGCGTGTTCAGCTGCCATAACACCCTCCCTTTCGTGTTGTTCCTACCATTTCCACAGAAGTGCTTAGTGGGGGTGAAGACCCAGCTCGCGGCCAACTCGCTGTGAAATCGTTCCCACAGAGTCCGATTCTACCGTCTCTTGAAGGATTTGTGAACGAGAAATGGCGAAATGATGTGTAAAGGCTGCTTAAACGTGCTTGCCAATGCGGGAATGTGTGCCAAACGGAATGTCGGGCGACGCCGGGACAGTGTGGGAGCCAGGGCCGGGACAGGGGACTGCGTGGGACAGGGTGGGACAGGGGACGTGCCTGGTGTCCCACCTTGGTTTCGCCAAGGTGGGACACCAGGCACGTCCCCTGTCCCACCCTGTCCCACGCAGCCCGTGTGCATGCAAGAAAAAACGGGGGACCCGACGTTTGTCGGATCCCCCGTTGGTGGGTCCTGTGGAAATGGTAGGAAGGGAAGGCTTGGCCGCGCTACCCCCAGCACGTCACCCACCAGGACGATCACTGGCTACTTGGCAACCGTGACCAGCTTCTCGCCAGCCTTGACGGCGCCGACCTCGGGAGTGACGGAGGCGTAGTCGTCGGTGTTGGTGACGATGACCATGGTTGCGGTGGGCTTGCCGGCTGCCTTGATGGCATCGAGGTCGGCGGTGATCAGCAGATCGCCGGCCTTAACGGCGTCGCCAGCGGCCACGTGGGCCTCAAACGGGGCACCGGCGAGCTCGACGGTGTCGACGCCGATGTGGATGAGGACCTCGGTGCCGTCGTCAGCGGCGAGGCCGACGGCGTGCTTGGTGTCGAACAGCATCGTGACGGTGCCGCTGACGGGGGAGTAGACCTCGCCAGAGACCGGCTCGATGACGGCGCCGTTGCCCATGGCAAGGGAGGCGAAGACGGCGTCGGGGGCGTCGGACATGGCCTTGGCGTTGCCGGTCATCGGAGCGGCCAGGATGCCAGCGGCGTCGATGGCGTCGACCTTGGCGGGGGCGGCGGGAGCGGCAGCCTTGGGCGCGCGCTGCTTGTCGGGCTCGTCAGAGTAGAGCACCCAAGTGAGGGCGAACGCGACGCCGAAGGCGGCGGCAAACATGACGCAGTATGCGATGGGCTGGTTGATGCAGAGGAGGATGCCGAAGATGCCAGTGACGCCGGTGCCGGAAGCGCCGAGGTGCGTGAGCGAGCAGATGAAGGCGCCCACGGCTGCGCCGGCCATGCCGGCAATGAAGGGCTTGAACTTGGGGAGGTTCACACCGAAGATGGCGGGCTCGGTGATGCCCAGCAGGCAGGAGATGCCGGAGGGCACGGCCAGGGCCTTGGTCTTCTCGGACTTGGTCTTGAGGGCCACGGCCAGGCAGGCACCGCCCTGGGCGATGTTGGCGGCAGAGGCGATCGGCAGCCAGTAGGTCACGCCATACTGGCCGAGCATCGAGACGTCGATGGTGGTGTACATCTGATGCAGGCCGGTGACGACGGAGGGCGAGTAGATGAGTCCGATGAGGATGTAGCCCAGGCCCAGAGGAACAGAGAGCAGTGCGGTGAGCAGGCCGAGGATGGCGTTCTCGAGCCAGACGAAGATCGGGCCGATGAACAGGATGGTGATGTAGGCGGCGCCTGCGACGGACACAAGCGGGGTCACGAAGAGGTCAAACATGTCGGGCACGATCTGATGCATCTTCTTCTCGATGGTGCACAGGATCCAGGTGCCGACCAGGATGGGAATGACATGGCCCTGATAGCCGATCCACTCGATGCTGTAGAGGCCGGGGATGACGTCGAGGGTGATCATCGTGCCATTGGCGATGGCGTCAGCTGCGCCCCAGGCGTTGATGAAGCTGCCGCTGATGAGCAGTGCACCGAAGGAGGCGCCGAGGTAGGGGTTGCCGCCAAAGACGGTAGCGGCGGAGAAGCCCAGCAGGATCTGCAGGTTGGCAAGAGCGCAGGCGTTGATGAGGCCGGCGATACGCCACCACACGCCGTTGGTGTCAATGGTGATCATGCCGGAGTTGGACATGAACTCGAGAGCGCCCATGATGCCCATGAGCATACCGGAGGCGACGATGGCCGGGATGATGGGGACGAAGACGTCCGAAAGGACCTTGATGGCGGCCATGAACTTGTTCTGGTTGCCAGCGGCGACGTCCTTGAGCTCCTCCTTGGAGACTGCGGAGATGTTGCCCTGCTTGCAGAATTCGTCGTAGACCTTGTTGACGGTACCGGTGCCGTAGATGATCTGCAGCTGACCAGAGGCCTGGAAGTTGCCCTTGGCGCCGAGTGCGTCCTCCACGGCATCCTTGTCTACCTTCGAATCGTCGGCGATGACCAGACGCAGACGCGTAGCGCAGTGCGCTGCCGAGACAACGTTCTCGGGGCCACCGACCGCAGCAAGGATTTCCCTCGCTGCCTGAGCAGAATCGAGTGCCATTGAACCCTTCCTTTCCTAAATGAAATCCTTTTCATGCCTAACAACTGGTGTGAGTGTGGCATGAACAGCCGAAAAAACTGTAATCGATTTCACATTGATTGGCAATAAATGACCTGCGGAAATTTGAGAATGGCGAGAGAGCTTGGTGGACGGTAGCCAAAGGGCTTGCGAGAGGGGCCGCCTTGGCGTGTCATAAGGCCCTACACTCCTACGACCTGATAGCCCAACACGAGGCTCTTGGGGGAGTTTGTGCCCTCCTTGAGCAGGTCAACCATGAGCTCCGCCGCCTTGATGCCGCATTCTTCGTAGTCGAAGGAGACGGTGGGCAGAGGGCCCGCGACGGCCTGCAGTATGGGATCGTTGCCAAAGCCGCTCACCTTTGGGGCGCGGGCGTGGGAGAGCGATCCGTAGCGCTCGCGAATGGCTTTGATGGCTCCTGCGGCAATGGTGTCTGTGGCGCAGGATATGCAATCGAATACAGCTCTGCCGGCGAGAAGGTCATGCACGGTGCGGTATCCGTGCTCCACCGAGAATCCCGACGTGCGCACCGAGATGCGGCTCTCGTCGATGCCGAGGCGCTCCAGGCCGGCAAGGAAGCCCTTGCGACGGTCGGCGCCAAAGGACCGATAGAGCCCCGAGGCATCGATGTATGCCACGCGGCTCTCGGGCTTGCAGCCAAGGGACGAGGCAAGGTCGTAGGCTGCGCCAAAGTTGTCAAAGCGAACGCAGCTCATGTCACGGACGTGCTGGCCCACGACAACCACCGGCACGCGGGCACGTTCGTAGAGCTCGATGTCGCCGGGGATGGGAGCGGAGCTCACCAGGATGATGCCGTCGATCTGGCGCTCGAGGAGCGAACGCATGGTCTTGGCCTGCTCTTTGACGTCGTCGCCCACATACGCCAACGAGGTGCCCAGCTCACCAGCGAAAAAGTACTTCTCGATGCCCGCAACGACGCCGCTCATGGCATTCTCGTCGGCCCTGGTGAGGATGACGCCCACAGTGTTGGACTTCTTCAGGCGTAGGATGCGCGCATTTGCGCTTGGTACGTACCCAGTCTGCTCGATGGCAGCGGCTATGCGCTCGCGCTTCTCGTCCGAGAGGTAGCCCCCGTTGAGAAAACGGGAGACGGCAGCGCTCGAGACGCCAGCTAGCTCCGCTACTTCCTTGTTGGTCATGGGTACCGTCCGTCCAAAGGGTAAAGGTGGACATAAGTTTAACCCCTATTGGCGCTCTTGGGGATGGGGATGTGTCGCTGATGGCGTGGGGCTCGGTCACGGACGGTCCTGCTCCATTTGCGTCTTACTTTTGACCGCTTATCCTTTTGACAAAGTGCAAATGACAACTGAAATCGAATACATGTTGACCTATGCCAAACAGCGAAATATAGTGCAAAAATAGGTAAGTTCTGTATCGGCATTGTGCAGATGCACACTATCGAGAGGTGCAACTACACAAATGCACACAGAGGGGAGAGGAGGACTTGTCATGACCAACGCGACAACTGCTGGCAGCAAGGCAAATGAGGGAGGTGGAAAGTTCCGCAATACGATGCTCTATGTGCGTCAGCATTGGCAGCTCTACGTGCTGTTCATCATGCCGGCGTTTCTGATGACGATCATCTTCAGGTATATCCCCATGGGCGGCGTCCTCATTGCATTCGAGGAGTACAACCCCTTCCGTGGCATCCTGGGCAGCCAATGGGTGGGCCTCGCGCACTTCCAGCGATTCCTATCGTCGCCTGACTTCATGCGTTATCTGACCAACACGCTCAAGCTGAGTGTATTCGGGTTGCTCTGGGGCTTCCCCGCACCGATTCTTCTGGCTTTCCTGCTTAACCGCGTGCTGAGCACCAAGCTCAAGCAGAAGATCCAGCTCATCCTGTATATGCCCAACTTCATCTCGGTCATCGTTCTCTGCGGTATCGTCCGCATCCTGCTTTCGCCCACGGGCCTCATCAACATGGCACTGGGCACCAACTGGAACTTCATGACCATGCCTGCGGCCTTCCGTACCATCTACATCGCTTCTGGTATCTGGCAAGGCGCTGGCTGGGGCTCCATCATCTACACCGCCGCACTCTCCAACGCCAGCACTGATCTGAAGGAGGCCGCGGTTATCGACGGCGCCAACATCATCCAGCAGATCAAGGCCGTCGAGTGGCCCGCCATCAAGGACACCGTCCTCATCCAGTTCATCATGAGCGTCGGCAACATCATGAGCGTCGGCTTCGAGAAGGCCTACGCCCTCCAGACCGACCTCAACCTCGCCAGCTCCGAGATCATCTCGACCTACGTGTACAAGGTCGGTCTCTTGGACGGCAACTACGGCTTCTCCACGGCCGTCGGCCTGTTCAACACCGTCATCAACGTCATCCTCCTGATCTCGATGAACGAGATCGTCAAGCGGATGAACGATGGCAAGGGCATGTACTAGAGGGGAGGACACCATGGCAAAAAAGAAAAAGAGCGAGTTCGGTAGGCTCCCCGTCGAGGACAAGATCCTCACCTCTATCGGCTACTTCGTCCTGGGCGTCTTCTGCCTGGCCATCATCATTCCGATGGTCTATATCATCCTGGCATCGTTCATCGACCCGGTGACTCTGCAGAACCAGGGCCTTACCTTTGACTTCAGCAAGTGGACGACCACTGCGTACCAGCGCGTCCTCTCCAACGCGCAGATCTGGGTGGGCTTCAAGAACGCCCTGCTCTACTCGGTCCTGTTCACCGTCATCTCGCTGGTGGTCACCCTGCTCGCCGCGTATCCCATGAGCCGAGACGACTTCAAGGGCAAGGGTTTCTTCAACCTGCTCTTCATGATCACCATGTTCTTCGGCGGCGGCCTGATCCCGACCTACTTGCTCATCAGCAAGCTGCACATGCTTGACAGCATGTGGGCCGTCATCATCCCGCCCGCCTTTGGCGTCTACAACATGATCATTGCGCGCACCTACTACCAGGGCATCCCCAAGGACCTTCAGGAGGCCGCCGAGATCGATGGCGCCAACGAGATGGTCTACTTCTTCCGCGTTCTGCTGCCGGTCTGCACGCCCATCATCGCCACCATCGCCATGTGGAACTTCGTGGGCATGTGGAACAGCTACTTCGATGCGATGATCTACCTCAACAGCGCATCCAAGCAGCCGCTGCAGCTCGTCCTTCGCTCCATCCTGATTCAGAGTCAGCCGGAGCCGGGCATGGTTGCCGACACGCAGTCCACCGCTCAGCGCGCCCAGCTCGCCGAGCTCCTCAAGTACGCAACCATCATCATCTCGAGCATCCCGCTGCTGATCATGTACCCGTTCTTCCAGCGCTACTTCGACAGTGGCATCATGGCCGGCGCCGTCAAGGGCTAGGCCGCGAATCATCACGCGTTAGATTTCATCTGAAAGGGAGAAACACATGAGCACTTCCATGAATCGTCGTTCGTTCCTGACCATGTCCGCGGCTGCGACCGCTGCCTCCCTCGCTGCCTGTGGTGGCGGTGGCGGTGCCGCTGGCGGCGAGGTCGACACCTCCGTCGATCCCGCAAGCCTGGCTTTCCCCCTGGCCGAGACCGCTGAGCTCAACGGCCTGACCGACTATCCCGTGGGCACCGAGTCCGAGCCCAACAACCGCACCATCTTCAAGCGCCTCGAGGAGGCCACCAACGTCCACATCAACTGGAAGACCATCCAGGCCGACCAGTGGGGCGACAAGATCAGCCTCGAGATGTCCAACGCCAACACGCTGCCCGACTTCATCTTCAACGCCAGGTTTGGCGACACCGACCTGCTGAAGTATGCCGAGCAGGGCGCACTGCTCAACCTCGAGGAGCTCATCGACACCTACATGCCCAACCTGCAGAAGGTCTTCGAGCAGGCCCCCGAGTATCGCGGCATGTGCGAGGACGCCGACGGCCACATCTGGGCTCTGCCTTGGATCGAGCAGCTCGGCTACGAGAAGACCGCCATCCAGACCGTCGGCAACATGCCCTTCATCAACAAGTGGTGGCTCGACTTCCTGAAGCTCGACGTCCCCACCACGGTTGACGAGTTCGAGCAGGTCCTCATTGCCTTCAAGGACAACGCCGACGCCCTGAAGAAGGAGTTCAACATCGAGGGCGAGATCATCCCGATGTCCTGCATCCTCAACGACGGCGACCAGGACTGCTACGCCCTGATCAACGGATTCGGCGAGGGCTACGGCGACCCCGACAAGGGCAAGCACATTGCCGTGACCGATGACGGCGAGGTCATCTGCGTCGCTCAGACCGAGGGCTTCAAGAAGGGCACCGAGTGGCTGAACAAGCTCTACAAGGAGGGCCTGATCGACAAGGAGGCCTTCACCCAGGAGTGGAGCACCTACGTGGCCAAGGGCAAGAGCGGCCGTTATGGCGTCTGCTTCAGCTGGGACGTCGCCAACGTCGCCCAGGTCAGCATGGACGAGCTCATCGCCGGCGAGGGCTGGGTGCCCCTGCCCGCACTGCAGGCCGACACCAAGAACATCACCCCGCAGACCAACTCCTACACCTCCGGCTTCGATCTGGGCCGCTGCGTCATCACCGTCAAGTGCTCCAACCCGCCGCTGTGCGCTGCTTGGCTCGACCAGATGTATGATCCTCTGCAGAGCGCGCAGAACAACTGGGGCACCTACGGCGAGGACGACGACTTCGACATCTTCGAGATGAGCGAGAACGACAAGGGCGAGCCGATGCTCAAGCATGCTCCTCTTGGCGACGCCTCCCCGGTCGAGGTCCGCGAGGCCGAGTGCGTCGGTGGCCCGCTCGCCATTCTCGACAGCTACTACGGCGTGTACGTGACCTGTCCGGACGACGCCCAGTATCGTCTCAACTGGATCAAGGACATCTATACCCCCGACATGACCCACAAGTATTGCTACCCCAGGGTGTTCATGTCCACTGAGGACACCAAGCAGGTCTCCAACCTCCAGGCTGACATCCAGAAGTGCATCAACACCTTCAAGTCCAACAGCATCATGAAGGGCTTCGACGACGCTGCTTGGGACAAGCTCCAGTCCGACCTCGAGGCCTACGGCCTGCCCGAGTTCCTCGAGATCCATCAGCGCTACCTGACCGCCTACCTCGACGCCCAGGCGTAAGTACTACGGGGAACGGTGCCCGCCCCTCCTCTCTCCCGGGGGCGGGCCCTCCTCGGACATGTAGATCCTGACGAACGTACCGCACGAAGGAGATAAGAAGGTCATGGAGGGTTTCTTCGAGAGCGCACCGCTTGCCGAAGCTCGTGACTACGAGCGTCGGATGGAGTCGTACATCGACCCAGAGTCGCGGCCGTGCTTTCACCTGACTCCCCGCGCAGGATGGATGAACGACCCCAACGGCTTCTCGTACTACCAGGGAGCCTATCATCTGTTCTACCAGTACAACCCCTATGCGACCGCATGGGCTGCCATGCATTGGGGACATGCGGTAAGCAAGGACCTGCTGCATTGGGAGTACCTGCCTGCAGCCCTTGCTCCTGACGAGCCTTACGATGACAAGAGCGGATGCTTCTCGGGGAGTGCCATCGAGCTGCCCGATGGCCGCCAGCTCTTGGTCTATACCGGTGTCGGCGCAGGTGGACGTAAGCCTGACGGGCGCATGGGTGACCGTCAGACGCAGTGCCTCGCGATCGGCGATGGTGTCGACTATGTCAAGTACGAGGACAATCCTGTCATAGGCAGTGAGAACCTTGCACCCGGTGCCAGCATCGAGCATTTCCGCGATCCCAAGATCTGGCAATGCGAGGACGGCTCCTATCGCTGCGTAGCCGGCGCGACAAACGCCGAGGGCAGCGGAGAGATTCTGCTGTTTGCCAGCGACGATGCGTTCTCGTGGCGCAAGCTGGGCGTGCTTGCGGAAAACAATGACCGCTATGGCACCATGTGGGAGTGCCCGGACTTCTTCGAGCTCGACGGCAAGAGCGTCCTTCTCGTGAGTCCGCAGTTCATGCTCCCCGAAGGACACGAGTTCTATAGCGGTAACGGCACGCTCTGCATCATCGGCCATGTCGACGAGCAGACGGGCAAACTGGTGGAGGAGAGTCTTCACACCATTGATAACGGCATCGACTTCTACGCCACGCAGACCATGCTGACGCCTGATGGCCGACGGGTCATGATTGCCTGGATGCAGAACTGGGACACCATCACCGAGTCGCCTGTCGCAAAGGGCTTCAAGGGCTGGTATGGCCAGATGACGCTTCCTCGCGAGCTCTCGCTGCGGGATGGCAGGCTCTGCCAGTGGCCCGTGCGCGAGATTGAGGCCCTGCGCCACGACCGCGTCAGCTATGCGGATGTGCCGGTCGAGGGCAAGGTTGCCCTCGAGGGCGTGAGCGGTCGCGTGATCGATATGCGTGTGAAGGTTCGTGCCCAGGACGAGGCTGATCCCTATCGTGAGTTCACTCTCTGGTTTGCCCAGGACGAGCGCTTCCACTGCTCCCTCAGGTACCGCCCCAAGACGGGCACCCTCAAGATCAACCGCATCCATTCTGGTAGCCGCCGCGCATACGTGCACCATCGCAAGTGCGACATTCCTGGCGCGCCCTGCACCTTGGACATGCGCCTCATCATGGATAAGAACAGCGTCGAAGTCTTCATCAATGGTGGCACGCAAGCCATGACCATGACCATTCCGACCGATCTGTCGGCAGATGCCATCACGTTCTTCGCAGAAGGCAAGGTCGTGATGGACGTTGAGAAATACGACCTTGCCTAGCTGAGGTACGCGACTCTGTGAGCTAAAGAAAGGAACATCATGTCAGAAGTCATTCTGAAGGACATTAAGAAGGTATATGAGAACGGCTACGTCGGCACGCACGACGTGAACATCAAGATCAAGGACAAGGAGTTCATCGTCCTGGTCGGTCCGTCGGGCTGCGGCAAGTCCACCACGCTGCGCATGGTCGCCGGCCTCGAGGAGATCACAGACGGTGAGCTCTACATCGACGGCCAGCTCATGAACGACGTCGCTCCGAAGGACCGCGACATCGCCATGGTCTTCCAGAGCTACGCACTGTACCCGCAGATGACGGTGTACCAGAACATGGCCTTCTCCCTTGAGCTGCGCAAGCTGCCCAAGGACGAGATTGACCAGAAGGTGCGCGAGGCTGCCGAGATCCTGGGCATCACCCAGTTCCTCGACCGCAAGCCCGCCGCCCTCTCCGGTGGCCAGCGCCAGCGCGTGGCTATCGGCCGCGCCATGGTCCGCGACCCCAAGGTCTTCCTCATGGACGAGCCTCTGTCCAACCTTGACGCCAAGCTGCGTAACCAGATGCGCGCCGAGATCATCAAGCTGCGCCAGCGCATCAACACCACGTTCATGTACGTCACGCACGACCAGACTGAGGCCATGACCCTTGGTGACCGCATCGTCATCATGAAGGACGGCTACGTCAACCAGATCGGTACGCCGGTCGAGGTCTTCAACAAGCCCGTCAACCTGTTTGTCGCAGGCTTCATCGGCATGCCTGTCATGAACTTCTTCGACAACTGCAAGCTGCTGCTCGAGGACGGCGTGTACTATGCCGAGATCCGCGGCGTCAAGTTCAAGCTCTCCGACTTCCAGCAGAAGGCCCTCAAGGCCAATGGCCAGCAGGCGTGCGATATCATCGCTGGCATCCGTCCGCAGCACATCAGCGTGGGCGAGGGCGAGCTGACCGCCAAGGTCGAGGTCTCCGAGATGATGGGCTCCGAGTACAACATTCATGCCCGCTCGCATGATGACGAGGTCGTCATGGTCGTTCCGACCGTCGGCCTGGATACCGACGTCTCGATGGGCGCCACGGTGCAGTTCACCACCGAGCCGGACCTGATCCAGCTCTTCGACAAGGAGTCTGGCAACAACCTCATCTGGTACGACGAGGCCTCCGTCGCCGCTAACGAGCCGGTGTGCAAGTCCTACGACTTCTAAGAGTCGTCCAGCCTCTGGCGAGACGGTGCACGGCCTGTACAAAGGCACCGTCTCTCCAGCGTCTCCCTTCCTTTTGGCCCCGCCTTTCAGGCGGGGCCTTTTGTTAGGCGCAGGTGGAGAGTCCAGTGGCACACCAACTCCCACGGAGAAAATGTGCCACTAGTCCGTTTCTACTACGTATTGGAGATAGGCGAGCGACTCGTCCAGACGTGGCGTATTGGCGATGATGCCCAGGTAGAAGGACTCGTCTTCAGGGTAGTCCGCAAAGAGGGGGAGGGCGGTCACATCGAGGGCGTTGACCTGCTCGATGGTCTCGGCCTCGTACTCGTCTGCCTCGTTGAGCTCGACCTCGACGCTGTTGTCCGAGAGCACGACGGTGTTGGACACGAGCAGGGGCTCCTCCTCGTCCGTCATCGACTGCGCTACGGCTTGCGCATCCTCCAGGTCGAGGAGGTAGCCGCTTGCGGAGAGCAGGTCGTAGGCCTCCTGATTCATGAGCACCACGTCGAGCTGCTCGGCGTCCACGGCAGCCATGACCTTAAGCTTGGAGGCATAGGCATACTGGTGGGACTGCTGGTCGGTGTCGCGCGACAAGTAGATCTCGCGGAAGCACACGACCTCGCACCTGCGGGGGCTCTTTCCCTCGGCCTCGACGAAGTCCGTGGTCAAGGTCTTGTCCAGACGCTCGTCAGGCACCACGTTGACGTACGCGACGTAGAGGAGCGGCTCCTTGTGAGTGATTAGCCAGCGCGTGACAGAGGCAAACGCGACGATCGCGACAAGCGCCAACACGAGCGGGAGCTTGTAGTAGGCAAAGATGTACTCAGCCTTGTCCCGCAGATTCATCGCACGGAAGGCAGCGCGATTCGCGGCCTTCTCCTTCTCCGAGAGCCTCATCGTCCGTTGCGCGCGGCAAACTCTGCCATGTCGCCCTCCTCGCGCGTGACCAGTCTGAGGACCGGCGCGAGAAGGTAGGAGCTGAGCAGTGCGCACACGCCCTCGCCCAGCACGATGGCGGGGGTGAAGATGTTGATGATGACGAGCGCCATGGCCACATGGATGGTAAAGGTGCAGATGGTGCACGAGAGGTAGCGGATGCTCATGAGCAGGGCGTTTCTGAGCATCGCGCGGTTGGTGTTCTCCACGCGTGCCAAGAGGGCAAAGACGTAGGGCATCACCATGACGTAGGCGACGGTGGCGATGATGACTATGGCAAGGACCAGGGTCAGAGCAACGGCAAGCGCGCCTGAGGTCGCGGCGGTCAGGTGACGCAGGACGTAGATGTCAGTGCCCAGTACCACGCCAAGGACCAACAGGACGAGCCACAGCTGCGTTGCCTGCTTGAAGTTCGCGCGGAAGGAGCGGAAGAACTGCTGCGTGATGTCACCCTCCCGGTTTTCGGCAATCTTGAGGGTCACGTAGTAGAGGGCGGTGGTTGAGGCGCCGATGGTGATGATGGGTAGCGAGCAGATGGTCCAGAGGAGATTGAGATAGCAACCCCAGGCAAGGCGCGACATAATCCTGCTGAACTTGCTCTCGGGTGTGAAGATGGCCATGTCTTACTGTTCCCCTTCCGTACGCTCGGTGGACTGACGATAGATCAGGTCAGTCTGCACGTACATGCGGCGATACTCGAGCGTCGGCTCGTGGATGCGGGACATCAGAAGCTCCATGGCGTTATAGGCCATCGCCTGCGTGTGAATGTGAATGGTCGTGAAGGATGGCATCCAGCTGCGCGACTCGGACGAGTCATCAAAGCCGGCAAGCAGGACGTCGCGGGGAACGTCGAACCCCTGCTTGCGAAGAGGTCTCAGCACGTCGATGAGCACGAAGTCGTTGGCACAGACAAAGAGCTCCGGCAACTCTTCCAGTGCGGCAAGGCGGGAGCCAATCGAGGTCACCTTGTTATGCCTAATGCAATAGCGCTCGTCAATGGGGAGGCCTGCAAGATGCATGGCGTTGCGGAAGGCGAGGTAGCGCTCGAAGAACGACTGGCAGTGGGTCCAATCACCCACAAAGCCGATGCGCTCTATGCCGCGCTTGGCCATGTCATCGACGAGTTGCATGATGCCGGCTGTGTTGTCCATGAGGAGCTGGTCGGAGTTCAGGCTGAACCCGTGCAGCCTTGCCGGTCCGTCGAAAAAGAGTGTGGGGATGCCCAAATCACAGATAAAGCTGCAGTAGTCGGGGTCAAACATCTCGATGCAGATGATTGCAGCAGTGTTCTCGAGCCTGAGCGTAAGGGGCAGCTCGCATGCGGCCAGCTGATCGTGGCTGACACGGTGGGTGTTGAGCACGTAGCCACGCTGGGAAAGCTCATATTGCAGCGCGTCGAGCGTGAGTGAGGCGAAGTGCGAGCGATCGATGAAGACGGTAGTGAGCAGGGCAATCTCGTTTGGCCCCTCGACTACGGAAGTGGTCTCATCCTTTGGTTTGAGGTCCTGAATGGCGCCCATGAACGCGAACTGCTTGTAGCCCATCTCCATGGCGGTCTTCAGAATGAGCTCGCGCGTGGAGTCCGAGAGGCCCGCAACATTGTTCAGCGCTTTTGAGACGGTGTTGCGCGAGAGACCAAGCCTGTCGGCAATGTCTTGGATTGTTACCCGTTTACCCATGTTACCTCGCTTTCGTTATGTCCATGGTAGCATGGAACATCTTGTTCCCTGTGCATAAAGGACAAATCGGTGTGCATTTGCACACTAAGCGAGGACTCTCCGTCTTCTGGTCTTACCTGGTGGAGTTGCGTCCGTAGATCTCGAAGCCCATCTTGATCTGGCGAGGAATCTCGTCGCCCTTGTCCATGGCGTCGAGCAGAATCTTTGCCGCCTCGCGGCCGCTAGTCTTGAAGAAGAGGTGCGCGGAGGTGAGCGAGGGAACGAGGATGCGCGAGAGCTCCGAGTCGCCGATGCCCGTGACCTGCACGTCTTCGGGAACGCGATGCCCATACTCACGTAGGCAGGTGATTGCCCCGTAGGCCATGTCATCTGAGGCGCAGACGATCGTGTCCACATCGAGCACGTTGTCCATGATCTGCTCGCAGCAGAGGTAGCCCGACTCGACGGTGAAGTCGCCCGTAGCGAAGGCGTCCGGCTCCGGCTCGATTCCTGCGGCATGGCAGGCGTCCACAAAGCCACGACGACGCATCTCACCTGCGGCTACGTCATCCTCGCGCACGCCGATGAAGCCGGGCTTGCGACCCTTCTTCAGCGCGAGCTTGGCAATCTCAAAGGTGGCCCGATAGTCGTCGTTGTACACGCAGCAGAAGCCATCGAGCTGTTGGCCGAGGATCACGACTGGCGCACTGATTGCCTTCAGGGCCTTGAGATGCTCGGCAGTGATGACCGTTGCTATGAGAATGATGCCGTCCACACGCGGGCGCTCGGAGAGCACGTGCAGGCAGCGGACTTCCTCGGAGGGGTCGTTGTTTGTGTTGGACAGGATGGTGTGGTAGTTGGTGCCGACAAACTCCTCGGTGATGCCTGCGAGCATGCGCGAGACCGACTGCGAGTACACCTTGGGGATGATGATGCCCACGAGGCTCGTCTTGCCGGTACGCAGCTGCTGGGCGGACTGCGAGGGGACGTAGCCCGTCTCCTGGATGACGCGGCTGATCAGGCGGCGCTTCTCCTGGCTGACATAGCCGTTGTTGAGGTAGCGCGAGACGGTTGCGCGCGAGACGCCTGCGAGGCGTGCGATTTCGTTGATGTCCATGCAATCAGCTCCGGTGGTCGGCACCCTTTGTACGTGGCAGCCCGAAGTCGTGTGCACGCCTCAGTACACCCGCAGTTGGAAGGGGTGGTTGCAAGGGGGCACAATCACCATTGTAACTAAAAGGGAGGCGGAGCATGGCGCCCCGCCTCCCGCGCGGATCTCTGTTGCCCGTCGCCTACGAGCAGGTGATCTCGTAGGTGTGGTCCTTGAGGTTGGCGTCGAGCTGTGCCCAGGCGTCACCGGAGGTGCGGCGGATGGTGAAGGCGCCGTCCTCGCCGCAGGTGATCTCGAGGTCGCCCTCGACGTCAAAGGCGGGATGGCTGTTGCGCAGCTCCATCATGCGGATGAGCTCCTTGACCACCGGACGCTCGACCTCGGAGGCGATCTCCTCGCGGCTGTAGTAGTGGCGGTTGATGTTGCGGCCTTCCTTGGTGCTCTCGAGCAGCTCGAGGTCGTTCTTGCCGGCGAGCAGGCCCACGTAGTAGACCATGGGGATGCCGCGGGCAAACATCTGGATGGCGCGGGCCAGGTCGTAGGCCGCGTCGTCGTTGCCCAGCGCGCTGTAGTAGGTGGTGTTGACCTGGTAGATGTCGAGGTTGTTGTAGGCCTCGGTGTTGTAGGGGCAGCAGGTCCTTGACGTCGACGATGCCCAGGCCGTCGTGGGTGTCGAGCGTGGTGAACTGGTGCTTGGGGCTCATCTCCATCCAGCGCTTGAGGTACTGGCCGTCGCCGGAGTACAGGGCGTGGAGGGTGAGCACGGGCAGCGCGAAGTCGTACACCCAGTAGCCCATCTCGGAGACCTTGAACTGCATGGTGTAGTGCTCGTGGATCTCGGGCAGTACCATGATGTCGGCGCCGAGGACGTCCTGCATGGCGTCGAGCAGGTTGCTCGTGTCAGGCTGCTCGAAGAAGCAGCTGCCGCCGGCGCGCTTGCAGGCGTAGGCAAAGGCGTCCAGGCGGATGATGGAGGCGCCGTTGTCGGCCATGTTGCGCAGGGTCTCGTCAAAGAAGCGCTGGGCACGCTCGGACTTGACGTTGATGTCGATCTGCTCCTCGCCAAAGGTGCACCAGACCTTCTCGGTGGTGCCGTCGGCAAACTCGGCCTCCACGTAGGGAGCGCGCGGCTTGCGCTTGTAGATGGCGTCGACCTGCTCGTCGGTGGGGAAGCCACCCTCGGCAGCCCAGAAGTCCTTGTAGCGGATGAAGAAGTCGGCAAACTCGCTGTCGTCCTTCTTGGCCAGGAAGTCCTGGAAGTAGGGGGACTGGCGCGAGATGTGGTTGATCATGAAGTCGAACATCAGGTAGCGCTTGTCGCCGATGGTCTTGACGTCGTCCCAGTCGCCGAAGTCGGGGTCGACGATGTCGTAGCGCATGGGGGCAAAGCCGCGGTCGGCAGAGCTGGGGAAGAAGGGCAGGATGTGCACGCCGCCGATGGCATCGGCAAAGTGGGCGTCCAGCACCTCGTCGAGGTCCTTGAGATTGTTGCCGAGGCTGTCGGCGTAGGTGATGAGCATGCACTTGTTGCTGAGCTTCATGTGGTCGATCTCCTCCTCGAGGGACAAAGGCGACGGCTCCTTTGCCTGGGTATGGTTGCTTGTGGCTCGGGTGAGGGGGCCGTCCCCCTCGCCTTGGTTGATGCTTCGGACGTTAGTGGGGGACGGTCTCGTTCCAGCCGGGCAGCTCGAGCGTGGGCGCCTTGCCCGCGGCGTCCGCGTACATCTCGGCCATCAGGTTTGCCATGGGATAGGCGACGCCGGCTGTCGCGAAGTCGTTCTTGATGGCCAGGCCTGCCTTCTCGGGGCAGAACCAGCGCGAGGCAAAGGTCTCCGCGCCGCCGTTGGCAAAGATCTCGACGGCCGAACCATCAACGAGAATGCGCAGTTCGCTGAGGGTGTCGAGCGGGATGGAGCGGTCCTTGCGGCCAGCCGCAGCGCTCTCGTCCAGATAGTGGATGCCCAGGCGTCCGTCCTCGTAGAAGACCTGGAAGCTCTCGTCAAGCGTGAGCGCGCCCTCGCCCTCGATGCCTGTGAGCACGATGTCGGCAAGGCGCCCGTCGAGCGCGGCAGTGCCGGCTGCGGGCAGCGCGGCAGCCTCGCCACGCAGCGCCTCAAGCTCGGGTGCCGGACTCTGCAGGAGACGGCCGTCGGCGCGACGCGTGACCACGCGCGGCACCGTCATGCAGTGCCACCAGTCGAGGCCGTCGGGCACGGAGCTGTAGTAGTCGTCGAAGGTGCCCATCCAGCCCACCAGCATGGTGCGGCCGGCGTCGTCCACAAAGGTCTGCGGCGCATAGAAGTCGTGACCGAAGTCCCACTGCACAAAGGTGCGCTCGTCGATGACGTCGGTGTCGATCACGCGCTGGCCCTCGGGCAGCTCGAAGTAGCCCGGCGTCCAGCGGTTGAACCAGCGGTCCTGCAGGCGCGGCAGGCCCTGCGGGGAGATGGCCAGGTACTCGCGTCCGTCGAGGCGCACGATGTTGGGGCACTCCCACACGAAGCCGAAGGAGTACTCGGAGTTGATGGCGCGGCGGAGGGTCCAGTCGATGCCGTTCTCGGAGTCGTAGACCAGGCAGAGGCCACGCGTGTCAATGTGGCGCCCGCCAAGGAGCATGTGGCGGCAGCCGTCCTGCTCCCAGACCTTCGGGTCGCGCACGTGGCAGCTCAGGTGGTCGGGGTAGTCGCTGTTGCGCATGAGCACCTGCTTGGGGCCGAGCTTCAGCATCCCGGTCGCAGGGTCAAGCTCCGCGAGGCAGGTGAGGGTGTTCTGCTCGCGTCCGGCATAGACGTAGTCGAAGTCCTTGGGGCTGTGGCCGGGCACGGGGGCCACGACATTGCCGGTGTAGTACAGGCGCAGGAGGTCCTCTCCGTCCTTGCCGGCGCCGCGCTCCACAAAGGCGGAACCGCTGAAGACGCCGTGCCTGTCCTCGGGGATGGACGGCTGCAGGGGGACGCCCTCGTAGGTCCAGTGCAGCAGGTCGGGGGAGGAGAAGAGGCCCCAGGCCTTCTGGTCAACCGTCGGCCAGTCGTGATCGTACTGATAGAAGAAGTAGTAGCGTCCGCGGAACTGGCAGAGGCCGTTGGGGTCGTTCAGCCAGTTGCGGGGGGAGCGGAGGTGGAAGCCGACCTCCCAGCTCTTGTTGGGCATGGGCTGCCTTTCTCTTGGCGTGCGCGTGCTAGGCTGAGCATATGCCTTACAGGTGTCCGTTGAGCCGTGCGAGAACGATTTCACACGATTTGTTCGGAGAGCGGACGCCCTGTGCATTGGCGTGGCAATTGCACCTTGCCTTGGATGGCAAAAGCATTGGTCTACCGCGCCGTGGCATGACCCGTTGCGCTACGATGACGGTTGTCCGAGAGCGGGGATGGAGGCGCGCATGATCGAGCTGTACCGGTCCTATTGGCGTGAGATGCGTGCGGTGGACGAGATCGTGCCGGGCACCTGGGTGGAGCTCACCAGCCCCACGGCCGAGGAGGCCGCGCAGGTGGCCGAAGCCCTGGGCGTCGACCAGGACGACATCCTGGCAGCCATCGACCCGGAGGAGCGCTCGCGCGTCCAGACCGAGGACGACTACACCCTCATCGTCGTCGACCTGCCCGCGCGCGAGGAGCGCCACCACGAGCAGGCCTACAACACCATTCCGCTGGGCGTCATCATCACCGACGAGAACGTCATCACCGTGTGCTCCGAGGAGACCTCAGTCCTGAGCTCGCTGCACGCAGCGCGCATCCGCGACCTCTCCACCGAGAACCGCCTCGCCTTCGTCTACCGCATCATGCTGCGCATCGCCCTGCGCTACCAGCAGGTTCTGGTGGGCATCGACCGCACGCGCATCGAGTTCGAGGAGCACATCGAGGACCTCAAGGGAGAGCACGACCTCATCCAGTTGCACGAGCTCGAGTCGACGCTCGTCTACCTGTCGACGTCGCTGCGCGGCAATGCCAACGTGCTCAGCCGCCTCGGCCGCTATGGGCACCTGCAGCAGCCCGAGGACCGCGACATCCTGGACGACGCCATCGTGGAGAACCAGCAGGCCATCGAGATGGCCCAGATCTACCGCGAGGTCATCGACGGCACCCGCGAGCTGGTGAGCAACCTCATGGACTCACGGCTGAACCATGTGATGGAGCGCCTGACCTCGCTGACCATCATCCTCTCCATCCCTACGGTCATCTCTGGCGCATACGGCATGAACGTGGCGGGTCAGTGGATGCCGCTCTCCGACGCGGCGCACGGCTTTACGATCATCAACCTCATAACGATCTTCGCCTGTCTGGCGCTCGCCCTTGTCCTGCGCAAACGCCGCCTTTTGTAGAGACTGGCCTACAATTGGGCGGAGTAGGGAGGAGGCGCCATGAGCTCATCGGTTGGGGACCATCGTCAGGATGCCGGCTTTGCGGGGACGCCCCCTGACCCTACGAGGCCCCCTGAGAGAAAGCGTGGCCTCTGGTGGAAGATCCTCGCCGCGCTCGGGTTGGTGGGCGGCGGCTGTGCGGCGCTGAGCGTCATCTCGGGCATCATAGTCATGGGTACGCTGACGGTCAGCCTTGCCACGTGCAACACGTCCTGCTCGGACAAGCCCATAGGCGATTCTCGCGCCGACACGGCGTTCATCTCCAGCCGGGAGGTCACGACTCGCGACATCGAGACCTTTGACGCCCTGCGCGGCGCACTGGACTCGCTGTATAAGGGACAGGAGGCGAGCCTGGCCGATAGCTCCCTGCCCAAGACGCCGGACGAGCTGCGCGCGACTCTCGTGCGGGGGAGCTGGCCCAAGGGCATCCGCGACGTGATGGGCGAGTCGCGCAACCCCCAGACCTGGATCCGTCTGTCAGAGCTTGCCGAGACCTACCTCGAGGAGGAGACCGGCGAGGACTGGCAGGTGGTGGACTTTGCCTATCCCTTCCCAGACAACGGGCCCATTCCCGTGCCGGCTGTGCGTGACGAGGGCGACTCCGCGGACACGCGCCTGCTCTGCGTTGAGGGCGAGGACGAGGGCCTGTACGCCTTGGTCAGGTACTACCGCTGGAGGAAGCTGGCAGAGTACGACAACGACCTATCCGACGCGCGCGAGAGCCGCGCAGAGCTCCTCGAGGCATCCGAGCAGCTGTCGGCTACGGGGCTTCTCGGTTCGCGTGACTACGTGATCTCGCAGGGTGACCTGTACGTATGGGCGACGGGCGACAACGACGAGCTGCGTGACCCGGAGACGTTTCTGGCCTTTGCCAACCAGCTGACGGAGGGGCACGGGAACTACTTCCGCGTGACCCTGCTTGAGCAGGACACGCCCTGCCACATTGGCTACGACGCGC
The DNA here is from genome assembly GCA_902777325.1 of uncultured Coriobacteriaceae bacterium. GTDB lineage: Bacteria > Actinomycetota > Coriobacteriia > Coriobacteriales > Atopobiaceae > UBA1367. The sequence goes on from CACYTH010000023.1 coordinate 62,693, forward strand.
TCTCGTACCGCTATCCCAACGAGCGGCCGCTGGAGGAGATGAGCCGCGAGCAGGCGCGGGAGCTGCTGCTCGATGACGATTACATACACTATCTCGACACGGCGGACGAGGACGAGCTGCTTTGCGGCTATCGCCGTGACGCGGAGGTCGAGATCGCCCTCGAGGAGCTCGAGGGCGTGCTTGCCCCCGTGCAACCGAAGGACTACAAAAACCCGTGGCGCTCGCCTGACAAGGGAAGCGCCTTTGACGAGGCCCTAGCCGAGGCGGTAGCCGAGCGCGTGGGCGGCATCGACGCAAGCTCGATGATTGCCACGAGTGTGCGTGAGGCGGACGAGCGTGGGCAGGAGGCGAACGTGTGGATCGTCCTGCCGCGTGGCTCGGTGCCCGAGACCCCACAGGCGTTCTGTGACCTTGCCAACGGGCTCCGTGACACGGTATGGGACCAGATGGGATTTGGGGGTGGCCCCGCCAGCTGTTACGTGCACGTGTTTGTCGTCGAGCCGGAGGGAATCGGGGGACCTTCGGGTGAGGTATGGAGCTTCGCTGACATGCGAGCGGCGGTGGTAGCGGACCCGCAGGTGCTAGGGAACTGCACCGTCGACGTGTCGCTCTCTGCGTATCCGTCAGCGACGCTCTGGTCGGATGGCGAGACCCGCCAAGACTACGACTGCTATAAAACCGACGTGGGCGGACGATTTTCTCGCACACGCGCATGGCGCTACGACTCGGAGGGGTAAAAGGCTGGTAAGGGCCTATAGTGTGCGCATGGATCGCACAAGTTGAGAGGGGACGTCTGATGGAGCGCAAGAGCACCGATCTGGCAGAGGTCCGCGAGCAGGACGAGCGGCTCGCCTACGGCCAGGACTTCTCCCAACCGCAAAACGAGGGGCGCACGCGAATCGCTCTCGCGGTGCTTGCTGTGGTGGTGGCCCTGGTGTCGTTCTTTGTGCTGGGGAGCTTCTTCACCAACCCGGACACCTTCAAGGGCGTCATGGAGACGCTCGACCAAAAGAAGAGCAGCGTCATGAGCCTGATGGGTGCCTCCACGGGCTCGTCTGCCGCGATCTCGCTTCTGCCGGGAGACGCCGGGACGCCCATCGCGGAGAAGCTCGTAGATCTGAGTTCGGACTTTCTGATTGTGCTCGCGGCCATCTACCTCGAGAAGTACCTGCTCACCATCCTCGGCTTCGCGGCCTTCAAGGTGCTCGTGCCCGTGAGCTGCGCGCTTCTCCTTCTGGCCGTCGTTGCCTGGCGCCAGCCGCAGGCGCGCGCCGTGATCCTGCGCATCGCCATGAAGATGGCGCTCTTCGGGCTGGCGGCCTTCTTGGTGGTTCCCGTGAGCGTCAAGGTGTCATCCATGATCGAGGGCACCTACGAGGCCTCGATCAATGCCACCCTCGAGGCTGCCGAGCAGACCACCGAGGCCATCGAGCAGAGCGCCGAGGAGGGGGACAGCAAGGACGCGAACAACCCGCTGGCCTTCCTGCTCAACATGCCCGACGAGCTCAACAAGCTCACCAAGAGCGCGCAGGACTCGCTCAGCAACTTCATCGAGGCGCTGGCCGTGATGATAGTGACCTCGTGCATCATCCCCATCCTGGTGCTGGTCTTCTTCCTGTGGCTGGCCAAGATGATCTTGGGCATCAACGTCGACATCCCGTATCCGCCCCTGCGCCATCACAGGAGGCACTAGCGGGTTTGGTAACAAACGTGCCATTTAGCGCGGTGGCCGACGAGTATCATCTACATGTCACGCAAAGACGGCTCAACGACCACCAGCTATCGGGAGGACACCCACATGGCACCAGAGAGGCGTAACAACAACAGGAACGCCGGCCGAAACGCCGACCGTCGCAACGAGCGCACCGAGGCCGCCGCTGCCCACATCGCAGAGATGGACGCGCGCTTTGGCAAGGAGATCGACCGCTCGATCGCCGAGCTCAAGGTGTATGAGGGCGCCCCGAAGGTGGAGGCGGAGGGTTGCGTCCCCGAGGTACGCGTCGTCGACCAGGACAGCGTGGCCGCCGTCCTCGAGCAGGGTCGTGGCATTGCCAACGCTTGTGACCTGGCCGTGCTCGACTTTGCGTCGTTCACCAACCCCGGCGGTGGCTACGACCGCGGCGCTTGGGCCCAGGAGGAGGCGCTCTGCGCGGACTCCACCCTCTTTAACGTGCTGCGCAGCCAGCGCAAGTGGTATGGCGAGAACCGCCGCCGCAACATCAACTGCAACATCTACCGCAACCGCGGCCTGGTGGCACCCAAGGTGCGCTTCGAGCGCGAAGGCTACCACAGCTACGCCGACGTCATCGTGGTGGCCGCGCCCAACGCGCGCCGCGCCCGCGAGGACTACCACGTGGCGGACAACACCCTCGTGGCCGCCATGCGCGACCGCATCCGCTTTGTGCTGGCCATCGCCGACGAGCTCGGCCACGAGAAGCTTATTCTCGGTGCCTTTGGCTGCGGCGTGTTTGGCTGGCGCGCGAGCGACGTGGCAAAGCTCTTCCTGGAGGAGCTGGCCACGGGCAGGCACGTGGCAAAGCAGGTGACCTTTGCCATCCCGCGCACGCGCTACGACGAGAACCTCGCGCGCTTCGAGCATGCCTTTGCCAAGTTCCCCGAGGCCAACGACGCGGCCTACGTCAAGCCCGAGGAGAAGCCCAAGGTAGAGGTCAAGCAGACGGATGACGATGACGAGGACGAGGAAGACTGGCGCAAGTACCTCTAGCCTCTCCCGTACCGTGATTCATGCAAGCCCTCGCGTCAGTGCGCGGGGGCTTGTCCTGTATGCGCCAAGCATGCGTCTGTGCTGCTCATGAGGGGTGCTCACCGATACGCCACATACCTGTCGCGCGAAATGCGGTAGGTCTGTAAGTAGGAATGTGTCGGCAACACTAGTTGGGAGAACAACTATGCCTACTAAGAAGAGGGCCACGACCAGGTCTGCCAAGACGACCAAGGCCGCTAAGGCAAAGGTCGAGGAGAAGATCGAGGCTGTCGAGGAGAAGCCCGAAGCTGTCGAGGACAAGCTTGAGGAGAAGGCTGACGCCATCGAGGACAAGGTCGAGGAGAAGGTCGAGACCACCAAGAAGACCGTTAGGAAGAAGGTCACGAAGAAGGCGGCGGCTGTCAAGGAGGAGCCGAAGCCCGAGCCCGAGCCGGAGCCCGCACCCGAGCCGGAGCCGGAGCCCGAGCCGGAGCCGGAACCCGAGCCGGAGCCGGAGCCCGAGCCCGAGCCCGCACCCGAGCCGGAGCCGGAGCCCGAGCCGGAACCCGAGCCCGAGCCCGAGCCCGAGCCGGAGCCGGAACCCGAGCCCATGCCCGAGCCGCGTCGCTCCGTTGCCTTCATCGGCTCCGAGTGCTATCCCTTCATCAAGACCGGTGGCCTCGGTGACGTCATGTACGCTCTGCCCAAGGCCCTCGTCAAGCTCAACTGCGACGTCAAGGTCATCCTGCCCAACTATGGCGTGATTAAGGACATCTACAAGGAGAAGATGGTCTACCGCGGCTCCTTCTACATGGACCTCACCGCCGACGGCCGTCAGTTCTACGTGGGCATCATGGAGTACGTGTGGGACGGCGTCGTGTACGACTTCATCGACAACGAGGAGTTCTTCACCCGCGGCAACCCCTACACCAACCTCGTCGACGACATCCCCGTCTTCACGTTCTTCAGCAAGGCGGCGCTTGCGGCCCTCAACTACATGGACTGGACGCCGGACATCATCCACTGTCACGACTGGCAGGCTGGTCTCGTGCCCGTGTACCTGCGCACCATGTTCGCTGGCACCCCGCTGGCACGCTCCAAGGTCGTCACCACCATCCACAACCTGCGCTTCCAGGGCAAGTACAACATCCCGACCATCAAGTACTGGTCCAACCTGCCCGACGAGGCCTTCAACATGGGCGCCCTGCAGGAGGAGTGGACCGAGGCCAACATGCTCAAGGGCGGCCTTGCCTACTCTGACGCCATCACCACGGTCTCCAACACCTACGCCGGCGAGATCCAGACGGCCGAGTACGGCGAGGGCCTCGAGAACCACCTGCAGTTCCACTCCTACAAGCTGCGCGGCATCGTCAACGGCATCGACGTCGACATCTGGAACCCCGCGACCGACAAGCTGCTCGACGCCCCGTACGGCACCGCCGACGCCATCGAGAAGAAGAAGGCCAACAAGCTCGCCCTGCAGAAGGAGCTCGGCCTGGAGCAGGACGAGGGCAAGTTCGTCGTCGGCCTCATCTCCCGTCTCACCAACCAGAAGGGCCTCGACCTCGTCAACGCCGTCATCCCCGGCCTGATCGACGGCAACACCCAGATCGTCATCCTGGGCACCGGCGAGCCGGAGTTCGAGGACTCCTTCCGCTACTACGAGAACGCGCACAAGGGCACCGTGTGCGCCTACATCGCCTATGACGAGGCGCTCTCCCACAAGATCTACGCCGCCAGCGACGTGCTTCTCGTTCCGTCCAAGTTCGAGCCCTGCGGCCTGACGCAGCTCATCGCCATGCGCTACGGCACTGTGCCCGTGGTGCGCGAGACCGGCGGCCTCAAGGACACCGTCGAGCCGTACAACATGTTCGAGAACACCGGCAACGGCTATACCTTCGACCGCTACGACGCCGGCCTGCTCTATGACGCGATCAATCGTGCCAAGACCCTCTACTTCGAGGATCGCGAGGACTGGGACAAGATGGTCATCCGCGACATGGAGAAGGACGTGTCCTGGGCCAAGTCCGCTGAGCAGTATCGTGCCCTGTACCTGGAGCTTACCCAGTAGACGCTAACGCCGAGCCCCGCCGTCCCGATGGATGGCGGGGCACACAAGAAGGACCCGCACGCTGAGAGACGGCGTGCGGGTCCTTTTCTGTATCTGTAAGCTCCGCGGCTACACGCGGTTGCGCCTGAGGTAGGCCGACGACACCGGGAAGGAGAAGTAGGTGTCGGGGTAGGGCTCGTTCTCCAGGGTGAAGTGCCACCATTCGCACTCGTAGGGCACAAAGCCGTTGCGCACCATGGCGCGTTGCAGCAGCATGCGGTTGGCGTACTGCTCGTCGGTGACGTCGCGGTTGTCGGGGTGCGAGAGCTCGCCAAAGTAGTCGAAGGGCGTGCCCATGTCCAGCTCCTTGCCGGTCTGCATGTCCAGCAGCGTGAGGTCGATGGTCGACCCCCTGCTGTGGCTCGACCGCGAGGCGATGTAGCCCAGGGCGATGGTGTCCTCCTTGTCGATCTCGGGGTAGAAGTATGGCTTCATGCGCACGTCGTTGTCCTCGAGCGCCCAGAACACGAACTGCTTGACCGCCGACGTGGGACGGTAGGCGTCAAAGACCTTGAGGCGGTAGCCGATCACGCCCAGCTCGTTGCTGACGCCCTTGAGTGCACGGGCGGCCTCGGCGGTGATGATCGCGCAGGGCTCCTCGTAGCCATCGATGCGCTCCCCGATGAAGTTGTAGGTAGAGAAGTAGCGGATCTCCTGTATTGCCTGGGGGACGAGGTCCGACAGGAGCACGAAGCCCGAGGGATCCTTGGTGTAGTCGTACGAGCTCACGGTTCAGCCTTTCTCGGCAGCGTTGTTTGCTTGTTGTCTGCCAAATTGTACGTCTGCGCGACGCGGGCCGTCTCAGGTGGTTTCGGTTTTGGTGCAGACATGGCTCTTCTCGCGAGGTCGGCGATGGCAATGCGTCTCGACCGCAGCCTAGAACTCGCCTACACTGGGGAGCCGACGATTCACGTGGTGAGGGGGCGCGCATGCGCATACGCGTGGCTGAGAAGGCCGACTTTCCTGCGGTCATGGATCTGTACCTCAGGGCATCGGATGCCATGGTGGGTACGCCCTTCGACTGCTGCTGGCGTCGGGGCGGCCATCCGAGCGAGGAGCTCGTCGCGAGCCTGATCGATGGCGGCATGACGCTGGTTGCCCTTGAGGGGGAGCAGGTCATCGGGGCGGTTGGGGTCAACCATGACCTCGGTCACGACTACGGGGCGCTGCCTTGGTTGGTGGATGCGACCGATGAGCAGGTTGCGGCGATACATCTGCTGGTCATTGACGAGGCGTGGCGCGGACAGGGCCTGTCACGCAAGCTGCTTCTGACGTGTCTGGACGAGTCGCGTGCGCGTGGGCTGGTCACGGCGCGTTTGGATGCGACTGCCAACAACAAGCCGGCCATCCGCCTCTACCAGAGCGAGGGCTTCGAGATCGTGGGCGAAGACTCGGTGGATGTGGGCTTTGACGAGCCGATTCCCTTTGTGGTTATGGAGCGCGTGCTGTAGGTAAGGCCCGCGATGTGCGTGGCGCAAAAGGGCATTGAGGGGTCGGTGTACTTGATGGGGTACCTCAAACTCGCAAAAACGTAATCGTCAACAGGGAAAACGTCTTCAGGTAATCGAGTTTGAGGTAGCCGGTAATGTATACCAACCGCCGCAGCACGGCATTTGACGGCTATCGGCGCTGGAAAAGCGTCTCGTGAAGCGAGTTGTACTTGTCGGAGAGGTTGACCAGAATGGCCTCGTGCGTCATGGGCACGTGTGTGATGCCCATGGGCCACATGTGGCAGCGGATGACATGCTGGGTGCGCTCGTCCACGCCAAAGTGCGTGACGGCGTTGCGGCGCGCACGCTCCGCATGGCGATAGCTGTGGCGCCAGCCCGACCCGTGCCAGTCGTAGAGAAAGAAGTCGTGCAGCAGAGCGCCCACGAGCATGGTCTGCTCGTCCACGTTGAGGTGCAGCTTGCGGGAGAGCCAGAGGCTCGTGCGTGCCACGTTCATGCAATGGGAGAGCGTGCTCACCTTGCCGTGCTGGGTGTACGAGGCCATCTGCTGCACGACATCGGTTTTGAGGTAGGGTGCGAGCGTCGTGTTGAGGGCTTGCTGGTCTTCTTTGGTGAGCCGCATAGGGGTCCTTGCAATAACGTACTGACAAATCGTTACAAATGTACCCTTATGTCAGTGCAACCAAGCCGATATCACAGAATCTCGTTGGGTCACAGCGGGTGGGGCTCGGCGTGAGCCCCACCCGATCGCATGCCCTGTGCCTACTCGGCGGGAATCTCGAGCTCGGCGTCGGAGAACTCGACCTCGTAGTCGTCACACCACAGGTTGGGGATGACCAGCTTGAAGGCAGTGCCCGGCTCGATGGCGGGGAAGACCAGGATGCCGCTCGTGGTGGCACCCGCGGAGAGGTCGTAGCTCAGCTCGGGATAGTTGCCGTCATAGCTGGAGGAGCTGGTGCTGTCCTGCTCGATCTGCTGGCCATCTTTGATGATGCGGATTTCGTACACACCGTACGAGACGGTGTCCGACCTGTCGTTGGCCACCGTGAGATAGACGCGGGTCTCCGCCTCGGCAAACTCCACCTTGTCGCAGGTGAAGGTCACGTCGTTCTGCGAGGTGGAAACACCGGGCTCGATGGAAGCGATCGTGGGAACGACCACGTCCATATAGTTGGACTTGGTTATCTCAGCGTTGGTGATGAGCGGAGCGTTGACGTCGCCGCCTGGAACGAGGTCGTGCGGGATGGTGTGGCGTTTCCGCAGGTAGACGAGCTCAGCCTTGCGGAGGGCACGGCGTTCTTCGCGGAGCAGACCTATTGTGGCGTGGCGGCCGAGAACGGCGAGTTGCTTGGGTTCTACATCCTGCACCCCAACAATGTCGGACGCTGCGGGCATATCGCAAACACCAGCTATGCGGTGGCGTCACCCGCACGTGGCAGGGGCGTTGGTCGGGCGCTCGTCGAGGACTCCCTCGCGCAGGCCAAAGCCCATGGGTTCAGGCTGCTCCAGTTCAATGCCGTTGTGGCGACCAACGCCGTGGCGCGCCACATCTACGAGAGCCTGGGCTTTGTGCAGCTGGGCACCATACCGGGCGGCTTTCTGTTGCCCGACGGCAGCTACGCTGACATCTGCCCGTACTACCACGAGCTCTGAGGACGGGCGAGGCCCCGCGCTACAGCACGAGCTCGTACATCTCGAAGTCGGCGAGGCCGGTGTCCTCGTAGAAGATCTTCTGCGTGCAGACCAGGGCAAAGCCTTCCTGCAGGTAGATGCGGCTGGCTGCAAGGTTGCCGGGGACCACGTCCAGGTGCATGACGCGCATCCCCATCTCGCGGCTCAGCCTGATGGCCTCGCGCACCATCTGTGCGCCCGCCTGGTGCCCGCGCGCCTTGGGGTGCACGCAGAGCAGGTGGATGACCGCCGTCTCGTCCTCGGCGGCCGGCGTGGGCCAGGGGACCTCCGCATACTCGCTGTCCTCGTGGGGCACCAGCGCCATGCCCGCCACGGGGGAGCCGTCGAGCCAGCCTACATAGAGTTCGCCCGCCTCAATGTGATTGCGCACGTCATCCTTGGTGGGATAGACCCCAAGGGTCCATTTGGGGCCGTACGCATCGTGGGCCTGGTGCTCGCAGACGTCCACAAACAGCTGCCAGACGGCGTCGAAGTCGGCGGATGTGCAGCGGGTGATGGCATCGAGCATGGCGGTCTCCTTGCTGAGGGGTTGTCGGGTCAAAGCCTATCACGTCGTGGAGAAGGCCGCGATGCCGCCGGTGCTAGCGCTTGGCCCACGGGGCAAACGCCTGATGGATCTCGTGGATGGAGCAGCACTTGTCCGCCGCCACGACGACCCATCCCTCGATGCTGTGCGGCGGCACGTGCCCAATGGGCCACATGTGTCTGAGAATCGCGTCTGCCTGCAGGTCGGAGACGCCAAACTCCTCACGGGCGATGCGGCTGCCCTCCCGCGGATGGGTGTAGGCCTTCACGCGCGAGGGGCTGAGAAACACCTCGTCCTCGGTCATGCCAATGTCGTGCAGCAGGCTGGCGCGGACGACGTCCCTCTCGCTGACGGTAATGCCGCGTCGTGAGAGCCACCGCGAGATCCTAAGCGCATAGCCGGCCGTCTCGAGGCAGTGCTGGGCAATGGTGCCCTTCTTGTGATGGTGGGGGACATGCCATGCCTTGTCAAAGCGCTCGGACTGGACGATGTCCTCGCCCATCCTCATGACGTCCCTCTCTATCTGCTGCTGACGCGTGGCGTTCATGTGCGGGTGGCCCGGCCTTCCTGCGTGATGGCCCGATTGTTGCAGGTGTTACTTCTTATACTTCCCGCAACCGGGGCAGCCGGCCCATGCGGCACGAAACCCACATTCCGTCCACGACGGAGCGTGGTGCGCGGCGCACGTGCGATGGAGGGCTGGCAACGGCCCGTCAGGCCTTCCGGATGGGGTGCCTCACGACGGTCTTCATCTTGGCCGGGTCTGCCTTGCGCGGGTCGGAGAGGTAGATCTCGTGGTGGCGGCGTGCGTCGGAGAAGTCCGGCACAAAGCCCTGTGCCTCGGCAAGCGCATGCATGGCATCGACCGTCGCCGGTTCGTTGTCGTAGGGACCCACATGCATGCATTGCACGCAGAGGCCCTCGTCCACCTCGATAAGCCTCACGGGCGAGAAGTCCAGCTTCTTCTTGGCGGTTGCGGCCCCGATGGCCCAGTCGAAGTCCCGCTCACTCACAAACTCGGGCACGCGAATCACCGAGAGCCAGTGGAAGCCGGCCTTGTCCGTGTAGTCGACTCCCTCCACGCCCGGCTGCCACCAAAAGCCCTCGAGCGGTGGAACCACATATTGGAAGAAGCCATCGATTGCGTAGTCGGTCTTGTAGCTCATCTTGAGGGTGTAGGCAACGCCATAGAGCAGCTCCAGCGCATGCTGGTAGGCCCCGCCTGCGTCGTTGGGGTCGCCCTCGCCCTCCACGGCCAGAAAGCGCATGGCAGGCACCTCGATGATCGAGGGCTTGGCCTTTGGCTGGTAGAGGTCGCGGTATTCCTTCTTGAAGTCGAATGCCATGGTGTCTCCTCTCTGTCGATGTAGACATAGCAAGTATGCCCCGATTGGCTGAGACAGACACCAGTCGTGCCAAGTACCACTGCTAAAGTAAGGTTTGCTGTGACGTAAATGGAACGAGGAGGGGCCATGAATCTCGACAACCTTACCAATGACCAGCTGGCACGCATGGGGGACTGCAGTTCGCCCGAAGAGCTCATGTCGCTGATGGAGAGCGACGGCATCGAGCTTCCCGACGAGGCGCTTGACGCCGTCGCCGGAGGCATCAATCCTGCCGCCGCGATCTATCAGTTCGTGAAGCGCTATCTGAGCGACCGCCTCGGCAAGTAACCCATCTGTCACTGGTTTGCGGGAGGTCCTGTACCAAGGGCCTCCCGCATGTTTGGAAAGGTCCTCCATGGCCAAGAACCTCATCGAGACGATACAAAGCGAGCGCTCTGACGCCAAGCTGCGCGCGCCGCTGCCGCCAGCGCTCAAGCTGCTCACGGTCATCTTCTCAATCAACATCGTCATCACGCTGACCATCCTGATCTTCAGCTCGCGCGACCTCGTCGACTACGACGCGGCAAACCTCTTTGACTGGCTCAACCTCGTGTTCGAGGCCGTCATGCTGTGGATGGTCTGGTACCGGCTCAAGATCACGCGACCCTTCGTGCTGGGGTTCACGGTGTTCAACGTGGTGGTTGGCACGGCCGTGCACCTCGGCATGCGCACCATGGACGTGGGGCTTCAGCTGGCCTCCATCGTCCCGGACGTCATCATCTTCCTCTACTTCCTGCTCAGCAAGAAGACGCGCGAGGTGCTCACCGAGGACCTCGTGCTCGAGTCCTTGGAGCTGCAGGGGGAGGACGGCATGGCGCCGCGCTGGTCGTGGCCCTGGGTGCGCAACCTCGTCATGTACTTCTGCATCTTCTCCTTCCTGGGGCACTGGATGGAGGTGACCTTCTGCCTTGCCATCAAGGCCGGCCTGGTGGGAGGTGAGTACGACCCCTCCAACACCATGCTCTGGCGCGACTGGTTCTACCCCTTCCCGATGCACGGCATGGCCGTCGTGCTGATCGGCGTTCTGCTCTATCCCCTCTGGCGCGCGCTCGTCCGCAGGGCCAACGTGGTCGTGGGGTCGCTGATCTCCTTTGTCATCAACGGTCTGGCGTGCGGCCTGATCGAGTTCACCTTTGGCCTGTTGTGGAACGCCGACCTGCAGAACTGGGACTACACCAACATGCCCTTCAACATCATGGGCCAGGTGTGCCTGCAGAACGTCATCGGCTTTGCCTTTGCCGCCTCGATCATTGCCTGGATGGTGTACCCCTGGCTCGAGCGCACGCTGGCCAAGTTGCCGGACGCGGGCGTGAACATCGCCTCGGTGGCGGTGCTCATGGTGTTTCTGGTGGCGCAGACGCTCTATCTGGTGGAGCCGCCCATCGACTATCGCACCGAGCTCGAGTACGCCCTTGCCGAGGATGACAAGAACCCGAGTTACCTGACCGACGAGGAACGCGCCTCCTACGAGGAGGAGCTTGCGTACCTCGACTACCTGGACGCCTACAAGGCCGAGAACCAGGCGCGTCTCGAGCGCGAGCGTGCCGAGCAGGCCGCGGAGGCGGGAAAGGACTAGCATGCACGTTTCCGTCACAAAGCGCACGTCCAACCTGCGTGCACGACTGGGGGAGGCACCCAAGGGGCTGCTCGTCTGCGAGACATACCTTGTGGCGTACCTGCTGGCGTCATTTGGCTATGCCGCCCTGTGTCCCCCGGCGTCGTTCGCGTACGACTTCTCGCTGCTTCGCGCGGTGCTGGTGGCCGCGAGCTCGGCATGCTCGCTGTGGATGCTGCACACCCGCAGGCGCGACGGGCGATGGGTGGCGCTGGTGACGGTTGTCCTTTGTGCGGTGCTGTGTGCGATAGACACCATCTACCTGGGATCCATGAAGGCGGCGGCAGGCATCGTCGGTCTGCCACTGGCCTCGGCCATGGCAGTCATTGAGATCTTTGGCGCGGGCTTTGTGAGCTCGACCCTGCTGCTTAACCGCGAGCTGCTCGCGGCGCTTGACGTCGTGCGCAACACCAGCCCGGCGCACGAGGGTGGCCACAGCTGGGACAAGCCCATGCGCGAGCGCGTGCGCACCTGGGAGTTCTGGCGCGACCTGCTGATGTACTTCATCGTCTTCTCGTTTTTGGGGCACTTCGCCGAGATCCTCTTCTGCCGCCTGATCATCGCGGGCGTCTTCATGGGAGACTACGACCCCACCAATGCGATGCTCTGGGACCAGTGGCTCTTCCCGTTCTCCGCCGAGGGCACGGCGCTGGCGGCCGTGGTGGTGTTCTTGCATCCCGTGGCGCGCATGTTCCAGAAGCGCTTTGGCGAGCGCTCGACGAGGGCGATCGCCCTGAGCTTCCTGGTCAACATGGCCGTGTGCACGAGCATCGACTTTATCACCGGCATCACCTGCAACCAGGACTACCAGCTCTGGGACTATCGCCAGATGCCCTTCAACTTTATGGGGCAGGTCTGCCTGCAGAACTCGATGGTCTACACGATTGCGGCAACGCTGATCGTCTGGGTAGTGTATCCGCTGATGGACCGTCAGATCCGTAGGTCGCCGCGGGATGTGGCCGATGGGGTGTTCTGGGGCCTGGCCGGTGCGTACGGGTTCTTGGCCCTGCTGCACTTTGTCGACCCGTCGATGATGCAGGTGGCCTGATAGGCGGCTGACCGAAGGGCCGCTGCGTGCACTCGCGGATGGCTCAAGGGCTCGTGCGTCGGACGGGCGAGTCGGCGGGATAGAATCGTTGTTGCAGCACCCATGCGGGGCTGGAGAGGAGAGGGCCATGTGGATTGACGAGATTACGCGCGACATGATGGATCGTGCGCGGGGTCTGCAGACCGCCGAGCAGATGAGGGCCTTTCTCGACGAGGCCGAGTTCGAGCTGACCGACGAGCAGCTGGACGGCATTGCCGGCGGTACCAACTTTGTGCAGGGATTCAAGACCGTTCTGGGACCGTACCTCTACCCGCCCTGCCCGTGTGGTGGCAGCCACGAGTTCAAGGACTACGACGACCCGCGCGGCGAGTCGTTTGACAAGGTGCGCTGCATCAAGTGCAACACGGTGTACTAGAGACCTCGGGGCGGCCGGCAAGCCCCGCTGCCAGCGCCTGAGATGACGGAATGCGAGGCAGTGCATGGTTCTGCTGATCGAATGCATAGTTGGGGTCGTTCTCTTTACGGCGATCGCGGTGCCGCTCACGATGCGCGACCCGCTCGGCTCCATTGGCGACTATCCGCCCGCCATCCGCAGGCGCTGCGAGGAGCTGGGTCTCATAGAGCCCAAGGAGAGGCGCTTTAGCGCTGCCGAGCTCGTGCGCAAGGTGATCGCCGTCATCGTGCTCCTGGCAGGCCTTGCGCTTTTGCTCGCAAAGGTCAACGGCGACACCACGTTCTGGCAGGGCTTTAGGGACTCGCTTGTCATCTGGCTTGTGATTGCCTGGTGGGACGCGCTCGTGGTCGACTGCGGGTGGTTCTGCCACTCTCCGCGCAGCCGCATCCCTGGTACCGAGGACATGCCCGAGTATCACGACTACCTCTTTCACATACGGCAGTCCTGCATCGGCAGTGCCATCGGGCTGCCCGTGTGCCTGCTCGTGGGTCTCTTGGTGCAGGTGCTCTAGCAGCCAATAAACGAGCGCAGGCCCCGAAGGGCCTGCGAAAGCTGTGGGTCTGTGTCCTTGTCAGAACGGGACCGTTAGATCTTCCTGTCCTTGTGCATGAGCGCCGCCAGGTCGATGCCGGCGGACTTGAGCTTCTTCATGACTGCGGCCATGTAGAGGTTGGCGCCGTCGTAGGGACCGTGCTCGCCGATGGCAACGTCGAGGAAGTCGTTGTAGGCTGCGTTTACGTGGGTCTCCCAGTGGGTGATCTCGCCATACTCGTTGGAGCGGATGAAGCTGTAGGCAAAGAAGTCCATAAAGACGCCGTCGCGCTTGCGTGTGGCGCCAAAGTGGGTCTTCCAGGCGACGCCCTCGATGCTGGGGAAGCACTCGAAGTCGACGGGCTTCCAGTCGTCAAACTCGACGGAGTAGGAGAGGGCCTCCATGGTGGCGGAGTCCTCGACGGAGATGGGGTTCTCCTGGAGGTCGATCATGCTGCCGCCAAAGTACGGGGACCAGTACTCGGCGTGGGGCGCGTAGACCCATGCATCGTACACGCTGCCGTCCTTCACCGACGTTTTGTCGTAGACGCTGTAGTAGGACATGGCGATAGCAAGGCGCGCATTCTCGCCGACATCTAGCCTGGCGGACCGGGCTGCTACTACGCTGTTACGGTGCCGTGCTGGCCGGCGTCGATCGCGTTTGATAGGGATATGCTTACGGGTGAACGAGGTAAAACCAGCCCTGGGACGCAGATGGGGCACAACCAATTGCGAGGTAAGAACATGAGAAAGATCCTGGTTGTCGTGGACATGCAGAACGACTTCATCGACGCGGCGCTTGGGACCCCCGAGGCCGTTGCCATCGTCGATGCGGTCAAGGAGAAGATCGCCTCGTATCCCGTGGAGGACGTCATCGCCACCATGGACACCCACGGCGAGAACTACATGGAGAGCCAGGAGGGGCAGAACCTTCCCGTCATGCACTGCATCAAGGGAACGGACGGCTGGAAGATCCGTCCCGACATCGCCGAGCTTCTCGATGGTGCCAAGATCTACGAGAAGCCGACCTTTGGCAGCACGGCACTGGCGGCCGACCTCAAGGCACTCTCAGAGACCGAGGATATCGAGCTCGAGCTGATCGGCCTCTGCACGGACATCTGCGTCGTCTCCAATGCGCTGCTCCTGAAGGCCAACATGCCCGAGGTCAAGATTTCCGTCGACGCGGCGTGCTGCGCTGGCGTCACGCCGCAAAAGCATCTGGCTGCGCTCGAGACCATGCGCTCCTGCCAGATCAACGTGACCAACGCCTAACCTGCAGGGGGGTAACCCCCTTTGGCAGGTTCCCGTGCCGTGCCTCGTGTATCCTTGAGTCCTGTGGGGCCGTTCGTCCGGTCCCCGCAAGAAGGGATTCGCCATGGAGTCACAAGGCCCACGCTACACAAGCAGCTGCGCGGTCTGCGGAAAGCCCGCGCGCATCTTTCTGGGCAGCACGTCGTACTGCCTGAGCTGCTACAACCACCTGAGCGACTACCTTGCGGGCGTACAGACTCCCACCAATGACAACTACCAGATCCTGGCCCTTGACCCAAAGGGCCACACCGTCGAGTTCTCGGTCGAGCGCTATGCGTTTGGCACCCGCTCCATCTGGACGGCCGTCGAGCAGGTTGCGCAGGACGACCCACGCAAGCAGGAAGGCTACGTAGGCAGGTCGGTGAGCATCGCGGTGGACGCGCAGCGGACGTCGCAGGACGAGGCGTTTGACGCGCTGATGGTCAAAGTCCAGTGCCTGGTGGGCCATGCGAGTGTGCGTGCCGTGCCCATCAGCCTCGGGGAGGCTGGGAGTACCAGCGCGCGGTTTGGCGGACGTGCGCTCTATGCCAACGAGACCGGCGTCGCGCGGATCGAGGTCGACGAGCGGGGCGAGAAGTCGGTCGTGGTTGACGGTCAGCGTCTCTCGCCCCAGCAGTTCGTGGACATGTTGAGCTGCTTCGAGGGGTTTGACCTCTACTGGCAGATGCGAGACGCCGCGGACGAGCCGCCCGCATGGCTGCAGTAGCTCCTCGTGAGCCATCCGACGGACCCGTCCGCTGGACAATTCGCTCATCCGCACCAGGAGATAGGGCAAAAGGTGATAGGGTCAGCTGCGGGGGCCTTGACTTTCAGCTGCGAAGCCTCGGGGAGGCGTTCGAATGATTTGGAGAAGAAGCCAGAAGAGGGAAAGCGCTGGGGAAGGCACCGAGAAGAGTGCCAAGGCAGGCGCTATGACCCTCCAAGAGCTGCAAGGATACATGGTCAGCCAATATGGCGCCGAGACCGACCATCCGATCAAGGAGGAGCACAGCATCACCGTCTTCATGCGTCCGGACAACAAGAAGTGGTTTGCTGCCGCCAAGAACATAGGGTGCAAGTCCCTGGGAATTGACCGTGCTGGGCGTATCGACATACTCAACGTGAAGCTGGACCCGCGCGTGGTGGCAAAGCTCCGTGTGCGCGAGGGCTTTATGCCTGCGTGGTACATGAACCAGAACAGCTGGGTCACCATTCTCCTGGACGGATCAGTGCCAAATGAGGAGATTCGGGAGTACCTGGACATGGCCTATGCCCTCGCGGGAGACAAGCGAGGCAAGAGGTAGCGCGTCGGTGCCCGGACGAGCGACGGGCGCGGTGCGCGTCAGCGGCTTTGTTTGCGCCGGTCGGGCTGCCCTGCGAGACCAAACGCCGTCTGCTCCGTAAGCGGGAAGCCGGGCGCGTCGCCAAGCCTCCAGTACAGAGGTGAGCGGAAGCAGAACACGAACACGCCCGCGAACCACACCACGGCCAGCACCCGTAGCGGGGTCTATGCGAACGTATTCCGTGCTTGCCATGGCCCTCCTTGCGTTCATGGTGCCCCTCGCGCGTCGGTTGCAGGGTCCATTATCCCACTGAGGGACCTGCGAAGCCGAATCTGCGACCTCCGGGTAATCGTTGGTAGTGAAGCCGTACGCCTCAGTACGCTTGCAGCAGGTGTTAATCCAGTAGCCGAGGCTTGCGGGGACGGGAGTTCTCGCGTTCTAGGCCTTGAGTTGAGACTCAGTGTTGTGTGGGGGCTTCTGCGCCTACCACGCCATGCGGTCGAAGCGTCGCTTCGAGTCCTCACGTGCGTCCCCCAGAAAAAGCATCGTGAGTTCGCGTGCCGTCTCGTCCGCCATCGGATAGATGACTTTCGTGGTTCTGGGGACTGGGTAGCAGCGGCAGGGCACCGGCGGTCTGGCGGCTTCGTACTGAGGGTCGTACCTACGGGAGAGGCTTGGGTTGGACTCCAAGACATCGATGGAGTCCTCGAGTCGCTTGTAGGTTGCGTCTGGAAGCTCCGCCAGCTGCTCAGCGAACTGCCGCGTATAGCGCACGTTCCAAACGGTCATGCGCCAACCCTTGCCGCGCGCATCGCGCGGGCCTCCTCGCGGGTGACGACGTCGCCTGTCGCGATGTCGTCGAGACCACGCCTGATGCCGTCGGCGACCGAAAGCTCGTACGCTTGGGCCGCTCGTTCGGCAGAGCTTACAGCGGAGAGGGGGAAGGGGATACCTCGCTCGCGTACGACCGCCCGGGCGAAGATGCCGATGGCGGTCGAGGGAGGCAGGCCAATCTCGCGACACACCTCGGTGAAGTCGCGCTTGAGGTCATCCTCTATGCTGATGGTCATGGCCATTGAGCTACCAGTCATATGTATTAGACATGTACTGAATACGTATTAAACACAGTTCTGCCGTAGAGAACCACCCGGATGCCCGAGATACGAAAACAGGCCCCGAAGGGCCTGCGAAGAATGAATGTATTGACATATCGCGGTATAACGATATGATGTGCCCATGGACATGACCGAGACATTCAAGGCGCTATCGAACCCCACGCGGCTCCAGATTCTCATGTGGCTGAAGGACCCCGAGGCCAACTTCCCCGAACAGGGAGGGCACCCCGGCGTGCCGGACGACCTGAAAGGCGGGGTGTGCGTGGGCTCCATCCGCGACAAGGCGGGCATCTCTCAGTCGACCGCCTCGCAGTACCTCGATGTGCTGAAGCGCTGCGGGCTGCTGCTCTCCGAGCGCCACGGCAAGTGGACCTACTTCCGCCGCAACGAGGAAGCCATAACCGAGCTGGCCCGGTTCGTGGGAGGCGAGCTCTGACACCGCAACCGGACAAATCGGTGAAGCATCTTGTCATGCCATTACGCATCGACATATCACGATATCTAGTCTTAAGGAGGACAGGAAAATGCACTACACGGGACCGGTAATCAGGCCGCCCTACGAGGCGGGGAGCGTCATGCTGGAGGTGACAGTGGGCTGCACGCACGACTCGTGCACCTTCTGCACCTACTACAAGGGCCACCCCTTCCGCCCCGCCCCGCTCGAGCAGGTGCGCGCCGACCTCGCCGAGATTGCGCGCTTTCGCCCCGGCACCGATCATATCTGGGCGGCGGGCGGCGACCCGTTCTCCATGAGCACGCGCAGGCTGCTGGATCTTGCCGACCTCGTCCACGAGTACCTGCCGGGCGCCACCATCTCAACCTACGCGCGCGTCGACAGCATGCGCAACAAGACGGTGGACGACCTGCGGACGCTGCACGACGCGGGCTACACCGACATCATGATTGGCATCGAGTCGGGCGACGATGAGGTGCTTGCGCACGTGAACAAGGGCTACACCGCCGCCGACGTCGTGGAGCAGTGCGGGAAGCTCGACGAGGCAGGGCTGCCCTACAACTGCATCTACCTGGGCGGCATCGCCGGCGCGGGGCGCGCCGAGGAGACCGCAGCGCGCTCGGCGGAGGTGTTCAACCAGATCCGCCCGCAGTTCATGTACCTCACCACCGTCACCATCTTCCCCGACTCCGAGCTCGGCGCCGAGGTTGCGCGGGGCGACTTCGCGCCTATGAGCGAGCTCGAGCGGTTCCGCGAGTTCCGCGCGCTCGTGGCTGCGCTGGAGAACCCCATCGTCGTGGACACGCGCCTGGTGACCAACTCCATCGGCTTCGTCGCCGAGCTGCCGGCCGACCGCGAGGAGTGTCTGGCCGCGCTCGACGAGGCCATCGCTGGCTTCTCGGAGGATGACGAGCGGAGGCTCTCGCGCAGGAGGGCGATGATGCGCACGATCTGACGCGGAAACTTACTTGCAGTGATTGGTATACTTGAAACTTACATGATGTACGAGGGGTGAGTCGCGTATGGATCTGATTGAGGTATTCAAGGCACTGTCCAACGAGACGCGCCTCAACATCTTGCTCTGGCTCAAGGATCCTGGAACCAACTTTGGCCCCCAAGGCATCCATTTCTCCGAGCCGATTGACCTCAAGGGCGGCGTCTGCGTGGAGAGCATCAGCGAGAGAGCTGGCATCTCCCAATCAACGGCATCAAACTACCTCACCATGATGCGTCGAGCGGGTCTCCTGCTGTCGGAGCGGCATGGCAAGTGGACGTACTATCGCCGGAATGAAGAGGTAATTGCGGAGCTTGCTCGGCGAGTTGAGACAGAACTCTGATTGATAGTATGTAATACATTCTACCGTTCAACAAAGAATAACTACCTATAGTCTTATAAATCGAGAAATATCGAAATGTAGTTCTATACTGGCGCCACCTACGACCAAAGGGGGCACCTATGGAACTCAAACACATCTTTGAACCCATCGCCATCAACGGGCTGACGATCAAGAACCGCATGGTCGTGTCGGCCATGGCCAGCTGCTACTGCACCGAGGACGGCATGCCTACCGAGAAGTTCATGGCCTATCACGAGCGCAAGGCCCGTGGTGGCTTTGGCGCCATCATCACGGAGGACTTCTGCGTGTGCCCCGAGGCCGGTGCCTTCAGGCGCTTGGGCGGGCTGTGGAACGACGCGCAGGCAGAGGCGTTTCGCGCCTTCACCCAGCGCATCCACGATGCCGGCGCAAAGATCATCGTGCAGCTCTATCATGCCGGGCGTCAGACGTCGAGTCGCGTGACGGGCGTGCGGTGCGTGGCGCCCTCCGCCATCAAGGATCCCACGGTGGGGGAGACTCCCCACGCGCTGACAGTCGACGAGATCCATGCACTGGAGCAGTGCTTCGTGGACGCCGCCGTCCGCGCCAAGGCCGCAGGCTTTGATGGCGTGGAGATCCATGGCGCTCACGGCTACCTCATCAACCAGTTTGCCTCCCCGTATTCCAACAAGCGTAGCGACGAGTACGGTGGCACCACCGTCAATCGCGCGCGCTTTGCGACTGAGGTGGTCGCGGCAGTGCGTGAGGCGGTTGGGGCGGACTTCCCCATCATCTATCGCATGAGCTCGGTGGAGTTCGTGCCAGGCGGTCTGCAGCTCGAGGAGGCCAAGGTCATTGCCCGCTTGGTGGAAGAGGCGGGCGCCGACCTCATCCACGTCTCGCAGGGCGTCTTTGCCTCGGGTCGCAACATCATCCCTCCCTTCGCCATTCCGGTGGCAGGCTTTGCCGACCATGCGGCAGCCATCAAGCAGGCTGTGAAGGTGCCGGTGATGGCGGTCGGCCGCATCAACGACCCGCTCCTGGCAGACACCATCATCGCCACCGGCAAGGCGGACCTGTGCGCCATGGGCCGCGCATCTCTGGCCGACCCCGACATGCCCAACAAGGCGCGCGAGGGTCGCCTGTGCGACATCAACCGCTGCATCGGGTGCCTGCAGGGCTGCGACGGCGAGCTTGAGCAGGGGCTTCCCATCCGTTGCCTGGTCAATCCGCTGACGGGCAAGGAGGATGAGTACGACCTGTCGCCCGTGGGCGAACCGCGTCGCGTGGTTGTCGTAGGCGGCGGTGTGTCGGGCTGCGAGGCGGCGCTTGTTGCTGCCACGCGCGGGCACAAGGTAACGCTGCTGGAGCGCAGTCAGGAGCTTGGTGGCCAGTGGCTGGCGGCTGCCGCGCCGCTCGCCAAGGGTGACTTCACGTCGTTCGTCGTGTGGCAGAGCCGTCAGCTCGAGCGTTTGGGCGTCGACATCCGTCTTGGTGTCGAGGCCACCCGCGGGGCTATTGATGCGCTCGAGCCCGACGTGGTCATCCTTGCCACAGGCTCCAACCCCGCGATGCCGCCCATTGCCGGACTGCGCGAGCATGGGGTCGTTGCGCAGGACATCCTGCGCGGTCGTGCCGAATTTGGTAGCCGCGTAGTGGTTATCGGTGGTGGCCTGGTGGGCGCCGAGACGGCCGACTTTGTGGCCGAGGGCGGAAGCGCGGACGTCACGATCGTGGAGATGCTCGACCAGATCGTGCGCGACGGCGAGCCGGCTCCCACCTCCTTCCTCCTCGAGCGGCTCGCGGCCCACGGGGTGAAGGTGCTTACTTCGGCAGCCGTCCAGAGTGTTGAAGCAGATGCCGTTGTGTACAAGAAGGACGGCGGCGAAGTGCGCCTGGACGACGTGGATACCATCGTCGTTGCTATTGGCGCACGTGCGAACGTCGCCCTTGCTGGCACGTTGACGGATGCGCCTTACCAGGTGATCTCCGTCGGCGACTGCAACGAGCGGGCCAAGAACGGCTACAGAGGCATTCAGGAAGGCTTTGAGGCGGGCCTGCGCGTGTAGCGCCCGTCCTCGTCGGTCACGGGAAGGCCAGCACCGAATCCGTAGAGCGCCGTGTAGACGTCCCGCTCGAGCACCGTGCGCGTGCATCCGGCCATGTTCTTGCCGTATGAATGCGCGCTCGTTCCTCGCCTACTGCGCGTCGGAGGACGCGGCCCTCGTCACGCTCAGCCAGGCGGCGAAGGCGGTGAAGGCGGTGAAGGCGCCGCCAGTGCCGAAGAGGCCGATAGCGTACCTCGAGGACGCCGAGCTCGCGGCGGTGCTCGCGGCAAACGACGGCGTCACGCAGAAGTCGCGGAGGAACCGCATGCTGCTCGTGATGCTCTACGAGTCTGCGGCCCGCGTGTCCGAGATCTGCGGGGCCAGGGTCGGCGACCTGTCCCTCACCGCGCCGGCCCGGGTCACGCTCACCCCGGAGTCTCTTCGGCCTCCGCTCCGTATAGGTATCTTTGGTGCTCCGCCATAGCGAATACCTCCTGTGCAGAGTTGGTGCTCGTTTGCAGTTGGTTGCTGTAGGCGGCTCGAGTCGCGCTAGCGGTATCTCTATAGCCCACCGGCCCGCAGTGGCGCTGGCGTCTCGTCTCGCATCCGTCTTGGTTCGTCTTGGTTGGGCATTAGGCACAGAACGCGCACAACCGAGTCCGCCACGGCATTAGGCGCCGCGATCGGTCTCGGTTGTGCATGCTTGGGCGTGTCGCTCGTACCTCGAAGAGGGGACTTATGGCCACCTTGGTGCGCCTAACTGCTAGCGGCGCGTCCAGGACGTCCGACTCCTCGGTGCTATCTGCTGTTTCCTTGGCGTCGGAGCGGCCAACAGGCCGACCGCGGCGCCTCTGAGTCGGACGTTAGGTTGACACAGATCCACCTGCATCGCAGAACGTCCTCCCGACGTTTGTGGCTATCGCCCTCTTCTGGTTTCGAGAAAGTCGACTTGCTTTCATGGAGTGCCTCCTGTCTTGTTCGTCTCAGATGCGGTTACAGGACGCGCCCTATCGGGCTAAGCAAGAAGGTAGTCCTGGGGTAAGACACAAATTCATGCCTGAGGCTCAGCTGACGGGGAGGGGGGTGTTCCTATAGTTTTGTCAACCCCTCAGCACGCAGCAGATCGCATGACGTCCCGACATGCCGAAGCGGGCCCTCCTCCTGGAGGGCCCTCT
>CACYTH010000024.1 GCA_902777325.1 uncultured Coriobacteriaceae bacterium
ATCCGTACGATGGTTGTTGTTATCATGGCATGGGGAATGGTATTTATTACTCATCAGCAAGCCGGAATAAAAGACATTAGCCAGAAATGCTGGATTTTCCTGATTCTGTCCGGCCTTGCTACTGGTGCCTCATGGCTTTGCTATTACAAGGCCTTGCAGATGGGAGACGCTTCAAAAGTCGTCCCGATTGATAAGTTGTCCGTTGTCATTACGCTGATACTGGCGTTTGTTTTTCTGCATGAAGAATTTACTTTTAAGTCAGTGATAGGGTGTATCCTGATTGGAGCCGGAACATTGCTGATGGTTCTGTGATACAAATTCCGTCTGGGATGTCGTCTATCCAGTTGCCCTCCTTGTCCCTCTCGAACTCCTTCAAGGTGAATTCGGAGAAGGTCAAAGGGCATCTTTCGGAATCGATCACTATCTCCCGCAGCCCCGCCAGCCAGTCATAGGAGAGGCGTCGCATCCTGGCCTTGCGTGCCGCGTGCACCCGCAGCCCGAGCTCGCGCCGCCACACGTTCATCTGAACCTTGCTATCAGGCGTGTCGTCGCACCATATCATCTGGTCGTAGAAGTACGCTTCTCCGCCCGCCTCGTCAGCGAAGGTAAGCGAGTCGACCACTACCTTTCCGTGTCGATTGGCATGGTCTTGTTGGCGGAGTGCTCCTCGAAGATGAGCAGGCGCCTAGCCTCTGGCACCCCTATTGAGCTCCACAATTTGGTCCAAGATCGTAGGCGTTAACTCCAACTTTGCGGGCATGTCAGCCACCTCCTCGAGGATGACGTGCCCGCAGCCCGTCACAAACTGACGTAACAGCAACCGCTAATAGCTGTATGAACGGTTTTTGGAAAAGAAAGGCCTTGGCGAGGCGCTTTCTCTGACGAGCGAAGAGTTTGAGACATTCAAAGAGACACATCCCGACTATCGATGACTAGGGTCCTGCCAACCATTACGTTACTGGAGTTAGATATGTACGAAATTGACGGAGAAGTCTACGAATGCGAAGAGGACTATCTCGACACTCTCAAACAGGATGACTGGTACTCTCGCTCTTTTGAGTTTGAGTACTGCAACCCTGAAAGCGGGGAATGGGAGCCGGCGACGATGCAGGTCGAAGCGACCTGGGATTACGGCATTCATGGTTATGTGCTGTCATACACATCATATGAAGTCGATGGCAGCGAGTTGGACGGAATCTTCGATACATCGTTCCCACAAATCCACGACTGGCTTTCTGACGAAGATATTCCCGATGATGCTGTTTCGTGGTGATTCTCGAGTAATTGCCAAGGTTGCACGCACCCTCTATGAAGGCTCATTGTTCTCGTGGACCGATCTCGCAGCATGATGAGATCAGTCTTCACTTCTCTGTGGGTTTTGTTTGCGCTACCTCATAGTCTTTAGACCGAACTTGCGACACGGGCGGCTGTTGGGCTTCCTCACGCAGGCGCACTCGCGCTGTATGGTCGTGATTTCGTCCTGCTTCACCTTTCTGCTGTCTCACACAGGATTACCTCGTTGAAGGCAATCTCCTCCAGATGCGCCCCGACCGACTCTCGATGGTGCGAATCGTGCGTGCAGCTCCGCACTCCCAAACAGAGGCCGTAGTATGGTAACAACCCCAAGGCACCCACACTCTCGAATCACTTCGAGTTCCTACGTTGTCCAGGGCTCGGCATGCATCAGTACCACCGCTAGGTGAACGGAGCGCCCATTAACATAAAGTGAAACCGCACCCTCCCAATCCCCCTTACAATGCAGTCACCGACACTACGCGGAGGGACCGACATGAAGGCAGAGCGTGCAACCAAGCACGACATTGACGAGCTGGTCGAGCTGAGGATTGCATACCTCACCGAGGACGACGGCCCTCTCGACGCAAACGTGGTCGAGAGGATCGAGCACGGGCTTCCGGACTACTACCGTCGACACCTCGGCAAGGACATCTTTGCCTACGTGATCCGGGAGGACGGCCGCATCGCCTCCTGCGCGCTCCTCCTCGTCGTCGAGAAGCCAATGAGCCCCGCCTTCATCACGGGAAGGACGGGCACCGTCCTCAACGTGTACACCCGGCCGGAGTCAAGGAGGAAAGGCTACGCCAGGTGGCTGATGGAGTCGCTCCTGAGCGATGCGCGGGAGATGGACCTTTCGGTGGTGGAGCTCAAGGCGACCGAGGACGGCTACCCCCTCTACCTCTCTGTCGGGTTCAAGGACGACGAGTCCAAGTACCACCTCATGAAGTGGCGGCCTTAGGCCGGACCGTGCCCTAAGATACCGAGAGAGGCAGACGGAGGGAGCCCAGCGCGATGCAGGTAGCGATCGTGCCAATGACCAGCGAGTCAGAGGCCATGGGCAAGGCATACGTGCACTGCACGGCATGGAAGCAAGCCTATCGCGGTCTCCTGAGCCAGGGCTATCTCGATGCCAGAACACTGGAGTCCTCCGAGGAAATGGCCCTGCGCGCCTTCCGTGCAGGCTACAGCACGCTGCTCGCCAAGGTCGGCGACGAGGTCGTTGGCTTTGCCGACTACGGTCCCTACCGGGGAGACGACATCCCAAACGCCGGCGAGGTCTACGCCATCTACCTGCTGAGCGACTATTACAGCCAGGGCGTCGGCGCAAGGCTCATGAGCTCCGCCCTCCAGGGCATGCCGGACTGCGACAGGGTCGTCGTCTGGGTCCTCGAGGGAAACGAGCGCGCCATCCGCTTCTACGAGCGTTTTGGCTTCCGGTTTGACGGCGAGAGCCAGACGCTCGACCTTGGCGGAGCGGTGACGGACCTTAGAATGGTGCTCGAGCGACGCCCGACCATTGGGGACGGTTCCTTTTGGTCGGAATACAATGGACCAGACAGAAGGACAACCCCTTTGTCATAGACGTACGAACTGAGAGGGACTGACCGTGTTGATTCTTATCGAAGGCATCGTGATGTGCTTTGTGCTCCTGCTTGTGTGCGTGGTGGGCATCGCGAACGGCCCCGTCGGTCTGGTCACGTTCTACGAGCCCGAGGTCCAGAAGCGCGCCGTAGAGCTCGGCCTCACGACGAGGGAGCAGATCACCCGCAACACAGCCATAGCCGGGATCGCGCTGTTCGTTCCTGCACTCGTACTGGTGCCATACATGGTGTACGGGGTGAACGGCGCAGAGGGCTTCCGCGAGGGCTTCACGCAGATGGCTGCCATCGGCCTCATCTTTGGCCTCTTCGACCGCCTCTTCATCGACTGGTGGTGGGTGGGCCTCACGCGCGCATGGATCATCCCCGGCACCGAGGACCTCATGCCCTACATCGCGGGGAGGACGCTCGTGGGCAAGTGGGTCGGCACCCTTGTCTTCTTCCCGGCCGTCTATGCCCTCATCGCCTGGCTGGTGACGCTTCTCGGCTGACGTCTATGCTTACCCGACCATTGGGGACGGTTCCTTTTGGTCGGGATAGCGTAAACGGACCGGCCACGTACTTGGAAGGTGAACATGCAGTTCGGTTTCTCGATAGTCGGCATTGCGTTTCTGGCGATGCTGTTTGTCCCCAACATCAGATGGGCCAAGAACCAGCCCCAGGGTTACGAACAGATCGCCGCGCATGAGGACAAGACTCTCCTCATGCTCGAGCGTGCCGGCCAGGTGCTCACCACCACCTCTGCCGTCGTGTTCGTATGCCCGCAGGGCTTCTCGCTTCCCTGGCTCCTCTGGCTTTTAGCTGCGCTTTTGCTCATGGTGCTCTACGAGGTTGCTTGGGTCCGCTACTTCAAAGGCGGCGAAAGGCTCGACGGGATGTACCAGCCGCTTGGGCCCATCCCCGTTCCCATTGCGAGCCTGCCCGTGGCGGCGTTCCTGCTTCTGGGCATCTGGTATCAGTCGCCCATTGCGGTGTTCTCCGCCGTGATCCTCGGCATCGGCCACATCGGCATCCACCTCGGCCACCTGCGCGAGCTGTAATTGGGGTTTGGGGATACTCCCCCATCCGCAAAATTGTGGTTTGGGGATACTCCCCCATCCGCAAAACCGACCACCAAGACAAAGGAGCTGACCATCATGACGGCTGAGGAGCTCTGGAACGAGTCGGGGCTGGTTGGTGACTACGAGGCGTGGGCCTTCGGTGGGGCACCGGACAAGCTGGCGGGACTGGTGTTGAGTGGAACCAAAACCGCCACCTGCTCATCGCTTGCCCTGATGAAGCTCGAAGGCGAGCCGATGCCCAAGCCCGGTGACTACAGCGTGATTCTCGACTCGGCAGACAATGCGGTCTGCGTCATCAGGACCACGCGAGTTTACGTTGAGACGTTCCGCCGCGTGAGCGCGGAGCACGCCTTCAGGGAGGGCGAGGGCGACAGGTCCCTGGACTACTGGAGGCGCATCCACATGGAGTACTTTTCCGAGGTCCTGGGTGCCGCAGGCCTTCCGTTTGACGAGGACTCGGAGCTGGTGTGCGAGGAGTTCGAGCTCGTATATACTCCCGTTGATCCTGCGCCACAGTCCCGTGCGTAGTGCAGCCGCCGAGAGGAGATGGAGCGATGGCGCGCATACTGGCAGCATGTGGCAACGATTGCTCGGCATGTCCGAGGTACGTCGCGCATCCCTATGAGAAGTCGCCGGAGGAGCTGCACCACACGGCCGAGCTCTGGATGAGGATTGGCTACCGCGACCGCGTGGTCTCCAACGAGGAGATCGCCTGCACGGGCTGCAAGCCGGAGAACTGGTGTCGCTACCAGGTCGTGAGCTGCTGTGCGGACAAGGGCATCGCGACCTGCGCCGCGTGTGCCGAGTACCCCTGCGAGCGGATGCGCGAGTGCTTTGCGGTCACGGAGTCGTTTGTACCAGCATGCCGCGAGGCCTGCTCGGACGCGGAGTTCGAGCAGCTGAGGAGAGCTTTCTTCGAGAAGAGGGCAAACCTGGCGAGGTGATGGCTGCCCTACTCCCCCAGCTCCCGGCGGATGACGCTCACGAGTGCGTCGGCAATCTTACGCTGGCTGTCCTCGTTGGGATGGCCCATCGTCCCGCAGCCTTCCTTCTCGTAGTCGATGGGCTCCGACAGGTAGCTCATGAGCCGCGCGTCGCCCGTGCGCGCCGCGTAGTCCGCGGCGGCCTTCTCGAGCGTGGGGTACAGGGCGTCGCAGCCCAACATGGACCCCAGCGTGCAGACGATGAGGGACTCCGGGTTGACCTCGCGCACATGGGCGAGAAACGCGGCGTAGCTCTGGGCGAACTCCTCCGTGCGCGCCTCGTCGGTCCCGGTGTAGGTGAAGTCGTTGGCCCCCAGGTTGATGACGACCACGTCCCGAGGATGCGCCGCGAAGTCCCACACCCCGTCATGGCCTTCCACCACCAGGTCGTACACGGGCGGCAAGAGCATGCTCTCGTTGCGCGAGCCGTCGGGCGTCCAGCCCGACACGACACCGTAGCCGCTGTAGCACGCGGTCTCGTAGTCAGCATCAAGATCCTGCGCCGCAAGGTAGGCGTAGGACTTCATGAAGTTCTCCTGCGTCGTCTTGAAGGGATCGTCATTGCCCGACGCCTCCACACCGTAGGCGCAGGTGATGGAATCGCCGATAAACGCAATGCTCAAGGCCTTTGGGGCGGTTGGCGCAACGGGCGCGGCTGCATCGGACTCCACCGTTATGGAGCGCACGTCAATCCAGCCCTGATTCGCCTCGGAGAGATGCATGACCTCGATGACGGCTCCCTCCGCGGGCCTTTCCAGCGGAACCTCGACGGTGCGTAACTCCCTACCAAGGGTGTCGTCCAGCACCACCTCGCCGTCGACGAGAATGGCAAACCTCGGGCGCATGTCTGGCGCATTGCTCACGTTCTCGTCGCCCGCCAGCTCGACGAGGATGCGCGACCCTGTTGCCGCGAACTCGATCGCGCTGCCACTCTGCGGAAGCCAGGTGATCCCGTCCTGCTCGAAGGTGCGTCCGATCAGACGAACGTTCTCATGTGTAGGTGTCACGGTCACCTCCTGCGGCGTGTCGTCGCTCGTGGCATCGGTCGTCTCACCAGCCGCACAACCGGCGAGAGCGCTGGTCAGAACGCCAGCTCCCAACCCGACAAACTGCCTTCTGGTGACGACGACCTTCTGCGCCTGGCCCATCTCGATGCCCCTCAACACCGACTGCGATTCTGCCCACCATTCTATGACGAGACGGAGGCGGCAATACCCTGCCTTGATTACTTCGAGAGGGCAATACCCGAGTTTGGTGCACTGCCGACTTTGAGGCAGGGCAGAAATTCGCGCGTGGTGCACCGGCGGCCCTGGGACAGGGCAGAAATCCGCGCGTGGTGCACTCGAATTCGGACGCGAGTGCATCACGCGCAAATTTTCCGTTCCAGATGGGCAGAGACAGTGCACCAGCCTCATATTTTTGCTCAGTGGGACAGGGGACGGGTTAGTGTCCCACCGCTTCGTAGCGAAGCGGTGGGACACTAACCCGTCCCCTGTCCCACTGGCCCGTCCCCTGTCCCGCCAACCTGCCCCTGTTTCCCGACCGTTCGTGCACGCCACTCTTGGTCAATCGCACAGAACGGCTAGAGTGGTTGTCTGCAACCACTTGGAGGGAGATCTCGTGGGACGAGTATTTGAGCAGGATTTCTGGTACTGGCCGGCCGGGCGCTATCGTACGCTGCACGTCTACCTGCCCAACGGCTACGACGAGAGCGACGAGCGCTACCCCGTCATGTACTTCTTCGACGGCCACAATCTCTTCTACAACGAGCGTGCCACCTTCGGCAAGAGCTGGGGCCTCAAGGAGTTCCTCGACAACTGGGAGAAGCCCCTCATCATCGTCGGCATGGAGTGCAGCCACGAGGGCAACGACCGCCTCTCCGAGTACAGCCCGCACAAGCGCCGCATGTTTGGCCAAGACGTTCAGGACATGGGCATCCAGACCTACCAGTGGATCGTCAACGACGTGAAGCCCTGGGCCGACGCCAACCTGCGCACCTGGCCGCACCGCGAGGCCACCGGCATCGGCGGCTCCAGCATGGGCGGCATCATGAGCCTCTACGGCGTGCTCGCGCACAACGACGTCTTCTCCAAGGCGGCATGCCTCTCCACCGGCGTGCACTACGTGGCGCGCCAGATCCGCCACGACCTCGCCGCCGCGACCCTCGACCCCGACACGCGCATCTACCTCTCCTGGGGCGAGCACGAGAGCGGCCACACGCGCAAGGGAGCAGACCCCGCCACCCAGAGTCCCGAGGCCCGCGCCGAGTTTGACCTCGTGGACCGTCTCGGACGTCGCGGCGTGGACACCTACCTCTACTTCCAGCCAGACGGATACCACTGCGAGGCCAGCTGGGAGGAGCAGAACGGCCGCTACCTGGACTATCTCTGGCGCGACCGGCGCTGGTAGATACCGCGGGTCATCTGACGCTGCAGGCCACTCCCCTAGCGCAGCGTCGGCAGAAGCTCCTCCAGCGCAGCAACCACCAGCTCGAGCCCCGCGGCATCGTACTCGGTAAAGCGCGCGAGCGAGGTGCTGTCGAGGTCAAGCACGCCGCAGACCTCGCCGCCCTGATGGATGGGCACCACGACCTCGCTGTTTGAGGCGCTGTCGCAGGCTATGTGGCCCGGGAAGGCATGCACGTCGGGCACCAGCTGCGTCCTGTCCTCCTGCGCGGCCGTCCCGCACACGCCCTTGCCCCATGCGATGTGCGTGCAGGCGACCTTGCCCTGGAAGGGCCCCAGCTCGAGGCCTCCCTCGCCATCTGCGAGGTAGAACCCCACCCAGCTCACGTCGGGAAGCATCTCGTTGATGAGCGCCGAGGCGTTGGCCAACACGGGAATCCGCGTGCGCTCGCCCTCCCCCAGCGCGCGGAGCTGCGCGGACAGAAGCGGGTAGTCCACCGCGTCCTCACCAGAGAGCTCCCAGCCGGCGTAGGTCTCCTCGTACTCGTCGTCCGACTCCTCCTCGAGCCACACGCGTTGCAGCGCCTCGTAGCGCGGGCGATCGCCCGAGAGGTCCGACGAGAAGAGCGTCACGCTGCGGACGAAGCCCTTCTCCATCACGGGCATCGGGAGCTCGCCACCCGAGAGGTCGGCCGCGCGCATGAGCGTCACATGGGGCACGAAGAGCGTCGCGTCAAAGCTGAGTCCGGCCTCCACCAGGCATTCGCGCACGTCACCGGCGAGTCCCGCCAGCTCGTCCACGCCGCGCGAGAAGCCCTGCCAGAGCGTCGCGCGCTTTGCCCTGCCAAAGGAGCCCAGCGGTGCCAGCGTCACCGGGATCGCCGGCACGCCCGCGCACGCCTGCTCGAGCGCCTCGCACGCAGCATCTACCTGCGACTCTAGCACCTCTCCCAAAAAGGCCAGGGTCACGTGAAAGCTGTCCGGCGCCACGTAGCGCCCATGCACGCTCTCGCGCAGGAGCGCCGACGTCTGCGCCAGCGCCTCGAGCAGCTCCTCGGAAAGCTCGGCCGCAACAAAAAGCCTCATCACAACCCCCTACCAAACGCGGCCACCCGATTGCCAGGTGGCCGCATCACAGACTATCAGCTCAAACCAAGACGGCGCCACAAACCTAGGCGGTCTTGCCAAAGTAGGCCAGCAGGAACCCGCCGGGGCCGGCGTGCGTGCCGATGGTGGCACCAATCGACGAGACGGGCACCTCGCCCTTGCCCTCCCAGAGGTCGGGGCAGCTGTCGAGGAACGCGCGCACCGGCTTGTCGGAGTTGCCCGTGTAACCGATGCTCAGCGGCTTGTCGAAGTCGAAGCCACCGTCCTTGCGGATGAGGTCAGCGATGGTGGCGCGACCGTTCTTGAGGCCGCGGGCCTTCTCCATGACCACGATCTTGCCGTCCGTGCAGGTGACCACGGGCTTGATGGCTAAGATGGAACCCAAAACGGCGCTCACGTTGGAGATGCGGCCGCCGCGGCGCAGGTACTCGAGCGTGTCGAGCAGTGCGAGGAAGTGGATCTTGCCCTTGGCGTCCTCGAGCGCGTCCACGATCTCCTGGACCGAGGCACCCTCGGCAGCCATCTTGAGGCCCATCTCTACCAGAAGGCGGATGCCCACGCTCACGTGCAGGCTGTCGACCACATGGATCTTGTCGGGGTACTCGGCAGCCGCGGAGCACGCGCTCTCCCAGGTGCCCGACACACCCGACGAGATGGTGATGACCACGGCCTCGTCGCCCGCGGCCACGACCTCGTCGAAGGCCTGCTTGTAGCGGAAGGGAGGGACCTGACCCGTGGTGGGGTTCTCGGTGCTCTCGGAGAGCAGGTCAAAGAAGCGTTCATGGCTGAGGTCGACGCCGTCATGGTAGACGTCGTTGCCAAAGGCAATCGTAAGGGGCAGGACGATCAGGCCCTGCATCTCACCAGGCAGGATATCGGAACCCGAGTCCGTGATGATGCGAACTGCCATGGGGTACCTCTCATTCTTGAATCAAACGGTGCATGGCGCCCGCGGCCGGCACGAGGCGGGCCAAGGAACCAACTGTCAATTCTACGCCATTGGAGATTTGACGCTTGCAGGCACTGAAAGTACAGAACTTCGAGGTATGACACACTTGCTCCGTGGGAGTTGGTGTGTCATTTTGCTAGTGACACACCAACTCCCACGGAGCAAGTGTGTCACCCGCTGGTTTACTTGTCCTCCTCCTGGAGGGTCTTGATGACCAGGCGCGCAAAGGTGATAGAGACCCACACGCAGACGACGAGGCGCGCGATGGTGAGCGCGAGGTAGGCGGGGCGGCCCACCTGCTCGATCATGATGAGCGCCGTCTCGTTTGGGTTCATGAGCTCGCGCACCGCGTCGATCGCATAGAAGGCGGTCATGCATGCCACCAATGCGTTGAGCAGCACGCGCGTGGTCTTCTGCTGCATGAATGAGTTCCAGTCGTTGCCCTGTGCCATGCCAACCTCCTCGTCGATAAGGCCAGCTTACAGGCTTGCCAGGAACCTGTCCAGTGCTGCGCGGCCCTCCTCGTCCCACTTGAAGACGCCCGCGTCCTCCAGCACGCCGCCAAACACCTGCCCGATCTCGTCTCGCGTCAGGCGACCCGCCTCCATCTCCGTCTCCAGGCGCGGCGGCAGGATGGCCAGCCCCATCACCTCGATGAGCCCGATGTTCTCCTTCTTGACGTGCCACTTGTCATCGTGCGGGTGGAAGACGCCCAGCGGATGCTCGTCGGTGGTGATGTTGCAGCGCAGCGCCAGGTCGAGCTCGTAGAGCCCGTCGCGCTTGCGGCAGATGGGCGTGACGGTGTTGTGCGGTGTTCCGTCCGGGGTCACGGCGATCACGCCCACGGACGGGTCAGACCACGCGCGCCAGGCATCGATCACGTAGACCGCCGCCTCCTGAAGCACGTCGCGGTCGTCGCAGGCGAGGCGCAGCACCGTGAGCGGCCACTCCAGGACGCCCATCTCCACGCCCGGGAAGGGCGTCAGGCGCACGCTGTCCACCACGCGGGCGCGCACCATCGGGAACTCGTGGCGGCCTCCCTGGAAGTGGTCATGGCTGAGGATCGAGCCGCCCACGATGGGAAGGTCTGCATTCGAGCCCACGAAGTAGTGCGGGAAGAGGTCCACGAAGTCGAGCAGGCAGCCGATGGCCTTGCGGTCCACGTGCATCGGACGGTGCTCGGAGCTCATGGCGATGCAGTGCTCCTCGAAGTACGCGTAGGGGCTGTACTGGAAGCCCCAGCGCTCTCCGCCGAGCTCGATGGGCACGATGCGCAGGTTCTGGCGGGCGGGATGCTCGCCGAGGGCAGCCGGGCGGCCCGCATAGCCCTCGTTCTCCACGCAGAGCTGGCAAGCCGGATAGGCCTCACCCGCAGGTGCCGAGCCCGCCGCAGCGATGTCGCGTGGGTCCTTCTCGGGCTTGGACTTGTTGATGGTTATCTCCAGCTCGCCCCAGCGGGTGTCGCAGGTCCAGGCGACGTTCTTGGCGATGGCGGAGGCGCGCACGTAGTCAACGTCCACGCAGAGCTGGTAGAACCAGTCGGTGGCGGCCTTTGCCCCGGAGAGCGCCGCCAGTTCGTCGAAGCGTGTGGCGATCTCGGACGGGCGCGGCATGATGGCGCCCATGAGGCGCATCATCAGACGGTCGCGGCCAGAGGCGGTGTCCTCCGCCTGGCCCGCGGCCACGCCCGCCTCGGCGAGAAGCGCGAGGTCGGCCTCGAAGTCGTACGTCTCGTCAAGCGTCACCGCCTGAGGTGCCGGACCGGTGGCGCCGCAGCACTCGAGCAGGCGGTTGTACGCCCATGCCTCGTCAGCCGGCTCCACGATGCCACGCGCGACCGCATACGACGCCAGCCGCGCGGCGGCCAGTCCAAGCTCACGCATCTCTACAGCCATTGTGCCCTCGCTCCCTCATGGTCGATGCCGTACACGCCACACGCGCCCGCGCCAAACGCGGCGTCCATGCCCTCGGTGAAGGCCTCCACCGCGTCGAGCGGCACGAAGGCCTGAATGGTGCCGCCAAAGCCGCCGCCGTGCACGCGCACGGCGCCACGGCCGCAGAGCAGCTCCTCGGCGAGCGCGATGGCAACCATGGAGGGCTGCTCGGTGGATCCGCCGATGCTGACGTTCTGCAGGTACATAGCCGAGCTTGCGCCAGAGAGGCGGGTGAGCTCGAGGAAGCGGTCCACATTGCCGGTGGCAAGCGCGCCCACGCGCTCGGCCACCAGGCGCTCCTCGCGGAAGTAGTGCAGGGCCCTCAGGGCGGCGCGATCGCCCAGCTCCTCGCGGATGCGTGGCAGGGCGGCAATCACGTCGGCCTCGCTCACCCGGCTCAGGATCTCGGCGCCCAAGAGCCTGGCCACGGCCTGCATCTCGGCGGGCACGGCCGCGTAGTCGTCGGTGTTAGCCGCGTGGTCGGCGCCAACGGCCACGATGCAGATGGCGTAGCCGGCCTCGCCGAAGTCGAAGTCGAGGCCCTCGGCGGCAAGCACGCCCGGCTGTGAGAAGTCCATGTGCTGGATGCCTCCGAGCGCGACCGCGGCCTGGTCCATGAGGCCGCAGGGCTTGCCGAACCACTCGCGCTCGCAGCGCTGCGCCATCATGGCGAGCTCGTCTGCGGCAAGGGCGCCGTCGGCCCAGAGCGCGTTCATGGCCTGGGCAAGCAGCAGCTCGAAGGCCGCCGAGCTGGAGAGGCCCGAGCCGCCCAGCACGGCGGAGACGCAGGCCGCATCAAAGCC
This sequence comes from uncultured Coriobacteriaceae bacterium, assembly GCA_902777325.1. GTDB lineage: Bacteria > Actinomycetota > Coriobacteriia > Coriobacteriales > Atopobiaceae > UBA1367. Next base: position 12,137 of record CACYTH010000024.1, read on the forward strand.
CGCAGGAGCGTAGCCGCGCTCGGCAAAGAGCGCCGCCATGCCGCGCACGAGCGCCTTGGTTGAGGTGCGCTCGTCCTCGCGCGGGGCAAGGCTGTCGAGCGTGACCGAGACCTCGCCGAAGCCCTTGGAGAGCAGCGTGATCGTATCGGTTCCGTTTGGCCTGAACATGCCGGTCACCGCGCGGTCGACCGCGCCGGCAATCACGTTTCCGCCCTCGTGGTCGGTGTGGTTGCCCGCAATCTCCGTGCGTCCGGGCGAGGTCACCAGAAGCCTGGCCTCTCCCCCAAACCGCTCTGCAAACAGTTGCTCGAGCTCGTTGCGCGTCTCGCTCATCTACCTGCTCCCATCGCCCTTGTCGCGGCACCCGCGTGCCGCCTACTCTCGCCTATCTTCTTCATGATAAGGCCGCAGGGTCTGGGGCACCCTTCCAAATTGCGGGGTCCGCTTTCATGGCGAGAAACCCGCCTTTGGCAATGCGGTCTCAGATTTGTCCGCGGCTGAGTATCCGTCGGCCACGGTGACGCACGTGCGGACATGAGCGGGCTGGTTCGGCCCCAAATCTGTCCGCGGCTGCGCACCCGCCCGCCACGGTGACGCACGCGCGGACGCACACGCCCCCAACGCAAGGTCCCATCGCCAATCCCCCACAATCGGCGAGTGCGCATCCTGCGATTTTGCCAACGCGTTATCATGATTTCTTGTGTTTTTGATGCGTGGGAGGTGCGTGTGACAGCAAACGAGCAAGCGGAGCAGCAACGGGGGGAGCGCCTGGCACACCTGATCGACCGCTACGTCATCACGGCCGGCATCCTCTTTCTTGAGCTTGTCTTCAAGGCGTCCACCACAGGCGACTTCTGGCCCTCAACGCCCGTCATCGTTTGCTTCTCGCTCTGCCTGGGACAGCTCCTCTACCTGCTGTGCTCCTGCACCAAGAGCTCTCGCGCAAGCAGGGCCGCAAAGCTGGTAACACTCTTGGTGGCTGGACTGCTCTATGGCGTGGAGTACTTTGTCTACCGGCAGTTCAAGGTGTTCTATGACCCCATAACGGTTCTCGCCGGCGCAAGCGGAGTGGCAAACCAGTTTGGCGGCGAGGCCTCCGCCCTCGTGCTCTCCCCCTCGGGGCTTCTCCACGTGGCGCTCTTCATGCTCCCCGCAGTCGCCTACGGCGTCTTTGGCATCTGGCGCGGCATGGACCGTGCCGTCGCGCCCGACGGCGACGCGCGCGTCCTACAGGCGTGCACTGCCGCCGCGGCGTACCTGCTCGCCTTCTACCTCACGGGCTGCCTAGCGCCGCTCGGCGAGCTCTACACCACGCGCTACAGCTTTCAGACGGGCGTCCAGAGCTTTGGACTGGCCACCGGGTTGCGCAAGGACATCCAGGCCCAACTTGTCGGTGACAACGCCTCCTTCGACCTCAAGGCGGCGCCGGCACAGCAGGCCGCAGCAGAACCCAGCGAGGCCGAAGCCGAGAAGCCCGAGCCTGAGAAGCCGGTCTACGTGCCCGCCGCGCTCGACATCGACTTCGCCGCGCTTGCGGAGGCCACCGACAACGACACCTGGGCAAGCCTCGACGCCTACGTGGGCTCGCTCGCACCAAGCATGACCAACGAGTACACCGGCCTCTTCGAGGGCTGCAACCTCGTGTTCATCTCCGCGGAGGCCTTCTCGTCCGAGGCGATCCGCCCCGACACCACCCCGACGCTGCAGAAGATGTGGGACGAGGGCATCCAGCTCACGGACTACTACCAGTTTGACACCGCGGGCACAACCGGCGGCGAGTGTGCCAACGTCTTTGGCCTGCTGGCAACCGAGGGCGGCAACTCCGTCAGGGGCACCGCCGACCACAACAACTACCTCACGCTGGGCAACCTTCTCAACCGCCGCGGCTACAACGGCTGGGCGTTCCACAACAACACCTACACCTACTACGGACGCGATGCCACCCACAACAACCTCGGCTACAACAACGGCTACATGGGCTACGGCAACGGCATGGAGGAGTGGGTCACCTGGCAGTGGCCGCAGAGCGACCTGGAGATGCTCCGGGGCACCTTCGAGAACCTCTACGGCGACGCGACGCCCTTCAACGTCTACTACATGAGCGTGAGCGGGCACAGCAACTACGACCCCAGCGAGAACATGATGGCGCAGAAGAACTGGGACGTGGTCAAGGACCTGCCCTACTCCGACCGCGTGAAGGGCTACCTGGGCGCCAACGTGGAGCTCGACCGCGCCATGGAATACCTGCTCGGACAGCTCAAGGAGAAGGGCATCTACGACAAGACCGTGGTCGTGATCTCGGCGGACCACTTCCCCTACGGGCTTGACGACGACGCGCCCATCGGCCAGCTCCCGTACCTCTCCGAGCTCTACGGCTACGAGGTCACCAACATCTTCCAGCGCGACCACAACCGCCCCATCATCTGGTGCGGCTCGCTTGCCGAGCAGGACCTGCACATAAGCGTGGACTCCCCCACCATGTCCATCGACCTTCTGCCCACGCTCTGCAACCTCTTTGGGCTCGAGTGGGACTCGCGCCTGCTGCCGGGTCGCGACGTGCTGGACCCTGCCACTGAGGGCATCGCCTTCAACCTCAACTACGACTGGCGCACGAGCCTGGGCACCTACTGGGCCGGCTCGGGCAGGTTTGACGCGGCGGAGGGCGCCGAGGTCCCCGAGGGCTACGTGGAGCAGCACAACTCCATCGTGGCAAACAAGATCAGCTACTGCCACAGCGTCCTGACCAGCGACTACTACCGCCATGTCTTTGGCGACCCAGAGGACGTCCAGGCCGTGCACGACCAGGCGGCCAAGGAGCGCGCGCAGGAGCCTGGTCCTGATTCGCAGCCGGAGGGGCCGGAGCAGGGGCAGAAATAGTGCAGCTGACGCACTGCGCCTTCCTGTCCGTCGCTTGTGCTAGGCTTTTCACCTGTCGCACCCACTAAGAAGGAATCACATGGTCCTTGCAGAAGCAATTGAGCTAGCCAGCGCGTTCTCGCTGCCGGGGTTCTTCTCCGACGACGCCACGCTCACCGAGGAGCGCCGCCGCAACGAGGAGGCCATCTCGCTGCTCATGGCGGCCTGGTTCGAGGCGCCCGCCGGGCAGGAGCCCTTCTCCTTCGATCTCGTGCGCACGCTCGCTGACCGCAACCGCTCCACCTGCGACACCTTCGGCGCCGAGCGCCTGCGCGACGCCAATGGCGTAAACCTGCAGCGCAAGCTCCCCGATGCAGACCTCGTGCATGCGGTGGCAAAGCTCCAGCGCCGGCGCGACACCCAAGTGGCCCGCACCGCTGGCCCGGGCATCCGCGACCTTGGCATTGCCATGGCCGAGGCCCCCTTCAAGGGCGCCGTCATGGGCTTTGACATCGAGACCACCGACCGCAACCCCGACCGCGGCTACATCATCAACCTGGGCCTGGCCTTCATGGAGCTCACGCCCGACGCCATCCCTCGCGAGGGACACGCGGCCTACTTTGGCATCCCGGACATGTATCGCGAGAAGGGCGTGCCCCTCTCCGACATCCACCAGATCACCTGGAGCGACCTCGACGGCAAGACGCCCTTCCGCAACGACAAGAAGGTGCAGGCCGCTCTGCTCAAGGCCTTCTGCAAGCTGCCGTACATGGCCCACAACGCCGCCTTCGAGGACTCCTGGCTCATGCTGCACCTCGACGGCTACGCGGAGGCGCGCAAGGCCGGCAAGGTGACCATCGTCGACTCGCGCGACATCTGCCGCCGCATCGACGTGGATGGTCGCTCGCTGCCGCGCGAGTCCTTCCCCAACACGCTGGAGAACTGGGCCCGCCGTCGTGGGACACTCCGCGCAGACGAGAAGGAGCGCCACCTGGGCCTCGACGACGTCTTCTTGATGCTGCGCACCGTGCAAGCCGAGCTGGTTCTGCGCAACATGCTGTAGGCTGCTCAAGGCGCCGCCAGCCATACGCAGCGGACAGCTCGCTCAGGCTGTTGCTCGCCGATTATGGTGCGTCTTTTATCGCTTGTCGGCCACAAATCCACCTCGCCGTGTCAAAGTGGTACAAAGTGCCGCATCCCCCGGCGGCAGTCCCAGTTTCCCTAGCTAAGGAGTCATCATGCGCGTAGTGCTTCTTTACAATGACGGTCTCATCGATTCCTTCGACACCATCTACGACCCCGACCAGGAGTACGCCCACGCCCAGCTCATGACGTTCGTCGAGGAGGACGACGAGGTCGAGGGCCTCTTCACCACCGGTATCGACCTGGTACCCATCATCCACACGCACGCCCACGAGCAGGCCACCATCCGCCGCATCTGTTCGGTCAAGTTCACCTCCAGCTACCCCCATGGCTCCCGCCCGTCCATCCCGGTCGTGTGCAGCATGGTCGACGGCCTGCAGAAGCTCATCGTCGACGGCGCGGTCATCTGGGAGGGCGAGCCCGCCCCCTACATCCCCGACGACCACTACGAGGGCGTCTACGTCGAGCAGGAGTAGCCTCAGACAGGCCACAGAGTGCGCAACCACAGGCCCGCTGCCGCAAGGTGGCGGGCCTTCTCCTTTGCGCGGCGTGAGAAGAACCTAATGTGACTCCTGTCACATGTACGAAACAGCTGTCAGCTAACCTCTTGGAGAGGTTTGAAGGCCGCGGGTCCGCCCCGCGGAGACAGAGAGGAACCCCTATGAAGATCGGTTGCGTCAAGGAGATCAAGAACAACGAGTTTCGCGTCGGCCTGACCCCCGACAACGTCAAGAGCTACGTTGCCGCCGGCCATCACGTGTACATCGAGATGGGTGCAGGCGTCGGCTCGGGCTTTGGCGACGACGAGTACGTGGCTGCCGGCGCAAGCCTGCTCGAGGACCCCAAGGAGGTCTGGGCCCTCGTCGACATGATGGTCAAGGTCAAGGAGCCGCTCGAGGAGGAGTGGCCGCTCTTCCGCGACGGTCTCATCCTGTACACCTACCTGCACCTCGCCGCCGACCGTCCGCAGATGGACGCCCTGCTCGCCGGCAAGGTCAAGTCCGTCGCCTATGAGACCCTGCAGGAGACCGATGGCAGCCTGCCGCTTCTCGCTCCCATGAGCCAGATCGCCGGCCGACTGGCCGTGCAGGAGGGCGCCAAGTACCTCGAGAAGACCTACGGTGGCGAGGGCGTCCTGCTCGCCGGCGTCCCCGGCACTCCCAAGGCCAACGTCGTCGTGCTCGGCGGCGGCACCGTGGGCTACAACGCTTGCAAGATCGCCTACGGCATGGGCGCCAACGTCACCGTGCTTGACATCTCCCTCAAGCGCCTCGAGGACCTCGACATCATGTTCAACGGCCGCGTCCAGACCCTCGTGAGCCACGACTCCAACGTCGAGCGCGCCGTCATCGACGCCGACCTCGTCATCGGCTCCGTGCTGGTGCCCGGCGGCTCCACGCCCAAGCTCTTCAAGCGCGCCTACCTGCCCGAGATGCGCAACGGTGCCGTGTTTGTGGACGTGGCCATCGACCAGGGCGGCTGCGGCGAGTCCAGCCATGTCACCACCCACGACGACCCCGTGTTCATCGAGGAAGGCGTCGTGCACTACTGCGTGGGCAACATGCCGGGTGCCGTGCCCCGCACCTCCACCATCGCGCTCACCAACGCCACGCTGCGCTATGGCCTGGAGATCGCCAACAAGGGCCTGGAGGCCGCCATCGCCGAGAGCGACGTCATCGCCTCTGGCGTCAACACCTACGACGGCAAGGTCTGCTGCAAGAACCTGGCTGACAGCTTCGACGACGTCGAGTACGTGGACATCAAGACGCTCATCTAGGCGCTTGCACACCGCATTGTCTGGCACGGCTGCCCTCGGGTGGCCGTGCTTTTTCATGACCTGCCAGAAGGGGTAACCCCCTGTGGCAGATTACCCTCTGTGGCAGGTTTGTTGGTTACTGGATAACATATATCCGAAAGACTAAGCTGACAGTTGATTCATGCGCCCACGGACTGTGGGAGAATGCACCGACCCTATCGATTGGAGACACCGTGGCACTCTTTGGCACTACGCCTACCGGCACGAACGGCCCCATCAACCTCCCCAACCTGGAGAACGGCACGCGCCATTACACGCACCGTCTGGGCAGCTTCTCCGTCCTCGAGCACGAGCGTGACATCAGCGTCGCGCCCGACAACGCGGTTTCGGAGTACTTCATGGCCAAGATGGGCGTGCGCCGCCGCCAGCTCGTGGTCAGGCTCGACAACGGCTCGTCCGTCACCGTGCAGAACGGTGCCATGCAGTGGACGCTCGGCAACGTGGAGATGACCACCGGCGTCAAGAGCGCCGGCGACCTCTTTGGCAAGATGGTCCGCGGCGCCGTCACGGGCGAGAAGGCCATCAAGCCCGAGTACGTGGGCACCGGCCTGGTCGTGCTGGAGCCCACGCACAAGTACATCATCCTGCAGGACGTCGCCAAATGGGGCGCCGGCGGCATCGTGGTCGAGGACGGCATGTTCTTCGCGTCCGAGGGAACGGTCAAGCATCGCCTGGTGGCACGCAGCACCGCGTCGTCGGCACTCGCAGGCGGAGAGGGCCTCTTCAACCTGGCCCTTTCCGGCAGCGGAGTCGTCGCACTGGAGAGCAACGTCCCCTACGAGGAGCTCATCGAGATCGACCTCGCCAACGACACGCTCAAGATCGACGGACACATGGCGGTCGCATGGTCCTCGACGCTCGACTTCACCGTCGAGCGCTCGAGCAAGACGCTCCTGGGGTCCGCCTACTCCGGCGAGGGCCTGGTCAACGTGTATCGCGGTACGGGCAAGGTGCTCATGAGCCCCGTCGCCGAGAGCGGCTCGCTGTACTCCGCAACGCACAACGCCTAAAGGCGCAGAGCCAGCTCCTAGCAATCGATCGAAGCCGCTACCGCCCGCATTTCCCGTGTGGGCGGTAGTTTTTGTGCCATGAACGGCAGTATTGTTCAAATGTATAGGTTTCTCTGTACATTTGGATCAAGTCGGCTATAGTGGAGTCAACAAAAGGAGCTGCCGGATAGGTAGCAGGACAAGGGGGTGATGCCGATGTACAGCGAGGAGAATCATAGGGATCCCGCGGTTGACATCGCGTGCCCCGTCTTCGTGTAGGTCCGCTTAAAAGGGACTTTGTAAGCGATACGAGCATCGCAATAGTCAGACAGAGATCGACAGATGGCTGGTCCGATTCACCGCGCAGGATTCACACCACGTGTTAGGGCATAGTAGTGGGTGCCCAGCAAGCGTGTTATGTACTTTGACAGAGCCCGATGTTGCACTTCTCCAGAAGGCGACTGACTTTGGGAGGATGAGTCCAAAGGGCTGAGTACAGAGGTTGCGCGAGCAACAGAAACTCCAAGGCAGGCAATCGAAAGGTTGCCTGCCTTTCGTTGTAGAGCACGGTGCGAGACACACATGCTCCGTGGGAGCTATGCGCCCCTATCCGGGTGATATGATGCGGGGTGACACAGGACCGGTGCGGACACGCCAGCCGAGAGGAGCGCGCGATGGGCAGGCCTTCCCAGGAGCTGTTGAAGGGCAAGAAGTACGACACGCTGATAGCCCAGCTGGTAGACCGACTGGGCACGGATGAGGCGGCGGCCCTCTGGGTGCGCGCCGAGCGCAGGCTGGACGGCATGCTTGCACAATCCAAGTCGCTGTCAGAAGGCGAGAAGCTGCACGTGGAGATGTTTGTGCTACCCACCTGCGCCATCTACTTCGAGCTCGCAGATGCCTTTGGCAAGGACGAGGCCTTCCGGATGGTGGAGGGCTACATGGCCGAGTACTCCGCCAACGCGGCCAAGACCTTCAAGCGCATCGTGGCGCTGCCGGGCGGGCGCGGCCTTTTCATGCGTGCCTTCGGCAAGGTGGTCGGTCTGGCGTTTGGCAAGAGGCAGGGCTTCGAGAACGAGATGCACGAGTGCACGCCCAACCGCATCGCCTACGACGTGCTGGCATGCCCGTACCATCGGGCATCCGCCCAGATGGGTGCGCCCGAGATCTGCCAGTTCTTCTGCCGCAACGACGAGGTCTGCTATGGTGACCTCGATGGCATCCGCTTTGTGCGCACGGGCACGCTGGCCAAGGGAGCCAGCCGCTGCGACTTCCTCATTGAGCGCGCGTAGGCAGGCCGGTCGCAAGGATTCACGCGCCTGTGGAGCTGTTCGGGGGCGCCAGCGACGCACAAGAAAGAAATCTGAACCTGGTGCATTCACGTACAAAAGCGAGTGCACCACGAGCGCTTTTTTCCTTCCCCAGTCGCTCGCGGTGCACAAGACTCAGATTTTCATTCCAATGTCAGCCCTCGGTCAGCTCGCCGCGGACCACGGAGCGCAGATGCTCCTCCGCCTCCGCGATCCTCTCGGGGTCACCCGTCTCGCGCGCAGCCCTGAAGGCGCGCATCGCATTGAGAAACTCCAGCTCAGAGGCACCGTCATCCTGCTGGGCAGCCGGCTCGTCGCCAAAGGCGGTCGGACGGTCGGAGCCCACGAGCATCGCCTTGAACTGCTCGGCCAGCTCCTCGTTGGTGGTATCGCTTGCCATGGCTGCCCCCTAGCGACCCATGATGCAGGAGCCGGTGGACGGACGGTCGCGGTCGCTCTTGACGTAGGTGGTAGCCGCGGCGCGCATGTTGCACTCAGCAAGCTCGAGCTCGCCGTCAATGTAGGGCTGGTACATCTCGTCGATGCCCGCCATGTCACCGGAGACGCTGTCGCAGTCCTCGCCCCAAGACAGGCCCTTCCGCACGATCTGAATGCGCTCCTCGCGCGTGGTGTCCTTGATCAGCTTGCTCTTGCGCATTGCATGCTCCTCCCCAAAGATTCAGCATCGTCAATTCTAGCAGGATGGCCCTCCCCCATCTCCATGCATTTGCACTTGACCCTAACGTTACGTCATAGTTCATACTGGCATCGAAGGGAGGCGGACACGCATGTCACAAGGCTGCTATCGCATAAACGAGCTTGCCGAGCTCGCCGGCATCAGCGTGCGCACGTTGCACCACTACGACCGCATCGGCCTGGTGAGGCCACGGCGCGAGACCAACGGGTATCGCGTCTACCAGGCTGCCGACGTCGCGCGCCTCCAGCAGGTGCTGCTCTTTCGCGCCTGCGGGCTTGCGCTCTCGAACATCGGCAGGATCATCGACGACCCCGCCTTTGACGAGGGTGTTGCCCTGCGCGAGCAGCTCGCGCGGCTGCAGGCGCAGCGCGCGGACATCGACCGTATCATCGCCACCGTCGAGAAGACCCTGGCAGCATGCGAGAAGGGAGCTCAGATGAGCGACAAGGACCGCTTTGAGGGCCTGAAGGCCAAGGCAGTCGCAGAGAACGAGAAGCGCTATGGGGCTGAGGCGCGTCGTCGCTTTGGCGACGAGGCCGTCGATGCCGCAAACGACGCCCTTCTCGCCATGGACGAGAAGACGTGGAACGACATGGACGCACTGGAGGAGCGCATCAAGGAGTTGCTGCGCCAGGCCATGGCCGCAGGAGACGCCACGGGCGCCGCCGCGCGCGAGCTCGTGAGCGCCCACGCGCGCTGGCTGCAGCTCCACTGGGGAGCGGGCGCCTACACGCCCGAGGCGCATCGCGGGCTTGCGGACGGCTACCTGGCCGACGAGCGCTTTGTTGCCTACTACGACGGGGCGTGCGGCAAGGGGGCCACGCAGTTCCTACGCGACGCAATCCACGCCCTCGTGTAAAAGAAAGGGGCCACGGCAGGAGACGCTCCCCCGCCGTGGCCCCATGAGCCATCTGGTTGTCAGACCCTAGCCGCCCAAATAGGCACGCTTGACATCGTCGTCGTCAAGCAGCTCGGCGCCGGTGCCGGTCTTGACCACGCGACCGGTCTCGAGCACGTAGGCGCGGTCTGCGACAGAGAGCGCCATGCGGGCGTTCTGCTCGACCAGAAGCACCGTGGTGCCCATCTCGTTGAACACCTTGATGATGTCGAAGATCTCCTGCACCAGGATCGGCGCCAGGCCCATGGAGGGCTCGTCGAGCATCATCACCTTGGGCTTGCTCATGAGCGCGCGGCCCATGGCCAGCATCTGCTGCTCGCCACCGGAGAGCGTACCAGCCCTCTGCGTGCGGCGCTCCTTGAGGCGCGGGAAGCGCTCGTAGACGACCTCGCGCATCTCGGCCGCCTCGTCGTCGGTGCGCGTGAAGGCACCCATGTCGAGGTTCTCGTGCACCGTGAGGTCCTGGAAGATGCGGCGTCCCTCGGGGCAGAGCGCGATACCCTTGGTGACCATCTTGTGCGCGGGGACGCCCACCAGGCTCTCCCCCTCGAACTCGATGGTGCCCGTGCGCGGCTTGAGAAGCCCGGCCACGGTGTTGAGCGTGGTGGACTTGCCAGCGCCGTTGGCACCGATGAGGGTGACGATCTCGCCCTCCTCGACCTCGAAGGACACGCCCTTGACCGCGTGGATCGAGCCGTAGAAGACGTTGAGGTCCTTGACCGTAAGCATTGCCATGTCAGCTCACCCCTATTCCTGCTTGCCGAGGTAGGCCTCGACAACCTGCGGGTTGGCCTGGATCTCCTCGGGCGTGCCCTTGGCGATGACCTTGCCGAAGTTGAGGACCACGATACCCTCGCAGATGCCCATGACCAGGTCCATGTCGTGCTCGATGAGCAGGACCGCGATCTGGAACTGGTCGCGGATCTTGACGATGTTGTCCATGAGCTCCTCGGTCTCCACCGGGTTCATGCCGGCGGCAGGCTCGTCGAGCAGGAGCAGCTTGGGGTTGGTGGCCAAGGCGCGGACGATCTCAAGGCGACGCTGGGCGCCGTAGGGCAGCGAGCCCGCGATGTCGCCGGCGCTGTCGGCCATGTTGAACACGTCGAGCAGCTCGAGCGCGCGCTTGTGGAACTCCTGCTCGGAGAGCCAGTAGCGCGGCGCGCGGAAGATGCCGCTCCACATGCCGCACTCGACCTGGTTGTGCAGGCCGATCTTGACGTTGTCCTCCACCGTGAGGGTGTCAAACAGGCGGATGTTCTGGAAGGTGCGGGCGATGCCCTCGCGGCTGACGCGGGCGGTGTCCATGCCGGCCGTGTCCTGCCCGTCGAGCAGGATGGTGCCGCGCGTGGGCTGGTAGACCTTGGTGAGCAGGTTGAAGACGGTGGTCTTGCCGGCGCCGTTGGGGCCGATGAGGCCGGCGATCTCGGTCTTGCCCACCATGAGGTTGAGGTCCTCGACGGCCTTCAGGCCACCGAAGTCGATGCCCAGGTGGCGGCACTCGAGCACCGGGGTGAGCAGCGCGTCACGCTCGGGGACGAGGTAATCGTTGGGCGGCGCCACCATCTTGGTGCGCTGGCGGCCGTGCTTCTCCTCGGACGCCGTGTTGCCGGCGGCGCGGGCGGCCTGCGCCTTGTAGGTGCCCTCGTGGCGCGTCTCCGCCTTCGCGGCGTGCTGGCTCTGGGCCTTGTAGGTGCCTTCATCGCGGGTCATCGCGCGTCACCTCCCTTCGCGTCCTGCTCACCCAACCTGTCGTCAACCCGTCGCGTGATGCGGTCGCGCAGGGTCTCCACCCGCATGCGCACCTGCGCATTGTTGGAGAAGAGCATGACGAGGATGAGCACGATGGCGTACATCAGCATGCGGTAGTCGCCGATGAAGCGCAGCTTCTCGGGCAGGATGGTGAGCAAGGCCGCGGAGATGATGCCGCCGCGGATGTTGCCCATGCCACCCAGAACGACGAAGACCAGGATCAGGATCGAGGTGTTGAAGTCGAACTTCTTGGGCACGATGGCCGTGTAGTTCTGCGCGTAGAGCGCGCCGGCCATGCCTGCCAAGGCCGCAGAGACCACAAAGGCCATCAGGCGGTACTTGGTGGTGTCAATGCCCACGGACTCCGCTGCGATGCGGTTGTCGCGCACGGCCATGATGGCGCGGCCGGAGCGGCTGTTGATGAGGTTCTGCACCACGAAGAGGGTGAACATGACCAGCAGGAAGCCGGCGGTGAAGGTGGAGATCATCGGGAAGCCCACGGCACCCTGCGGGCCGTTGACGAGCACCTTGCCCCCGTCCATGCCAAGCGACGCCGTGTCGGTCATGGAGAAGTGCAGGCCGCGCGCGTCCAGGCCCACGTAGAGGTTGTTGAGCAGGTTCTTGATGATCTCGCCGAAGGCCAGGGTCACGATGGCCAGGTAGTCGCCGCGCAGGCGCATGACGGGGATGCCGATGAGGATGCCGGCAAGCGCCGCGGCGGCTCCCGCGATGATGATGGAGAGCAGCAGGCGCAGCATCGTGGACTCGACGACGCCGGCAAGCGCCGCGGCGGCCACGACGCCCGTGAAGGCGCCGACGCTCATGAAGCCCGCGTGGCCGAGCGAGAGCTCGCCGGACACGCCGACCACCAGGTTGAGCGAGATCGCCATGCAGATGTAGGCCGTGATGGGCACAAGAAGGCCCGTCATCGAGCTCGAGATGGCATGCATGGACGAAAGCGCCTGCATGATGAGGAAGGCCACGATGACCATGCCGTAGGTGATGAAGTTGGAGCGACTCTCCTTGCTCATGTTGCGAATCTTGTCCATGGCCTACACCTTCTCGCGAATCTCTTTGCCGAGCAGGCCGGCGGGGCGGATGAGCAGCACCACGATGAGCACGCCGAAGACGATGGCATCGGAGAGCTGGGTGGAGATGTAGGTCTTGGCCATGATCTCGATGACGCCCAGCAGGATGCCGCCGAGCATGGCGCCGGGGATGGAGCCGATGCCGCCGAAGACGGCCGCGGTAAAGGCCTTGATGCCGGGCATGGAACCCGTAGTGGGCATCAGCGTGGGATAGGCGGAGCACAGAAGCACGCCGGCGATGGCCGCGAGGCCGGATCCGATGGCAAAGACCATGGAGATGGTGGTGTCGACGTTGATGCCCATGAGCTGGGCCGCGCCCTTGTCCTCGGAGCAGGCGCGCATGGCCTTGCCCATCTTGGTGCGCTGCGTGAAGAACGTGAGGCCCACCATGACCACCGTCGCCGTCAGCACCGTCACGATGGTGACGGCGTTGATGGTGAGCTGGCCGTTGAGCAGCTTGAGCGAGGGGAAGTTGGCCACCGAGGGGAACGCCTTGGGGTCGGCACCCCAGATGAGCAGCGCGGAGTTCTGCAGGAAGTAGCTCACGCCGATTGCAGTGATGAGCACGGCCAGAGACGGCGCCTCGCGCAGGGGCTTGTAGGCGGCACGCTCGACGAGGATGCCGAGGCAGGTGCAGCCAACCACCGACAGCAGGATGCCCACCAAAGGCGGCAGGCCCAAAGAGTTCATGGCGATGAAGCAGATGTAGCCACCGACCATGATGACGTCACCGTGGGCAAAGTTCAGCATCTTCGCAATGCCATACACCATGGTGTAACCCAAGGCGATGATGGCATAGACGCTTCCCAGGCTGATGCCATTGATCAGAGCGATGAGGAAGCTCACGCCAACCTCCTCTCATAGAGGGACAGGACGAATAAAACGGGCAGTCAATCAGTATAACGGAGGCCACCTGACCGGTAGCCTCCGCAACAGGCTTCTTTGTTGGGGACGGCCAGCATTACGCGATCGGCTGGTATACGCCTCCCTGGATGACCATGCCCTTCGGGTCCTTGGTGACCTCGCCGGACTCGGACCAGGTCATGACCTCGCCCACCGGGCAGGTCAGGCCGGAGAACTCGAAGTCGCCGGTGAAGGTGGCGATGAGCTTCTCGCAGATGTCGGCGGCGGCCATGTCGGGCGTGATGCCGGCAGCCTCGATGGCCTGGGCGATAGCCTTGACGCAGTCGTAGGCGTCGGCGGCAAACTGGATCGGGTCCTCCTCGGTCTTTGCGGCCTCCTTGTAGGCGGCGACGAAGGCCTGGGTGGCATCGTCGGTGTCGGTGGCCACGAAGGGGGTCAGCAGCATGACGCCCTCGGCGAGGGAGGTGTCAAAGCCCTCGAGGCCCAGGATGCCGTCCATGCCGTCGACGCCGAAGAACTTGGGGGCATAGCCCATGTCGGAGGCCTGCTTGAGGATGATGGAGGCGGGCTGGTAGTAGATGGGCAGGAAGATGAGGTCGGCGCTGGCGTCCTTGGCCTTGTTGAGCTGGGCCGAGAAGTCGGTGGCGTTGTCATCGGTGAAGGTGGTGGTGGAGACGATCTCCAGGTTGCGCGCGCCGGCCTCGTCCTGGAACTTCTGGTAGATGCCGGTGGAGTAGGCGTCGGCGTTGTTGTAGATGATGGCGATCTTGGTGCCGAGCTTCTGCTCGTCGATGTACTGGGCCGACTTGGTGCCCTGGTTGGGGTCGGTGAAGCACATCTGGAAGACGTTGTCCTTGCGCGGGTTGTCAGCGCCGATCTCCTCGCCACCGAGGACGTTGACGGAGGAGGCGGACGGGGTCAGCTGGAAGATGCGGTC
>CACYTH010000025.1 GCA_902777325.1 uncultured Coriobacteriaceae bacterium
TGAGAGTGCGTGGTGCGGGCGAAAGGACTTGAACCTTCACGGGGTTGCCCCCATACGGACCTGAACCGTACGCGTCTGCCAATTCCGCCACGCCCGCGTTGCGATTTGTAATGATACTACTAACGGGTACACCTTTGCAACTGGCAATTTCGACTTTTGTCGCAGGGAATCTGCCGCGACAACCCTGTAAATCATGCCAAACGACCCCGTACCCGCGTATCAATCGCCCGCAAGAGGGGTACACTAACTTCCAGCAAACGACCACCGCCAAACGCAGCTCAAACAACAACGCAGGAAGGTCCATGGCAGACTCTCGTCCTCTCGTCCACAACCAGGCAGTTGCCTTGGAGTCGCGTCCCTACAGCGACGTGATTCTCAACCGCTACCGCATCATGGAATCATGCGGGACGGGTGGCTTTGGCACGGTCCTCACCTGCTGGGACACGCGCCTCCAGCGCCGCGTGGCCATCAAGCGCCTGCCGCTGACCGGCACCAACCCCACCTCAACCCTGCAGGAGGCCCTCGCGGAGGCTCGCACCTCCAGCATGCTCGCCCACCCCAACATCATCACGGTCTTCGACTTCGAGGTGGAGGGGCCCTACGCCTATCTGGTCATGGAGTACGTTGACGGCATGACCCTGGCCGAGCTGCTTGCACGCGTGGAGGGCGGCGTCCTTACGGGCGACGAGACCGCCTGCCTGGTGCAGTCTGTGGCCGCTGCGTTGGGGTTTGCGCACGAAAACGGTGTCCTGCACATGGACATCAAGCCCACCAACATCATGATCGACCGCACGGGCGTCGTGAAGCTCTGCGACTTTGGCATGGCTACGCTCGCATCCGCTGCCGGCTACGGCGGCGCCCGCGGCGGCACCGTTGGCTACATGCCCCCCGAGCAGATCGAGGGCGGCGTGGTGGACGAGCGCAGCGACATCTTCTCGCTGGCCGTGGTCACCTGGCAGGCCCTGCTGGGCTTCTGCCCCTTTGCCGCGCCAACTGCCGAGCGCTCCCTCGCACTTATCGAGAAGGGCCCCGGCAAGCCCTCCAAGTTTGACCCGACCCTTGCGGGCATGGCGGAGGAGGCGCTGCTTGGCGCCTTGGCCGCAAGCCCGCAGGCTCGCATACCATCGGTCGAGACGCTCGCAAAAGAGCTGGTATTTGCCCTAGGTGACCCTGTTGCTGGCGCAACGTCGCTCTGCGGCCTGGTGTCGCAGGTTCCCGAGAACGCCTCTGCCGACCCTGACGACTGGGAAGGCGAGCGCCTGCCCCTCGCCGTCAGCCACCCCTGGGTGCCCTCCGCGTTCGTGCGCGCCGCATCCGCTGCGGCAACGCTCTACCTTGCCTGGTCGCTGGTGCCGGTTCTTCTCGCCAGCCAAGGCGAGACCGTTATGCTGGCCGTAACTGCCGCCTGCGGCGCGTTGGCCGCCCTCTGGCCTCCCATGGGCTCCGCGCTCGTGCTTGCCGGGCTCTGTGCGGCCATTGCCATCCAGGCAAGGGCCGCCGCGTCGCTCCTGCTGGCCATCGTGCTGGGCGTGGCCGCCATCCTGTGGTGGGCAGGTTGCGCCACCCGCTCGAGGCTTGCCACGCTCTCCCTGCTGACACCCGCCTGCGTCGGATCGCCGCTCGCAGGCGTCGCCATCGCCGGCACCGCGCTCTCCCCCGTAGCAGCACTCGCCACGGGTTGCGTCTCGTGGTTTGTCGGCAAGTTCTGGCCACAGGCCACCGCAGCGCACTTTGCGTTGGACGGCCTCGTCGACGCCATTCTCCTTCCGCTGGCAACAGGACCCGCAGGCATTTCGCTTGCCGGGTGCGCAGCTGCCGCGGCGCTCTGCGCGGCGCTCACCCGACACAAGCCTTCGGTGGGCTTCGCCGTTGCCGGCCAGATCGTCGGTTGCGTCACGCTTGTCGGCTTTCAGCTGGTATCCGCACGCGTGGAGAATGGCGGCATATGGGTAGACCCATCGTGGGCTAATACGGGCATTGCGGTACTCTGTAGTGTGCTTGTATGCATCGCATGCATCCTTCATGGGCCCCGCGAGGAGAGTCTTGAGAGTGAGGACTGACATGAACATGTTCAAGGCGTTCGAGAGCCGCGTCGCAACGGCCTTTGGTGCCTCCCAACAGGGCATCACCATGCCTTTTTCCTTTAGAAAGCTTGCCAAGCGCGCCGCGCGCGAGATGGAGCAGGAGACCTACATCGTCGACGGCGTCAACACCGCGCCCGCGCTGATCACCATCCTCGTCTCGGCTGACGACGACGCAATCATCAAGCCCGTGTACCCCGAGCTCTCCAGCGAGGTCGCAGACCTCATCGAGGCCGAGGCGGCGCGCAAGGGCTACGTCTTCGTCGGCAAGCCGCTGGCGCGCTTTATGGTCGACTCGTCGCTGCGCCGCGGCCGCTTTGCCGTGTTTGCCAACAACGTCGACGCGCTCACCCTCGAGAAGCTTCGCGAGGAGGAGGAGTCCTTCCTCGGTGGCTTCGATGCCTTTGGTGGCGCCGCCTCCAGCCAGGTGGTTCCCCTGCCGGAGGTCGAGCCCGCCGTTGAGGCCGTCGACGACATCCCCGTGGTCGAGCACGCCATCAGCGACGACTCCTCCGCAGGCCTCAACGTGCTTCCCGCCGACTTCGTCGACGAGCAGCTCAATCAGGTGAGCGCGCCGAGCCCCGTGTCGGTGCCCGAGCCGCTCTCGCTGGCAGACGCCCTCCCCGAGGTCGTCGACGTCGAGGCCAACCCCATCGTGACCCCGATGCCCGAGGTCGCGGGCAAGCAGGTCCCCGTGGTTCCCGAGGTCAACGCGGCACCCGCAGAGATTGCGGTGCCCGATGTCAGGCGCCACAGCACGCCCAACACGCAGGACTCCACCGTCGGCGTCGCCCCGCTGCCGGTGGTCGAGAAGGATCCGGTCACCTGCCTGCTCATCGACCGCCAGAGTGGCCGCACCTACATCGGCACGGCGCCGGAGACCACCATTGGTCGCGAGCGTCTCCAGGGCAGCATCGTGCTGCACGACCCCAACGTGTCGCGCAAGCATGCAAAGCTCACCTACGACGGGCGCACCTGGCGCATCCATGACCTCGGTTCCACCAACGGCACCCTGGTCAACGATGTCGACATCGACTCCTGCATCCTGCGCGACGGTGACCTCATCACCGTCGGCCTGCTGAACCTCGAGTTCAGGGAGTCATAGCATGGTCGATCTCGTCCTGTTTGCAGGGCGCATCTTGCTGGTGGCCCTTCTCTACGTGTTTCTCTTCGCAACGATGAGGACCGGCATTGGCCTGGTCCGCGGCCAGCGCCGCGACGCCGCCATCTGGTCCGTCGACGTGGAAAAGGGCAGCAGGACCCTGCGCGGCCTGCATGTCGACATCCTCGGGCCCGTGGTCATCGGCCGCTCGCCCTCGTCGGACATCGTCATCGGCGAGCCCTACGTCTCGGCCGCGCACGCCCGCTTTACGCTGCAGGGCCCCGCGCTGGTGCTCGAGGACCTTGGCTCCACCAACGGCACGCTGGTCAACGGCCATCCCATCGGACAGCCCGTCACGCTTCGCGATGGCGACGAGGTGCAGGTTGGTGACGCCGTCATGAGGGTGAGCCGTCGATGAGCAGCTTGCCTTGGCATAGGCTCTCTCGCACCAAGAGCACGCCCTCGCCCGCCAGCCAGAGTCCCGTGAACAGCCCCGGCCACGATGATCCGCAGATCACCGAGGGTGCGGGGGCTCAGGTTCGCAGCGGCGCCACCAGCAACATCAGCTGGGCCGCGCGCACCGACGTGGGCCTGGTCCGCAGCCACAACGAGGACTCCTTCCTCGCGCAGGCCCCCACCTTTGCCGTCAGTGACGGCATGGGCGGTCATGCCGCGGGCGAGGTCGCAAGCGCCATAGCCGTCACCACCATTGCCGAGCACGCCCCCTCCCACGCCGACGACCTTCTCCTGGGCGCGGCGATCGAGATTGCCAACACCGCAGTCATGGAGGGCGCGGCCACCGGCAAGGGCAAGATGGGCATGGGCTGCACCGCCTCCGCCGTCTGCATCGAGCAGAACAAGATGGCCGTCGCCCACGTTGGCGACTCGCGCGTCTACCTGCTGCATAACGGCGCGCTCGTGCGCCTGACGCACGACCACTCGTACGTGGAGGAGCTCGTCGACGCAGGCGAGATCACCGCCGACGAGGCGCGCGTGCACCCCTCGCGCTCGGTCATCACCCGCGCGCTGGGCTCCGACCCCGACATGTACGCGGACCACTTCACCATTGACGTCTTTGCTGGCGATCGTGTGATCATCTGCTCTGATGGCCTGTCGTCCATGGTCGAGGACTCGCAGATCGAGGCGATTGCCGTCTCCTCGGCAACGGCCCAGGCTGCCGTAGACAACCTGGTGGCCGCCGCGCTTCAGGAGGGCGGCAGCGACAACGTGACCGTCGTGGTCGTTGACATCACCGACGACGGCATCATCGACCAGCACCGCAGGCGCTACCTCACCCGCTTTGGGCTCATCGGCGCCCTTATCGTGGGCATCGTCGCCGCGCTCTTTGTGGCGGCAAGCCTGTTTGTCAGCCATTCGTGGTACGTGGGCGTAAACGGCGACACCGTCGCCATCTATCACGGCGTCAACGCATCGCTGTTCGGCCACGACCTCTACGCCCTGTCGCAGTCCACAACGGTCCAGCTCAGCGACCTGCCCGAGGCAACTCGGTCCAACCTGCAAAATGGCGTTGTCGTAGCCAGCGAGCGGGAGGCAGAGGCAACCATCGAGAGCTACCGCGAGCAGATTGCCGCCGACAAGGCGCATGCCCAGCAGGTGGCGGACAAGTCCACGGCCGGCACGGAGACCTCCACGGCCAACCCCGCCGTCCCCACCAACACCGAGGGAGGCGATTAGCATGGCTCTGCGTGAGGCAAACACCCGCCGCGGTACCGAGCTCGTTCTGCTGCTCGTAGCCGCGCTGCCCGTCACCCTGCTCTACGCAATGTATGTCATCAACATGCACGTAGAGCTCTCGCTCTCGTCGCTTGCGGTACCGCTGGGGCTCTTTGCGGCCTTCACCGTCGCCCACCTTGCCATTCGCCGCCTGGCGCCTGGAGCCGACCCGGCCATCCTGCCGGTCGTGTTCCTGCTCTCGGGCATTGGCATCGCCTTTGTCACGCGCCTGGCGCCGAGCCTGGCCGTCAACCAGGTGATCTGGCTCTTCATCTCCGTGGGCGCACTCGTGGCGACGCTGGCGTTTGTCCCGAGCCTCGAGGAGCTTGCCGACTACAAGTACGTGCTGGGCGCCGCCGGCGTGTTTCTGCTGCTTCTGCCCATGGTGTTCGGTACCGAGATCGGCGGCGCCAAGCTGTGGCTCAGGATCGGTCCCCTCACCTTCCAGCCCGGCGAGCTGGCCAAGATCTGCATCGCGCTCTTCCTGGCCTCCTATCTCGCCGAGAACCGCGAGATGCTCTCCGCCTCCATGCGGCAGGTCGGGCCTCTGGCGTTTCCGCGCCCCCGCATGCTCTTCCCCATGGTCGTGATGTGGGGCCTCTCGCTCCTTGTCGTGGTCTTCGAGCGCGACCTGGGCAGCGCCCTTCTCTTCTTTACCTTCTTCGTGATCATGCTCTACGTCTGCACGGGCCGTGTGAGCTACGTCATCGTGTCCCTGGCGCTCCTCGCCGTGGGCGGTGTATTGTGCTACAAGCTCTTCTCCCACGTGCAGGTTCGCGTGCAAACCTGGATTGATCCCTTTAAGGACGCATCGGGCGGCGGCTACCAGCTGGTTCAGTCGCTCTACTCGCTGGCCGACGGAGGCCTCGTGGGCTCCGGCATCGGAAAGGGTATGCCACGCCTCATCCCGGTTGTCGAGTCCGACTTCATCTTCTCTGCCATTGGAGAAGAGATGGGCTTGCTTGGCGCATCCGCCGTACTCATCGGCTACATGCTGTTTGCCGTCCGCGGTCTGACCACCGCGGCCCGCGCCAAGTCCGACGTGGCGGCCTTCTCCGCCGTCGGTCTGACATCAGCCATCACGGTGCAGGCGTTCCTCATCGTGGCCGGCGTCACCAAGCTGCTCCCGCTGACGGGCGTCACCCTGCCCTTCATGAGCCAGGGCGGCAGCTCGCTGCTCGCCAGCTTCATCATCGTCGGCCTGCTATTGCGCGCCGGTGACGAGGGCACGGGCCACGAGAGCCTCATGGAGATGGCGCCCGCCGCCATGATCGGCCCCAGCACCACCGCCGCCCCCGGCGAGGGCGTGCGCGTCTCCCAGGTGCTGCATGGCAGCCACGTGCGTGGCCGCTATGGCATGCTCACCCCCGAGTCGGGCATTCTGGGTCGTGTCGCCCTGGGCAACCGCCTCACGGTGCTAGTCACGGCTTTCACCGTCGGCTTTGCGCTGCTCATTGCCAACCTCACCTACATCCAAGTGGTCCAGGCAGAGGAGTATCAGCAGAGGCCCAACAACAATCACACGATGGCCCGCAGTGCTCACGTTGAGCGTGGCGCAATCATCACCTATGACGGTGTGACCCTCGCGCAGTCCGTGCAGCAGGACGACGGCACATACGTGCGCACCTACCCGCAGGGCTCGCTGGCGTCCCACACCGTGGGCTATGTCTCCACAAAGTACGGCGCAAGCGGGATCGAGCTCACCATGAACGAGCGCCTCACGGGCCATGCTGACTACTCCAACTGGACCAACGCGCTCTACTCGATGGCTGGTATCAAGGTGCCCGGCTCCTCGGTCGTGCTCACTATCAACTCGCAGATGCAGATGGCCTGCGAGGCTGCGCTCGAGGGCTATACGGGTGCTATCGTAGTGCTTGACCCCTCGACGGGCGCCGTGCTTGCAAAGGCATCCTCGCCCACGTATTCCAACGACAACGTGGCGGCGCTCATCGAGTCCACCGACGGGGGCAGCTCCCTGCTCGACCGTACGGTCTCGGCGCGCTACGCCCCCGGCTCAACATTCAAGGTGTTGACACTGGCAGCCGCCCTCGACGCGGGCGTGGCCAAGCTCGACGCGCAGTACAAGGCGCCTGCCAGCATCGACATTGGCAATGCTGCCGTCACCAACATCCACGACGAAGCCTGGGAGTCGCTCAGCCTCAAGGAGGCGCTCGCCTACTCCGCCAACACCGTGTATGGCCAGGTGGGCACCCAGCTTGGGGCGTCCACGCTCGTCAGCTACGCGCGCGCCTTTGGCTACGGCTCCGATGGCATCGGCCAGGACTTCTCCACCCATGCCTCGCTCATGCCCGAGCCCTCCGAGATGACGGAGTGGGAGCTGGCTTGGGCGGCATGCGGCCAGCCCGTCGGCGAGCACGAGAGCCCCGCCGGCCCGCAGACCACCGTCATGCAGAACGCGGTCATGGTTGCCGCCATAGCCAACGGTGGCATTGCCATGAACCCCTATGTCGTAGACCACATTCTCTCGCCCGAAGGCGCAACCGTCTCCACCGCGCAGCCGCGCGCCATTGGCCAGCCCGTCTCGGCTCAGGCAGCCGAGAGCGTCAAGGAGGCCATGGCAGCGGTCGTCGAGGAGGGCACGGGCACCGCGGCACAGATCGATGGCGTTCGCGTTGCTGGCAAGACCGGCACCGCTGAGACCAGCGGAACCACGGCCAACTCGCTGTTCGTGGGCTTTGCGCCCTACGACCAGCCCACGCTGGCCATCTCGATCTGCATCGAGGGCTCCGAGAGCACAGAGGTAAACGGCACGGCAACGCGCATCGCGGGACAGGTTCTGGCAACTTGTCTCAACATCCAGACATGGGGAGGCTGATAGCGGTGAGACGCATTGGGGCAGCCCCAACCAGCAGTATGCAATACCGTGGCACGGACACGGCAACGATGGGAGTACGTAATGGCAGGTAAGGTTCTTGGCGGACGCTATACGGTCCAAGACAGAATCGGCACGGGTGGCATGGCCATCGTGTACCGAGGCCTCGACGAGGTTCTCGGGCGCACGGTTGCCATCAAGACCATGCTGCCGCAATATGCCAACGATCCGTCCTTCGCGGCACGCTTCAAGCAGGAGGCGCAGGCGGCGGCTGCCATGAGCAGCCCGTACATCGTCAGCGTCTACGACTGGGGCAAGGACGAGGACACCTACTATATCGTCATGGAGTACCTGCGCGGCACCGACCTCAAGAGCGGCATCCGCAAGCATGGTGCTCTGGACTGCAAAAAGGTGGCCCAGATCGGCTCGCAGATCGCGCAGGCGCTCTCGGTGGCGCACCGCCACGAGATCATCCACCGCGACATCAAGCCGCAGAACATCATGGTGCTGCGTGACGGCAACGTGAAGGTGATGGACTTTGGCATCGCTCGTGCCAAGAACAGCCACCTGACCACCGACAACTCGGTGCTGGGCACGGCACACTACGTCTCGCCCGAGCAGACGCAGGGCAAGGAGCTTGGCCCCACCACCGACATCTACTCGCTCGGCATCGTCATGTACGAGGCTGCCACGGGCCGCGTGCCCTTTGAGGGCGACGACGCCATCACCGTCGCGCTCAAGCAGGTCAACGAGCAGCCCCAGCCGCCCAGCCAGATCAATCCCAACGTGGACCCGTCGCTCGAGTCCATCATCCTCAAGTGCATGCAAAAGGACCCGGCAGCCCGCTTCCAGACGGCCGACGAGCTCTATCACGTGCTTCGTGACTACATGGCTGGCCGCATCCAGGCCGTCAATGCCGTCACGAGCGTCATGCCGGTTACCACCACCACCCAGATCGGTGGGCAGACCACGCCCATCATCACCCCGGCAGACACCACGGGTGCCGGCGTCACGGGCCGCAAGGGCCGCACGGGCCGTCAGAAGCCCACGACCGCCAAGGAGCTCGCGCGCCAGCAGGCCGAGGAGCGGGCACGCAAGGCACGCCGTAGGCGCACGCTCACCGTCATAGGCTTTGTCGCGCTTCTCGCCGCCGTCGCCGCAGCCGTCACGATGCTTCTTGGCAACATGAACACCATGCGTCAGGTGCCCAACCTGCTCAACTACACCCAGCAGGACGCCCTGACGGCCATCGCGGACAGCAACTTCTTCGAGCGTGGCGAGGTCACGAGCGAGTACTCGAGCACCGTCGAGGAGGGCAGGGTCATCAGCCAGAACCCCGTTGCAGGCAAGAAGGCGGAGCGCGGGGCGAAGATCGACCTGGTCATCTCCAAGGGCGAGGAGCCCAAGGAGACGGTCGAGGTGCCCGACATCAAGAACAAGACGCCCAACGAGGCACAGCAGGCGCTTGCCGCCGTGGGCCTCAAGTACGAGAACGGCGATTCCGTCTACGATCCCGAGATCGAGGCAGGCAAGGTCGCCACGCAGAGTCCCAAGGCCGGCAGCTCCGCCAAGGAAGGCGACACCGTCACCTACCACCTCTCCAAGGGCAAGGAGACCGTCGAGGTGCCAAGCGTTGTGGGCGACTACGTGACTTCTGCCCAGGCAACCCTCGAGGGCGCAGGCTTTGTGGTTGAGGTCGACTACGACTACAGCAACACCTACGACAAGGACGTCGTCATCGAGCAGTCCAAGACCGGCACCGCCGAGAAGGGCAGCACGATCAGGATCATCATCTCCATCGGCAAGGCTGACATCGAGGTTCCTGACGTCATGGGCTGGGGCCTCAGCGACGCCAAAGGTTACCTCGAAGGCCAGGGCTGGTCGGTGAGCGTCTCCGAGCAGACCGACGACTCCGTGGCCGGCACGATCATCGGCCAGAGCCCCAGCGGCACCATCTCGAGCGACTCCAGCAAGTCCATCTCGCTTACCGTGTCAAGTGGCCCAGCGCAGTCACAGACCTCTGAGGAGACGAGCACGGACGACAGCAGCGCCAGCAGCGAGGGCAACAAGACCTCTACGGACTCCGGCGCGTAAAGGCTATTCCACTACCTGACCAGGCCCCCGAAGCACAAGAGCGTGCTTCGGGGGCCTTCTCTTATACCTGCCCCCCCTGGGATAAACAGTGCCCATATGCGCGACTGGTCCGTCGATTGGACCGCAACGGAGGCTCATTGCGTCCGGCGGAGCGGACCGGTCGCCGAACTCGAAGCCTTGCGACCAAAAAAGCGGGCCAGGCTGTTAGCCTGACCCGCGAACTGTCTGGTGCCCCCGGACGGATTCGAACCGCCGACACCCGCTTTAGGAGAGCGGTGCTCTATCCCCTGAGCTACGAGGGCGCATGCGAGACACATTCTAGCATCACGTCACCACATTGCGGACGAGATGCAAAAGACGCGCACTACTTCTTGGAGTTCGCGTCCTCGTCGATGATGCGCCTCAGCCTCTTGCGCGATGCCCCGGACACGGTGTCGCGCGCAGCGTTGCGCATGGGGCGAATCTTGACGAAGTCAAGGATGAACGCACCGATGATGAACAGGTATGCCGCGACCATCATGACCATGGAGGCTGCGGCCAGCGTGTTGGCCATGGGCGAGCTTGCATTGCTCTGCAGGTAGTGCACGATGAGGAACGAACCCAGCGAGAAGGCAAAGCCAACGCCGAGGAGCACCCACCAGATACGGGTCAGCCTCTTGTAGCCAGGCTGCTGCTTGAGAACCACCTGCTGAGCGTCGAAGCGCTCGTCATCCTCGGTCCTCTTTGCCTCGCGCTTGGCCTTCTTCTCCTCCTTGGTCGGCTCGGCTTCCGCGGCATTGCGCACGGTGCCGGCCACCTCGCGGGTAGGCTTCGCGCCCGCGGCGGATGCGCGGGAATACGCCTGCTTGCGGGACTGCGCCTCGCTGGCTGCCGCACCCTCGGCCTCGTCCTTCTTGCGAGTGATGAGCGAGACAGACTCCGCGGCCTCCTCGCGGGCACCCTTGATAGTGTCCATCAACGACATGTTCTTACCTCATTGCCTCGAACTTGGAACCAGTGATGATCTGGAACGCCTCCTGATAGCGTGCCGACGTGCCCTCGATGACCTCTGCAGGCAGGTGGGGCGGCTCGCCCGTCATGTCCCAGTTGGCGCGCAGCCAGTCGCGTACGTACTGCTTGTCGTAGCTGGGCTGCACCTTGCCCTCCTCGTAGCCCTCCTGCGGCCAGAAGCGGCTGGAATCAGGCGTGAGGCACTCGTCGATCAGCGTCAGCTTGCCGTCGATGATGCCAAACTCGAACTTGGTGTCGGCGATGATGATGCCACGGGTTGCGGCGTAGTCGGCAGCCGCGTTGTAGATGGCCAGCGACGCGTCGCGCAGCTGCTCGGCCAGGTCGAGACCCACGATCTCGGCGCAACGCTCGAAGGAGATGTTCTCGTCGTGCTCACCGAGCTCCGCCTTGGTGGAGGGCGTAAAGATCGCCTCGGGCAGCTTGGAGGCCTCGGTCAGGCCGTCAGGCAGCTTGATGCCGCAGACCGTGCCATCCTGATCGTAGGTCTTCTTGCCGCTACCGGTGAGGTAGCCACGCACGATGCACTCGATGGGAATGGTCTGCGCCTTCTTGACCAGCATGGAGCGGCCCGTCAGGTACTCGGCGTAGGGCTGGTACTCCTCCGGATAGTCCGCCACACCCATGGAGAGCAGGTGGTTGGGCATAAGGTCGGCAAAGCGGTCGAACCAGAACGCGGAGATGCGCGTCAGGATCTCGCCCTTGTAGGGAATCTCGTCAGGCAGGATGAAGTCATACGCGCTGATGCGGTCGCTGGCAACCATCAGCAGGCTGTCACCGCAGTCGTAGATGTCACGAACCTTGCCGTGGGAGTCAGGTCGAAGCTCAAGAGCCATGGGAGTCCTTTCAAGCCCGTTGCACATACGTCCGCTATTGTAGCCGACTCTTTGACGCTGTTGGAGATGGGTGCCAATGATGCATCATCAGCACAGCTTGGGGGCGTTTCGCGGCCCGACGGCGCGCCAGCTACTCCTTGCTAGCCCTCGTAATGGGAAGGCGCAGCGTGAAGGTGGTGCCCTTGCCCAGCTCGGACTCCACCTCGATGGTTCCGTTGTGCTGGTCGACGATCTCCTTGGTGATGGCCAGGCCCACGCCCAGACCGCCCGTCGCACGCTCGCGGCTCACCTCGGAGCGCCAGAAGCGCGAGAAGACCTTGGGGATGTCCTCCTCGGCAATGCCGATGCCCGTGTCGCGCACGGAGACGAGCACGTCCTTGCGCTCGTTGGCCACGCCCACCACAACCCAGCCGTCGTGCTGGGTGTAGCGCATCGCATTTGACATGAGGTTGGTGATGGCCTCGCGGATGAGGTCGGGGTCTATGTCGGCATAGCACTCGTGGCGTGAGGTCTTGTCGTCAAAGCGCAGGTGCAGGCCACGCTCGTGGAACAGCTGATGCTGCACGGAGACGAGGCTGCGCACCAGGTGCACCACGTCAGTTGACTCGATCTTGAGCTGGCGCTTGCCGTTCTCGATGCGCGAGAGGTGCAGCATGGCGTCAACCAGGCGGGAGAGGCGGCGCACCTCCGAGGCGACCGTCTCAAAGTGCTCGTCGTCAGCCGGCAGTACGCCGTCCTGCATGGCCTCGACCGTCACCAGCATGGCCATGAGCGGCGTGCGCAGCTCGTGCGCGACATCGCTGGTGAGACGATGCTCGAACTTGATGTCACGCTCAAGCGTATTGGCCATGCTGTCGAAGGTCTCGCCCAGAAGGCCGATCTCGTCGTCGCCGGTCACGCCGGTGCGTGCGGTGAGGTCGCCGCCGCGGATCTGCTCTGCCGTGGAGGTTATGCGCCTGATGGGCCGCGTCAGCGAGCGCGAGGCGATGGACCCCATGAGAAACGCGCCGACGACGGCCACAGCCGCCGAGATGGCGATGGCGATGTAGGACTTGTCCCTAAATGCGGAGTCCGCCTTGGTGAGAAGGGCCTCCGAGCCAAAGGACCACAGGCGCACCTGTCCCACGACCTTGCCGTCCTTGTCGACGATGTCGGCCGAGACGGTGGAGTCTCCGCCCTGCGCCGGCGTGGCGAGTACGGTTGCGCTCTCGTTGGTCAGGGCTCCGTCGTCATCCCTGGTACTGCGCGTGCGCGCCCAGGTGTCGTCGTAGAGCACGTGCCCGCGTGCGTCCACCACCTGCACGCCAACGTCGGACGAGGCCGAGGAGGCAGAGCGCGCGTAGTCAAGGACCTCGTCGTCCCAGCCGCCCTTCTCCTGGTACTCGCCCGAGAGCGTGTCTGCCGTCGACTGTGCCAGACGCTGCATGTTCTCGCGCGTGTATCCGCGGAACTGCCCCTCCCACACGTACGCCAGCACCACCGTCATGACCACCGCGGTAATGACGGCGACCAGCGCGAAGAACAGCATGATCTTGAGGCGGTAGCGACCACCCAGACGCGAGCCGGGCTCGCGTCTGACGGTGTTGTATGAGGCCCTATTTGACGAGGAAGAGGGGTCGTCCCCTCTTCCCGTCACAAATCTCTTTGCCACGTCTGGCGTCCTCGCCTGCGTTACTCGGCGTCAGTGCGCTGCGGCGCCTCGAAGCGATAGCCAACACCGTGCACGGTGTAGAGCCAGCGCGGGTTACGCGGATCGTCGCCGAGCTTGGCGCGCAGGTTCTTGACATGGCTGTCGATGGTGCGCTCGTAGCCCTCGAAGTCGTAGCCGAGGACCTTCTCGACCAGCTCCATGCGGGTGTACACGCGGCCCGGATAGCGGGCGAGCGTGGTCAGCAGCTTGAACTCGGAGGCCGTGAGGTCGACCTCCTTGCCCTCGACCGTCACCTTGTGGCCAGAGATGTCGATGACGAGGTCCGTGAAGTCGAGCACCTCAAGGGCGGGCTCGGTCTCCGCATGGGCGCGGCGCAGCAGCGCGCGGACGCGTGCGACCAGCTCGCGCGGGGAGAAGGGCTTGATCAGGTAGTCGTCAGCGCCGAGCTCGAGGCCGATGATGCGGTCCTCGACCTCGCCCTTTGCGGTCAGCATGATGATGGGCACGTTGGACGTCTCACGGACGGCGCGGCAGACGCGCTCGCCCGACAGCTTGGGCAGCATGAGGTCCAAGATGATGAGGTCGAAGGAGTGCTTCTCGAACTCCTCCAGAGCGCTCTGGCCATCGCCCACGCCGCGCACCACGTAGTTCTCACGCTCGAGATACGCCGCAACCGCGTCACGAATCGCCTTCTCATCCTCAACCAGCAGTATTCTCTTCTCGTCTGAAGCCACGGCGGCCTCCTTTGGTAGCAACCAGCAGCCCGAAAAAAATGGGCATATATATATCACTATTTTACCGCAGACGAGCAGATTTGTACGCTGACTAAAGGGCAAAGCTCCTCACCGTGACGGCAGACGGATATCCCGTCGTGCCATCCTTCACCGTGGCAAAGGTGACGAAGTCGGAGCAGACGCCCTCGCTCGCGGGGTACTCGCCGTAATCAACGCAGCGGTTGGTAGCACTCAGAATCGAGTAGGTCTCCTTGGCTGTATCGATCACAAAGTACGAAGCGCGACTCTTGACGATGAACAGTTCCTTGGAGCCTGCCACCTGCGCAGACGGCTCGCGCACCAGCGTGATGAAGGGCCCGTCGGCCGTACCAATATAGGTGCCCATCTGACCGAGCAGGCCGCCTGACGAATAGTTGGCCTCCACCGAGAAGGCAAAGCGGTCGCCCATGCGCACGGCACGGAACGGTCGGACGCTCTGGGGCAGCACCAGCTGGTCGACCATGGTCGCAAGGTCGTCACTCAGCTTGTAGGAGGTTATCCCATAAAAGACGCCCTGGTCGGCACGCACGCGGGGTGCCAGCGTGATGGTGTTGCCCGACACCGCCGGTGGCATGGCAAAGCGTCCAGGCGACTCGACCACGGCCTGCGCATCACGGTCGCCCAAATGCCAGAGGTAGCAATAGGAGCTCTCGCGGGTCTTGGTTCCCGAGATGGCGGGCATGACCTGCCAGATAACGGCATCGCCATGCACGGCAAAGAGGGGAGGATCCCAGTCGGAGTCGCCCTCCCACAGCGTGGAGACCGTGCCAGACACCTCACCGTTGCCAAAGCGCTGCGCGTAGAGCTTCCAGACGCGCTTGAGCATGTCCATCTCGACCCACGCATACACTTCTTCGGAGCAACGCACGTCGTAGATGGATATGTTGGGCTCGTTGCCCATCACCAGCGTGGTCACCACGTCCGCAAGGTTGCCCGACGCGGTGGAGAATGCGCAGGCCTTGACCACAGGGCTCGCCGAGGCTCCCGCAGCAAGGGCGGGGATCCAAGCGTCCTCTCCCTGACGCAGTATCGTGCCCACGGGCAGCGACCAGTTGCCCTTCTCCTTGAGCGTCAGGTCGGCCTCCTTGTAGGGGCTGTCCTCGCCAAGGATGTTGGTGCTCGCTCCCTCGTCCACAACCACCGGGTCCGACGTCTCCTCGCCGGAATGGCGGCAACCCGAGAGCACGCCTATCGCCACCGAGGTGGCCGCACCGGCGACGCTCGCCCTAAACAGCCCGCGCCTGGTTATGTTGCCAAAGAGCCCCACAGCAACCCGTCCCTATG
Organism: uncultured Coriobacteriaceae bacterium; assembly: GCA_902777325.1. GTDB lineage: Bacteria > Actinomycetota > Coriobacteriia > Coriobacteriales > Atopobiaceae > UBA1367. The sequence goes on from CACYTH010000025.1 coordinate 15,397, forward strand.
ACGCCTGCAGCTCGCGCGCAGCCTGCTGGGCCTGGCGCAGGGCAATGGTCATCTGGTCGGCGCACGAGGTGCCGCGCGGCCCGCACTGGTTGCCGGCAAGCAGCTCCACGACCTCGTCCACGGGCTTGCCCGCAACGAGCTTGGACACGGCCTTCGTGTTGCCGTTGCATCCACCAAAGAACACGACCTTCTCGATGGTCGAGCCGTCGTCGGATACCTCTACGTGTATGTTTCTCGGGCAGACGCGCCGAGGAGTGTAGTCGAGTGCGTACATGGTTCCCCCCTGTCAGACACGGTCAAGTATACCCACCAAGTTGGGTCGCGCTTGACGTCGCCCGCAGCTTGCGCGTATCCCCATACATGCGCGAGGCCCGGGCCGGCACGCGTCGCGCCAAGCCCGGGCCCTTGTCTTCAGATACCCCAGGATCCTACTCGAAGCTCAGCTCCTCGAGACGGTCGAACACCACGTTGATGCGCCCGAGGAAGCTCCACGGGTCAAAGATCGCGTCGAGCTGCTCGGAGCTCAGCGTGCACTCGGGGTCGTCCTCAAGGCGCTCGCGCAGCGTCTTGCCCGCGCGCGCCTGCTGGACGTCGTCCCAGACCTGCATGGAGTTGCGCTGCACGATGGCGTACGCCTCCTCGCGGGTGATGCCCGTGTCGACCAGCGCGAGCAGCACCTTGCTCGAGTAGATGAGGCCGCGGGTGCTATTGAGGTTGAACTCCATGCGCGCGGGGTAAAGCACCAGCCCGTCGATGATGCGGATGAGGCAGGTAAACATGTGGTCGAGCGCGATGAAGCTGTCGGCGAGGGCCACGCGCTCGTTGGAGCTGTGGGAGATGTCGCGCTCGTGCCACAGGGCCACGTTGTCATAGGCCACCTGCGCGTTTGCCTTGACGCAACGGGCCAGGCCGCAGACCTTCTCCACGGTGATGGGATTGCGCTTGTGCGGCATGGCGCTTGAGCCCTTCTGGCCCTTGCGGAACGGCTCCTCGGCCTCCAGCGTGTCGGTCTTCTGGTAGGCGCGCACCTCCTGGGCGATGCGCTCGCAGCTCGCGGCAGTGGTGGCCAGCACGCTTGCGAGATAGGCGTGGTGGTCGCGGCTGATGACCTGCGTGGACAGCGGGTCGGAATCGAGGCCCATATGCTCGCAGACGTAGCTTTCGATAAAGGGGTCGATGGAGGAATAGGTGCCCACGGCACCGCTGATGGCACCGACGGCAACCTGGCGACGGGCGTCGCGCAGACGTTCGAGGTCGCGGTAGAGCTCCCATGCCCAGCTGCCAAACTTCATGCCAAAGGTCATGGGCTCAGCATGGATGCCGTGCGTGCGACCCACGCAGAGGGTCTCGCGCTCCTCGAAGGCGCGGCGCTTGCAGATCTCGCCCAGACGGCGGCAGTCCTCGATGATGATGTCGGTCGCCTGCGTGAGCTGGTAGCAGAGCGCGGTGTCGCCCAGGTCGGAGCTGGTCATGCCGTAGTGCACCCAGCGGCTCGGCTTGGGCTCGCCCTCGGGGACGTCCGCGTCGATGTACTGGCCCATGTTGGTCAGGAAGGCGATGACGTCGTGATTGGTCACGGCCTCGATCTCGTCGACCTCGACGCGGTTGAAGGAGGCGTGGTCGCGGATCCACTGGGCCTCCTCGCGCGTGATGCCGATCTTGCCCATCTCGGCGTGGGCCTCGCAGGCGAGAACCTCGATCTCCTGCCAGATGGCGTACTTGTTCTCAAGGGAGAAGATGTGGCCCATCTCGGGACGAGTGTAGCGATCAATCATGGCGGTCCTTTCGCGCGTGTTCAGACTGGTTTGATTCTAGCCCGTAGGGGCAGGCAGCCCTGCAGTTACGCTGGAAATGCAGAGGTGCACAACGGAAGATGGCTTCCCGTGCGAGCACCGGAAGCCATCCAGAGGCTACTCTATTACGCCGCCCTTCTCGCGGATGCCCTTGACCACGCGCCTGTCGCGCTTGAGCGTGCGGCTCGCCTCGCGGAGCTGCTGGCGCACCGCGTCGTGGCCGGTTCCGCCGTAGGTCGTGCGAGCGCGCGCGATGGCCTCCGGGTCAAGCTCGCCCACGATGTCGTCGCGGAACATCGACGAGGCCTGCTTGAACTCCTTGAGCGTGAGGTCCTCGAGACCCTTGTTGTGCTTCTCGCAGTACAGCACCAGCTCGCCCACGATCTCGTGCGCCTTGCGGAAGGGCACGCCGCGCTTGGCCAGGTAGTCCGCCACGTCCGTCGCGGCGGTAAACCCGAGCCCCGCCTCCTTGAGCATCACGTCGTCGTGCACGGTCCAGGTGTCGATCATGCCCTCCATGCAGATCATAGAGTCACGCAGGGTGTCAAAGGCGTCGATGGCGCCCTCTTTGCACTCCTGCAGATCCTTGTTGTACGCCAGGGGCAGCGACTTCATGGTGACCATGAGACCCACCAGGTCGCCCACCACGCGACCGGTCTTGCCGCGCGTGAGCTCGGCGAAGTCGGGGTTCTTCTTCTGCGGCATGATGCTCGAGCCGGTTGCATAGCTGTCGGACAGCGTGATGAAGCCAAACTCGGTGGTGCTCCACAGCACGATCTCCTCGCACAGGCGCGAGAGGTGCATCATCGACATGCTGCATGCGTACTCGAGGTCGAGCAGGTAGTCGCGATCGCTCACCGCATCCATCGAGTTGGGCGCGGGGTGGTCGAAGCCCAAAAGCTCGGTGGTGTAAAAGCGGTCCAGCGGGTACGTGGTGCCTGCAAGGGCGGCAGATCCAAGCGGGTTCACGTCGGCGGCCTGGTAGGCGTCGTGCAGGCGCTTGAAGTCGCGCGTGAACATCCAGAAGTACGCCAGTAGGTGGTGCGAGAACAGCACCGGCTGCGCGTGCTGCAGATGCGTGTAGCCCGGCATGACCACGCCAAAGTACTTGCGCGCGGCCCGCGTGATGACCTTGCGGAGGGAGTAGTTCTCGGCCATCAGCGTGAGGAGCATGCTCTTGGCGTGCAGGCGGATGTCGGTGGCCACCTGGTCGTTGCGCGAGCGCCCCGTGTGCAGACGCTGGCCGGCGGCGCCGATGTCGTCGATCAGCTCGCCCTCCACGGCCATGTGGATGTCCTCGTCGTTAATGTCGTACTTAAAGCGACCTTGGTCTATCTGGTGGGCAATCTCCAGAAGGCCCACCTCGATGTGCTCGAAGTCGCTCTGGCTGATGACGCCCTGGCGCGCGAGCATCCTGGCGTGCGCAATCGAGCCGGCGATATCCTGGCGGTACATGTTCTTGTCCACCTCGAGCGAGGCGCCAAAGCGCTGCGTGAACTCGCTCACACTCTGCTCAAACCTGCCGGACCAAAGCGCCATTGTCTCAGTCTCCCCCTGCGTCAAAAGCCAAAAGAGCGCCGCCGGTGATTGGGCCGGCGGCGCACGTCAACCGAACAGATTGTACCTTAGAACTGGTCGAAGTCGTGTCCCTCGGCGGCGCGGTGCGCACCGGGGCCCTGCACCTGGCTCCACGTCTTGCTCTGCAGGCTGTGGATGTCGATGAAGCCCTTGGAGGCGCTGCGGTCAAAGGTGTCACCCTCGCTGTAGGTGGCGAGGCCGTACTGGTAGATGGCGTAGTCGCTCCTGCGGCCGACCACGGTCATGCTGCCCTTGTAGAGCTTGAAGCGCACCTCGCCGGTCACGAACTCCTGCGTGGAGGCGATAAAGGCGTCGAGGGCCTTCTTGAGCTGCGAGAACCACAGGCCGTCGTAGATGAGGGTGGACCAGGTCTGGTCAATCTGGTGCTTGTAGTGCTGGGTGTCGTGGTCGAGAACGAGCGACTCGAGGGCCTGATGGCACTTGATGATGGCCAGCGAGGCCGGGCACTCGTAGCACTCGTGGCTCTTGATGCCGATCACGCGGTTCTCGATCATGTCGATGCGGCCAAAGCCGTGGGCTCCGACGATCTCGTTGAGCTTGATGATCAGCGGCAGGAGCTTCATCTTCTCGCCGTTGAGGGTGACGGGCACGCCGTGCTCGAAGGCAAGCGTCACATACTCGGGGGTGTCGGGCGCGTCCTCTGGGTTGACGGTCATCGTCCAGATGTCTGCGGGAGGCTCGTTCCACGGATCCTCGAGCACACCGCACTCGATGGCACGGCCCCAGAGGTTGTCGTCGATGGAATAGGGCTTGGCGGCGGTGGTGGGCACTGGCACGTCATGCTCGGCGGCCCACTCCATCTCCTGCTCGCGCGTGAGAAGGTCCCACTCGCGCACGGGGGCGATGATCTCGAGGTCGGGGTCGAGCGCGTGGATGCAGGTCTCAAAGCGCACCTGGTCGTTGCCCTTGCCGGTGCAGCCGTGAGCGATGTAGTGCGCGCCGTGCTTGTGGGCGTAGTCCACCAGATACTTGGCGAGCATGGGGCGGGAGAGGGCGGAGAGCAGCGGATAGGTGTCCTCATAGAGGGCGTTGGCCGCGATGGCCTTTGTCAGAACGCGACTGGCATAGGACTTGCGCAGGTCAACGGCGTCAGAGTAGATGGCACCCATGTTGTAGGCCTTCTGCTTGACCCACTCGAGGTCCTCCTCGTCCTGGCCGACGTTTCCGCAGATGGCGATGACGTCGAGGTTCTTCTCGGTCTGCAGCCACTTGACCATGACGGAGGTGTCCAGGCCGCCAGAATATGCCAGAACTACCTTTTCCCTATCGTTGCCCATGTCCTCGTCCTTTCCTGCGGTTACCCGCTGTGCTTGTTCTCTTATCTACTTGTTTCAGGTTTTCGCATTGCAGTGTCTTGTTTTGCTTTTGTTCTGTATATCCGCTGCTAGCCAGTATCGTCAGGATGTATCGGCATGAAAAAACCCGGCGATGCCGGGTGCCGTCTGGTCCGTATATGTGCTTGGAGCTAAACTCCGTGGACCTAAGACAACACGCGCTGGCGTCGCAGCGTGGTACGTCGGTCCTGGCGTCGGAGGGCGCTCTGCTGAAGTGCGAAGTTATTCATCTGTGCCCTCCTTCTGGTGCCATGGCTACACGCCGTGTTTAGTACGTGGGTACCGTACCGCAGGCATACAAATCCTTGCAATGCAGATTGATGCATTGATGCCGTTTTGAAACATTCCGTCCACGAGGTGCACACCGCCGGCCCGGATGTTGCCCACGGCTTCAGCTCGGCTATCCCCAGTGGCACCACTGGTCCGCTCCGGGAGACGGAATGGCGGCTCGTTCCGTCCAGACCGACGGACCAGTCGGCACTGGTCCGCTCCCGCGGACGGAATGGCGGCTCGTTCCGGTCGATTCGACGGACCAGTCGGCACTGTGTCGGCACTGGTCCGCTCCTGCGGACGCAACGGGGGTTCGTTCCGTCCAGACCGACGGACCAGTTGACTGGAGCCGCGACATGAAAAACGCCCCTGTGCGGGGCGTCTGTCGTACAAGATGGCGGAGGAGGAGGGATTCCCGCGTCGCCTTGCGGCAACGCTCGCGGGCCTCGCTGCGCTCGGCCCTTGGCAGGCCACTGGCCTGCCAAGACCTTACGGTTCGAATCCCCTGCATCTTCCGCAAGCATGAAAAACGCCCCTGTGCGGGGCGTCTGTCGTACAAGATGGCGGAGGAGGAGGGATTCGAACCCTCGTACCCCGTGAAGGGGTAAACGGTTTTCGAGACCGCCGCATTCAACCACTCTGCCACCCCTCCGTAAGGGTGACGCGGCGCCCCTAAGGACGCCGCGGGTCTGTCTGGCGGAGAGTCTGGGATTTGAACCCAGGATACGCTTTCGGCGTATACACGATTTCCAATCGTGCTCCTTCGGCCACTCGGACAACTCTCCGTGAAATCGCATCAATCTTCAAGCAAGCCAACCTTCACGTTCTCGTGCACCACCGCTTCAAATATCCGCAGGCTGCGCGCCGCAGCGCTAGGATAAGATAGACACCGCCAAGCCCGACAACAAAGAGATGCCATGCTACCGCTCCCAGACCTCTTTGCAAGCCAAAGTCCCACCGCAACCAGCATGCCGATGCCTGTCTGGCTCGACCTTGCCGCCGTGGTCGTCGGCTCCTTCTCCGGGCTCTTCTACGCTCGCGAACGCAAGCTCGACCTCATCGGCCACATCGGCCTTGCAATCCTGTGCGGCCTAGGCGGCGGCCTCGTGCGCGACACGATCATGCAGGTCGGCGACGTCTACCTGCTGCGCTCCAACTGGGCCATAGTGGTCTCCATCTCGACTGGCGTGCTGGGCTTTCTCTTCCCCGCCACCATCACCGCCCACCCGCACCTCATGGAATGGGTCGACATCATCTCGGTGGGCCTGTTTGCCGCCGCCGGTACCGACAAGGCCATCATCTATCAGCTACGGCCCATTCCCATCATCTTCATGGGCGTGATGACCGGCGTCGGCGGCGGCATGATGCGCGACGTCTTTTTGGGCGAGGTTCCCCGCATCTTCAGGCGCAGCAACTGGTATGCGCTCTGCGCGGTAGCGGGTGCAGCAACCTACTATCTCTGCGTGGTGCCGCTTGCGCTGGACAAGGTCTGGGCTGCTGTCCTATGCGTGCTGGTGACCGTGCTTCTTCGCCGCCTGAGTCTGCGCTACAACATCTACTCTCCAGCGGAGGTTGACCTGGGCCCTGGCCTCAAGAAGGCTGCGCGCGGCGTTGCCCAGGCCGCAAAGGAAGCCACGGACAACGAGACCGACCATGCCCTGCAGCAGCACAGGCGGCAGCAGGAGCGTCGACGGGGCTCTTCCAGGCGCCAGGCACGCTAACACCAAAGAGCCCCAGCGCCTTTGAGCGCCGGGGCAGTTGAAGCTACTTCTTTACCAGACCGTGGCGGACATTCCACTTGCGCCGCTCGATGTCCGAGAGGATCTTCTTGCGCATGCGGATGCTCTTGGGCGTGATCTCCACGAGCTCGTCGTCGGCAATGTACTCGAGGGCCTCCTCGAGCGTGAAGGTGCGCGGCGGCGTCAGCTGCACGGCGATGTCGGCGGTGCTGGAGCGCTGGTTGCCCAGGCTCTTGGTGCGCGCGATGTTGACCACCATGTCGCCAGGCTTGCTGCGCTCGCCCACGAGCATACCCTCGTAGCACTCGTCGCCGGGTCCCACAAACAGGGCGCCGCGCTCCTGCAGCGTGCCCAGCGCGTAGGCCACGGCCTTCTCGGTGGACATGGAGATCATCGCGCCGTTCTGACGGCTGCCGATGTCGCCGGCAAACGGACCGTACTCGAGGAAGGTGTGGTAGAAGACCGCCTCGCCGTGGGTCACGTTGAGGATGCGGTTCTTGAGGCCCATGACGCCGCGCGTCGGAATCTTGAACTCGAGATGCGTCTGCGTGATGCCGGCCTCCATGTTGGTCATGGTGCCACCGGCGGTGCCAAACACCTCGATGACCTTGCCGGAGTACTCGTTGGGGCACTCCACGACCGCCTGCTCGACGGGCTCGAGGCGCTCGCCGTCCTTACCCTTCTTGAACAGGACGCGCGGGCGACCCACCTGGAACTCGTAGCCCTCGCGGCGCATCTGCTCCATCAGCACGGAGAGGTGCAGGATGCCGCGGCCCGCGACCTCGACACCGGTCTTATCGGCCAGCTCCTCGATGCGCATGGTCACGTTGTTCTCGGCCTCCTGCTCAAGGCGCTCCTTGAGCTGGCGGCCACCCACGATGTCACCCTCGCGACCGACAAGCGGGCTGGTAGAGGCCTCAAAGACAACCGCCATGGTGGGCGGGTCGATCTCGATGGGGTCAAGCTCCACAGGGTCGTTGGGGTCGGTGTAGACGTCGCCGATGTCGGTGGAGTCGATGCCCACCACGGCGCCGATGTCGCCGGCAGCCACCTCGCTGCACTCCTTGCGACCCAGGTAGTCAAAGGTGAAGAGCTGCTTTACCTGGCTCATCGCACGGCTGCCGTCGTTCTTGACCACCAGAATCTTGTCTCCCTGATGGATGGTGCCCGAGAAGACGCGACCGATGCCGATGCGACCCACGTAGCTCGAGTGGTCGACCGTCACGCACTGCATGGCAAGCGGGCCCTCGAGGTCCACGTCCGGCGCGGGAAGCGCGTCCACGATCATGTCGAGCAGCGGGAACATGTCCATGCCGCCGTCATCCGCCTCGCGGCGGGCAAAGCCGTTGACCGCGGAGGCGTAGATCACGTGCTCCATGGCAAACTCGAGCTGGTCGTCGTCGGCACCGAGGTCCATCATCAGGTCGAGCGAGTCGTTGAGCGCCCTCTCGGGGTTGGCGCCGTCGCGGTCGATCTTGTTGATGACCACCATGATGCGCAGGCCGCACGCAATGGCGTGCGAGAGCACGAAGCGCGTCTGGGGCATGGGGCCCTCTGCGGCGTCTACCAGCAGCAACGCACCATCGGCCATCTTGAGCACGCGCTCCACCTCGCCGCCGAAGTCGGCGTGGCCCGGCGTGTCGATGACGTTGATCTTGACTCCCTTGTAGGAGATGGAGATGTTCTTGGCGAGGATGGTGATGCCGCGCTCGCGCTCCTGGTCGTTGCTGTCAAGCACGCGCTCGGCAACCTGCTGGTTGTCGCGGAACGCGCCAGATGCGCGCAGCAGCTTGTCGACCAGCGTGGTCTTGCCATGGTCGACGTGCGCGATGATGGCGATGTTGCGAATGTTCTCCTGGAGCATGTAAATACCTCTCGTGCCATACGGGTGGCGCTTGCCACATGGGCGGCAATTGCGCCGCTTGGCCGTTTTTTCCTTGCAAAGTGTAACAGCAGCACAGGCAATGTGCCGCCACAGGCAAACACTCCATGGAAGTGGGACACACGACCCTTTTGCGATATCCCTAACTACCTGCGGTAAGGCTCGTCGCGCGAGTCCCGCGGGCTACAGCAGCTCGTCCACCTCGCCGGCAGCGGCCGGATCGGTCCAGGCGAAGTCGTCCCCGCACCCACGGCCCTCGAACAGCGAGAACGCAGAGAAGGCAGGCTTGCCCTTCTCGCCAAACTCCGTGATGAGGGCATCGACGTAGTTGCCCTCCTCGTCGGCCACGGCACCCTCGTAGCAAAGGGCGTACATGCTGGGCGCAGCAAGCCCAAAGGCGCTGTCGCCCTTGGCGCGCTTGAGCGCGCGCACCTTGTCGCGTGCACCCAGAAGACAGGCCTCTTCTCCGTCGTCGGCAAACTCGTAGCTGGCCACGTTTCCCTGCGCGTCTCCCACCACGAGCAGCACGTTTACCGCAGCTCCGTCGGCCAGGCGATCAAGCGCCTCACCCATAAGGTCGCATGAAAGCGCATCGAGCTCGGGAGACACGCTCCCTGCCCTCTTGTCACCCTTTGCCATCGTTGCCTCTCTTCTTCGCTGCGGCGGCACCGCCACGACGCCTAGGCGTCGGTTGCCTCGTTCTTCTTGGCCTCGCTCTCCATGAGAGCCATCTCCTGCGCCAGCTCCTCGATCTTGTGCTGCATGATCGAGATCTGGGCCGTGTCACGGAATGCCTTGACCACCAGCACGCCGGTCACGATCAGAAACACGAAGTTGGCAGGCGAGAGGAACCCCAGCCAATTGGAGATCTTGATGACCGCTCCCGGAAAGAGCGCGATAACCAGCAGCAACAGGGCCAGACACACCCAACCCGTCGCCCTCTCCATGAGGATGCGCTTCTTTTTGATGGAACGCAGGATCGTGCTGATGATGAGTATCGCGCCTGCAAGGAGGATGATTCTAAGAGAAAGCTGCACGATGCCCTCCTATCGCAGCCACTGGTAGAGCAGGATCGAGAGGCTCGTCCGAAACATGTAGCTGATGGACCTGCCGATGGTGAGGTAGCTCTCGCCCCCCTGACGCTCGCGCATGCGCGCCGGCACCTCGACGACGCGTCCGCCAAGACGAGCGACGTAACCCACGGTGTCCGGCTCCGGATGGACGTCGAAGCCCCTGACAAAAAGCTCGATCATGCGGCGATTGTACATGCGCATGCCCGAGGTCGGATCGGTGATGATAACGCCTGTGGTACGGCGGATGAGCCACGAGATGACCTTGGAGCCAACGTTGCGCAGGCCAACAGGCGCCTCGCCGGCAAGGGCGCGCGAGGCGATCACGATGTCGGCGTCGTTGTCCTCCAGCGCCTTGGCCATGGGGAGCACGTACTCGGGCAGATGCTGGCCGTCGGCGTCAAACTGCACGACGGCGTCGTAGTCGTGCCGGAATGCGTACTTCATGCCCGCACGGAAGCCCGAGGTCAGGCCTGTGTTGACCGGCATGCGCAGGTGGTTGAGGCCCTTCTCCACGCAAACGCGCTCGGTGCCGTCCATTGACCCGTCGTTGATTACCAGGTAGTCGACGCCGGGGCAGGCTGCAACAAGCCCCTCGACCGTATTGGCGAGAGAAGCCTCCTCGTTGTATGCGGGTATGACGGCGAGAATCCTCATGCTATCCCTCAAGTCGCAGTAGATGACCTTCACAGTCTAGCACTATCGAACGCATCGACTGCAGGCCGCACCCAGCGCCACCATCCAATACCTGCGCGTAGGCGATGCGATTACAATAGTGCCGTAACCAACGAGCCCCTCCTCGGGGCGCCCCCGCACGTCCATCGGAAGGCAACCCATGAGCACCGTTCTTGACACGAGGCCGATCGTCCTCTTCTCTGCCAGGTACCTCCCCAACGTCGGAGGCGTTGAGTTCTTTACCGCAAACCTGGGCGACCGGCTGGCCGCCATGGGCTATGACGTCACCGTGGTGACCACCGAGGCAACCGACTCCCCCGCAGAGGACGCGCGTCATCACGTGGGCGAGGGCACCCTCGAGGTGGTGCGTTTTGATGCCTGGGGAGCAAAGCGCGTCCCCTTTGCCAAGCGCAGCAGGCGCAACAAGGCACTGCTCGCGTATCTCGAACAGAAGGCGCCATTCCACGCGCTCATCAACACGCGGTTCTACGACCTGTCCTATCTCGGCGCGCGCCTCTGCAACCGCGTGGGGGTGCGTCCCGTCCTCATCGAGCATGGCACCGGCTACATCAAGTTCAACAACAAGCTGCTGGCGCCTGCCTCAAAGCTCGCAGAGCACACCGTGGCCCTGCGGCTCAAGCGCTATCCCATCGACTTCTACGGCATCTCAAAGCGCGCATCGCAGTGGCTCAAGACCTTTGGCATTACGTCCTGCGGCGAGATCCACAACGCTCTGGATTCCGCGGCCTTTGCCGGCAACAGCAGCGGCCGCGACTTTAGGACCGAGTTCCACGTAGACGAGAAGGCCATGTGCGTCGTCTTTGCCTCCCGCCTGGTGGCGGACAAGGGCGCGGACGTGATGCTGGAGGCCGCAAGCGCCCTCAGGGACGACGAGCGCATCCGCTTCTTTATCGCAGGATCAGGCCCGCTCGAGGACGACATCCGCACAGCCGGTGCGGAGCTTCCCAACCTGAGCTACGTTGGCATGCTCAATCACGCGGACCTCGCGTCGCTTCTCGTCTCGAGCGACGTGTTCTGCCTCCCTAGCAACAGCGAGGGCCTGCCCACGTCGCTGCTCGAGGCTGCCGCCTGCTCCTGCGCCCTCGTGGCCTCGCGCGTTGGTGGTGTGGACGAGATAATGCCCACCAGCGAGCAGGGCATCGTGCTCGAGCGAACCGAGTCGGCAGAGCTCGTGCGCGTGCTGAAGGAGCTGGCTGACAACCCAGAAAGGCTCGTGTCTCTCAAGAGCTGCGCGCACGACTACATCAAGGAGCACTTCTCCTGGGACAACACCGTGTCCGAGCTGCTCGAGGCCTTTAACAGAGCTTCAAGCTCAACGCGCTAGCCTACGCGCGGAATCGCTCAGCCCACTTGTCAACCGCGTAGTTCATGACCACGGCGTACTTCTCCTCGTCATAGGGCGTCTCGAGAAACGCCTTCAGGCCCGACGGGTCGTCATGCCCCAGCACGAAGACGTTGGCGGGCGAGTAGAAGTCCTCCGCAAGGATGCTCTGGTTGTTGGTGATCAGCTTCTTGTGGTTTGACAACGCCTCGAACGTGCGCAGCGTGACCCACTCCTGCCCCGGCTCCACGATCTCGATGACCGACTTGCCCCTGCTGACGATGTCGTAGTACTCGTCCTCAGCAAGCAGGTAGTCGCGCGAGAAGGGCTCTCCCGCAGCATCCTTGTTGCCCGTGTAGAAGTGGAAGAACGCCTTGATGTCGTTGTCCGCACACAGCTGGTAGCACTCCCTCACCATCTGCAGGCGATGCTTCCACTTGCCCGCCCTGTCGGCGCAGATGCAGACGGTGTCAAACTCCGGCTCCCCGCCCGAGAGGTCGATGGTCGGACAGAAGAACTGTGGGTTGTACCTCAGTCCGTACTGATCGCAGTCGGGCTTGTTGAACGACCAGTTCTCGATAAAGGGCTCCTCAGGAATCGGATAGCGCGAGATGGAGACCTTGTCCCAGAAGTAATTGACAAGCCTGGCGTGGCTGTTGTGCCTGCGCACCCACCCCAGGATGGACGGAGAGTACTCCGACGCGATGTACACGATGACGTCGTAGTCGTCAACCTGCTTCTTCCAGTCACCCAGCCACAGGCCCATGAGGCCCGGGGCGACGCGCAGCGCCAGGCGCCTGAGCACCATGCTCGGCACGCTTGCCTGCCTAAAGGTGCAGCGCGCATCCAGCCCCTCGGTCTTGTTGATGTTCTGCAGAAAGACGTTGTCTGCCGAGGTCTGGTAGTGGGTGAGAAGCAAAACCTTTTTCATGAGCGATGCCTGCCAAGACGTTGGGTTGATGGGCACTACTTGGCGCCCAGGGCTCTGTAGGTGGCCTCGATTCCGTCGCGATATGCCGTAAGGTCGCAGAACCTCTCGGACGAGCGCCTGACGGCATCCGCCTGGAAGGCATCGCCAGGGGTGCTGGAGAGCAGTGACGTCAGCTCTGCCACGAACTCGGGCTCGTTGGAGCAGAGCCTGCCGGACGTGGCGTCCACCACGTCCACAAGGCCACCGACGGGCGAGGCAAACACGGGAACGCCGAGGCACATCGCCTCGACCGCCGCCAGGCCAAAGCCCTCGAACTTCGATGGCATGACCAGCGCGGACGCATGCACCAGCAGCGGATAGGGGTTCTCGACAAATCCGAGCATGTCGATCTTGTCCTGAAGCCCCAGCTCCTGGACAAGCTGGCGCACCTCATCCCTCAACTCGCCATCGCCCGCCATCACGCCACGGACGTCGACGCCCGCATCCCTGAGGGAGCCCATGATCCGCACGAAGGCAAGGGGATTCTTTGGCTCGGCAAGCCTGCCCAGAAACATCAGGAAGGGCTTGTCCGGTACGGCAAACTTTGGCTCCACCTTCGCCTGCCTGCGCACGCGGTCGCCATCGACCACGTTGGGCAGCACCCGCACGCGGCCGCGCAGCACACGCCTGTACACGTACTCGTCCTCCACCGAGGACGAGACCGTAATGATCGCCTTCAGGCGCGGAGCGACCATGGCAAACGCAATCGACCCCGGGAACAGGGGATTTTTCAGCCAAGGGGGGTTGTTGTGCAGGTGCGAGACGATGGGCACGGGCGTGCAGGCGAGCGCGGCCAATGCGGACATGCTGAAGTCATGCGCGTGGATGATGTCGGGGCGGGTGTCCTTGATGGCACGTCGCACGCACCGTACGCTGGGCTTCTCCAACCCGTAGTAGGTCATGCCCGCCTCAGTCACGTAGTGCTCGATGTCCCCCTCGGGCGAGGCGTATATCGTGTCATACGAGTCGGCGGTCAGCCCCATGATCTGCAGGGCAACGCGCTCCGCCCCCGAGATGGTGGTCGACCTGAGCAGATGCAGCACCTTTGGCTTGTGAGCGCTCATGCGGCCTCTCCCTACGAGGTGTGCTTGGCGATGTGGACCTTGGTGTCGGAGTAGACGTTGCGCCCCATGGTTGCCACGGCGTCGCAGGGGATGTCCTGCTGCCACAGCACGTAGGGCAGGGCAAGCTGGTCGCGCCCGCTGCCCGACGCGTTGAACTCCCGCCACCAGCCGGCAAAGACGCCCTTGCCGATCTCGCTCTTGAGGTCGGCTGCGATCACGTTGCACTCCAGCATCCCGTAGTCGAGGGGGTAGCCCTCGGCCACGTAGCGCTCGATCTGCATGTCCATGGCGGTGGGGTTGCCCTTGGCGGATGCCTTGCAGGCAATGACCTCGTCCGCTATCGACGACCTGACGCGATGGTGGTGCAGCGCGATGCCTGCCTCGGGACGAATGAGCTCCACATAGTAGCTGAGGTCCGAGACGGGTTGGATGTTTCCGTCCACATAGACGGAGGCGTCATACTCGTCCGCAAACAGCTCGTAGGGGTGGAACTTTATGTAGCGGTTGATGCCCGTCGCCGTGCCGCCGCTGGCCTTGCGCACCTCCTCGGGGATGGGGCGCACCTCCCAACCGTCGACGAGAGAGGCATCCTGGCCCTCGAGAAAGAGCACGTAGCTTATGTTTGGCGCCTTCCAGAGTGGGGCCAAGGGCAGGTCGTAGTTGCCGACGATGCACGAGTAGACCACCACATGCTTGTTGGGGTCACCGGTGCGCAGGCTTGCCTCCCACTCCTCGGGCGTGAGGTTGGGATACTCCGGATGGCGCGGGGCCTTAGTGAAGGCGCGGAACATCCTGAACTCGCGATATGCGTTGCGGATGCCCGCAAGGCTCTTGTCACTCAGGATTCGCTCGAGGTTCTTCCTGCGCACGCCTGCGGCGTACTCGGCAGAGGCGCGCAGCTCGATCGCCCGGGCGTTGAGGGTCTCCAACGCGCGCAGCGTGTCCGTATCGTTCATGGCTTCTCTCCTCCGTTACGCCTGGCATCCGATGACGATGTCGCAGATGCGGTCAACGTCCTCGAGCGGCAGGTCCGGGTAGAGCGGCAGCGTCAGCACGCGCAGCGAGAGGTACAGGGCCACCGGCGTGTCGCTGGGATCGTAGGTGTCCCGATAGCAGTCGAACGCGCTCACGAGGGGATAGAAGTACTTGCGCGGGGTGATGCCCTGCGCAGTGAGCGCGGCGTACACCTCGTTGCGCGAGGCGCCAAACACCTTCTCGTCAAACACGACGGGGAAGTAGGCGTAGTTGGAGGTCACGCGCGGGTCGATGGGGCAGAGCTGGACGCCAGGCACGCCCGCCAGGCGCTCGCGGTAACGCGCGACGACCTGTGCGCGCTTTGCAATCTGCTCGCCGACATGGCGCAGGTTGCACAGGCCCATGGCCGCACTGAACTCGTTCATCTTTGCATTGGCGCCCACGGCCTCGACCGTCTCGGCGTCATGGATGCCAAAGTTCTTGAGGTCACGCAGACGCTGGCCAAACTCGGCGTCACGGTAGCAGACCGCACCGCCCTCGATGGAGTTGTAGACCTTGGTGGCATGGAAGGAGAAGCACGACACGTCGCCAAAGCTGCCCACGCCGTAGCCCTTGTAGGTCTCGCCAAAGGTGTGCGCGGCATCGTAGATTACCTTGAGGCCGTACTTGTCGGCCACGGCCTGGATACCCTCCACGTCGCAGATGTTGCCATACACGTGCACCGGCACGATGGCGCAGGTGCGGTCCGTGACCAGCGACTCGAGCTTCTCCACGTCCATGGTGAAGTCCTGGGGGTTGACGTCGCAGAACACCGGGGTCAGACCGTTGCGCACGATGGCGTGCGTGGTGGAGGCAAAGGTGAACGGTGTGGTGATGACCTCGCCCTTGAGCTTGAGCGCCTGCATGGACATCTCGAGGGCCATGTGGCCGTTGACCACAAGGTCGATCTGCTCCACGCCCAGGTAGTCCTTGAGCTCGCGACGCAAGGTCTCGTGCTTCTCACCCATGTTGGTGAGCCATCGCGTCTCCCAGATCGAGCGGATCTCGTCAACATACTCGTCAAACGGAGGCAGCGTTGCCTGGGTCACGAGAATCTGTTTAGCCATAACTGCGCTCCTAACCGAGTGCGAATACAGATGTCGGCAGACACGTGCTAGTATGCCTAAGCCCTACCGCGCATCTTCTTGATAAAGGATACCGTCATCTGCTTTACGTAGTCATACGAATCAAGCTTGAGGACAGAAGAACCAACGAGGTAGAAAGCTGCGCCCGCAAAGAACTGCAGCGTGAGAATGGCGAGGGTGGGCAAGGGCAGCCAGCTGATCGGATAGACCGCCAGGCCCATGACGACGGAGAGCGAGATGCTGGGCAGGATGTCGAGCAGCTGCTCCGAGTACTTGTAGTTGAGCAGCTTGCGGTTGGGCCACGAGTTGATGATCTGGC
The DNA here is from genome assembly GCA_902777325.1 of uncultured Coriobacteriaceae bacterium. Classification (GTDB taxonomy): domain Bacteria; phylum Actinomycetota; class Coriobacteriia; order Coriobacteriales; family Atopobiaceae; genus UBA1367. Next base: position 31,553 of record CACYTH010000025.1, read on the forward strand.
TCGCCACGCTGTTGACCAGCAGGCTGTACGCCATGGCCATGACGCTGATGTTCATGGTCGCGATCAGCAGGATGAACCCGATGATGTTCTTGGCAATCTCCAGCTTGAGGAAGAGGTCGCTGCGACCCATGGCCTTGATGGCGTTCAGGTTGGCCGTGTGCAGCGGCCAAAACAGGTACGTAATGCAGAAGATGCGCAGGTACGGGACGCACGGGAGCCACTTGTCGGTAAACACGAGGCTCACAAGGGGCTCGGCGCAAAATGCGATGCCCATCATGAGCGGCGCCATCACGTAGGTGCTGACGGTCATCGACTTGCGGCACATGCTGCGCACGCGGCTTGCGTCGTCCTGCTCCAGGGACATCACGGGCAGAAGCACGCTGTCGATGGACGCGTTGATGTTGACCACCACGAGGTTGGGGAACTGCTGGCCACGGTTGTAGAAGGCCAGGTCCGTTTCCGTGTAGATCTTGCCGATGAGCAGCTGGCGGATGTTGTTGTAGAGCGTGTCGATCAGCGCCGACACGAGCAGCTTCCAGCCGTAGGACACGAGGGTCCCGAGGCGCGCCAGGGAGAACGCCCGTATCGGACGCCACTTGACGGTAAACCACAGCACGATGGTGGCGACAAGAACGTTGATTACCTGCTGAGCGACAAGCGCCCAGACACCATAGCCCATAAGCGCCATGGCCACGCCCACAATGCCCGAGACGACCGTGCCGCTCAGGGTGGACCAGAAGAAACGCCTGAACTGCAGCGTGCGCGACACGTACGCCTGCTGCACGTTGCGCACGCCAGAGACGAGCAGGGTCGTCGCCAGCACGCGGGTGATGGGCACGAGGTCGGGGTTGTTGTAGAACGCGCCGACGGCGGGCGCCGCAAAGAAGGCGACCATGTAGGTGAGCGTGCACCACACGATGTTGAAGTAGAACACGGTGGAGAAGTCGATGTCGTCGGCATCCTTCTTCTGGATCAGCGCACTGCCCATGCCGCTGTCGACAAACACCTGCAGGATCTGGGTGAACACCAGCACGAGCGAGATGGTTCCAAAGGCCTCGGGCGCCAGAACGCGCGCAAGGACAACGGAGACGACAAATTGGACGAGCTGCGAGGCGATGCGCTCGGCAAAGCGCCAGAGAAAGCCCGAGATCACCTTGCCCCGCGACGCAGCCTCTTGTATGTACTCGCTCACCGGGACCTCAACCTCTCCAGCTTGTACGATGCGCTGTTGTAGAGCATGTAGGGCAGGGCGCGCGCCTTGTCGCCAAGCGGTTTGCGTCTCCAGGCGTCAGTCCTGAATGCCGCCCCAAAGCGCCCCAGATAGGCGTTGTAGTCGAGCATGAGCTCGTCGATGTGCTTCTTGATCGCCTCGGTCTGAACGTAGTCGGTCTGCTCGTCAAGCTTGTTGAGCGACTCGATCACCTTCATCAGATGGTCTGCGACCTTGACCTTGGAGCCCAGCATCTTGCTGGTGAAGGACCCCTTGGACGCAACCCTGTACGCTGACATGCAGCGGTCGATGTAGTACATGCCCCCGCGCATGGCACCAGAGATCTGCACCATGTAGTCGAGGTGGAAGTCTATGACGGCCTGCGGCGGATGCACGTAGGCCTCGGTGCGCATGAAGATGCTGTTGGTGACCACGTAGGCCCCGCCGCCCATGATGACATCCTCGACGGGAATGATGCAGTCCCGCTGCTTGGGGCGGACCATGCCCAGCGATTCCAGCGTGTCGGGGCGAACCCTGTCGCCCGCATGCACGCAGATGTCTATCTCGGGGTGGCTCTCCAAGGCGTCGTACTGAAGCTGCAGCTTGTGAGGGTCGGTCCAGTAGTCGTCTCCCTCGCAGATGGCCACGTACTTGCCCTTTGCGCGCGCAGACTGGACATAGAAGTTGTGGAGGCCGCCCGGCGTGTACTGGTTGACCTCCTCGTAGTACGGCTTGACGATGTCCGGATACTGCGCGGCGTAACGCGCTATGACCTCGGCCGTCTGGTCCGTCGACGCGTCATCATGCACCAGCACCTCGAAGGCAAAGGAGGTCTCCTGCTCGACGAAGCTCCTGAGGGCGTCCTCGACATAGTCGCCCTGGTTATATGTGTTGCAGATGATGCTGACCTTGACTTCGTCCATGTTGTTCCAGTGAATCCGCACGCCTTTACGGCAGCTTGTCCATGTCCTACGCTTGTATAACAAAAGCACCTCTTGCAGGTGCGGGCTTCATTGTAGTCTATGGCACGCACGCAAAGACGAGGTGCTAGGCCTCTGCTGCCTGAAACCAGCGAATGTGCGCACGGACGCTGACGCGGCAAAGCCAGATGTCATCGAGGAGGTTACAGGCACATGCTAGATATCAGAGAGGTCTACCCCATCCGTCGGCTGTACTTTGCGCTCTTCAACGAGCTGCCCATGGCCATCTTTGGCGAGGAGCGCGTGGAGCGTCGCCTCTTCAAGAGCGTCCTTGGCTACGAGCCCGACTTTGAGAACCCAAAGACGCTCAACGAGAAGATGTGCTGGCTCAAGCTGCACGACCATCGCGACTTCTGCACGATGGTCGCTGACAAGTACCGCGTGCGCGACTATATCGCCGAGAACTTTGGCGAGGAGTACCTCGTGCCCCTCGTGGCGCGTCTGGACTCGTGGCGCGACGTGCGCCGCGAGGCCTTTCCCGACTACCCCACCATCATCAAGTGCAACAACGGCAGCGGCACCTGGCAGATCGTGCGCGACCCCGACGCCGTCGACTACAAGAGGCTGCGCAACAGCTGCCGCATCTGGATGAACCTCAACCACTACTACGTCCTGTGCGAGTGGCAGTACAAGAACGTCAAGCCCTGCCTGCTCATCGAGAAGCTGCTCATGACGCCCGAGGGCAAGGTTCCCGCCGACATCAAGCTGCACTTCTTCAACGGCGAGTGCGCCTTCATCTACAAGGTCGTCAACCGCGAGACCGACAACTACCGCGCGTTCTTCTCGCCCGACTGGGAGCTTCTGCCCTTCCAGTTCACATCAAAGAACAAGTACAAGAAGATCACCAAGCCCATCAACGAGCCCAGGCCCCAAGGCCTCGACAAGATGATCGAGATCGGAACCGAGATCGCCAAGAACTTCAAGTACGTGCGCGTCGACTTCTACGACATGGGCGACAGGTTCTACTTCAGCGAGATCACGCTCTACCATGGCGCGGGTCACAACAAGTTCTACCCGTCAGAGTACGACGAGCAGTATGCGGAGATGCTCCAGATCTAGCGTCCCAGCAGCCGACGGAGCAGCTTGACGGGCGGCGTGTCGCAGACCAGGTCGTACACGTACTCGAACCCCATCTGCCTGACGCAGTAGCGCTTGATCTTGGCGTAGTCTCCCGCGCGGAACATCTGGAGCACCACCGAGCGGTCCTCCGGCATGGGTTGCGGCGCGCGCACGGCAGCCCCTCCGGGAATGACATCCGCGATGTCGCACTCCTCGCGCACGAGGGCACTCGCCTCCACCAGGCTCTTACCCTTGTCCGTGTTGGCGAGAATCACCGAGATTCCGTAGGTGCTGTCAAGCGGACCCCCGTTTTGCACAAGCACCTCGGGACGCTGCCGCTCGATGCCCCAGAAGTCCCCCAGGGAGAGGTCTCCCACACGCCTGTCGCAGGCATAGGGACAGCTGTAGCACGACTCGCGATAGAACTTCGAAGTCTGGAAGAGGTACCAGTAGGCTTCCTGCAGCGCCGTCATGCGCACGACCTTGCCGTTGGCGAGCGTCAGCCGCGACTTGTACCCAACGCCACGCTCCTTGTCGCGAAAGACGTAGTCGGTGACGTCCCGGCGATGCTTGTCCTTGAGATAGCGCAGGTAGAGGTTCAACTGATGCGGCGAGGTGTTGCCGTGGCAGAAGATGTCGACCGTCACAAGCGTGTCGTAGCCGCGGCCAAGGTATCCATAGAGGCCGGCAACCTGGCAGGGGAGTCCCGAGAAGAGCACGCGCTCGCCACGCCGAAGACGTGCCTTCACCTCGTCAAACACGGGATGCGCGGCACCCTGCGCATACTTTGACCCCTGCAGGCGAGAAAGGCCCGCTACGTCGGCAACACCCTCGTGGGCGACATGAGCCGCTGAGTCCACGATGTCCATCGCGGCACCGTACACGGTACCGCCATCCTGCAGAAACGCCTGTGCCAGCTCAAAGAACGCACCACCCGACGCGGACCTCAGCAACACCTCTCGCGCGGGCGACTGGGCCGCGTACACCGCCTCCTGCAAGCGCAACTCGGCCTGGTTGATTGCCGGGCACGCCTCACGGCATCGGTTGCAGTGAATGCAGGCATCGTCGTCGATGGACGCGAACGCAAACCCGTCGGGCTGCCCGTCAAGCGTGATGGCCTTGACAGGACAAACCGCCGCGCAGGCACCGCAACCAGTGCATTCCTTGAACTCAACTATGTGGCTCACGAGCGCTTCTTCCATTCGCGTACGACCAGGTCGGTAAAGAACTCTCGATGGGTCTCGCACGAGATCCAGTTGTCGATGGTGAGCCAGTCTTGCTTGCCAAAGCTCCTGGCCAGCTTGCTGTGGCGGTACCTTCCGCCCGTGAGCCTGTTGCAGGCGGCATACACGAGCGACCGCCCGTACTTGCCCAGAAGTCGCTCGAGGTAGAAGGGCTTCTTCTCCTCGAGTTGGGCCTCGTAGATCTCGGCGAAGCGCTTCTCGTCCAAGATCTCCCGGCCGCGCGCCTCGAAGGAGCCAAGTATCTGCTCCTTCTCGTCAGGAGTGGCCATCCGGATGGTGTCCTGAGGCTTCACGCGCACGTCGTAGCCGACCGTGAGGCTCTCCTTGCTCACGTCCACCTCGAGAAGCAGGCCCGAGAAGCGATACTCGTTGTTGGTGGGACGAGCAAAGAAGAAGTCGCCCTGGCCATAGAGGAGCGTCTTGCCCTTGTAGACCTCGCTGCAGCCGATGCAGTGGGTGTGCTGGCCGACCACGAGGTCAGCTCCGCAGTCGACGAGTTTCTTGAAGACGCGGCGCTCGCCCGGCAGGGGGTAGCGGTACTCGATCATGCCGCCGTGGTAGAACACGATCAGCTGGTCGCAGTGGCGCTTTGCCTCGCGTACCTCGTCAAACGTGACCAAGGGATCGTAGGGGTTCACGCCCGCCACATCCGCGCCAGCCGCGTTGAACTCATGCTCGGCACAGGCGTAGAAGCCAATGGTCAGGTCTCCGTCCTTCACGTAGAAGGGCTTGGACGCGTCAGCGAGGTCAACGCCCGCCCCCACGCACGAGATGCCATGCTCGGCAAGAAGGCTCTTGGTGTGCTCGATGCCCTCCCGGCCGAGATTTGCCGCATGGTTGTTTGCCAGCACAAAGAGGTTGGGGTAGATGGCATCGATGCCGGGCATGCACGTGGCGGGCGTCGTGATGAGGGGGCCGTGCTTTTGGATGGGCGCGCCCGCGCCGTCGAACACCGTCTCGAAGTCAAAGATGCGGTAGTCAAACTTCTCAAGGTAGTCGAGCATCTCCTTGCCGTAGAGCGTCTCCGCCGCCCCCTGCTCAAAGAGGTCGAAGTTCGCCTTGGTTGGGGCAAAGTCTCCGCCTATCAGAATCCTCATGGTGAGTCCCCTTCTATGGTCCTTAGCCCGTGACGAGGCAATACCTGCCGAACCCGGCATCCGTCACGTCCTCCGCGGTGCGCACGCCAGCCTTCTCAACGAGTTCCTCGACCACCTCGTCGCGCTTGTATCCCTCTATCCAGTAGGTGTTGGTCGGGATGTACAGAAGGCAGCTGCCGTGCTCGCCAATGCAGTCCGCAAGCACGCCGCCATCGACGATCTCTTGCCTTGAGCCGACATATACCTGGTCAAACAGGCGAATCTTGGTGTAGTTGCCCGTTAGCTCCACATCGCCCTCGCTGTCCTGGGCAAGCATGACTATCAGGGGAAGGTCGTCGTACTGGGCCACCGCAGCGGTCTTCTTTGCGGCGGGCTCGTAGGTATAGGCTGCATTGCCCTTCTGGCACACGCGCACAGACGCTACGACAGACACCGCCAGAAGCGCCGCCACGCCCAACCCGAGCAGTCGCTGTGCCTGCAGCTTGCCGCCGTGGTCGGCCTCGCCCTCCCCCTCCTTTGCGGGAGCCGCCACGCGCTCGAGCGCGGCCAGCCCAGCCAGGTACGCCAAGGGTATGGCGAAGTAGATGTAGCGCAGGTAGACGTACTGCCCTCCGACCTTTGCGACGGTAAGAAACGTCAGGACAAACGAGCCCATCAGCCACCACACGTCAAACCCGATGCGGGAGAGCAGCCCGCTGCCAGACCTCTTTGCCCGCACGCACACCGCAAGGACCGTGAGGGCGAGCACGCACAGAAAGGCCAGGTCGAGCTTGCGCGAGAAGCAGAAGCCCTTGAGAATCTCGGTGCCCAGATAGTAGATCTGGTAGAGCCAGAGCCGCATGTCCAGGGCGGAGCGGGCAACCTCGTTGCCGATGTTGTTTGTCGAGCTTCCCGTTGCCTGCTCGATCGCATAGGGGAACGAGACGAGCATCAGCGCGACGGCCAGTATGGCGGAGATCCCATAGACCAAGGCATCCTTGATCCTCCGCTCTGCTAGCAGGCGTATGCCCACGATGAGAGCCGCCCAAAACGCCAGGAGGAGAAAGTAGTATTGGGTCATCGCGCCAAGGTAGAGCACGATTGCGGCGGGCACCACATGCCGCATGAGGACCCCGTCCCGCAGGATGAGCAGGTTGAGGTAGACGTATACGACCGCCAACAGGGTGAGCAGCGCATACATCCTGATGTACAGCGTCGTGTTGATCGCCAGCGCCGAGAACCCGTAAAGCGCTGCTGGCGCAAGCCGGAGGCGCTCCGACTTGATCAGAAGGCACGAGCATAGGTAGACGAACACCTGCGTGAGGGCAAACAACCCTATGTTCAAGCCGAGACCGGTCCACTTGGTAAAGGTGTTTGGCACGGCCGAGCACACGATGTGGAGCGCCCAGTAGTAGACGGGCGGATGGCAGTCCAGCGCGGTGTTGTAGTAGGGTGCGTCCAGGCGCAGCTGCTCGCCCGGCTGCACCGTAGTCAGCTCGTCGAAGTCCGCACCGGTGGTCCACCCGTCAAGCAGCCAGTCCGCAAAGGAGAAGTCCTCGGCCCTTGTGCTGTTGGAGAACACGTAGCTGTAGATCTCGTCAATATGGAACTCCTGCTTTTGGGCCCCGAGGTAGATCATGAGGCAGACCTGCAGCGCAATCAGCACGCAGAGCACAAGCCCGGTCGTACGACGAGGTCGTCTGGAGTTGCTCTCGCTAAGGTGTTTTGGCTGCATGAGGCCTCCGGGGCATCATAGGTCTGCTGGGTGGGCACGCTCGGGTCAGTCGTGCAGGCTGACGATCGTGATGTCCTTCATGTACGTGCCGGGCCGCTTGACGGCAAGCAGCTCGTCGTCGACCTTCTCGCCACGGAGCCAGGCCACAAGCGCCGCCGGCAGATTGACGCCCGCCGCGTGCGAGAAGGGGTATCCACCGCCAAAGCGCGCGTTCATCTCGAGCACATGCAGCTCACCGATCGACCCGTCGGGGCCCTCCTCGACAAAGACGTCGACATCCATGTTGCCCGGATGCCTCGTGGCGGCCGAGATGCGCTCGGCCAGCTCGCGCAGCTCCTTTGGCGCTACAACGATCTCCGCAACATCGGTCTCTCCAGAGCGCATGGCCACCTTCCTGCGGGCAGACAGTCCCATAAAGTTGCCCTCGAGGTCGTTCATGATGTCCATGCCCCACTCCTGGCCAGCCGCCGCCTCCTGGATGAGGACCGCTCGGTCCACGTCCTCGGCAGACTCGTAGCGCAGATAGCTGGCCTCCACGCGACGCTTTGCGTAGGCCTGGAGCAAGGGCAGGTCATCAGGGCTGTCGCATTTGAGCACGCCGATCGAGCCCATGCCCCAACGGGGCTTCACAAAGAGCGGGCAGGTGACCTCACCTGCGGCGAGGGCCTTTTGGCACTCCTCGACATCGGTAAACGTGTGCAGCGTGGCAAGTCCGAGGCCAGCCAAGAACTGCGAGGTAAGCGCCTTGTCGTTGCATACGCGCGCAACCTGCTCGCTGGCGACCACGGGAAAGCAGCCAACCTCCAAGAACTCCTGCACATGAGCTGCAAGTATCGGCACGTCGACGTCAAACAGGGGCAGAAGCGCGCCGATGGCGTGCCGCTTGCAGTAGTCGAGCAGGAACAGGATGTACTCGTCGGAGTAGATGAGCGGGCTCACCACGGCATGGTCGGCGACATCAAATGCCGGAGTCATGCTGTGGCTGTTGCTCACGTGCACCTCGCCCGTGCCATCGAGCGCCTCCTTGAACCATGACACCAGGTAGGCACGCCTTCCGACGGAGGTTATCAGGATGTTGGGATGCTCCGGCGTAAGGCCGGCGCGCCCCTCCCTCGAGCTATCCATACGCATCTTCCTATCCTGTTGTGTCATGCTATGCCGCCTCGTCCAAAATGCGATAGAGGCGCATGTCGCCCTCCGAGAGAACCACCTCGAAGCCAGGCGTCTCGTCATCCAACTCGCAGAAGCCCCGCCAGGTGTTGGCGTTGAAGCCGTCCTCGTAGATGCTTGACTCTTCGCTCGCGTTCTCGTCTATGTCCAGAAGCAACACGTAGCGCGCATCGAGCTCGTTGATGGCCTCCTCGACCTCGGCGTTTGACGCATAGTCGTCCACATTTGCCGCGATCAGCTTTGCGCGCTCGTCGAGATAGGCATTGCCCAGGCGCCGCGCGTACACATTGACGTCGTTGGTCACATAGGCAAAGCTGCTGCCGTCGCAGGGGAAGTTCAGGACGAGGTCGTCGCCCGCAACCTCCTTTACCTCCTCGAGGAACTCGATCTCGTCCTCTCTCAGCATGTTCTTGTCAAAGTCGTTGTACTCGCGAGCCCGCTTTGACACGTACCAGAAGCCCGTCTTGACCTTCGCATGTGCATGCGGCATGTGGAACGAGGGGTAATAGATGACTCCGGCAGAAACCACTGCCAAAAGCAGCGGAATCATCAGCATGCGGTAACGACGAGCGGTGGCGTCATTCTTGGCAGCGATCTCCTTAAAGAGATGCTGGGCAACCCGCACGACGGCAAAGAGCCCAAGAGCGGCCAGCGGCACTGCCACGATGAGCGCCGACGCCGCAAGTCGGTTGAAGTCCGTGAACCAAAAGCCCGTCAGAAGGCGCTTGATAAACCGGTCGGTCGTCGCATCCACAAAGTAGAAGAGGCTAAAGATCAAGAAGCTGCAGGTCATCCACAGATACCTCGTGCGGTAGAGCGAGTAGGCCACGCCAATCCACACGAACAGGGCGAGCAGAGGCTGCGCCGGCACGTCCTTGAAGCCCATGAACACGATGCGCATGAGAGCCTCTTGGCGTCTAGTGTAGGCGTAATGGATCCAGACGGTCATCTCGTGGATGGAGGGGACGTTGAAGCAGAAGGCCCACATCGCCGCAACAAAGACGAAGAAGGCGAGCTCGCAGAGGACCCTAGCCATGGGCGAGAGACCCTTTGCCCCGGTAAGGCGCCAGATGAACCAGACGATATAGGGCACCAGCAGAACGCCGATGCTAAAGACGCAGATGGGATGCGCAAGCACGCTGGCAAACAGCGCTATGAGGACGAAGGCGGCCGAACGCCACTTGAACTTGCCCTCGAGAACCGACTCGCATGCAAGGATGAACAGCGCAATGCATGCAGGCGCCGTGCACATTCCCATAAAGAACGACTCCTTGGCCTCGGGAATGATGATGTGCCACGGAAAGACGCCAAAGGCAAGGGGGAATATGGCACCGAGGCGCACGGCCAGAGGCTTGTCGCCATAGACGGTGCGCATGAGCAGATAGGCGCACGAGGGAATGGTGACCGCGATCAGCACGGCATTGACCACGTTGGCACCAAATGGTGCGGACGTATTGAGTGTCGAGCATAGCAGCGCAACGAGCACGTGCCATCCGGCCGGATAGTACAGGTTGTTCGTCTGGGCGCCGTGCGAAGGGTCCTCGTAGATCGAGCCGTGAAGCATGGACCAGTTTCTCGTGCTGACGAAACGCTTGACGAGGTTCAGGTGGAAGCAGTTGTCGGTACGCCAGGTGAACGATTCTGGCCCGTCCAAGGGCTTTATAAAGTACACGAGGCAAACCGCAGCCCCAAAGATCACGTAAGGCAGCAGCACCTTGAGCTCGTCGACCAGCTCTTTCGTGAAGAGCGAGGCAAACGGGTTGCCCTGCTCGCCATCAGAGCGCCTGCGGGCGACAAGAACCGAGCAAACCAGCCCGACCACGACCACCGGAATCACCATCGACGCGAAGCCGCAGGATATGCCAGCCATCTCGTAGACAATGCCCAGCAGCGTATACAGGCAGACCGACATGAACGGCGCCGTGACGAGCGCGCAGATAAGGTCAGGCGCCAGAAGTCCCGAGAAGAAGCATCCCGGCACATACAGCAGGAGCGCAAAGACAGGCAGGGCCATAAAGAACTTGAGCCACATAGAAAGACCTCCAGAGCGACAGGGTCGCACGGATAGCTGGCGAGACAGATGCGTCCATTATACTGGCAGTCTCTTCGCAACTGGGCACCCGCGTGAATCACACAATGGCAGTGGGCCGCCCTTCCACCCAAAACACAGCGCCCGCCACGTTCTTGCACGTGGCGGGCGCCCACAGAGGCGTTGTTCCCTACCTTAGATGGAGTCGCTCAGGTAGTAGCTCTTGTACCAGCGCACAAACTCGCGTAGGCCGTCGATCAGCTCGGTCTGGGGCGTGTAGCCAAAGTCGGCAGCCAGCTCGGAGGTGTCCGCCCAGGTCTGGTAGACGTCACCGGGCTGCATGGGCAGCAGCTCGTGCTCGGTCGGCTTCTCTATCAGCCCCTCCTCAATCAGGAGCTGCTCCAGGCCAAGAACCATGTCCATGAGGCCGACCGGGCTACCGTGCCCGATGTTGTACACCTTGTACGGTGCGCCGGACTCGCAGGGCTCGGGCGCACGCTCCATGACGGCGGCGATACCCTCCACAATGTCGTCTACGTACGTGAAGTCCCTGCGCATATCGCCCATGTTGTAGATCTGGATGGGCTCGCCGCGCAGGATCTTGTTGGTGAACTTGAAGTACGCCATGTCGGGACGTCCGGCCGGCCCGTACACCGTAAAGAAGCGTAGGCCCGTGCAGGGGATGTCGTAGAGATGCGCGTAGGCATGTGCCATGAGCTCGTCGGACTTCTTGGTTGCGGCGTAGAGCGACACCGGATGGTCGACGCTGTCCGCCTCGGCGTAGGGCACCTTGGTGTTGCCGCCGTAGACCGAGCTCGAGCTGGCATAGACGAGGTGCTTGACCGGGTGATGACGGCACGCCTCAAGGATGTTGAAGAAGCCGATCAAGTTGGACTCGACGTAGGAGCGGGGGTTGTCGATCGAGTAGCGGACGCCCGCCTGGGCGGCGAGGTTCACCACGATGTCAAAGGCGTTCTCGTCAAAGAGCCTGTTGATGAGCGCACTGTCGGACAGATCGCCCTTGACGAAGGTGAATCGCTCAGCAGACCCCTCTATCTGGGACAGACGGTCCAGTCGATAGTCCTTGAGCGAGGGATCATAGTAGTCGTTGAGGTTGTCGATACCCACTACCGTGCAGTCCGACTGGCGGAGAAGGTGCCCCGCAAGAGCAGATCCGATAAAGCCAGCCACTCCGGTGATAAGTACGTTGTGCCGCATGCCAACAGACCTTCCTTTGTTGATGAGCAAAAAGCCATCTCCCATCATAGTGATGGGAGGTGGCCCGTGCGTCTATCCGATGATTTTAATAGATGTAGGCCTTTGTATTCCTACCGATGTTGTTGTAGATCCAGATGGCGTTTTCCGTTGCCATACGCACGCAGCTGCCCGTGATGTGATAGCCAAGCCTGGGATCCTTGATCTTCGTCTTGCTGTAATCCTTGTAGATGACAGAGTGGAAGGCCGTCCAACGACCAGGCTCGTGATAGAAAATCGTGGCATACCATGCACAGTTGTCACCATCCGCGGGCCAGTACTCAGTCTTGAAGCTTGACATTCCGCTGCCGATTACATGCTCGCCCTTAGGCGTCGGGCATCCGGCTTCGTCGTTGCCAACTGACACCATCCAGCCCTTGATGGGAACCCAAAGCGACCCCGACTTCTCAAAGACGTTCATATAGCACGTGTCGAGGTTGACGGTAAGCAGGTACTTTGTACCGCTCGTCTTGTTCTTTGAATTGACCCAGTTCGTATAGGTGTTCTTGTTCCACGTGGTCAGTTTCTTATCCGGGGTATAGAAGTAGTACTTGCCACCCGAAATGGACCAGCCAGGCTGAGGAGTGGACTCAGCGCCAGTTGTATCGTCGTAGTAAGCCCACGTCTTCGTGGACGAGAAGTAGATCCATCCGCGATGCAGCTTGTAGGTGCCATAGAAGTAGTACTTCTTGCCATCAATTGTCTGGTTGTACCTAACAGGAGACTGATTGCGCACATAGTACTTGTCGGAGTTGATGGTGTACCAACCCTGCGCTACTACCTTTGCGCCGTCAGCGTTATAAAGCGAGGCAGTATTTCCGAAATTGACTGCTCCAATTGCCATGACGCCGGCACTATTGAAGTAATAGTCGTGCTTCTTCCCGTCCTTGCCGGTCAGGTTGTTCTGCGTCCACCTTGCCGCGCGCAGGTTGGTCGGCTGGAAGTAGTAGGTCTTGCCGGAGATGGTCTTCCAGCCGGTGACGGCGGCACCGTACGTCTTGCCAGCCGTGGGGTCGTAGTAGCTCTTGGTGCCATCACCAAATGTAACAAAGCCAGTCTGCATTGCGCCGGCGCCGTTGAAGTAGTAGTTGCGCTGGGTGCCGTCCCTGCCGGGGAGCTTGTTGCTGTACCTTGCGGCGCGGTAGTCCGTCGGCCTGAAGTAGTAGGTCTT
>CACYTH010000026.1 GCA_902777325.1 uncultured Coriobacteriaceae bacterium
CAGGGGACGTGCCTGGTGTCCCACTTCCCCATCGGAAAGTGGGACACCAGGCACGTCCCCTGTCCCACCCCGTCCCACGCAGCCCCTCCCGGCCCGCAGCCCCACGCAGCCCCGCAGCCAGCCGCGCCTCGTATTTCGCGCCCGTCCCCTTTCCCGTCCAATGCTGAGACAAAGGCCCATTATTGGCGTATAAACTAATGACTGGCAATGATGTGCGCACCGAACGAGGACGATGCGCGCAGGGAACAAGGAGGCCATCATGGGCGATGACAAGAAGATGAGGGAACTTCAGGACATGGCGGACGCCGAGGGTGTCGAGCTCACCGACGACCAGCTTGATAGCGTTGCTGGTGGCTTTATCTACCACGACGAGGGCGATGCAGCTGCTCGTCGTCGCGAGGCCTATTATGTGGTGGACGATCATGACAACGTTGTCATGAGGCTCGACACCCTGGCAAAGGCCGAGCACTGGGCCGCCAACCTGCGGACCAACTCCAAGCTTCTCACGGCCGAGGAGTTCGAGCGCATTCGCAGGAAGCACAAGTAGCACATAGAGCGCGGCGCCTCAACTGCGACTCCGCGTGCGACAAGAGATGATAAGAGAAGCGGCCCCCTGTGAGAGGCCGCTTCTTGCTTTGGGAGAGGGTAGAGGCGCCGTGGACCTTTCGCTTACGGTTGGCCCACGGCTCTTTATTACTTAGTCCTGGCTGGTCTCCTCGGCAGTCTGCTCAGTTCCCTGCTCGGCATCAGCCTGAGTCGCGTCCTCGGCGGCCTCGGGCCTGCTCACAAGCTGGATGTCCTTGAGCAGCATGCTCGTGTTGCCGTACTCGACCTTGACGACATCACCCTTCATGGGGATGTAGCCAGCGGCGATCTTGGTGTCGTCGTCGTACTTGAGCGTGATCTTCTTGCCGTCCTTCAGCTCGATCTCGATCGTCTTCTCCTTCTCGTCACCTGCGACGATGGTTCCCTGGCCGCTGATGCCCAGGTCAGGGTTGGTCTGCGCGGCCTGCTCCTCGGTGGCGTTCTCGGAGTCGCCGGTTGCCTCGGGATCGGTGGTCGTCTCGGCCTCGGTCTGCGTTGCGTTCTCGTCCTCGGTGGGCTCGACGTTCTCGGGCTCCGGCTCGGGCTCCACGACGTCAGGCTCCGGCTCGGGCTCGGGGGCGGAAGTCTCCGGCTCGGTGTCCTCTGCCTGCTCCTTGGCCTGAGCTTCCGCCTCGGCCTCCGCCTTGGCCTTTGCCTCAGCCTCGGCCTGGGCTTCGGCCTCCGCCTTGGCCTTTGCTTCGGCCTCAGCTTCAGCCTTTGCCTTCTCCTCGGCCTCTATCTCTGCCTTGGCCTTTGCCTCGGCCTCCGCCTTAGCGAGCGCCTCGGCGTCCGCCTGCGCCTTTGCCTCCTCGGCCTTCTTGTCGTCGGTCTTCTTGGCGTCCTGCTTCTTGGACTCCTCGGCCTTCTTGTCATCCGTCTTCTTGGGGCTCTCGGCCTTCTTGGCGTTTGCCTGCTTGGCCTGCTCCTTCTTCGCATCGGCCTTGCTCGTCTCCTTGGCGTCCTTGACGCAGTAGATGATGCTGGCCTGCGGCTTGTTGTTCAGATCGCCGGTGTAGGTGATCTCGGCCTTGTAGCCCTTGGCAGGCTTCTCGCCCGTGAGCTTGGTGGTCTTGCCGATGGAGAACACGTACTTTGCCTTGCCCGTGTCGAGGGTGACGGAGCTGTCGTCCGCGCTCGAGATGGTGCCGTTGATGGTGTACGCGCGGTTTTGGTTGGTCTTCACGACCTTGATGCTGATGGCGTTGGGCTGGTCGCCGATCTTGCCCTCGAAGGTGACGTCAATCTGGTCGCCGACGCTGAGCTTGGTGGCGGCGCCGGAAATCGTCGTCTTGTCGGTGATGCCAAAGCGATACGCGTGGGCGGAGTCGATGCCAACCAGCACGGTGTTGCCGGAGATCTCGGAGACCACGCCGTGCACCGTGCTCGTGGTGGGCAGCTCGACCTCCTTGACCACGGCGACCACGTTGGCATACGGATACTCGCTGAGGTCGCCCAGGTAGGTGAGCTCGATCTCGTCACCGCGGGTCAGGTCGCCCACGATGTAGGACTCCTCGTCTATCTGGAAGGTAACGGAGAGGCCCTTGTTAACCAGGGTGATGTAGTCATCGCCCGAGTCTACGAGCACGCCGGCGTACTCCAGCGGATCGTCCATGTGCTCGATGAGGTCAATCTCGTCGGCGTACTTGACGTCGTCATTGACGTGGTAAGTGACCGACACGATGTCGTCCAGATACATCTGGCCCTCTTCGCCAGCCTTGTACAGGGTGTTGTCGTTGGTGACAAACTCGACGTCACCCTCCTCGCCCGCGATGACGACATGCTGGTCGTATGCGGTAAGCAGGGTTCCCTCGTACACGCTGGTCTCGGCGTCCTCTGACGCGACCTTGGTGGTGCTCGTCTCGGCCTCGGTCTGCGTGTTGGCAGCCTCGTCCTGCTTCTTTGCACCGCATGCGCCAAGTGAGACGGCAATCGTCATTGCAAGGGCGATTGAAAACAGGTTGCGGAGCTTTTTATCCATGGCACATCCTTTCCCTCAAGCCACATGCATCTCTAAGACCGTGTTGCCCGTGACGGACCGAGAGTGACTCCAGTGGCATCTTATGCATAACTGTATCTACGATTGCGCGTCCGATGCTTCAGAAAGCCGAACTCGCCTTACGCGGTTGGGCAAACGGCCGAGAAGGCCGGCTCCTTGCCGCAACGGCCAGGGCACGGCGCGCGTCTCTTGCTACACTGTGCTCAAATGCGGATGGAGGGAGTCCCATGGAGCTCTTTGCAAGCCTTCGGACGTTCAGCTTTGGCGCGGTCGCCCTGCGGCTGCTTGGGGCGGTGCTCTGCGGGGCAATGGTCGGTCTCGACCGCGAGATGCGCAACAAGCGCGCCGGTCTTAAGACGCACGTGCTGGTGTGCCTGGGTGCGGCCCTATGCATGATCGTGTCGGAGTGCGTCATTCTGGGGCGCGAGGACGTGACCACCGATGCGACCCGCGTTGCCGCAAACGTGGTCACCGGCGTGGGCTTCCTCTGTGCGGCGACCCTCATCAACAGGGGAAACGGCTCCCTGCATGGGCTCACCACCGCGGCGGGCCTGTGGACCACGGCGATCATCGGCCTTGCCTGCGGGTCTGGCTGGCTCGAGGTGGGGCTTCTGGTGTCGGCCATCGTCCTGGTCGTGTTTGCCGTGCTTGGCCGCGTTGACGCGCAGATCGACCGCATCTCGCGCGGCTTCGACCTCTACGCGGAGCTGGCGGACTACGAGGAGGTGCCGCGCCTGCTCGAGGCACTGCACGAGCATAACGTGCACTTCAGCGGACTTCAGGTGACCAAGAGTCCCGTGGGGTCCACCATCGTCCAGCTCTCCGCCACCACGCCGCACCTGGGCGAGAAGGAGCCGCTGGCGGAGAGCCTCCGCGCGCTAGGCTGCGTCCGCTACCTGGAGATGTTCTAGCGACGTCAGCGCGTCTTGGCGAGAAGGCTCGGCAGGGTCTCCAGCGTGCACGTCTGCACCTGACGCCACTCCTTTGGGAGGGCTTGTCTCAGCTCGTCCTCCAGAAAGCGGTCGTCCAACAGGAGCACCACGCCGTGGTCCTTCTCGGTGCGGATGAGGCGTCCCGCGGCCTGCAACACCTTGTTGAGCCCCGGATAGGTGTAGGCATAGGCAAAGCCACGGCCCATCTTGGCGTCGAAGTAGTCCCTGATGACCTCGCGCTCGGCGGTTGCCCGCGGCATGCCCGTGCCCACTACCACGACGCCCACAAGCGACTCGCCCGGGAGGTCGATACTCTCGCCAAAGATGCCACCCAGCACGCAGAGTCCGATGAGGCTCGAGCCCGCGTTGCGCTTCTCGCGGAACCTCGCGACAAAGTCTTCGCGCTCGTTCTCGCGCATGCCAGGGCGCTGCCGCAAAACCGTGAAGCTGGCACCCACGCGGGACTCCAGGGGCTTCGAGACCTCCTCCAACATGGCGTATGAGGGGAGAAAGGCGAGGTAGTTGCCGGGGCGTGCCTGCGTGAGAGACGTCAGGTACGAGACGACGCGGGCATAGAGCTCCGGTCCGCGTTGCGAGAAGCGCGCGCTGACGTCAGAGCCAACCAGGACCTGCTGGTGGCGATAGTCAAAGCCGGACTGAACGTAGAGCGTGGCATCCTCGTCTCGCGCCGCAAGAAGCCTCTGGTGGTAGTCCATGGGCAGGAGCGTCCCGGAGAAAAAGACGGCTGCCCTTGCCTGCCCCAGCCGCTCATCCAGGTCGTGGTGGGGGTCCACGCAGTAGACCTTGAGCCTGCGGCCGCCTCTTGCCGCCTTGCCAAGAAACGTGACGTAGCCGGCTCCTTCCGCGCTGCGCTGCAGGGCTCCGAGATAGGCGCGGACCTTGAAGCTCGTGTCACGGAGCGCGAGAAGGGCCTCGATCGTCGCGGCACTTGGCCCGCCTGCGTCTGGGTTGCTTGCGGTGGGGGAGAGCTGCTCGAGGGCGGCGTCGATGCCCTCGACCAGTGCCGCAAGGGAGCTCTCAAACGCATCGCTCGTACGTATTGCCTGGTAGAGTGGCTTGCGCCACTGCGCCTTGGAGCTGCTGCCCGAGCCCTCCTCCAGGGCCTTGTCCCAGGTGGGAAAGGCGGAGACTGCGGTGCGTAGGGCCATCGCGAGCTCGGGCAGCAGGCCCTGCGCGCGCAGGAGCCGCTCTGTCTCTGCGAGGTCTGTCACGGCGAGCTCGGCGCTGTACATCTCGCGCATGCGTTCCACCAGGTTGTGGGCCTCGTCCACGAGAAAGACGGTGTCACCCGAGCCCGGCTCGTCCTCAAGGCCCATGAGGCTGGCCGACGGGGCAAACGCATAGTGGTAGTCGCAGACGATGACGTCAGCCCAACGTGCCACGTCGCGCTGGAGCTCGTAGGGGCAGACGTGATGGCGCGCGGCCACCTGACCGATGCTGCCTGCGTCGAGCACGTCGTGCGTGGAAATCGCCTCGTAGAGGGCCTTGTTGACCTTGTCGTAATGGCCGCGGGCAAGCGGGCACTCGATGGGGTTGCAGAGCGAGCTCAAGGGACGCGAGCGCATCTGCGCAGCACGTGCGTTGGTGCGGACGGGGCAGATCTTGTCGCGTGCCGTCATCACCAGGACGTTGGCGGCAAAGTCCTGCCTGCTCAGGAGCTCGATGCCCTCGAGGACGGGACCGCGCGTCATGGTCTTTGCGGTGAGAAAGCAGACGCGCGCGACCTCGCCCGAGCCCATGGCCTTGAGCGCGGGAAAGAGGGTCGCCATGGTCTTGCCGGAGCCGGTTGGTGCCTGCACGTAGAGGCGTTTGCCCTCGTGGATGGCGGAGGCGACGCCGTCGGCTATCTCTTGCTGGCCGCGCCGGGGCGCAAAGGGGAATGCGAGCGCCGAGAGGGACTTCTCGCGGCGCTTGTCGTGACTGACGCGCCAGGAAGCCCAGCGCTGGGCTGCCTCGAGAAGCGAGAAAAAGCGGGCTTCGATCGTGGGCATGTCGTAGGTGTGCTCGATCTGGCGCACCTCGCCGGTGGTCATGCTCGCATACGTGAGCCTGACCACGACCTGCCTCCCAAAGCTGGTCGCGAGCGCCGAGGGCCCCAGCTTGCTACGGAGGTACAGGTAGGCATAGCAGAGCGCCTGCGCCTCGTGGACAGGGACAGGCTCGCCTATGGCGGAGACGTCGCGCATCACGCCCTTGATCTCGTCGATGACGAGGGGTCGCTTGCCATCGTCGATGATGCCGTCGGCCCTTCCCTCCACGCGCAGGAAGAAGCCCTCCTGGCTGGCCACGGCATCCTCGCGGATGTCGAGACGTGCGGCGTGTGGGTTGAAGGACCCGCTCGGAAAGAAGATGGAGCCTGCGAGCGACGCCTCTGCCTGGTAGGAATCGCCGCCTTCCGCCTGCAGCATCCGGTGGATTTCGCTTCCGGCCTGCATGACCTCGATGCCACCGCGTCCGTCTCTGTCGGCGTCGATGTCTCCCGAGCGAAGGAGAAACTCGACGAGCCTGCGCACGGAAATCCGCAGTGTCAGCATCTCTCCTCCTCGCGCTCGAATGGTCACCCAAGCCATGGTACCCGAGGAAACTCGGATTGGGTCGGGACGGGGTGTGACGGGGTGGGACAGGGGACGTGCCTGGTGTCCCACTTCCCGCACCTGCTGGGATGAGGTGGGACACCATGCACGTCCCCTGTCCCAGGTGCGGGAAGTGGGACACCAGGCACGTCCCCTGTCCCACCCCGTCACACCCCGTCACACACTACTGTAAAAAAGTGTACCCTTCTCGCCAACTATTCGGGCTCTCCAAACAAGAGTCCGAATATCCTTGGTAAAAGGCATACTTTTGAGTGAGGAGACGACATGCTTGCCTCGCGGTTCATACGAGGCCTCACGATCGACTGGCAGACGATCCCCGCAGGCTCCTACCTGCGCGGTATCCTCCCGCTCACGCGCCTTGAGTCTCTGGAGCTCACGCATGACGTGACCATCTTTGCGGGGGAGAACGGCACCGGCAAGTCCACCCTGATCGAGGCGATTGCCGTGGCTGCAGGATTCAACCGCGAGGGCGGCACGCTCAACTTCATGCACAGCAGCTACGACGACGTGTCCGAGCTGCACGAAGCCCTTACCCTCGTGCGCGGGTTCTCGCGACCGCGCTGGGGACAGTACCTGCGCGCCGAGACCCTCTACAACGCGGCGACGCTCGTGAACACCGAGTACGCGGGCGGTTACGTGTCGCTGCCCGACCTGCACGCGCAGTCACATGGCGAGAGCTTCCTCTCCTTCCTGCGGTACGCGCCAAGCCATAGCCTCTTCATCCTCGACGAGCCCGAGGCGGCGCTCTCGCCGCGCAGACAGCTCGAGCTCTCGGAGCTCATCGAGAAGTGCGTCGCGGAGGGCTCGCAGTTCATCGTGGCTACCCACTCGCCGATCGTCCTGGGGACGGCGGAAGCGCAGATCCTCTCGTTTGACGGCGGCTATGTCCACGAAGTCGAGTGGCGCGAGACCGACGCGGTGCGCGTCATGAGGGACTACCTTGCGGAGAGGCTCGGGTAGCGCGCTCAGCTCGCTCAGCAAAAAAGTGTACCCTTCTCGCCAACGATTCGGGCTCTCCAAACAAGAGTCCGAATAACCGTTGTAAAGGGTACGCTTTTGCGCTGGGGAGACGGCTGCCGCTTTGGCCTATCATGTATCCGGGGGTCGCGCCGGGCTCATGCGAGGCCCCCGTCTGACCAAGGGCTCTAGAGGGGAAGGGCCATGGACGCATCTGCAGAGACGCGAGTGATGGGGCGCGACGCCCTGATGGCGCTGGCCAAGCGCTTTCCGCAGCTGTATGTGGCTCCGGCGGAGGACGCGCAGGAGCGGCATAGGCTGGCGAGCGGGCGTGGCATTGCTCCGGCGGACGCGTCGCTCGACCACTTTGCCGGCAGCCCCAACGACGAGCTTCGCGTGGTAGAGACGCCGGCTGGCCCCGTCGAGGTGCTGTTCCTTGAGAACCGTGCGGACTTCGAGACGTTTCTGCAGATAGTCGGGCACAAGGCGCAGCCGGTGCCCATCGCCCGCACGGTGGGCGCCATCACCTACCGTGGCCTTCCCGACTGGGAGAAGGTCGCAGAGGCGCGCACGGCATACGTGGCCGCAGGCGGGGACGACTGGCCGGCCGAGTTTGGGCGTCTCGCCAGGCGGCCGGGAGCGTTCCGCGCGGAGCTCATCGTCATATCCGAGGGCCCATACAGCAACGTGCCCGCCGGAGAGACCCCCTTTGACCAGGGAGAATGGCTGCACGTGTCGCGCGAGGTGCGGCTGCATCACGAGTGCGCGCACGTCGTCTGCAGACGCCTGCTGCCCGACGACATCCTGCCCGTGTGGGATGAGATAACTGCCGACGTGGTGGGGTTGATCTGCGCCACGGGGGAGTATGACCCCGCGCTTGCCGCCCGCTTCTTGGGGGTCACGGCACAGGGCTTTGCCGGTGGTCGCCTGGCCGAATACCTGGACGAGGAGCAGAAGGATCGCATCGACGACGTCGCGGTGGAGGTGCACGGGGCCTGCGAGCGCATCGGCCAGCTGTGCGGACCTGCCGAGGCCGCCTCGCCGTTCGAGTTCCTGCTGATCCTGAAGAAGGCCCCGCTTATCGCCTACTAGGCGCAGCCAACAGTGCCTGATGCTGCCGACGGAAACACTGATAAGCGCTGAGTTTTGGCATCGAGCGGCCAGCTGCCGTGCGCGCCAAGTTCAGCGAGGGCGCCGGTGCGCAGGTCATGGGGCTTTTGCAGGATTGGGGTTCAGCAGACGACCGTTGGCGGCTGGCGGCGGAGGCGGCGTTTGCCCGTGCGATTCCCGTTGAGCTGGATGATGGGGAGACTGGGAGCTTCGCGTTTACGCTCATGCCCCAGTGGGCAAAGGCGCGCTGGATGGATGGCGTTTTGCAGCCGTCCAAGCTCTATCACTACGCTCACGCCGGCCTTCTCGGGGGATGAGCCCGGCAAGCCCGCATGAATGACGGGCCGTGCCTGGTGTCTTAGCCTTCGGCGGCTATCAGCTCGTCTGCGAGACGGGTCGCAATGCCCACGCAGTCGTTGCAGTCGCGGCGGTTGCGCTTGAGGTCGCGGCAGGTCACGTAGCCGAGCTCTGCCTCAAAGGCGCGCTCGAGCTCGTCCTCGCGGTCGATTCCGAGGTCGCGCAGCACCTTCTGCGCGGTGAGAAGCGCTCCGCACTTGCCGGCGATGCTGCGCGGGGCCGGAGGGTTGCCCGCGGCGTCGTTGACGTCGGCGAAGGCCTTGTCGACCGAGTTCGAGCAGTTGAGTCCCGTGCGGTGAATGGAGCGGGCAGCCTCTTCGTGTCCCATGGCTTCTCCTTCGTGCAATGGTTTGCTGTGCCCATCCTAGCGGAAAAGTCTGCGCGGCTCACTGGTCCGCTCCCAGAGACGGAACAAGCCCCCGTTCCGTCCACAGTGACGGACCAGTCGCCGAGGGCCCCTTTGGCCTGTTGCATTAATTCTTCCCGACCTCCGCGAGGTTGCCCGTGCTCCCATCATGCGCATGCGCTAACGTATCCAGACGTCACGCAGCCGCAGTCACAGGAGCCATCATGTCCATTGAGCGAGCACGCGCCCACCTCGAACGCTTCGGCCTGGCCGATCGCATCATGGAGTTTGACCAGTCGAGCGCCACCGTGGAACTTGCCGCGCAGGCTGTGGGCTGCGAGCCGGCACGCATTGCCAAGACCCTCTCGTTTGCCGTGGGGGAGCGCGTGGCGCTCATACTGTTTGCTGGTGACGCACGCATCAACAACCAGAAGTACAAGGCGCAGTTCCACACCAAGCCCAGGATGCTCGCTGCAGCGGAGGCGGCCGAGCGCATCGGCCATGCGGTAGGCGGCGTCTGCCCGTTTGGCGTCAACGATGGCTGCGACGTGTACCTTGACGTATCGCTCAGGCGCTTTGATGAGGTCTTTCCGGCAGCTGGCACCTCCGCGAGCGCCGTGCGCCTCTCGCCCGACGAGCTCGAGCGCGTATGTGCGCCGTGCGCGTGGATTGACGTCTCCAAGCTGCCAGAGGCCTAAGCGCTCAGACGGGGTGAGTACCCGTGGCACTCTGGTAGACGAGCTCCTCGCCAAGGGACTGGAACGGCACGAAGAGCGTCAGCAGGACGAATCCCACGATCGTAAAGCGTACGTCTGCGGTCTTTCCCTTCAGCAGGAACGACACGATGATCGGGATGCCAAGGACGACGAAGGCCACGGCGAGCGACCTCAAGAACACCTTCCATCGCCAGCCACCCATGGACGAGAAGTACGAGGAGATGGTGTGGTCGCTCATGACGAGCGCCGCGAGGAGCAGGCACGGGACTGCCACGGCGGCAGTGCCCGTTTTCGAAGGCACCTGCTGCGGTGTAGAAGTCCATGCCGTCATATCCCTCTCCGCCGCCTGTTGCGACTGCACCACCAAAGATGACCCTCGCCAAGACGGAGATGGCGAGCATGACTGAGACGGTGGAGAGCGGGCTGCGCGACGCGGGATGTGCCGGCGAGGAGCAAAAGCATGAGACCTCCCTTGGGGAGGGGCTCCTTCTTTGAACGCAGCAGCACCCAATACAGCAAAAGTGATACTGGAAGAGCGACAAATCCCATGGCTGACCCAGTATTCTTCCCCTGCGGCAAAGCACTAGAGACGATGCGCCGCCAACGTTTTACCTGCTATCTGTGGTTGCATTATCCTCCACCCACCAATCGTGGACGCTTAAGCATGACGGTGCCCATGCGAGTGGCAGGGCCGAATGCGGAAACGTTGCGATTGGCGGGTAGGTGGCCGATGCCTGTTTACTCCTGCCGGAGCCAGCGCTCCGGATAGCAGGTCTCCACGGCGTCGCAGACCAGACCCGCGAGGTCGTCGTCCGACTCAAAGAGGGTCACGTAGCCCTCGAGCCCCTTGGCCTTCTCGCGCAACATCCCCTTCTTGTCGAGTACGAACATGTGGCATTTGCGCTTGCCGTTCTTGGCGTCCTGGATCATGTTCGCGCCCGAGGAGTTGCCGTCGAGGGCGATAAGGACCGAGGGCCTGCGCTTGAAGACCTCGTAGGCGACGCTCTTGTAGATGCCCATGGGACTGGGCTCGATGGAGGGCCTTATGCGGACCCCAGCGCGCCTCAGGGCACGTGCCTCGCCCTCGCCGATGCGTGCCGGCACGAAGGCGTAGACGTCAAACTTTCCTTGGTTCCGTTTGGCCAGGTACTGCTCGTAGCCAGAAAGGCTGTGGCCTATGACGAGGAACATCTTGCCGGGGTCTCCCTTGGCAAGGACGTCGTCCAAGAGGGCGCAGACGTCGCGCCGGCGCCTGGTCACGTGGCGGTCGTTGTTGAAGGAGCCACCCACAAGGATCACCGGAACGCGGTCGCAGGGCAGCTCCTCGATCATGTCCGAGAAGACCGTGGTGCTGTCCGTGGCATCCGGAAGGTCCAACAAGGTCTCCGCCGGCGGCTGCTGTGCCAGCATCCGCGCAGCGTAGAAGGTCTCGACGTCCTCCGAGCCGGCCTCCTGCTCAAAGACGCGCATCTTGTCCTCTAGGGCTGCAAGGCCACGGCTCCGCACCACGTCCTCGGCGCGACGCATGGCGACGAGCTCCTCCTTGGAGAGGTTGAGCATCTTCTCGAGCGCGAGCTGCTCGTCGATCGAGTCTGTCCCGTAGATGGCGCCGCCATCCGTCCCCTGCACGCAGGGCACGCCTGCCGCCAGGTACTGGCGCAGGGGATGGCGCTCCAGCTGGCTCAGGTTGTTCAGCCTGACGTTTGAGGTGATCTGAAACTCCAGGACCGCGCCGCTGTCCCTCAGGTCCTCCAGCAGCCGGCGTCCCTTGATCGAGGTGAGGTTTCTGGTGTAGAGCCCGTGGCCGATTCGGACGAGGGGCATGGGCTGACCGGGCGCCAGACCCTCGCGGACGCACTTGATCGCGTTAGCCACGTTGTCCCTGAGGCCGTCGTTCTCGCCGGCATGGATGCGGATCGTGAAGGTGGGGTGGTCTGCCGCAATCCGGCAGAGCTCCGCCACCAGTGGCGCCAGGTCACGTATGTCGTTGATCTCCTCGCCGACGATGTCGCTGCCTGCCACGTACGGGTCTCCCGCAACGGCACGTATGGCCTGCAGGTTTTTGCGCATGAAGTCGTCGGAGGCAATCCTGTCGCGCACGATCGTGAGGGGCGTCCTCCTCACTGCCGCCAGAAAGCGCAGCGTAACACCGGTCTCCCGCCTGATGGCCGGCATCACCGCATGGACCTCGGCCAGCATGCGCGGCGCATCCTCGGGCTTTGCCAGGGTCGTGTCGGATATCTCCGCGTAGTCGATGCCGCACCGGGCGTAGCCCCGTGCAACCCACAGCAGCTTATCCTGAAAGACGCTGTTCTTGGAGAAGACCGGGTGGCTTCGGTCTGCCGCCATCGTGTCCAGGGCTTGGACGATCTCATGGTCGGAGATGCGCTCGGTGCCGCTGATCTGGATGGGGTCGTCGGCAGGCATGCCCTTGCAGAAGACATAGCGGTACAGGTAGACCTTCTCCAGGTTGGTGAAGACGGCCTGCCCGTCCTTCATGATGGCCAGCGATGCCCTGATGCGTGGTATGTTCCACTGGGCGTTCTCGAGGTTCTCCAGAATGAGAGAGGCAAAGTTCAGATACGTCTCGTCGTTGATCCTGCGCTCAAGGAACTTGCCCCTGAGCGGGGAGTCCCTGAGCCGCATCGCCGTCTGGGCCCGCCGCTCGGCGAGGAGCCGCTCCTGCCCGGGCGACAGGCGCAGCCCCAGCTTGCGGATGTAGTAGAGCGGATAGCGGATCTGGTGATGGATGCCGAGGGCGATGAGGACGTCCGGGCTGAGGTTGGCGTTCATGTGGGTGTGCAGGTCCGTCCGGAACTTGCACTCGCGGAAGATGTAGGTCTTGACGAGCGTCTTGCGAAAGTCTTGGCGGTAGTCCTTGGTCTGGCTCATCAAGGTCTTTGCGATGGCGGGAATGGATGCCTTGCGCTCGATCCTGCCGTCTGGGTAGATGTTGGCGACCTTGGTGTCGAGCAGGCGGAAGACGTAGACCATGCGGTTGTCGCCGTCGATGTAGCACGGCAGCGTGCCCCGGATCACCCTGAGACCGTCCTCGTCCGACTGAAGCTCCAGGTCGCACAGGGAGGCGAGGTTGGTGATGAGGTTGCCCGTCCCGTGGTTGGGCGTCCTGAGCACATAGCGCAGCTCGTCTCCCTCGCGAAAGAGGTCGACGACGAGGTCCTTCTCCTTGTCGAGGTAGAACTGTCCGAATGCCTCCATGTGCCTGCCCTCCAAGCCTTGACAGTAAGGGCATGATAGCAAAGGTGGCACAGGTTGGGACTATCGTCTGAGCACCTGGCGTTGGGTACACTTGCACTCTCGTGTTTTACCCCGACGGGCACACTCTTGCCACGTTTTGTGTAGCCGTCACCGCGTTTTGCGGGAAGCCGAGCGTACCCGTCTTTGCGCTTGGCTTGCGGACCTGCTAGATGCCGAAGGCGCGCCTCAGGGCACGCGTCTCGCCCAGCACCAGCAGGGTGCAGTCTGCGGTAAGAACCGTGTCTGCATGGATGCCCATGTTCATTTGCCCGTCGCGTTTGAGCGCGAGGATGTTGACGCCGTGCCTGCGCCGGACGTCGATCTGGCCAAGGGTCTTGCCCACCCAGCTGCGCGGGATCGAGACCTCGACGATCGAGTGCCCCTCGTCGAGCTCGATGTAGTCGAGGATGTGGTCAGCCGAGTAACGCATGGCCGCCCATCTGGCCATCTGTGCCTCCGGATAGACCACCTCGTCGGCGCCGTTGCGCAGCAGGAACTTCTTCTGGATGTCGGTCTCCGCGCGTGCTACGACAAGCTTGGCACCCATCTCCTTGAGCAGGGACGTGGTCTCAAGCGAGCTCTGGAAGTTGTGCGCGATGGCAACAAAGCACACGTCATAGTTCTTGATGCCGAGCGTCTCGAGAAAGTCCTCGTTCGTGCTGTCGCCGATCTGGGCGTTGGTGACGATGGGAAGTATGTTGTCCACGCGCTCCTCGTCGCAGTCGACGGCCATGACCTCGTGGTCAAGCTCATTCAGTTTCATTGCGACGTTGGTGCCAAAGCGTCCAAGGCCGATCAGCAAAACAGACTTCATGGTTTCATCCTATCCGACGGTTACGTTTTCGCGTGGGAGTCTTGCGGGGTTCTTCTTGGGGTTCTCGGTTGCCGCGTAGATGAGCGTAAGGCCACCTACGCGCCCGACGAACATATAGGCAATGAGAATGATGCGCGAGGCAACGTGCAGCTGGGGCGTGATTCCGACCGTCATGCCTACCGTACCGATGGCGGACACGCACTCGAAGAGGCAGGCGAGGTAGGGGAGCCCCTCGATGAGGCAGAGCGCCGTTGCCCCGAGTAGCGAGAGTGCCACGTACATGGTCAGGATTGCTCCAGCCTGCTTGATGATGTCGTCCTCAACACGGCGTCCGTAGACGTCGGCCTCGCTGCGGCGGGCACAAATGGCTATGAAGTTGGCTAGCAGCACGACAAGCGTCGTGTTCTTGATGCCGCCGGCAGTAGAGCCCGGAGAGCCACCGATGAGCATGAGGATGATGGTGAGTGCCTGACCCGGCTCGGTCATGACCGACATGTCCTCCACATTGAAGCCCGCCGTCCTTGGGGTTATCGACTGGAAGAGCGAGGCGAGAAGGCGCTCGGCCATAGGCAGGCGCTGATACTCGAAGAGGAAGAAGAACAGGGCGGGAGCGGTGATGAGGACGAGTGACGACACCAGAATGACCTTGCTTTGAAGCGAGTAGCGCTTGAAGCGCAGCTTGTTGGTGGTGATGTCGTTCCATGTGGCGAAGCCGATGCCGCCGATGACGATGAGCGAGCAGATGGCGAGGCAGATGACGGGGTTGGTGGCAAATTCCGAGAGCGAGGGAAAGAGGGTGTCGTGCGTTCCCAGAATGTCGAAGCCCGCATTGCAGAAAGCCGAGATGGAGAGGAAGAAGGCAATCCAGATGCCGCGAAGCCCATACTCCGCGCAGAACGACGGCACCATGATGATGGCGCCGATGAGCTCGACGGCAAAGGTCACGGTAAAGACGAAGTTGGCGAGGCGAACGATGCCACCCACGCGCCTGGTGGCAAAGGCATCACGCATCATGCTGCGCTCTCTGAGCGAGATCCTTCTGCCAGAAAGCAACGAGAAGCCTGCTGCCGCCATGATGATGCCAAGCCCGCCCGTCTGGATCAAGGCGAGGATGACCACCTGACCAAATACCGACCAGTGAGTGGCTGTGTCCCGCACGACGAGGCCCGTCACGCACGTGGCGGAGGTTGCGGTAAAAAGCGCGGTCCCAAACGAGGTGACGGTGCCCCTCCGTGATGAGACGGGCAGCATCAAGAGAATCGTTCCCAAGGCGATCAGGCCCGCGAATCCCAGGATGACGATCTGGGACGAGGAGGGCCTCCTTCGATTTGCAAGGACTGATAACGTGGCGTGCTCCTTCTTCTAGCGCTTTTAGAGGAGCATAGCAAACCATGCAGGTGGATTGGGGTGAGGCGGAAGGGGCTGCCCCCAACGTCTCATGGTCGCCGGCGCCAGAGCTCCGGATGGTACGTCTCCGCGGCATCGCGGACCAAGCCGAGCGCCATCCGCCATGGCCTTGGGACGAGATTCCAGCACGATGCGAGGCCGTAGGAAACCGTCGTGAGGGTCGCTTGATCGCAATCCTACGGACGTTTTGAGGCTTGGTGCTTTCGTTTCGTCCCACCTGAGAGCTGTCGATATCGTGGGAGGCGTAATGCTACAATCAGCACGCAAAAGGAATGGCAGCGGAATCCTCTGCTGACTTCTTGCGACAGGAGCGTGTCCTCGCAGTTGTCAGGGGCGGGCTCCATGGTGTTACGCGAGGCGCTTTAGTAAAGGTGCGCTTCCGGGCGTCTGGCTCGCATTGCGTACGGCTCATGCCGCACTGCCGTGCAGCGTCACCGGTGCTTAGAGAGGGGGATGGACGGATGCAGTACAGGGCGCCGGATGCCTCGGGTGCGCGTGTCGACAGAGCCTCGTCATGGCCTGCCAATCGGTCAAGGGCCGACGAGCTACTCTCTGCGGTCAAGGTCGCATGCGTCCTCTACTATGTCACCTATTACCTGCTGATATCCTTCCTATTCAGCAAGACAATCGGGTTGTTTGCAGAGGGTGGTGGAGAAGCCGTCTCGCGCGCGCTCGAGTTGTCCGTCCTTATTGTGGTGGGGGTTCACGCGCTCGCCTTGCTGGGGGGTGCGCCCAAGGTGAGACCTCCTGAGCTTTGGGTGTTCTTTGCCAATGCCGTCTGGATGCTCGTATCGCGTTTCCTGCTGGGCGAGTCAGTGTTGTTGCACGTTGACGATTTGGTTCTTTTTGCCCTCCTAATGCTTCTGATCTTTGCCACGGGAATGAGCCTCTCGGGCGCTTGGCGCCAGCGCCTTCTCGCGTTGTTGACGCTGGAGCTTGTTGGGGTGACGACGGTGTGGGGCCTCGCCGGTCTTGTGACGGTGCTGCAAGGCACATGTGCGCGAAGCTTCGAGTGGGTTACGTTTGTGCCGAAAGATGGCGCAGCCCGTGACCTCTACATCATGTTCTTCAGCGTCAATCGCAATATCACAGCAGCTTATTATCTTATGGCGGCGGGATTGCTGATTAACCGTTGCGTCGGTTGTAGGAGTCGCGAGCGAAGGCACCTTTGGCGTGTCGTGGCAGCCTTCTACCTCCCTCTCTCATGTATGACTATGGCCTTGCAGGATTGTCGATCCGCTGCGGTTGGGCTTACGTTTCTTTTGAGCGCGACTATCGCCTGCGTCAGCGCCCGCTGGGTTAAGGGGCAGTCGAACACGCGCGCACGTCATATGGCTGCCCCTATGGGCGGCAGGCTCGTGAGTCGGCGCGCTCTCTGCGGAGCCTTCCTACTTGCGTGCATGGCAGTGATGATGCTTGGCGGCAATCGGTTTGCCGATGCGCTGTTCGAGCGGGCAGTGGGGCAAGCTTCCGCCCAGGTGGATGGCAGTGCGCATACTGCGCTGACCGACGATGCGCTCGTCTCAGATGACTCGGCTGCAGCTCCTGTGCCCGCATTGACGCAGGATCATGAAAAAAAGGTAAGTCCACACGGCCATAACTCGTGGTGGAGCATCGTCAAGCTCTCGGGACGCATGTACATCTGGGCGGCAATCGTTCCTACCATGCGCGACAATCCGAGAATGCTGCTTTTGGGATGTTCCCCGGACATTGGGATGAAGGCCATAAACGAGCATGTCGTGCGAGAGTATGAGAGCAACATGGTTTACTCGCACATGCACAATGTCTTCTTCCAACAACTTGTTTGCGCCGGCCTGCCTGGGCTTGTGCTGTATCTCGCGTTGACGTTCCTGCTCCTGCGACGAATGCCCGCCTGCTTTCATCGCGAGCTCGGCCACGACGCAAATCCCTTGAGCGTCCTCTCTTTGCTGCTCGTAGCCTTTATGTTCTACGCAATGATGGAGCCGCTACTTAGCTCTCGACTTCCCCTGGCAACGGTACTGTTATGTGCCGTCGCGGGCGTCTTTGCCGCAGAATCCGAGGAGATGGCGAGCGAGGAGGCTGGGTGCAGCGTTGGGAGAAACCTGTCATCCTGAGGAGATGCCCAGGCGGGTAGCCAGGAGATGGCTCACGATGCCATCGGGCGGGTCGCAGGATGACTCGGCCCTCGTCCATCATCTCTGGCCGCGTGGCAGGGATTGCGGCAGAGTTCGTTGGCCACAAGGTAAACTGATTGTTGGGCGTCCATGCGTTCAACCTCGTGGCGCTCATCGTGAACGACCTCATCTACCTGCGCAAGCGCAGGCTAGGCGACCAAGCCGGCATGAGATAGAAAGGGATGGCCATGACGCAGATTGCCTATGACGAGATGCAGCGCAAGGCAAACGATGAGGCACGGGCGCACCCGGGCAACGCCGCCCGCTATGACGTGAGCGTCGTAGCGCCCGACCGCACGAGCCCGCTGCGGGGCAAGGCCATCGCCTTTCTGGGGAGCTCGGTCACGGTGGGTGCCCTCTCGATGGGGCAGGCCGTGGCTGACTTCCTCGCACGCAAGGACGGCGTTCTGGCGCTCAAGGAGGCCGTGAGCGGCACGACGCTTGCCAACGACGAGCACGACGGCAGCTCGTACGTTGAGCGCATGCGCACTATTCCGGCGTCAACGCATCTTGATGCTTTTGTGTGCCAGCTCTCCACCAACGACGCCTGGAAGGGCAAGGCTATGGGCGAGGTCGCGGCGGAGGGCCCCTACGACACGTCGACCGTCGCGGGTGCCATCCAGTACGTGGTCTCGTATGTGCGCGAGACTTGGGGCTGCCCGGTGCTGTTCTACTCGGGCACCTACTTCGAGAACGCGGAGTACGCCCAGATGGTGGAGCTGCTTGACCAGGTGAGCGAGCTCATGGATGTGCCCGTGATCGACCTCTACCACGACGAGGAGATGCGTGCGGTCTCGTCCGAGGACTACGCCTTCTATATGCATGACCCGGTGCACCCAACCAAGGCGGGCTACGGCCTGTGGTGGACGCCCAAGTTTGAGAAGGCGCTATCGCGCGTGCTCGGTGCACGATAGTGCTCGAAGGGTGGTCTACGAGGCTCTCCGACTGTCGTGCTGCTGACGACTGTTGCGCGTGGTGAGCAGGCGCCCGGCCCCTGTTAACATGCTCACGGACGAGGAGCGTGCCGTCATTGCCGAGCAGGTGGGGGAGCACAAGGACTAGCGGGAGTGGATGCAGACGGGCACGTTCCATCGCCTCGTGGCGCCCGATGACAACCATGTGGCATGGGCAACCGTTTCTGCGACGGGCACCGAGGCCGTCGAGCGCGCGCTGCAGAAGCTTCTTGCCTCTGTGGGCTTGCCGCTACCAGTCGTGAGCGGCGACTGCCAACCCATCTTCTTGGCACCTTCTCAGGCTCTGCTCGTAAGAAAGGCCAACCTGACTCAGCTAACGGCCGGACCGTCAGAGAGGTGGGGAAGCCCCGGCCTCTTCGTTGGTGGCGACACGCTTCCCAGATGTCTATGCATGCGTCTGGTGCATACTGGCCTGACGAGCGGGCATTGGACGCGCGACCCTCTCCGACAGATGATGGTATCAACGAACACCACGTCAGAAGGAGCGCACCTTGGAGTACACCACCCTTTCCAACGGCGTCGAAATGCCCATGCTCGGCTACGGCGTCTTCCAAATCGGCAACGCTGAGACCGAGGAGTGCGTCTCCGAGGCCATCAAGGCTGGCTACCGCCTCATCGACACGGCCCAGTCCTACGGCAACGAGCAGGGCGTGGGTGCGGCCATCGCAAAGAGCGGCGTGGCGCGCGATGAGCTCTTCATCGTCTCCAAGATCTGGGTCTCCAACTACCGCTACGAGGACGCCAAGCGCTCCATCGACGAGTCGCTCGAGCGTCTGGGGCTGGAGTACCTCGACCTCATGCTGCTGCATCAGTGCTACTACGACGTCTACGGCGCCTGGCGCGCGCTAGAGGAGGCCTACGCCGAGGGCAAGGTCCGCGCCATCGGTGTCTCCAACTTCGACTCCAAGCAGCTCCTGGACCTCTGCACCTTCGCGAAGGTCAAGCCCATGCTCAACCAGGTTGAGACCCACGTGTTTTGGCAGGAGAGGCCCGAGCACGCCTACATGGAGCGGCTCGACGTGCAGCACATGGCATGGGGTCCCTTTGCCGAGGGCGCCAACGGCTTCTTCACCAACCCGCTGCTGGCCAAGATTGGCGAGAAGTACGGCAAGGGCGTCGGCCAGGTCGCGCTGCGCTTCCTCATGGACGAGGGCGTCGTCGTCATCCCCAAGTCCAGCAAGCCCGCCCGCATGGCCGAGAACTTCGACGTCTTCGACTTCGAGCTCACCGAGGACGACCGTGAGCAGATCCGCGGCCTCGACACCGGCAAGTCCATCATCCTCGACCACCACAACCTCGATACGGTGCAGTTCCTGCTCGACCGCATCAAGGGCCAAATCAACGTGGCGAGGTAATGATGACGCAACCGTACAGCCTGAGCACCCCCATTGCGGACGTTGCCGACGACCCAGTCTTTGGCAGCTGGGGAAGACTCATCTTTCCCGTCCAGTGGGCCTACATGAGCGGCTCTACGCTTGGCAGCCTCTCGCTTACCTGGTACAACGGCGTCGACCCCGCCATTACCGTCGACGTCTGCAACTACCTGCATGACCGTACCGCGGCAGGGGAGACGGTCTTCCTCGACATTTATTCCGACGCCGAAAAGGCGGCCGACCCTGACAAGGCCGATACGGGCCTGCTCTTCTTCCGGGGTGACGCGGGTGCCCGCACGGCCATCGTCAACGCGGGCGGGGGCTTCTCCTACGTCGGCGCGATGCACGACAGCTTTCCCCACTGCCTGGAACTGGCGCGGCGCGGCTACAACGCCTTTGCACTCATCTACCGCCCCGGCGCGCAGACGGCCTGCCAGGACCTCGCCCGCACCATCGCCCACCTGCACGAGCATGCGGATGAGCTGGACGTATCGATGGAAGGCTACTCGCTGTGGGGAGGATCTGCCGGGGCGCGCATGGCGGCCTGGTTGGGCACCTATGGCACGGCGTCGTTTGGTGAGCGCCCCTATCCGCGCCCCGCAGCATGCGTCGTCAACTACACAGGCCTCTCCGAGGTGACGGGCACCGAGCCACCCACCTACAGTGCCGTGGGCACCTCGGACTGGATTGCCGACTATCGCACCATGCAGGCACGGATCAGAGGCATCAAGGCCAACGGCACAGACGCCAGGATCGAGGTCTTCCGGGGCCTGTCCCACGGCTTTGGCCTGGGTACGGGCACCGTGGCCGAGGGCTGGCTCGACCGCGCGGTGGCCTTCTGGGAGAAAAACGCAGGACAGACGCCCTAATTCTGCTGCTGTACCACCCACTCGTAAATCTCGCCCACGCGCACGGGGACGTCGGTCAGCGTGGACAGATAGAAGGTGGCATGCGCGTCGGCATCGCTGATGGGGACTGGCACGCGTCCGTGGCCTGCCCGCGCTCCGATCGTATGGTTGGTGACAAAGCTGATGAGCTCCGTCGTGCGGTCCAGTTGGGCAAACACCGTGCGGTCGGCCTGCTCCACAATCTGAGAGTGCGGCGCACAGCGACGAAGGACCTCTATCCAGAAGCCCGCCTCGGAGAGCACCAACAGCGACTCGCCGTCAAGGTCGGCAAAGGAGATGCTGTCGCGTTTGGCAAGAGGGTGGTTTGCCGGGAGGAACGCGCAGAGGTCCTCGACCATGATCTGCGTCGAGCGCATGGTGGGCAGGATCATGGGCCGCAAGGTGATGGCAAGGTCTACCGAGCGGTTCATTAGGCGCCGCTCCACCTCGTCCTCGGGCAGCGTTACCGGGTTGAGAAGCGTGCCTGGGAAGCGCTCGACCGTGAGGGCTGTGAGATGCCAGACGGGCGCCGGCGCCACCGTGCCCACGAGCAGCGTGCGCTGGCGGCGTGCGAGGTCGGCAAAGGCGTCGAGCATCATGCGCTCGTCGCGCAACAGACTGCGGGCGTGGTCGACGGCCAGATGTCCGGCGTCGTTGAGCGTGGCCGAGTTGTGTGTGCGGTCGAAGAGATCCTGCCCCAGTTCGCGCTCGAGGCGCCTGATGGAGCGCGAGAGCGCGGGCTGCGAGAGGTGCAGCTCCTCGGCCGCCGCCGAGATGCTCCCGCAACGCGCGATGGTATCGAGCTGTCTCATCTGTTCCAGTTCCATACACTCACCTCGCTGACTGATCCGGCTGAGGCCCAGAGCGACCGGTCGCATACGACTTGGCCACCCCACGCCGCGGGGCGGCGCGGAGGCCAAGTGTAAGCTGTCTCATCTGTTCCAGTTCCATACACTCACCTCGCTGACTGATCCGGCTGAGGCCCAGAGCGACCGGTCGCATACGACTTGGCCACCCCACGCTGCGGGGCGGCGCGGAGGCCAAGTGTAAGCTGTCTTATCTGCTCTAGTTCCACAGTCTCACCCCTCTTCCCTCGGTATGCGTCCATGTTATCCAAGACCGTGGTCGAATACACGTTGCTATGCGCGACCGGCATAGCCGCATAGCGCAAAGGACGGCCAGGCGACCAAGATTCGCCCGTATAGTCATAGCCAGCAGACACCCACAAGCGAGGAGGAGACCATGCAGTACATCACGCTCAACAACGATGTCAAGATGCCGGCCGAAGGTCTGGGAACCTTCCTGATGAGCCCCGCCGACGCCGAGATGGCCACGCTCAACGCCCTGCGCGCGGGCTTCCGCCACATCGACACCGCCAACGGCTACTACAACGAGGCGGGCGTCGCCCGCGGCATCCGTCGCTCTGGCGTGCCGCGCGAGCAGATCTTCGTCTCCACCAAGCTGTGGCCCTCCGGCTATATCCGCGCCGCCGAGCACATCGACAAGACGCTCGCCCGCATGAGCCTCGACTACATCGACATGCTCATCCTGCATCAGCCCTGCGGCGACTACCTGGCTGCTTGGAAGGCCATGGAAGAGGCCTACAAGGCGGGCAAGATCCGCGCGCTCGGCCTCTCCAACTTTCCGGAGGAGAAGATTGCCGAGGTCATCGAGGCAGCCGAGGTCAAGCCCCAGCTCGTGACCGTCGAGAACCATCCCTACCATCCCAACGATGCGCTGCGCGAGTATCTCGCCCAATACGGCATCGTGATCGAGGCATGGTATCCGCTGGGTCACGGCGACGCGAGTCTGCGCGAGGAGCCCGTGTTCGCCAAGCTTGCCGAGAAGTACGGCAAGAGCCCCGTGCAGGTCATCCTGCGCTGGCACATCCAGAAGGGCAACTCCATCATCCCCGGCTCCAAGAGCCCTGCTCACCTGGCCGATAACCTGGACATCTTCGACTTCGCCCTCACCGACGACGAGATGGCCGAGATCGCGAAGCTCTCCGAGCCCGGCAAGACCTACTACAGTGCCGACGAGTCGGTCTACGAGAAGTACCTCTCCATCCCCGATGACTTCGATGTTCAGGAGGACAAGTACCAAGAGGAGCTCAAGGCCGAGATTCTGGCCGCCTCCGACGAGTACTGGAAGGCCCAGTTCGACCTCGATGTCGAGCAGCTCCGCCGCGTGTGCGACCCGAAGGCCCCCTTCGTGCACATGGGCATCACGATGGACCGCGGCGCCGAGGAGGAGGCCATCGCACAGAAGCATATCGTCACCGTCAAGCGCGACGACAAGCACGTTGACGTGCGCGTCATCGACGACGAGATTGCTATCATCCTGCGCCAGCTCGAGCTCACGGCGCTGGTGGGCGGCAACGAGGCCATCAACCCCTTCGTGGCCACCGAGACCTACCATCGTCAGGCCGACGGAAGCTGGAAGCTCATCAGCTTCGTGTACACCCACATCATCCCTGACAACTACCAGTTCCGCTTCCTGAGCAAGTAGACAGACCCAACGACTGAGGCAAATGCAATGTGATATAGGTTGGCACCGTCCCGTGCTCCCCGTTGATAATTCATTGACGGGGAGCCGTTTCTATGCCGACATTGCGACGCCCATATCGAGGGAGGCGGCGAATTGCCGAGCGGTCGTCGCGTTCCGCACGGTCCTGTATATGCCGCGCGAACCACCGGTCTATGACCTGTCGCTGCCTCCTGACTTCCAGTGGTCGAGGGTAGGAAGAAGCGCCCCCATGAACGAGACCGCCTCGTCCAGGCTCATGCCCGTGGCCTCCATCAGGTAGGGGGCCGAGGTCTCGATCGCGTCGTCCATGGTCTCGTAGGTAGCACCACTTGCAGTACGCGGGGTTCTCGGTTCCGTCCGCGTCGGCGCCTCGCTCCATGTGGGGCACGGAGAAGGGCGTGCCGCAGCACTGGCACGCGGGCTCTGCCGGCAGGTCGAGGAGCCGCATGACGGGGACGCCGAGCGCCGAGGCGAGGAGCTTGGCCATGTCGATGCTCGGCGTCCTCTCGCCCGTCTCCCAGCGGCTGATGGCCTGGCGGGTCACGTAGACCTTCCGTGCCAACTCCTCCTGCGTCAGCCCGGCCTCCTTGCGGGCCTGTGCGAGTGCGTCCTTGGTTGCCATGGTTGGCTCCTTTCCCGTTGGTTGCTTGACTATAGGCGCGTTGCGCTACACTGTCACGCAACAAGCTGTTGCGCGGCGCCTCAGCGGTGCCGCAAGTCATGAGGGGGTGCACCGATGGGATTGTTCGATAAGCTCGGCTTCAGCCGCCGCCAGCAGTCGCTCAAGGATACCGTGCCCTTCGACCCTGCGACGCAGCACCCCATCATCCGCGCCTCCATCTGCACGGGCGAACGCGTGGCGGGCTTCAAGAACAAGGCCGACGGCCATTTCACCGAGGTCATGCTCATCCGCACCGCGGAGGACGAGCAGCTGTTCAAAGAAGCCTTTGGCGTTGACGAGCTGAAGACGGAGTACTGATATAGCTGCTGCTGCGGATGGCGGAGGTTGGCGGTGCGCAGCTTCCAGCTCCCTCAGCCTACGATGGCATTGGCCGTCAGGTAGAACTTGCCGGGAAGCAGCTGCGCCCCTCTCCACTTGGCCTTCGTGCAGCAGGGGAGCAGCAGGCTAATGACGCGCTTGATGCCCTGCTCCGACATCTGGGCACACTTCTTTGCGAGCAGCGCACCCTCTATGAGGCGCCACCTGCCGTCCGCGATGCCCAGGTGCTCGTAGAAGGAGCACATCCTGCTCGCACTGCCATCATCGGCAAACGCGGCGCGCGTTGCGGCGCCCTCGCTTTCGAGGAACGAGGCGAGCGAGAACGTCTCTCCCAGCGTGCCATCCTCCATGATGTCGAATTGAAGCGAGTGGACGGGGCGCATGCCGGCCAGCTCGGAGATGGTGTCGAGCATGGCCTGGTCGTAGGCCTGAAAGCCTATCGCCTCGAAGCAATCGCGCATGTACGATGGATCGTCCGCGGCGAGGTTGCGCGCCTCGCCTTCAAGCCGCAGCTCCATGCGCGTGACCTTTCCGGCCCGTCCGGGGAAGACGGCCGCGTACTCGCAGACCCACTCGCGCGGCATGCACTCTGCCACCGCACGATACAGCGGTGCGCGCCATGCCACGCCTATGGCCTCGTAGAACGCCTCCGCAGCATCGATTTGTCCCCTGTGCCGACAGTGGATGCCGGGGCGCTGCTGCGGGCCGCCGGCCTCGTCGAGCTCGAACTGAAGCGCGATGGGCGTCTTCCCCGGCCACGCCGTAGCCCAATCGATTGCCGCCTGTGCGGTGGTCTGGCCGTCATCCGCAAGGCGGTCTCCCGGCCGCAGCCCGGGCTGGTAGTTTCCCGAGAGCACATCGTAGCTGGGCTCGCCGAGAAGCGGGAACTCCACGATCACGCATGGCTTGGCGCGGTCGGTCGAGAAGCGCCGGTACGAATCGAGCGCGCGCTCGGGGCCGTCGCCGAAAAGCGCCTCGCGGCGGCCGTCGGCCGTCATGTGCTCGAATATGATGGCCATGGCCTGCTCGTGGATGCTGTTCCCCATGCGTGCTCCTCGCCGACGTCCTGCGCTCCGAACCCCATTCTACACACGCTTGCGAGCAACCGCTGCCTGCGTGCAGGTGGAGGGCAATGGTAGACTGGATGGCGGATATGCCCTTGCTGGACGGAGGCTGCTACGACTGAGCGCGAGCTGCATGCCGAATACCTCGTAGTTGGGGCGGGAGCTGCGGGCTGCTCGCTCGGCTATCTGCTTCGCCAGGCGGGCTTCGACGTCCTCATTATCGAGGCGTGCGACCTCTCCTCAAAGGACAAGCTCTGCGGCGGCATCCTCGGAGAAGGCACGGTCCAGCTGCTGGAGAAGATCTACGGCGCCGAGGCGGTGGGCGGGCTTGAGCTGTACCACCCTCCGTTTTTGAGGAGCCGGTGCCTCGGCCGCGAAATGGTGCAACGTGCGAATTTCCCGGTGCTTCCGCGCAGGGCCCTCGACAGGTGGCTGCTCGAGCGCTACATCGCATCCGGGGGCGCCGTGCGCGATCTTGTGCGCCCCATCTCCATCTGCGCGCAGGAGCACGCGCTCATCTGCCAGGACCGTTCCGGCGGCGATACGCTGAGAATCACCTACGACACGCTCGTGGGGGCCGATGGAGCCTCCTCGGCGGTGCGCAGGATGCTTACTGGCAGAAAGCAACGCGTCTGCCCCTCGCTCGAAGGCAAGGTCGCCCCTGCAGGCACGAGCATCATCTTCTCGTACGATCTCGTGAGGACGGGATACTGCTGGTATATCCCCACCGGATCCGGGGCCAACGCCGGCTGCGTGATGTACGGCGGATCTGCCCGTGAATGCCACGCCTGGCTCGATTCCTTCTGCGAGGCGAACGCGCTTGAGCTCCAGGGTGTGCGCGGTGCCCCCATTCCCACGGGCGACGACATCGTGCTCAAGGCGGCGGAAGATGTGTGGCTCGTGGGCGATGCGGCGGGCCTTATCGACCCGCCCACCAGCGGGGGAATCTACCATGCGCTCGCGTCGGCGCGCTGCCTCGCATCGTCGTTGACGGGCGGGGCGCCCTATGAGGAGGCCATAGGCGCCTTCGCGGGGATGATAGCGGGCATGGCCGAGCATATAGGCGAGCTCTCGATGTCCCGCGCCCTCTCCATCCTCGGCGGCGTGCAGGCCGTCCATGGAGGGGAACGCTAAGCCTCTCGGATTTCGGGGGGCGCAGAGACGCGACTGGCGTACTTCGCGTATCATCATCGGAACAGGGAGATGAGCCTCAACGAGGGGCCATCTGCGAGAGGGGATGCGCTTCCATGGAAAAGAACGGCTACGTTCGCATCAAACCCGAGTACCTGCTGCGCGGATGGAAGGGGCTTCCCTATGCCCTCGTGAAGCGTGGCGGCGGGCGGCCGTACTTCATGAAGCCCAACGTCTTCCGCACGGTGCAGTTCTGCAACGGGCGCTTCACCGCAGATAGCCCGGTTTTTATCGGAGGCGGCAAGGAGCACCTGGCAGAGCTCGACAAGTTCGGCCTCATCGAGTACCTTGACGAGCCCGGCAACCTGCTGCCCGACCAGGAGTACCGCTATTTCGACAACCGCTACCTCACGCGCGTGCACTGGTCGCTCACCGGGCACTGCAACTACCGCTGCAGGCACTGCTACATGAGCGCGCCGCACGCGGCGCTGCCGCATCCCACAACCGAGCAGTGCCTCGCCATCGCCGACCAGATTGCCGATTGCGGCATCATGCGCGTCTCGCTCACGGGCGGCGAACCCCTCATCCGCAGGGATTTCCTGCGGATCGTGGACCATATCCTCGAGCGCGGCATGAGAATCGACGTCATCATGACCAATGGGGCCCTCGTGGACGAGGCCCTGCTCGATGCGCTCGACGCGCGCGGCTGCCACCCCGAGTTCAACATGAGCTTCGACGGTCCCAAGCCGTGGCATGACTGGCTGCGCGGCGTCGAGGGTGCCCACGAATCCGTGCGCCGTGCGCTCGCGCTCTGCCATGAGCGGGGTTTCGTCACGGGCACCGAGCTCGTGCTCCACAAGGGCAACATCGGCACGCTGCGCGAGAGCGTGAACATGCTCGGCGAGCTGGGCGTGAGCTCGCTCAAGGTGAACCGCCTCAACTGCGTGGGGGAGGGGGAGGCCCTCTCCGAATACGCGCTCACCGCACAGGAGGAGTTCGAGGCGTACCTCGACTACATACCGCACTACCTCGAGGACGGCATGCCCGTGCCCATCCTCTCGCTCTCCGGGGTCTTCAGGGCCTTCGAGGGCGAGCTCTCGGTGGGTGCGGAGCGCAATCCCGAGGACGGGGATTGCGGCCGTCTGCCGATCTGCGCATCGGCGCGCACCACGATGTATCTGGGTCCCGACGGGCGCATCCTTCCCTGCATCCCCATGTCGGAGCGCGATACCACGAGCGAGCTGTTCCCGCAGGTGGGCAGCACGACCCTTGCCGAGGCGCTCTCCGATTCGTTCTACCTGGACTTCATCTCCACGACGCTCGACGACTATCTGGCGCATAACCCTGCCTGCGCGGCGTGCGCATACAAGAACCGCTGCGGCGGAGGCTGCCGCGGCCGCGCCGTCGATGCCAATGGCGGCTCCGACCTGCTCGATAGGGATCCGGATGCCTGTCTCATCTTCAAGGGCGGCTACTACGACCGCGTCAAGGCGATCATCGAGGCATACGAGGCGGCCAAATGACGGATGGCGCTGAGGCGATGATTCTCGAGCCGGAGCGCATCCCGCAGGCAGCAGCTCTCAAGCGCGTGTTCGAGCTCTGGGCGATGGACAGGGGCTTCCACGACGCCTACCTCGCCGATCCCGCGCGTGCGCTTGCGGCGACGGGGCTCGATGTAGATCCGGAGGCCGTCCGCACGGTGCTCCTGCGCACCCTTCCCGAAGGCGCGGCCGGCTGGGACGATGCTGACAGGCTGCCCGAGACCTTCACCTGATATAGGGAGTATGTCGAGGACAGGGCCCGCGGGAATGTGCTTGCACGGACGCGCGAGCTGCCCGTCGAGCCCCGCTTCCGCGACTGGGCTCTGTGGCAGATCCGCCGCTGCGATCGCGAGATGGGCGCGCGGGGCCGCTTCATGTCGCATCTCCCCATGGCGTTCGAGCTGTCGAGCGGCTGCTCGGTGGGCTGCCCCTTCTGCGCGCTCTCGGCGGGAAGGCTCAGGGGGTGTTCCGCCACACAGACGGCAACGCCGGTCTATGGAAGGATGTGCTGGCGGCCGTCCATGCGGTGGTGGGGGATGCTGCGGGCAGGTCGCCCTGCTACTACGCCACGGAGCCTTTGGACAACCCCGACTACGAGCACTTCCTCGCGGACTTCCATGCCGAGTTCGGCCGCGTGCCGCAAACCACTACGACGGCGGCGCTGCGCAACATCGAGCGCACACGTCATCTCCTGCAGTGGGGGCAAGCAGCCCATGAGCATTTCGACCGCATCTCGGTGCTGAGCAAGGCTGACTTCGACGCGCTCATCTCGGCGTTCACGCCAGAGGAGCTCCTCTTCACCGACCTTTTGCCGCAGTTCAGGGAGGCGCCCATCAGCGCGTTCATCAAGGCGGGGCGTAATCGCGACGATGGCGATGGCTCCGGGAGCACCATCGCATGCGTGAGCGGCTTCGTGGTGAACATGTTCGAGTGCAGCGTGCGCCTGGTTACGCCCGTCGCCGCGAACGACGAGCATCCCACCGGCGAGCTCGTCTATGGCATGGAGACGTTTACCGACGGCGCGGGTTTCGAACGGGTGCTGCGCCAGATGATCGGG
The DNA here is from genome assembly GCA_902777325.1 of uncultured Coriobacteriaceae bacterium. Classification (GTDB taxonomy): domain Bacteria; phylum Actinomycetota; class Coriobacteriia; order Coriobacteriales; family Atopobiaceae; genus UBA1367. The sequence goes on from CACYTH010000026.1 coordinate 28,803, forward strand.
CGCCATATGCACGAGACCATTGGCCTCGCAGACCTGTTCGGTACGCGCGCTATTTGAACGACACGCCGAGATATGCGCATGCTGCGCCGTAGATGCCCTCGCAGTGCGCTTCGGCGCCGTCGGAGCCGCCGAAGAGGAAACAGGGATTCCCTCCGGCAACAGCATCGAGCTCAGCATCGGAGAGCTCCCTGTTGGGGACGTAGCCCTTTGCTTCCTCGAGGCTGAAGGGCAGCCCCGCCTCTTCGGCGAGCGCGCCGATGGTTGCTGCAAAGAAGGACTCCTCATCGGCCTGGTCGCCCTCGTAGGCGCTAGCGAGCTCCTGCAGCTTTGCGCTCAGAGACTCATCGTTTCTGAGCAGCTCCTCGAACTTCGAGATGTTGTCCTGTGCCATGGCTGTTCCCCTCAAAACGCTACTTGTTGTGTGCATTTCCCTATCGATAATACGGAGTATGTTCGCGGACCATCTCGAAAGACGGCATCTTGTTCGAGCGCGTATCATAAAGCGATGGGATAGTGGGACTCTTTGGAAGATGGTGGGCGATCGTGGCGCAGGCGGCGGCAACGTGGACGACTGCTTTTGCCGAGGCGGGATGCTACGGCTTCCTCGAGGCGTCTGCCGCGCACGCGGTAAGCCGGGCGCTCGAGCGCTGTCCCGAGGCCGCGGCGCTGGTGGGGGAGAGAGCACGCGAAGACCTGCGCAAGCTCTGCCTATCGCGCATGGCGACCGTCTACGAGCGCCCGCTCATCCAGCTTGCCATGCGCCGGGTCGGCCTTGCGGAGACGCTCGCGCTCAAGAGGGGCGGCAAGGCGCGCATCAAGGCGATGCGCGATGTCGCCGAGGCTGTCCGCGATGAGGTTGCCGCCGATGCCGGTGCCGAGCCCCGTGAGCGCCTTATCCTCGCTCCCGGTTATGAGGCCGCCATCGCGCGCAGTTTCTCCGATGCCGTCACCGAGCTCCTCGAGCGCCTTCTGTCCTATCGCGACAAGGTCTCCAAACAGCTGCTCGAGGGCCGCGCCATCAGCTGTATCGAGGGCATTTCCGCCAAGGGAGCGGACCCCCATCGTCACGGACGCCTGGTCATGCGCATCGATATCGACGCGGGATCCATCTTCTACAAGCCCCATGACTGCGGGCTCGATGCGCTCTTCGGCGAGCTTGCCGGCACGTGGCTTTCTGCCTGCGCCCGTGCGGCATCGGCGGTCCAGGGGGATGGGTTCGCGTTCATCGAGCAGCTCGTGCCGGAGGAACCTGCTGGTGCGGAGGGCCTCCGCGCATACTGGCGAAACCTCGGGCGCCTCACGGCGCTCTTCCACGGCCTCGGCAGCCGCGATATGACCTGCGACAACCTCATGTGCTGCAGCGAGCGCCCCGCTGTGCTCGACCTCGAGACCCTGCTCGTGGGCGAGATGAGCTTTGCGGGGGAATCGGTGGCCAAAGACGCTGCGGTTGCAGATGTGCCGGCGAGGCGGCTTGCCGATTCCGTGGCATGCACTGCGATCCTTCCCCTGCGTGCGGACGGCCTGATGGTCTCGCCGCTCGTCGCAGATAACGCTTCGGGCACCTGCCTGCCCCGCGTGGACGGCGTGCCGGCTACGGTGAGGGGCTTCGAACGCGATTTCTCCGAGGGTTTCGAGGAAGGCTACCGCCGCCTCATGTGCCATCGCGGAGAGCTGCTCGAAGCGCTCGGACGCCATGGCGATGCGGTCTGCCGGCAGATCCTGCTCAACACGCAGGCATATGCCAAGGCGCGCGCACTGCTGTTCAGCCCCCAGGCGCTCTCAGATACATCCAGGCGCGATGCCGTGCTCGTCGAGCTCAACGCTGCCTACGGAGTCTTTCCCGCTGAGCTGCGGCAGGCTGTCGCCGAGCCCGATGCAGCGGCTCTCTTCGAGGGGGATATCCCGTACTATTGCGCCGAGGCCTGCTCGCGCGTGCTCTTCGCAGGCGATGGGCGCCCGTTGGGAGAGCTGCTCGCGCGTTCGCCCCTCGAGGTGACGGCAGCGCGTCTGGAGCGCCTCTCCGAGGAGGAGCTGCGCTTCGAGCTCGACTTGATCGGGAGGTCCTTTGCGGCTCTTCCGGAAGGGGTATGGGCATGATCCGCATGTTCTCGTTCATCGGCTCGGGTGCGGGCGACGTCTCGCATACCAAGGAGCTCTCCGACCGCCTTGCGCAGGCGCTGTCCCGGCAGGCGGAGCTGCGGGGCGAGACGGTTGCATACGAGTGCGTGACGGCCGATCGGCTGCGCATCTCGTTCTGCCGCTCATGCAACGTATGCTTCGGAACAGGCTCCTGCCCGCTGGACGATGCCGACGACATGGGCGACCTCAAGCGCCGCATGCTCGAGGCCGACATCATCCTGTTCGGGACGCCCGTGTACCTTGCGGAGATGTCCGGCGCCGCCAAATGCGTGCTCGACCGCATCTCATTCTGGTCGCATAGGCTCGAGCTTGCCGGGAAGGCGGGCATGGCGCTCGTCACCGCATCCAACAACCACGGCCCCCAGGTGGAGCAGTGCCTGCGCGAGCTTCTGCAGCTCATGGGGCTCTCGATGCCCGAGGGGCTCTGCCTGCAGCTGCATGCCCGCCCGCACCTCGACGATTCCGAGGAGGCGGAGCCGCTCATCGAGGATGCTGCAACGCGGCTGCTTGATGCACAGGAAGACCCCGCAGCGCATCTGACAAAGCTGCAGGAGCTGTATTGGAAGGGGCTCGCGCTCAAGACACGCCGTGCGATGATGCAGCACTACCTCTTCGGCAAGCAGGTGAGCGCAGAGACGCAGCTGCTGGACGAGCGTCGCATCGCCGCCCACGACTCATTTGCCGACTACGTGCGGCGCTGCCGCGGTTGACGGGGTCGGCGTTAGGAAAACCCGCCTGACGGGATAGGCCGGCAGGCGGGTCCATGTATCCGAAGGGCCTGTTGAACAGAGGGTCCTAGAAGCCCCTGCTTCCCGTGAGGCCGAGGTATGCGCACGCGTAGCCCTCGCTCTCATCGCAATCCGCGACAACATCGTTGCCCCCGCCGATGAGGTAGCAATAGGTGCCGCCTCCCGCCACGGCCTCGAGCTCATCCTCGCTCAGCTCGCGCTCGCCGAGCATGGCCTCGCGTCCATCCGCAAAGGTGAACGGAATCCCCGCCTCTGCCGCAAGCTTTCCGATCGTGGCGTCGAAGACGGCCTGCTCGTCGGCCTTGTCGCCCTCGTAGGCTGCCGCGAGCTCCTGCAGCTTGGCCTGAAGCTCCTTATTGCCGCGCAGCATCTACTCGAACTTGCTGGCATTCTCGTTTGCCATGCTCAATTCTTTTCTGAAGTGGTTTAGAAGCTGACGCCCACGTAGGAGCATGCATGCCCAATGTACGCGTTGTTCTGGCATTCGGCCTCGACCTCATTGGATCCGCCGATCATGTAGCAGACGCCGTAACCGCCGGCCACGGCGTCGAGCTCGGTATCGCTCAGCTCGCGGCCTTCGAGCGCGAAGCTGCGTGCATCCTCGAAGCTGATGGGAAGCCCGGCCTCAGCAGCCAGCTTGCCGATCGTGGCATCGAAGACGGCCTGCTCGTCGGCCTTGTCGCCCTCGTAGGCTGCCGCGAGCTCCTGCAGCTTGGCCTGCAGCTCCTCGCTGCCGCGCAGCATTTCCTCGAACTTGCTCACATTCTCGTTCGCCATAATAGAATCCTTTCTTATCTTGATCGGGCATTTTGCCGAACCGGTTTACAGAGTATCCCAAATCTCCTCGATATAGGCCAAGGTGTCCGCGCGAATCCGAGGGTCTTCCGCCAGCGAGAAGATCTCGAGCGCTCGCTCCTTCGACGTTCCCTTCTGCTTGAGCAGCGGGAGAGCCTTGTCCAGCACCTCGCGGATCTCATCGCTCAGAACACCGCCGGCAATGTGCTCGAGCAGCTCATCGGGGATCTCGATACCTTCGACCGGGGTGTCTTTCATGGTCGGTGCCTCCTATCGGAAAAGGGCGTCAGATGGTTTTGGTTGCCTATCTGATGATATGCGCTGCGACGTGCTGCTGTCCCGCGGAATGCGAGGAACGACGGGATGCTATTCCAAAGGAGTCCTAACAGAGCTCAGCCTCTCGATCAGTACGCGGCTTCCCGGCCTGACCGATTGCGGGAGCTTTTCGGCGGGCGTTTACCACGCGGCCTCGAAGCGCGCGAGGATATCTGCCACCTCGGTCTCGCCTATGGTGTAGCCGAGGTCGTTGAGGCTCGAGATGAGCTTCATGAGCTCGGCCTTTCCCTCGGTGAGCGTCATGCCGGCAGATCGGAAATCCTTCGCCAGGCTCTCGGCCGTGATCTCCACTTCCGCTCTGCCTGCAACGCCTTCCAGCATCTCGTCCGAAAGCTCCATGCCTTCAAATGTTATCTCGGACATACCGTGCTTCTTCCATCGGCTTCAAACCTCTTCGCTTCCAAATCTGACGTGGGGGCATCTGGTTTCGAAAAACGTTCCATCTGGTGAATGTTACGTTATTAATCCCTGCCTCGTCTCATGAACCCGGGCTTTTGCTCGAAGATCCCCTCTGGTACGAGGGCGAGGCCGTTGATGGGGCTGCCGTCTTTGCTGCGTTCGTTTGCTGCAACGGCACACCGCTGTTGGTTTCATTATCGTGGGATGGCAGTCGGTGCCGACGCGTATAGTAGGCAATTTAAGAAGCCGCATCGGGCATCGCAAAAGGAGGCCACCATGTCGCTGGAGAACGTCGAGCGGTTCGAAAGGCTGCTGAAGGAGGACGAGGAACTGCAGGCGAAGCTCGCCGCCGCCACCAAGGCATACGATGGCGCAGAGACGGACGAGGCCATGTTCGAGGAGCTCCTGGCGCCGATCGCCGCGGGCGTCGGCCTGCCCTTCACGCTTGACGAGGCCCTTGCCCACGCATCCACCTGTCGAAATCTGAGCGACTCCGAGCTCGATGCCGTTGCCGGAGGCAGCACCTACTGCTATATCGTCGTCGGCGGCTCCGAGCCGGATGCGGGTTACGTAGATTACGAGAATGGCGGCGCGTGCGCGTACGTTGGGCTGGGGCTTGCCATTTGGGACTAGTGGCAGGCTGCTGCAGGAGGGGCACGTGCGGCCTTGCAACCCGATAGGGGCGCTGTGGATTTGGCCTAGCTGAGAGGAACGACCTAATCATTCGACCCTAGAACTTGATCTGGGTAAT
>CACYTH010000027.1 GCA_902777325.1 uncultured Coriobacteriaceae bacterium
CGGCCCCCTGTCCCACTTCCGCCCCGCCACGAGCCCCCCCGCGCCGACAAACCCCCGACAAGGTCTCCGCGCTACAATACAAAGGCTTAAACAATCGCCAACCAGCTAGGAGCCACCATGGCAGAACCACTCATGTTCAAGGACATGCCCTACGAGCGCCCGGACGCGGAGGCCGTGAAGGCCCAGGTCTTCGACCTCGCCAAGCGCCTGCGCGCCGCAGCCAGCTACGACGAGGCGCGCGCCATCTTCATGGAGCGCGAGACGCTCGAGCGCCACATCGACACCCTCAGCAACATCGCCTCCATCCGCCACTCCATCGACACGCGTGACAGCTTCTACGACGCGGAGCAGGAGTTCTGGGACGAGTTCACACCCGAGCTGGCCGAGGCAACCCACGCCTGGACCACGGCCATGCTGGAGAGCCCCTTCCGCCCCGACTTCGAGGCCGAGTTCGGCAACGTGATGTTCCTCAACGCTGAGATCGAGGCCCGCAGCTTCTCGCCCGAGATCATCGGCGAGATGCAGCAGGAGGGCAAGCTCACCACCGAGTACGGCAAGCTCATCGCCTCCGCGCAGATTCCCTTTGAGGGCGGCACCTACACCCTCTCCCAGCTCACGCCCTTCAAGACCGACGCCGACGACGCGCGTCGCCTTGCCGCCTGGAAGGCCGAGGGCGCCTGGTACAAGGAGCACCAGGCCGACTTCGACCGCATCTACGACCAGCTCGTGCACCTGCGCGACACCATGGGCAAGAAGCTCGGGCACCCCAACTACACCGGCCTCGGCTACGACCGCATGGAGCGCAACTGCTACACCAAGGACGACGTGGAGAAGTTCCGTGCGGCCGTGGTCAAGTACCTGGTGCCCCTCTGCGACAAGGTCTATCGCGACCAGGCCGAGCGCCTGGGCGTGGAGTACCCGCTCTCGTTTGCCGACGCCGCGCTGACCTTCCGCTCGGGCAACCCGCGCCCGCAGGGCACGCCCGACGACATCCTGGCTGCCGGCAAGCGCTTCTACGACGAGCTCTCCCCCGAGACCGCCGAGTACTTTGACACCATGCTCGACCGCGGACTCATGGACGTGCTCTCCACGGAGGGCAAGGAGGGCGGTGGCTACTGCACCAGCCTGCTCGACTACGAGGTGCCCTTCATCTTTGCAAACTTCAACGGCACGCAGGGCGACGTCGAGGTCATCACGCACGAGGCCGGCCACGGCTTTGCGGCGTGGACCAACCGCAAGCGCATCCCCGTGGCCTACGTCTGGCCCGGCATGGAGGCCTGCGAGGTGCACTCCATGAGCATGGAGTTCTTTGCCTGGCCGTGGTGCGAGGGCTTCTTTGGCCCCGACACGCGCAAGTACCTCTACAGCCACCTGCACGGCGCGCTCACCTTCATCCCCTACGGCACGATGGTCGACCACTTCCAGCACATCGTCTACGAGAAGCCCGAGATGACGCCCGCCGAGCGCCACGCCACGTGGAAGGAGCTCCTCGGCACCTACATGCCGTGGATGCGCCTCGACGGCGACATCCCCTTCTACGCCGACGGCGAGGGCTGGCAGCGCCAGATGCACATCTACCAGGTGCCCTTCTACTACATCGACTACTGCCTGGCTCAGACCGTGGCGCTGGAGTTCTGGGCCATGATGCAGGAGGACTTCGACAACGCGTGGAAGCACTACATGGCCTACACGCGCCTTGGCGGCACCAAGACCTTCACCGATCTGCTGCAGGCGGCCGACATGGTCAGCCCCTTTGACGAGACCTGCCTGCGCACCGTCTGCGAGCGCGCGAGCGAGTGGCTTGCCAACTACGACCTCGAGGGCATCGCATAATGAGCCCCCGCAAGCGCGAGTACCTCGACGACTTTGTCGTCAACGAGGAGGGCGAGTACGAGTACCAGGGCACCCTCTGGCACTGGAGGTCACCCGAGGAGCGCACGGCCTACCTTCGCGAGGCGTGGGCCGCGCTCGCCGGGGCCGCCGCCTGCGCGGTCGCGGCGGGCTTCATCCCCGTCTCGGCCATGGGCAACGCCGTCTACGTGTTGCTTCCCTACCTGGCGGTGATGGGCATCCTGCTCTACACGGCCTTCCGCCTGGCAAAGCTCACCAGCGAGAAGGACGGCCTGCGCGACCACGTGTACCAGAAGGTCATGGTCCCGCTGCCCGGCTGGCTGATGGTGGGCTGCGTAGCTGCCTTCGCGAGCGCGGTGGGCGAGCTGCTCTACCTCATCCTCGCCAGCCGCCTGAGCCCGCTAGCGCTGCTCTACATCGTGCTTCTGGCAGGGGCTGGCGCCCTTTTGGCGTACCTCCGGCGCAGGACAAACAGTCTGCGCTTTGACGTCTCCTAGCGCACCGCGCCGCAAATGTTGGCTGCTCAAGGCCATAATTTGCGGCGCGGTTCTTCATTTCTGAGACCAAACACCCCTAAGACGGGGCCCCTCGCCATACGAAATAGTAAATTCTTGCATTTTATCAGCGATTTAAACGTAAACTAAACCCTGTGCAATTTTGGGCATCGACCCGACGAACCCTTGCCCACCTGAAAGTATCCGATCGTCGAATGGAGAGGCATCATGAACATCACGCGTAGGAACTTCCTGCAGGCCGTGGGCGCAACCAGCGCACTTGGCATTCTGTCTGGTTGCGGTGGCGGCGGCGGAGCTGCAGGCTCTGGCGACACCCCGATGGTCGTTGGCTACTCCAACTTCAGCAGCAAGTTCTCGCCCTTCTTTGCCGAAACGGCATATGACCAGGACGCCCAGAACCTGACGCAGCTTGCGCTCTATCCCACCACCCGTCTGGGCGAGGTCGTCTACAAGGGCATCGAGGGTGAGACCTACGAGTACAACGGCACCGACTACACCTACACCGGCCCCGCCGACATCGAGGTCACCGAGAACTCCGACGGCACCGTCGACTACGACATCACCCTGCGCGACGACCTCAAGTTCTCCGACGGCGAGCCCCTGACCATCGACGACTACATCTTCAGCCTGTATGTGATCTGCGACCCCACCTATGATGGCTCCGCCACCCTGTTCTCCATGCCGATCGAGGGCATGGCCGAGTACCGCTCCGGCATGGAGACCCTCATGAACCTGCTCATCGCAGCCGGCGAGGACAACAAGGACTTCTCCAAGTGGGACGAGGAGACCCAGAAGGCCTTCTGGACCGACTATAAGGACGGCTTCGTGCAGGGCATCCTCGACTACGTCGTCGCCAACGGCTACAACGCCGAGGAGGACGGTGTTGACGCAAAGATGGCCAACTGGGGCTACGAGGTTCCCGCTGATGCCACCAACGCCGACATCTTCGACCTCATGGCCGGCAACTACGAGACCGTCCAGGAGATGGTCGAGACCGAGACCTCGGGCAGCCTCGACGGCATCATGAACAACTACGCCGACTACGCCGTGGGTATCGAGACCGGCGAGTCCGCCGCCAACGTCACCGGCTTCCAGAGGACCGGCGACTACAGCATGCGCGTTCATGCCACGCAGGTCGACGCCAACCTCATCTACCAGCTGGGCACCCAGATCACCCCGATGCACTACTACGGCGACCCCGCCCAGTACGACTACGACAACAACAAGTTCGGCTTCCCCAAGGGCGACCTCTCGCTGGTGCGCGCCAAGACCACCCAGCCCATGGGTGCTGGCCCCTACAAGTTCATCAAGTACGAGAACGGCGTCATCAACTACGAGGCCAACGAGAACTACTTCAAGGGCACCCCGAAGACCAAGTACGTGCAGTTCCGTGAGATGTCCGACGACGACAAGCTCAACGGCCTCGTGACCGGTACCGTCGACATCACCGACCCGTCCTGGTCCAAGGACAAGGCCCAGCAGGTTGCCGACACCAACGGTGGCGAGCTCAACGGCAAGGTCATCACCACCTCCACCGTTGACAACCTGGGTTATGGCTACATCGGCATGAACAGCCACAACGTGTGCGTGAACAACGAGCCCGCCTCTGATGCCTCCAAGAACCTGCGCAAGGCCATCGCCACCGTGCTGTCCGTCTACCGTGACGTGGCCATCGACTCCTACTACGGCGAGGCCGCCGAGGTCATCAACTACCCGATCTCCAACACCTCCTGGGCCGCTCCGCATGCCACCGACCCCGACTACAAGATCGCCTTCTCCGTCGACGTCGAGGGCAACGACATCTACACCTCTGACATGACCCCCGATGACAAGTACGCCGCCGCTCTCGAGGCTGCTCTCGGCTTCTTCGAGGCCGCTGGCTACACCGTCAAGGACGGCAAGCTCACCGCCGCCCCCGAGGGCGCCAAGCTCGAGTATGAGGTCATGATCCCCGCCGATGGCACCGGCGATCACCCCGCATTCATGATCCTCAAGGAGGCAAGCGACGCCTTCGCCAAGATCGGCTTCAGCCTCATCGTCACCGACCTCTCCAACTCCGCCGACCTGTGGACCAAGCTCGAGGCCAAGCAGGGCGAGATCTGGTGCGCCGCTTGGGGCGCCACCATCGACCCCGACATGACCCAGGTCTACTACTCCGACGTCGCCAACGGCGGCAAGGAGCCCGGCGGATCCAACTACATGTACCAGATCGAGGACAAGGAGCTCGACAGCCTGATCCTCGAGGCCCGCGCCTCCACTGACCAGGAGTACCGCAAGCAGGTGTACAAGGCCTGCCTCGACATCATCATCGACTGGGCCTGCGAGATCCCGACCTATCAGCGCCAGAACGCCATCATCTTCTCGACCGAGCGCGTGAACATCGACACCGTCACGCCCGACATCTCCACCTTCTATGTGTGGCAGAGCGAGATCGAGAACATCGAGATGAACTAAAGACCTTGAGGCGCGCGGTGTGTGGCCCGTCCGACACCGCGCGCCTTTTGGCGTGACGGGCCCTGCATAACTTCAGACCTGTCACGAGACTGCCGCTCTTAACGGAGCGGCAGTTTGCGCCCAAAAGCACACGTTTCTGCTTGGGTGCCTTACCATTAAGGACTGACGCCTCGGCCTGAGCACCCCGTTGCGCCTGGTCTTCCCGTTCAAATCGATTCAAGCGAGGTGAGTTCGTGAAAAAGTACATCTTAAAACGAGTGCTTATTTCATGCGTGATATTGGTCTTTGTGGCCTTTGTCATCTATGCGCTCATGCGCTGCCTGCCCACGTCCTACCTCGAGCAGGTGGCGCGCGCCAAGTCCATGCAGCCTGGCTCCAAGTCCTTCGAGGAGTGGATGGCGCAGCTCTCGGCCACCTATGGCATGGATAAGGGCATCATTCCCGGCTTCTTCTCCTGGTGCGGTCGTGCCCTTCGCGGTGACTTCGGCGATTCCTGGAAGTGGACCGTTCCCGTAACCGAGAAGTTTGCCGAGTCCGTCTGGGTCTCGTTCATCATGGGCGCCATCGCCTTCTTCTTCGAGATCATCATTGCCATCCCGCTGGGCATCATCGCAGCTACCAAGCAGTACACCTGGATCGACAACACCATCACGGTCGTCTCCCTCGCCTGCTACTCGCTGCCGACCTTCTTCTTTGCGTCGCTGCTCAAGCTGCTGTTCTGCGTGAACCTCGGCTGGTTCGACCTCGGCGGCCTCATCGGGCGCAACTACGAGCAGCTCTCCAGCATGGGGCAGTTCTTCGACCGCGCCAACCATCTGGTACTACCCATCGTGACGCTCGTGGTCATCTCCATCGGCTCGCTGATGCGCTACACGCGCACCAACATGCTCGAGGTGCTCAACGCCGACTACATCCGCACGGCACGCGCAAAGGGTCTGCCCGAGAGCAAGGTCATCTACCACCACGCCTTCCGCAACACGCTGATCCCGCTGGTCACGATGCTGGGTGGCTCGCTGCCCGGCCTCTTCGCCGGCGCGCTCATCACCGAGACGCTCTACTCCATCCCGGGCATCGGCTTCGTGTCCTTCCAGTCTATGGTGGCGGGTGACATCCCCTTCTCCATGTTCTACATGGTGTTCATGGCGATCCTCACCCTTCTGGGCAATCTCATATCCGACGTTCTCTACGCGGTCGTCGACCCGCGCGTCCGTATCGCTTAGGAGGTGAGACGCATGGCAAACAACATTTCCGAGAAGACGCAGAACCTCGTTTCCCAGGAGATCAATGCCGAGGGCCAGACCGCCGAGGAGTCCGAGTTCTCCCTGAACGACGACCGTCGCGTCAAGACGCTCTCCCCCACCGCCCTGGTGGTCAAGCGCTTCCTGCGCAACCGTGTGGCCGTGACCGGCCTTCTGATTCTCGCCTTCATGTTCGTGTTCTCCTTTGTCGGCGGCATCGTCAGCCCGTACCGCGAGGACCAGCTGTTCTACCGCTATGACAACCAGAACAAGCAGTGGGCTGCCGTGACGGAGAACACCGAGCTTCGCTACGTCAGCGAGAACAACAACGACTTCCCCTCCGTGGCCCGCGCAAAGTTCGTGCTGGCGCTCAAGTCCGACAGCAAGACCTTCGAAGCCCAGGGCGTCACCTATCGCTACGAGCTGGTCAGCGACAAGGAGGGCGACGAGATCTACGCCCTCTACGTTGACGGCTCTGACGATGCCATCGCGCTTGCGACCTACGACACCGTGAGCTCCTCGACCGGCAACGAGAAGATCCCCTACGCCTTCCAGCGCGAGATCCTCTACGCCGTCGGCCAGGGCAAGAACACGGTCGAGTATGACGGCAAGACCTACACCCTCGACGAGACCGGCACCGTGCTGGACGGCGAGACCGAGGTTGCCTACGCGAGCCGCTACATCGTGCAGCCGCTCATGAGCGATATCTTCCTGACCCGCCAGTTCAAGGAGGAGCTCATCGAGACTATCGAGAGTGGCTCCAAGGACTTCAAGTTCACCGCCGAGGACGGCACCGAGGCCCAGTACACCCTTAAGTACGACGCGGGCACCAAGAGCTGGTCTGTCCTGCAGTCCACCTCCACCAAGGTCTTCGATACCTACTCCTCCCCCAGCACGAAGCACTGGCTGGGCACCGACCGCAACGGCATGGACATGCTCACGCGCCTCATGTACGGCGGCCGCGTCTCGCTCTACATCGGCTTCATCGTCGTATTCATCGAGACCTTCATCGGCGTGGTGCTGGGTGGCATCTCCGGCTACTTCGGCGGCTGGGTTGACAACCTCATCATGCGTATCGTCGACGTCTTCTACTGCATCCCCTCGATGCCGCTGATCATCATCCTGGGCGCGGCCATGGACGCCATGCGCGTCGACCCGCAAATCCGCATGATCTACCTCATGCTGCTGCTTGGCTTCCTCGGCTGGGCAGGCATCGCGCGTCTCGTGCGCGGCCAGATCCTCTCCCTCCGCGAGCAGGAGTTCATGACGGCCGCCGAGGCCACGGGCATCCGCGCGTCCCGCCGCATCTTCCGTCACCTGATCCCCAACGTGATCCCGCAGCTCATCGTCACCATGACCATGAGCCTGGGCTCCACGATCATCACCGAGGCAACGCTCTCGTTCCTTGGCCTGGGCGTCAAGTTCCCGTTCGCCTCGTGGGGCAACATCATCAACGACGTCAACGACACCTACGTGCTCACCAACTACTGGTTCATCTGGATACCCGCCGGTGTCTGCCTGCTGGCGACCGTCCTGGCCTTCAACCTGGTGGGCGACGGCCTGCGCGACGCCTTCGACCCCAAGATGAACCGTTAAGGAGGCGGCACACATGGCAAAGAAGAAGAACAGCAGCGGTTACCTGAGCGCGCGTGAGTCACGCGCCATCTCCAAGGCAAACCGCAAGATCACCAGTGAGTACGAGAAGAAGTGGAAGCGCAAGGGCGTGCCCGAGTCCGAGTTCCTCACCCAGATGAAGGACCCTGAGAACGCGGTCGAGTTCGACGACCTGCACACCTACTTCTTCACCGACAACGGCACCGTGCGCAGCGTCGACGGCGTGAGCTTCGAGGTCCCGCAGGGCAAGGTCATCGGCGTCGTGGGCGAGTCCGGCTGCGGCAAGTCGGTCACCTCGCTCTCGCTCATGCAGCTGCTCCAGCGCCCGCAGGGCCAGATCGTCTCCGGCGAGATCCGCCTGAACCTGGGCGACAAGGCCTATGACATCACCAAGATCACGCAGGAGCACATGCAGCACCTGCGCGGCAACATGATCTCGATGATCTTCCAGGAGCCCATGACCTCCCTGAACCCGGTCTTCCGTATCGGTGACCAGGTGGACGAGGTCATCGCCCTGCATGACGGCGAGGGCAAGAGTCCCGAGGAGATCCGTCAGCGCACGATCGAGGCCATCAAGATGGTCGGCATCGCCAACGCCGAGGGCGTCTGCGACATGTTCCCGCACGAGCTGTCCGGCGGCATGCGCCAGCGCATCATGATCGCCATGGCTCTGGCCTGCAACCCCAAGATCATCATTGCCGACGAGCCCACCACGGCACTCGACGTGACCATCCAGGCGCAGATCCTGGACCTGCTGCGTCAGCTCAAGGACCGCATCAACTCCTCGATCATGCTGATCACCCACGACCTGGGCGTCATCGCCGAGATGGCCGACTACGTCGTGGTCATGTACGCGGGCCGCATCGTGGAGAAGGGCACCGCCGAGGACATCTTCCATCACCCGGCGCACCCCTACACCATCGGCCTGATGGCCTCCAAGCCCGTCGTGGGCCGCGAGGTGGAGAAGCTCTTCTCCATTCCGGGCAAGGTGCCCAACCCCATCAACATGCCCGCCTACTGCTACTTCCGTGATCGCTGCGACCGCCGTCTGGCCTGCTGCGATGGCGAGTACCCGTGCGAGATCTCTCTCTCCGAGACGCACAAGGTCAGCTGCTACCGCTACTACGAGGAGCACCTCGCAGAGGCTGCGGCCGATGGCAAGGACGACATGTCTGCGTTCGGCATGGGAGGTGTCGGCGAATGAGCAAGCAAGAGACCAAAACGGCCACAAACGTGGAGCCGCTGGTGTACGACCCGCAGTACATCCTCATGGTGCGGGACCTCAAGAAGTACTTCCCCATCAAGGGCGGCTTCTTCAACCGCGAAATCGGCGCCGTGAAGGCCGTCGACGGCGTGACCTTCAACCTCAAGCGTGGCACCACGATGGGCCTCGTCGGCGAGTCTGGCTGTGGCAAGACCACCACGGGTCGCACCATCCTGCGCCTCTCGAGCGACAAGACCGCCGGTGACGTCCTCTTCAACGGCCAGGAGGTCTACGACCTCTCCCACGAGGAGCTGCGTCACCTGCGCACCAAGATGCAGATCATCTTCCAGGACCCGTTCTCCAGCCTGTCGCCGCGTCTGCCCATCGCCGAGATCATCGGTGAGGCCGTGCGCGAGCACAATCTGGTGCCCAAGTCCGAGCTCGACGACTACGTTGACGAGATCATGGACCAGTGCGGCCTGCAGCCCTTCCAGAAGGAGCGCTACCCGCACGAGTTCTCCGGCGGCCAGCGCCAGCGCATCTGCATCGCCCGCGCGCTTGCCCTGAACCCAGAGTTCGTGGTCTGCGACGAGCCGGTCTCCGCACTCGACGTGTCCATTCAGGCGCAGATCATCAACCTGCTGCGCGAGCTGCAGGAGCGGCGCAAGCTCACGTACCTCTTCATCAGCCACGACCTCTCCGTCGTCGAGCACATCTCCGACACGGTGGGCGTCATGTACCTGGGCAACCTCGTGGAGTACGGCGAGAAGAAGGACATCTTCGCCAATCCGCTGCACCCCTACACGCAGGCGCTTTTCTCGGCGATTCCCATCCCGGATCCCGACGCAAAGATGAACCGCATCGTGCTGGAGGGCTCCATTCCCTCCCCCGCCGACCCGCCCGCGGGCTGCAAGTTCCACACGCGCTGCAGCCGCTGCATGGAGTGCTGCAAGCATGTGGCACCCAAGCAGAAGGAGATCGAGCCCGGCCACTTTGTGGTCTGCCACCTGTACGACGACGAGAACGAGCAGGCATAGGACATGACAGGACGCCGCATGACAGACGAGCTGGACGACGGTCGCACCATCGCCGACATGAGCGACGTGCGCGGGGCCGTGAAGCCCGAGCACCGCTCCATGAGCGACATCACCAGCGAGCTGCAGGACAACGAGGAGCGCACCATGGTCATCCTGGGCACGCTCAAGGCCGCGCTCTCGGTGGGACTCGTCTACGTGGTGGTGTTCGGCATCGCCATCTGGCTCATGCTGGCGGCCTGGACCTGATCGGTCGCGTACCTATCGCACCATGACAAAGGCGTGCGCTTGGGACAACCAAGCGCACGCCTTTGTCATGCAACTATGATGCGGCGCCACGCGAGGCGCTACTGCAGCCAGGGCACCGGGCAGGCCTCCTTGAGGTCGGAGAAGTCCGCCTCCTTGGCCTCCCCCTCGACGCGCGTGCGCAGGTAGTCGATGATGTCGTCGGACTCGTAGAGCGCCTTGCCATCGATGATCAGGCAGGGGCACTGCTTCTTGCCGCCAATGGCGATGAGGTCCTCGCGGTTGGTGCCCTCGGTGATCATGCGGCGCTCCACCTCGAGGTCGTTCTCCTTGAGGAAGCGGTCCACCTTTGCGCAGAAGGGGCAGCCGGGGAGCTCGTAGAGGATGAGGTCGTCGAGCGTGGTCATGGATTGCCTCCAAACGTCGTGTAGCCCAATGAAACTAGGATACCCAAAGATCAGGCCCTCTATCTGCGGTTTAGGTACCAAATCTGGCTCAGGCCCCGCAGCGTGAGGTCCTCGTCCACCGTGGCGTCATGACGCATGAGCGCGCCGATGGTGGCGGCAGCCCCTCCGGTCATGACCACCTGCGGCTCGCAACCCATCTCGGCCATGACCGCGTCCAGCAGGCCGTCGATGCGCACGGCTTCGCCCAGCATCACGCCCGACTGCATGGCCGCGCTCGTGCTGCGGCCGATGGCCTTGGTCGGCACGCGCAGCTCCACCTCGGGAAGCCGCGCCGCCTCCTGCGCGAGCGCCTTGGCACCCAGCGACAGGCCCGGCGCAATGATGCCGCCCACAAAGGCGCCAGTCTTGTCCACCACCTCCACGTTGGTGGTCGTGCCGAGCGACACGACGATGACCGGCTGTCCGTAGTCATGCCGCGCCGCCACCACGTTGGCCACGCGGTCGGACCCCACGCTGGCCGGATCCTCCTGGCGCAGCCTGACGCCCGTCTTGAGGCCCGCGCCCACCACCAGCGGCCGTGACGCGCTGATGTCCGCTAGGCCCAGCTCCCAGTTGTTGGTCAGCGACGGCACCACGCAGGAGAGGATCACGCCGTCGGGAAGACCCCCAAAGCCAAACCCGTCCAGCACCTGACGCAGCTGCATGCGCACCTCGTCGGTGGTCAGGTGCCCCTGCGTCGTCAGCTTGCAGCGACCGGCAAACTCGCCGTCCACGTACAGCCCGATGCGCGTGGTGCGGTTTCCCACGTTGATGGCAACGACGGTCCCTTTTGTGGTGACGCTCATGGAGCCCTCCTCGTTTGGTGATGGCGGCCAGCGAACGTCTTGCCCGCGCCACCCATGGGTATACTCTACTCCGTCATGCCGTAACCCGACCACCCGACAGGGGTGGCGGATATACGAAGGAGACAACATGAACGCCAAGATCGACCGCAAAGAAAAGCGGCTGCAGCTGAGCATGCCCGGACTTGTGATTGGCATCGTCGGTTGCGTCATCATCACGGCCTCGTCCGTGTACACCGCCCTCAAGATGGGCGCGCTCCCCTGGCCCACCATCTTCACCTCCATCACCGCCCTCGTGCTGCTGCGTGCCTTTGGCCGCACGAGCCTGAACGAGGCAAACCTCACGCAGATCATCATGTCCGCAGGCTCCATGGTTGCTGGCGGCCTGGCCTTTACCATCCCCGGCATCTGGATGCTGGGCCTGGCGGACGAGGTCAGCTGGGCAGACACGCTCTTTGTCGCGCTGGCGGGCACGCTGCTCGGCCTGGTTGCAACCGCGCTCATCCGCAAGCGCCTGGTTGATGAGTCTGGTCTCGAGTATCCCATCGGCGTCGCTGCCGCCGAGACCCTCAAGGCGAGCAACGCGGGTGGCGCCACGGGCGTCAAGCTCTTTGGCTCGATGGCCTTTGCCGGGGCCTGGAGCCTCGCGCGCGACGTGCTGGGACTCATCCCGCCCATGCTGCTGGCCCTGCCCATCCCCGGCGTGAGCTTTGGCCTGTACAACTCGCCGATGATGCTCTCCGTGGGCTTTCTGGTGGGTGGCGCGGCCATGGCCTTCTGGTTTGGCGGGGCGCTCTTTGCCAATCTCGGCATCATCGTCGGTGGCACGGCCGCCGGCCTCTGGGACGTGGCCACGGCTCAGGGCATCGTTTCCAGCCTCGGCATGGGACTCATGATGGGCTCCGGCCTCGGCGTGGTCATCCGCGACATCCTGC
Organism: uncultured Coriobacteriaceae bacterium; assembly: GCA_902777325.1. Taxonomy (GTDB): domain Bacteria; phylum Actinomycetota; class Coriobacteriia; order Coriobacteriales; family Atopobiaceae; genus UBA1367. The sequence goes on from CACYTH010000027.1 coordinate 12,341, forward strand.
CCAAGATCGCAGGGCATCTGGGTGGCACCAAGGGCGCCGAGGGCGGCTCGGCCCTGAGCGACCTGCGCAAGGGTGACGGTGGGCTGCTTGCGCTGCTGGTTGGCATCGCCGCGCTCGTCGTCTGCTTTGCCCTTGGCATGGGCCCCGTGGCCACCGTCATCATCGTGGCGCTGAGCTTTGTCACCGCCATCATGAGCGCGCAGTCCGTCGGCCAGACCGGCATCGACCCCATGGAGATCTTCGGCCTCATCGTGCTTCTCGCCGTGGCCGCCACCTGCAACGTGAGCCAGGTCAAGCTCTTCTTTGTGGCGGGCATCATCGCCGTGGCCTGCGGCCTGGGCGGCGACGTGATGAGCGACTTCAAGACCGGCCAGATCCTGGGCACCGACCCGCGCCAGATGTGGCTTGGCCAGGCCATTGGCGCGCTCATAGGCGCGGTCGTCTCCGCAACGGTGGTCGTGGCCCTGGCCAGCGCCTACGGCACCGACGCCTTTGGCCCGGGCAAGCTCTTTGTCGCCGCTCAGGCGTCGGTCGTGGCCACCATGGTCTCAGGCATCCCCAGCGTCCCCGTCTTCGTGCTCGGGCTTGTCGGCGGCATTGCCCTGTACTGCCTCGGTCTGCCGTCCATGATGATCGGCCTGGGAGTCTACCTGCCGTTTTACATGTCGCTATCCGCACCGCTGGGCGCCCTCGTCAAGCTGGCGTACGACCACCTGTTCAAGGGTGCAGCCACGGACGGCGAGCTCAGCCACGACGACACGGGCATCATCGTCGCCTCCGGCCTGCTTGGCGGCGAGAGCATCGTGGGCGTGCTCATTGCGCTGACCTCCGTCGTCGCGGGGCTCCTGGGATAAACGCATATCCGCGGCTGCGTGTCCGTGAACCACGGGTACGCAGCCGCGGACAACTTACATCGCCCTCATTGAAGCCAGTCGCATGACAGGCTTGGCTCGCCCCTTCTTGGGAGGGGTTCCGATGCTACGATGGTGCCTACTCACGACCACAGGCGCCGGCTGACAGGCACGGGAGAGGACCATGGGCATCATCGAAACGCTCAGCCAGACATACGGGGAGCTTCCCACCGCGCTGCTTGTCACCTCGCTGGCCTTCTGCATCACGGCAGTCTCCATTCACCTCGTTACCGGCTTCCTGCACAAGCGTCTGGGCGACATCGGCATGCACGAGCTCTCGCTGATGATCAACATCTTCCGCGTGGTCGTCTGGCTGAGCGTGATCTTCTTTCTCGGACAGAACGTCTTCCATATGGAGATGGGCGGCATCATCTCCGCACTCGGAGTCACGTCGCTCATCGTCTCTCTCGGCCTGCAAGACCTAATCAAGAGCATCGTCGCAGGCATCCTCATCGTCATGGGTGACATCGTCGCAGTGGGTGACCAGGTGATCTTGGGAGACCATCGCGGCGAGGTCATGGACATCAACTGGCATCAGATCACCATCCGCGACCGCGATGGCGTGCGGCACATCATCTCAAACTCGGCCATCCTGAGCGGCAGCTTCATGCGCCTCACGGGAAAGATGGCCTGCCGCCACATCTTTGAGGCTGACATCGCCCCGGGTGTCAACCTGTCGCAGGTGAAGCTCGACATCGAGTCGCTGGCGGCCACCGTTCTGACGAGGAACGGCTGGATTGCGGAGGGATACAACCCGCAGGTGCTGTTCCTGGGCTCGTCGGCTCTGGGCACCCAGGCCTCCATCCGCGTCTTCATCTCCGACATCGAGTATGCGACCCGCGCCATGGATGCCGTGATGATTGCCATTTCCGAGCGCGGCTACCTCGCCGATGTCGCGCACGACACCGATCCCCGGTGGTTCCGAAACCAGGGCTGATGACACATTTGCTCCGTGGGAGTTAGTGTGTCACTTTCTCGAGGAAGCGCTCGATCTGCTCGTTCACGAAGGCGGGGTTGTCAACGTTTGAGTTGTGGCCAGCGCCAGGCACCCACACGAGCGGAATGCCGTCGCCAACCGTCCACTTGCGGTTGAAGGGCTTCACGTCGCCGGCGCGGTCCTTCTCCCCACAGAGGAGCAGCGCCGGGCAGTCGATGTCGTAGGCACGCCCCGACTCCACCGCGTCGGCAAGCATCCGGTACCCGTGCGCGGCAAGCTCGACGTACTCCCGCTTGGCGTAGGAGTCCATAAACGAGCGCATGTTGGCACGCCCCTGCGCGGTTGTCGCCGCGCCCACAGAGCCCCACGGCTTGAGGAGTGCCCAGGGAATGGCCTGGTACATGCCCTTGGTGTGGCGCAGCGCCTTGACCTCCCAGGTGGGATAGTACCTGCGCTTGAGCGGGGCGGAGTCGATGGAGACAAAGCCCGCCACCTCGCCAGGATAAAGGTCGACAAAGGCCTGCGCCACGTAGCCGCCAAGTGACTGCCCCACCAGCACAGGCCCTACGATCCCCTCCGTCTGCAGGATGTCGTGCAGGATGCCGGCGTAGTCGTCCATCGTAAAGTCGAGCGGGTACGGCCGCGACGCCCCATGGGCCGGTGCGTCCCACACAAGGCAGTTCGCCTTTCCGGAGAAGTGGCTCATCTGCGCGTCGAAGAGCGTGTGGTCAGCCGTCAGGCCTGGCAGAAAGACCAGCCAAACGGCGTCAAGCCCCGCAGCCCCGTCCACCCAATAATGCACCGAACCACTCTTTGTCGTGAACACCCTCTCGTCCATGGCTACCCCTCACGGCCAGCTTGTTGCCCGTGGCCAGTGACACACTAACTCCCACGGAGCAAGTGTGTCACGCGGTTATGCGCGCTCGTGCACGTACGCGGCAAAACGCCCGCCCTCGTCGATGCTCTTGAGACGCACCATGTAGAAGGTGTTGCCCAGGTCATCGGAGAGCACGTCGGCCATGCGGCCCTGCATGCAGACGTCGCTGCCGTAGCGCTCCATGATCTGCTCGTGCGTGTGCGCATACCGGTGGCAGTCGCGCTGCGAGGCGTACACACAGTAGAAGGTCTCGCCGTCCGCCGCATGGTCGGAAGCGCCAAAGGTGACCATGTCCGCCCAGATCTGGTACAGGTCAAAGGAGTGCGCAAAGTTGACCATGTCGGGGTCGTAGCCGCCAGGTGCGCGCACGTTGACCTCCAGGCCCACGTAGTCACCCTTCTTCCCGAGACCGGCCTTGTCTGCGGTCAGACGGAAGAACTCCATATGGACAAAGCGGTTCTTGATGCCAAACGATTTGGCTGTCGCACGCGCAAGCTCGCTCAGAGCCGGGTCGACGGTCGGACAGGTGTAGTACCACACGTCGAGCATTTCCTCCACGGTGGCCGCGATGTCCACGGGGTACTCCGACTGGTTCTCGAAGAGCGGCTCGCCGTTCGCGTCGATGATGGCCTCGTATGAGCAGATGTCGCCCGTGACAAACTCCTCCAGCACGTAGGGCTCGTCGCGCTCGGCGGCAAGCAGCGCCTCGAGGGCAGCCTCGTCAGCCACCTTCGCCGTGCCGCCGGCGCCAACGCCGCGCTCGGGCTTGGCAAACAGCGGATAACCCACCTTCTTGGCAAAGGCGCGAACCTCAGCCGGGTCATCGAGCAGCACCTGCCGCGCGGTGGGCACGCCTGCCGCAGCATAAAGCGGCTTCATCTCCGCCTTGCTCTGCCACTGCGACATCTGCGCGGAGCCCGCGCCCGTGGTGATGTGGAAGTCGTCGCGCAGACGCGCGTCCTGCCCAAGCCAGTACTCGTTCTGCGACTCGAGCCAGTCGATCTTGCCGTACTTCCAGGAGAAGAAGGCCACCGCACGAAAGACCTGGTCGTAGTCCTCGAGCGACGACACCCAAAAGTACTCGTCGAGCGACGCCTTGACCTCAGGCGCGACCATGTCGTAGGGCGTGTCGCCGATGCCGAGCACCGTGGCGCCGTTCTTGCGCAGGCGGTCGCACCAGTTCCAATAGGTGTCGGGGAACTGCGGGGAGATGAAGACGACGTTCACGGCGCTTCCTTTCGTGGGAGCAAAACGGGACGTTTCCCATGGTAGCGCACGTCCGGCAGCCACGCGCGCCCGTTGACGTAGGGCTGCGGGGCGCCTAGGCGCGCATGCTATGATGAGGGCGACTATGGGACCGTGCCACATCAACGCCGGCCGAGGAGATAGCATGAAAAAGACGCTCGTCGTAATGCGTCACGGCAAGGCGATGCCTGCCGCGCAGAACCAGCAGGACATCGACAGGAGCCTGACCAAGGCCGGCGCATGGGCGCTCGAGGCGCGACTGCCCCACATGCTGCGCCTACTGGAGCCAGGCGATGCCACCGCGCAGATCTGGGCGAGCCCTGCCAAAAGGGCCCGTCAGACCGCCGACCTTCTCGAGAAGGCCCTGAAGGCACGGGATGTCTCCCTCGCAAAGAAGGTCGAGCTGCACGAGAGCCTCTGGGAGCAGGACATCGAGGGACTTCTCGACGAGCTGCGCGCCAGCGACGAGAAGCTCGTCTTTGCCGTCGGACACATCCCCTTTGCCGAGGACATCGTCGAGGAGCTTGCGGGAGCAACGCCGCCCTTCTCAACCGGCGGAATCGCGTGCCTTGACGTGCGTCTTGTTGACGCCGACGAGGACAACCCGGACGTGCAGGACCACGCCCGTCTCGAGTGGTTTGTCCAGGGTCCCGTTGCCGCGCATTGGGAGACGCTCGTCCACCTGCAGGAGACGATCACCAGGACCGCCGAGGCCATCGAGGAGCGGCGCGAGGCCTTCTTTGCCAACCCTGAGGACATCGAGACGATCCATCGCTTCCGCACCAACATCCGAACCCTGCGCAGCTTTTTGGCCTTCATCAAGCCCTGGCAGAATCGCGAGCAAAACGCCGAGACCCAGACCATCCTGAGGGACATCGTGCGGTACACCTCGCTGCAACGCGAGCTGGATGTCTTTGAGCGGGAGGCGCGCTCCAACCCCGACTCGTCCCCCGAGCTGCTCGCCTTCTGCAAGAAGGAGGCCTCCGAAGAACGGGCGAAGCTCCTCAGGATTCTTGCATCCAAGCAGGTCACGAAGTCGTTCGAGCACGCCATGGCGCAGGCGAAGCACATCTGCTGGAGAAAGCGCTATGCCAAGCGCGGCCTGCCGAAGGGCGTGGTGCGCAGGCGCTTTGACAACTTGATTGAGTCAGTGCAGGCCGACCTCGACGTACTGAGGCTCTCCGACGAGGTTCAGACGCATGACGTGCGCAAGCGTGCCAAGCGCGCCCGCTACGTGGCGGAGTTCAACGAGAGCATCCTCGGTGCGGACGCCGTAGGCATCGCGCGCGGCATGATGGCCCACCAGGACAGCCTGGGCGACGCGTGCGACGCACGCGCCAACATCAGGCTCATTAACGAGTTTCTGCAGCGCGACCTCCCCGAGCCCGTGGTCTGGGACCTCACCCTCATGCGTGCGCAGAACGAGACCTTCCTCTATAGCGCCCTCAAGGAAGAACGCTAGGCCGCAGGGCTGGAAACAGGGGTCAGGAGCCCTAGCGATCACCCATGAGATAGCGCGTGGACACCTCCACCGCACTCGTATTGAGCTCTCGGAACCTCTCGAGGCTTTCCGAGAGCGGGCGCTCGGTGTCGGATATCCAACGTATGGCAAATCCGATGAGCGCATGGGCACCATACGCGCAATGCAGGCGATGCTCAAAGCTGCCCCCATGCTCCCCAAAGCGCAGCGCAGCCTCCGCAAAGGCCTCCTCGACGCCGGCCGCCAGCAGGCCGTTGGAGTAGATGACGGCGACGAACATGTCATGCGCGTAGATCTCGTCCATCAGCTGCCAAAAGTCGCGGCGCACCAGCGGCTCTCCGCCTGTAAGGTGAATGGCACGTATCCCGCAGCGCTGGAAGGAGTCCAGCATGCGCACGCAGTCCTCAAACGACGGCTCCCCTTGCACGGCGTGAGGCGCGGACATGAAGCAGTGCTTGCAGCGGTAGTTGCACTTGCCAGTGATGGACCAATGAACCGTCTGCTCGATGCGCGCAGGAAGATGCGGTACTCCTGCTCGGGAGCAAGCATCTCCCCCCGGCCCGGCCTCGCGAATGAAGCCAGTCTCAAGCCACATCTCGATATTGCGCTGCTCCCACTCCTCCAGCGTATCGGGGCCCAAGGGATAGATCCCGTTGCAGCTGGAGAGCAGCTCAAAGGCGTCCTTAGTCATGAAATTTGTATCGGAAGTACGCAGGTTCTGCACGGCATAGTGAAGCCGCTTCCAGCCTCGCAGGGCATAGGGCTGGGATACCAGATAGCGTACCGGTCGGTCTGACAACATAGCTCGACCCATTACCAGGCGTAGAACTCGACGCCTTCGACGTCGCTGTATGTTTCGGTCCACCAGGTGCAGTAGTCATAGCACAGGCTTGGCGCGAACCCGATTCGCGCCAAGCGTCAGCCTACTTCCACCAGCTCCGTGCCCGACGTGTCGTAATCGGAAAGCGCCACGCTCCTGATGGCCGGATCGTCGTAGGTGTTGTAGTAGTAGGTGTTCGTACGCGTGGACAGACCACCCGTGTAGACGGTTATCTCGTAGGCACCGTCAAGCATCTTGGATGCACCATCCACCATTGCGACGCTTCCCAGCGTGTGGAACAGGCGCGATACGTTCTCGGCCTCAGTATCTTTTTGCGGATAGAAGGCGTTGTGGTAGGCGGCGCGCACAAAGCGCGAGGGGGAATAGCAGTCGCCAGGTATTCCACGCATGCCGCTACCGGTGCCGTAGGCGGAGAGCTCGGCAGCGCACCATTGGACGGGGCCTTCGACCTCGGGAGAACAACCGATGTAGCTGCGAACGTTCTCCGCATGATAGGCAAAACCAGGCTGGTTGGCCAAGACGTCAAGATCGTTTTTAAAGATCTGCATTCCCTGGACCGTATACTCCACCACTATGCTGCGCTCGGCGTCACCGATGATCCAATGCAGCAACGAGGACGGGTACTGGTCGTTGATGGGCTTGTCCACGATGGCCGTCTCCGCAAGAGCGGCCTCCACCTCATCCACCGTCTGGAAGTTGGCAACCACCCACAGGGGGAACTCCCAGGCACACACGTTAGTTTTGCCCTGCACCGGTGCGGCTTCGTACTGCGCGTAGCCGGGGAAGTTCAGTCCGGCAACGGCGAGACCCGCATCGTTCGCACAGTCGAAGTACAGGGGCGTGTTTTCGGCCACGATGCCCATGCCGTAGATGGGTCGGTTGATAGCGTCGATGGCACCAAAGGGCGAATTGGGGCTCCATCCGGTTGGCGTGATGACCACGTGCTCGCCGTAGCCGCAGCTCCAGTCCAGATTGCGCCCGAAGTACATGTTGCCTTGCCCATCTGTAAAGCGAATCCCTGTGCACATGGAAAGCCCCTCTCCGCCTGAAACCACATCTCTATGTTAGACCTTGGTTGACACGAACAGACGTCCGTCCTGAATAAGTGTCCCGGGCCTCCGCTACGATGGCTGTCGCCAAACAAACCCACGTAGCATGGAGGACCCGGTGGGAAATATGTTACCAGAGGCCGTAGAGAAGCTGGTCGCCGAGATGAGCACGGAAGAGAAGAGGTCGCTCGCCCAGGCGCTCATGCGCATGGTCGCCGCCGAGCTCGCCGGCGGCGACGCCGATCCCGAGAGGTGCCCGCTGTGCCGCTGCCCCGAGTTCGTGAGGAAGGGCCACGACAGGGACGGCTCGCAGAGGTGGCTCTGCAAGGGATGCGGGCGGACCTTCGGGCGCAAGACCATGCGCGTGATCGCGCAGTCCAAGCTGGGCGAGGACACGTGGGTGGCCTACGTGTATTTGTCAATGAGGAAGTCGACACTTTGCTATGTCGACAACCGACACTTTGATAGCGAACATGCGGACCGGTTTACGAGGGGCCGCAGCCGTCACCTGGCCGCGGCCCCGGCTTGCTAGAACGGCATGTCGTCAGACGAGGGGTCCGCGCCTGGCGTCCATGGCTCGGTCGGGCCAAGGTCCTCGGGCTCCGCCACGCACTCCTCGCAGCCGAACCCCGAGCAGAGCGTCTCGAAGTCCCAGTGGTCCGTGTAGAAGTCCTCGAGCTGCCAGACGGGGCACGCGCCCCTCTCCCCGGCCTTGCGCGCCGCGGCCTCGAACGGGCTCTCAGGCAGCATCTCCGCCCCCCTTCCCGAGCATGAGGGCGTCCTCCATGCGGCGGCTCGCGCCGCCGAACTCGACGAGGCGCCCGTGGTGGACGATGCGGTCTATCAGGGCCGACGCCAGCTTGTCGTCCCCGAGCACGACGCCCCACTTCGAGAACTCTATGTTGGTGGTCAGTATCATCGAGCGGCGCTCGTAGCAGTCGCTCATCACCTGGAAGAGCAGCCGCGCCCCCTCGACGTCGATGGGGACGTAGCCGAACTCGTCCAGCACGAGCAGGTCGCAGCGGGCGATCTCGGCCATGAGGCGCTCGAGGTCGCCGGAGCGGCTGGCGCGCGTGAGCAGCAGCACGAGCTGCGCGGTGGTGAAGAAGCGCACCGCGCGCCCGGCGTTGACGCACGCCGCGCCCACGGCTATGGCCAGGTGGGTCTTGCCCCGCCCGGTGGGGCCGAGGAAGACGAAGTCCTCGGCGCGCTCGACGAAGGCGAGCGACATGAGGTCGGACGGGCCGTAGCCGTCGGGGAAGGAGACCTGCGAGAAGTCGTAGCCCTCGACGGACTTGGGCTGCGGGAACTGGGCCCTGCGGTAGAGGCGCTCCCGCTTGTTGCGCGCCCTGATCGCGAGCTCCGAGGATATGAAGTCGGAGACGCACCTCGCCTCGGCGGCGCTCGCGGTCGCCAGCAGGGCGTCTATCGCCTCGCTCGAGAAGTACATGGACCTGGCCAGCGAGCGCAGGCTCGCGGCGTCCTCCCTGCTCCTGACGGCCATCTCACTCCACCCCCGCTATCCCGAGCGCCCGGTCGTAGGCGGCCAGGTCGGTGGCGTCGCCCCAGTCCACGGCGCCCGAGCCGATGCGCGCCGCCGCCACGGCGACGCTTGCCTCGTCCAGCCGCCCCGTGGCCGCGAGCGCGGCCGAGGCCGCCTCGACGGTCGCCTCCCAGCCGGCCGCGGCGCAGCGGTCCCGCAGGATCCTCAGCTCGGCCCTGAGCTCGCGCCTCGGCAGCGCGTCCATGTGCCCGCGAAGCGCCTCGGGCAGCGCCGCCCGCACCCTGGACTCGCGCCAGCCGCCGGCCTTCGCGGCGAGCACGGCGAGCTGGCTCGCGGGGTCGCACACGTCGGTCGGCGCGCTCCCGTACGAGCGCGGGTGGCGGCAGACGAAGGCCCCGGACGCGTCGTGCACCTCGACGGTGGTGGCGCGCAGCCCCACGACGAGCTCCTGCCCCGCGAGCGACGGGTCGCTCGAGTAGAAGTGCGGGCCGTCGGCGCTGAACCTGCCCTGCCCGTTGGCCGAGGGGCGCACCCAGCGCACCACGTCGAACGGCCTCGCCGGGAGCCCGGACATCGCGAAGCGGTCCTCGACGAAGAGCTGCTCCTCGGGCTCGCCCTTGAGCCAGTGCGGCTTCGATGACAGGCCCATGCACTCGGCCATCAGGCGCCCGTTGTAGGTGTCCAGGTTGGTGACGCGCGGAAGGGGCACGAAGAGGTTCGAGCGCACGTAGGCGACCTTGCGCTCGACGTTGCCCTTCTCGTGGCCGGCATAGGGGTTGCAGAACGAGAAGTCGAAGCCGTAGTGGGCCGAGAACGCGGAGAACAGCTCCGTGGTGCGCACGGAGTCGCACACGCGCCTGCCGACGCCGGTGGCGTTGTCGAAGACGATGCGCGCCGGCACGCCGCCTGTTAGAGTCAATCTCCATTTCGCCAATTCGACGAATCGGTCACAGCCAAGTCCACCAACGCATCTTCGCCAGTCACGCCAACGCATCTGCGCCGATT
>CACYTH010000028.1 GCA_902777325.1 uncultured Coriobacteriaceae bacterium
CACAACGTCAAGTTCCAGGGCCAGTACTCCGACAAGGTGCTCGAGGACATCCTCGGCCTCGCTGACAACCCCACCGCTGCCGGCCAGCTGTACTGCGACCGCGACTCCATCAACTACATGAAGGGCGCGCTCTGCTACAGCGACATCATCACCACGGTCAGCCCCAGCTACGCCAACGAGCTGCAGATGCCGTTCTACGGCGAGGGCATGGACGACATCTTCCGTCGTCGCTCCAACGTGCTGCGCGGCATCCTCAACGGCATCGACATGGACGCCTGGAACCCCGCCACCGACCCGATGGTGGGCATCAACTACGACATCAACAGCCTCGACAAGAAGGCTGAGAACAAGCGCGCCCTGCAGGAGGAGCTCGGCCTGGCTCAGGACCCGACTCGTCCGCTGGTCGTCATGATCGGCCGTCTCACCAACCAGAAGGGCCTCGGTCTGGTCCGCTACGCCATGAACCAGCTCATGGAGCGCGGCGTGCAGATTGCCATCTTGGGCACCGGCGACCGCGACCAGGAGGAGGCGTTCCAGTACTTCGACTACACCTACGGCGACCAGATGCGTGCCATCATCGCGTTTGACAACGCGCTGAGCCACCGCATGTACGGCGGCGGCGACCTGCTGCTCATGCCGTCCGAGTTCGAGCCGTGCGGCCTGTCCCAGATGATCGCCATGCGCTACGGCACGCTGCCTGTGGTGCGCGAGACCGGCGGCCTGCAGGACTCCGTCCAGCCGTACAACAAGTATACCGGCGAGGGCACGGGCTTCAGCTTTGCCAACATGAACGCCGACGAGATGGCCGCCACGCTGCTCGATGCATGCGAGATTTTCTGGACCGATCCCGAGGCCTGGAGGCAGCTGCAGAAGCAGGCCATGGAGGCCGACTTCGGCTGGGACGTCCGCGCCGAGGAGTACATGGACATCTATCACGACCTGCATCCCGAGGTCATCCGCTGGCAGAAGAAGAAGGCGTAAGCGCCCAACCTGCGCGGAACATGTGATTTGCCTGCGAGGCCCCGCTCTGGCGGGGCCTCGTTTTTTTCGCCAAGAGCCGTCCGACGGCACAGTATAGCGCTGTCGGCCTCTCGGCCACGCAAACGGCAGTCGATGAGATTCTGCGCTTGGGGGGGCGGTCCCCAAAGCACAATCAAATGAAGCTTTGTTTACGTAACGGAAGTCAATCGAGTTTGACTCCCGCCAATGACCCAAGATGGGCAGCGGTCAATTGGCCTCAGCTCCACGTGCTCAGCGAGAATGGGGCGGGTAGGCTACCATAGGAGAGCATATTGTCGATAGGGGGAGGCACACGTATCGTGAGGGCCCGACATATAACATCTAGCAAGAACTACCGCACGCCCTTTGGCGCCTTGCCGCTGGGGGAGTCGGTCACGCTTTCCATTGACGTCTGGGATGAGCCCGAGGCTTCGGCGGAGCTTCATCTGTGGGTCGAGGACGAGGCAGAGGAGAACGGCGGACACGAGAAGCTCGTTCCCATGGAGCGCTCGTCCGAACCCATTGCGGATGGCGGCATCCGCTTTACCGTCTCGTATGCGCCCAAAAAGGCCGACGTCCTGTGGTACTCGTTCAACGTCACGGCGGCCAACGGGGACGTCTGGCGTTACGGCGCCCGCGAGGGCAGTCAGGTAGGGGAGGGCGCCTTTGCCTACGGCGTTCCGCCTTCGTTCCAGATTACCGTGTACGACCGCAAGCGCGAGGTTCTGCCCACCTGGTACAAGGACGCGATCGTCTACCAGATCTTCCCCGACCGCTTCGCACGCGACGAGAACTGGCGCGAGCGTGCAGAGGCTTCGATTGACCCAGACCACAAGGGCATTCCGCGCCGAATCGTCGACGACTGGAACACCTACCCCAACTACGATCGCCGTCCCAACGGTGACATCGGCAGCTGGGACATGTACGGCGGCTCGCTTGAGGGCATTCGCGGCAAGTTGGACTACCTCGAGAGCATGGGCATCACCGCACTCTACCTCAACCCGATCTTCATGGCGCAGTCCAACCACCGCTACGACACCGCTGACTACATGCAGATCGACCCGATGCTCGGCACCAGGGAGGACTTCGAGCGCCTCTGCGCCGACGCCGCCAAGCACGGCATCTCGATCATCCTGGACGGCGTGTTCAACCACACCGGCCGTGACTCGCGCTACTTCAACTATTTTGGCAACTTCCCCGAGAAGGGCGCCTACCAGGGCGAGGACTCGCCCTACCGCAGCTGGTACACCTTCAACGAGGACGGCACCTACGCTGGCTGGTGGGGCAACCCCGACCTGCCCGAGGTCAACGAGAACGACCCCGCCTACCGCGAGTTCATCTGCGGCGAGAACGGCGTCGTGCGCTCGTGGCTGCGCGCCGGTGCCCGTGGCTGGCGCCTCGACGTAGCCGACGAGCTCCCCGACGACTTCATCTGCGACATCAAGGCAGCCGCTCTCGCCGAGAAGCCCGACGCGCTGCTCATCGGCGAGGTCTGGGAGGACGCCACCAACAAGCATGCCTATGGCAAGCTGCGCAAGTACTTCCAGGGCGACGAGCTCGACGGCACCATGAACTACCCGCTGCGCCATGCCATCCTCGACTTCCTCACGCTGCGCACCACGGCCGGCGAGTGCGTCGACCTCATGGAGCAGCTCTGCGAGAACTACCCCGCCGAGCCCTACCTCTCCTGCCTCAACCTGCTTGGCAGCCACGACCGCATCCGCCTGCTCACCATCCTGGGCGACTCTCCGCACCGCTCCAGCCTCTCCGAGGACGAGCGCTACAGCTACCGCCTCCCCGAGGACAAGAAGAGCCTGGCCGTCAGCCGCCTGTGGGTAGCCACGCTGCTGCAGATGACGCTCCCCGGCGTGCCGTGCGTGTACTACGGCGACGAGGCGGGCCTCGAGGGCTATGCCGACCCGTACTGCCGTGCGCCGTACCCCTGGGACGACGTCGACGTCAACTGCCGCACCATCTATCGCAACGCGATCGCCATCCGCAAGGCGGCAAGCCCGCTGGCCAACGGCAGCTTCAAGCCGTTTGCCGTGGGCGACGACGTGCTGGGCTTCTGGCGCATTGGCGGCAACGCCGATGACGACACCGTCTGCTGCATCCTGGCCAACCGCAGCCTCTCCAACTCGCACGTCGTGAGCGTGCCGGTGTGCGGCGAGGTGGCCGACGACATCGTGAGCGGTCGCGAGGTCAAGCTGATCGACGCAAACCGCGGCACCGAGAACAGCGCCGCCGTGCCCACCCGCTGTGACAACGACCCCGACCACGACGCCGAGGTCTTCCTCTGGCCGCTGGGCACCGCCGTCATCTACTTCCACGACAAGAAGCGCCTGCAGGCCCCCATGGACCACGCGATGGGCGTGGTCGCGCACATCACGAGCGTGCCCAACGAGGTGGACGACCTCTCCACGCCCGTCAAGGGCGACAAGGTCAACCGCCCGGGCACCCTGGGCGAGCCGGCAAAGCGCTTTGTGGACTACCTGGCCGCGGCTGGCCAGCGCTACTGGCAGGTGCTGCCGGTCAACCCCACCGACGAGTTTGGCTCGCCTTACGCCGGCCTCTCCGCCTTCGCAGGCAACCCCATGCTGGTGGAGGGCCTCGGCGGCCCCGAGGGCATCGACGGCAACGGTCTCGCAAAGCTGGCCGCACGTCCCGACACCCCCGAGTACCTCGCCTTTGTCGAGAAGAACCGCTCCTGGCTCATCCCGTACGCCACCTTCCGCGCCATCAAGGCCGAGCGCGACGAGCAGGCGTGGCAGACCTGGCCCGAGGAGCTGCGCGAGTACAGCCCCGAGCTCTCCGAGCTGCCCGAGCTGGCCGACCGCATCCGCCTGGAGTGCCAGATCCAGTTTGAGTTCCAGCGCCAGTGGGACGAGCTGCACGAGTACGCGGCCGCCAAGGGCGTCAAGCTCATCGGCGACCTGCCCATGTACGTGAGCGCCGACTCCTCCGACGTGTGGAGCGAGCGCGAGCTGTTCTGCCTGGACGAGACCGGCAAGCCGAACAAGCTGGCCGGCGCGCCGCCCGACCCCTTTGCGGCCGAGGGCCAGCTCTGGGGCAACCCCACCTACGACTGGTCACACATGCGCGCCACCGGCTACGACTGGTGGATGCGCCGCCTGGGCCGCATGTTCGAGCTCTACGACTACGTGCGCCTCGACCACTTCCTGGGCTTCTCGAGCTACTACGTGATCCCGCAGGGCAAGAGCGCCATGGAGGGCGCCTGGCACTTTGGCCCCGGTCTCGAGCTCTTCCGCACGGCGTACAACAAGTTTGGCCCGCTGCCGGTCATCGCCGAGGACCTGGGCATCATCACGCCGGCCGTGCGCGCGCTGGTTGCCAGCACGGGCTTCCCGGGCATGGACGTGGTGCAGTTCTACGACGGCGACGTGCGCGAGGGCTACAAGCCCGCGCCGGGCAAGATGGCCTACAGCGGCACGCACGACACCCAGACCCTGCTCGGCTGGTGCGAGCAGCACTTCTTTGGGGGCGACCCGGCCAATGCGCTGGGCGACGAGCGCGCCGTGCGCCTGGCCGACGACCTCATGCGCAAGACGCTCGGCAGCGACGCGACGGTGGCCATGGTGCCGCTGCAGGACGTGCTCGGGCTCGACGACGCCTCGCGCATGAACGTCCCCGGCGTGAGCGAGGGCAACTGGAGCTGGCAGGCCACCTCCGAGCAGCTCGAGGCCTCGCAGGAGCGCCTGCGCAAGCTGGCGGAGGAGTCCCACCGCGCGATGTAGCGCTTGACGGCATTTGACGCATGTCAAGGGCGGCCCGATGCGAAGTGACGCATCGGGCCGCCTTGTGCACAGCGGGGGCGTCCGGCCTGCAAGCGCCTTCAGGAGTTGCTTGTTTTGGCGATACTTCAAACGGCTTCCGTATCGGCGCCCGGCATGAAGTACCATGGCAGGTACGACAATGGCGCCGTCAGACGCCTATAAGGAGCGGATAGATGAGCATTGCCATAACGAGCGTACGCAGGCTGCGCGAGGGCCTGTTTGCCGAGGTCCGTCTGGGCGAGGACGCCACCGACTGCACGCTGGTGGCGCGCGCTGCCACGGCCGACGGTGCCGAGCTGCCGGTGCGCGTGGTGCATGGCGAGGAGGAGGGCGAGTGGAGCTGCTCCCTCTCGGCGCTGACCATAACCCAGGTGCTGACGCTCTCGGCCGTCTCCTGGGAGGGCACGACCACCGAGGAGCGCACGCTCAAGCTCAACCCGCTGGCGACACGCGTCCCCTCGCCGGCAGACATGCTCAGGCGTCCGCGCCACAACGCCCCGCAGGCGCCCGACACGCGCAAGGCGATGGACGAGTGGCACGTGACGGTCGACCGGCTGATGGCCATCCAGGACGGCATGGACGTCTGCCATGGCCATGCGACGCTCGTCGGAGCGGGGCGACAGGCCGTGGAGGGCGGCGTCAACGTGTCGATGCTCGACGCGCGCGGCCGCGACCTGACCTCCGGCTCGTGGGTCTGTCTGAGTGACGAGGTGCATCCACAGGGCACCTACCAGGGCTTCTTTGAGCGGAGGGTGGAGTTCTCCGTCAAGGTTCCGACGTCGGCCACCACGCTGGTGGTGTGGATGCGGCCCGTTGAGGGCGCCGAGATCCCTGGCGGCTTTGCCTCGCTGGGACCGCGCCAGACGCAGGTGCTGCGCGAGATCTGGCGCCGCCAGGCAACCAGCGCCCATGACGACCAAGTCTTTGAGGCGTGGTTCATGGACAGGCATGCGGTGACGCCCGCGGAACTCTCCATGCAGCAGGATGCCTCCTTCGAACGCGGACCAGAATTCTCCGTGGTGTCGGCACTGCACGACGTGACGCCCGAGGCCCTGCGCGAGATGGCGGAGTCGGTCCTGGCCCAGAGCTATGGCCACCTCGAGCTCGTGCTGGTCAACTCCGCACCCAACAACAAGCACCTCGCCTCCGCGGTGCGTGGGCTGGAGCTCGCCGACGCGCGCGTCAAGAACGTGCCGCTGGCGGCCGACTTCGGCCTAGCCGCGGCGCTCAGCGAGGGCATCGACGCCGCCACGGGCGACTTCGTCTGCCTGCTGGGCGAGGGCGACCTTCTCGCCCACGACGCGCTGTGGCAGCTGGCCTCGGCCATCGACCGCAACGGCGAGGCTGACCTGCTCTACACCGACGAGGACCGCATCGAGCACGGCCGTCACGTGCGGCCGCACTTCAAGCCCGACTGGGACCCGGACCTGCTTCTGGGCACCAACTACCTGGGCGGCCTGACCGTGGTGCGCAAGGCGCTGCTGGAGGACATGGAGACGATGCAGCCCGAGCTCGACGGCGCGCAGGGCTACCGCGTGGCGCTCTATGCCTCGGCGCGCGCCCGCTCCGTGGTGCACGTGCCGCGCGTGCTGTACCATGCGCGCCCGGTAAGGCGCAAGGCGGCCGGCGCGGCCACCATGGCCCCCGCCCTTGCCGCGCTGCGCCAGCATCTGGAGGAGACGGACGCCTCGGCAACCGCGCGCTTCTCCGCACGCGTGCCGCAGGGGCTCGAGGTCTCCTTTGCCCTGCCCGAGGCCGACGAGCAGCCCATGGTGTCGGTGATCATCGTCAACCGTGACAACGTGGCCTCGCTCGAGCGCTGTCTGACCTCCATCCGCGAGCGCACCACCTACGAGAGCTACGAGGTGGTGATCGTCGAGCAGGGGAGCGTGGAGCCCGAGACCTTTGAGTTCTACCGCCGTGCCGAGGAGGAGGACGAGCGCGTCCGCACCATCTTCTACCAGGGCGAGGCCGGCGCCGAGCAGGCCCGCCTCATCAACTTTGGAGTCTCGCGCGCAAAGGGCGACTACCTGCTTCTGCTCTCGCCGCGCACCGAGGTGACCGACGGGGGCTGGATGGGCCGTCTCGTCTCCCTCTGCATGCGCGAGGGCACCGGTGCGGCCGGCGCACGTCTGGTGCGCACCGACGGCACCATCTCGCTCTCGGGCGTGGCGCTTGCGCCGAGCGGGCCCGTCGCCATGGAGCGCTACCTGCTCGCCAGCGACTCGTCCAACCCCAGCGCCTCCCTGCTGCATGCCGTGACCATGGCGCCGGGCGCCTGCCTGATGGTGGACGCCGCGGCGTTCCGCAAGGTGGGCGGCATGGCGGTGGCCTTCTCCACGCGCTTTGGCACGGAGGACCTGTGTCTCAGGCTCTGGGCGCGCGGGTTCCGCGTGGTGCTCGACCCGCAGGTGACCCTCACGCACTACCGCCCGCTCTACGACGACGAGGTCGACGACAACAACGCCCACAGGCTCGAGGCCATCGGGCGCCTGTGGGAGAGCTGGCCCTTTGGCCCCGAGGCCACGGACCCGCACCTTGGGCCCAACGTCGCCCCAGAGAGCCCCTATCGCATCCTCAGGGCCTAACGGCAGGCGCGGCGGGCAGCTCGCCATGCATGGGCGAGCCCGCTCCTGCTCCGGACAAGGAGTCGCATGTTCATAGACGGCGTTTCGCAGCAGCTGCTTGCTGCGTCAGAGTTCACGCCCCTGCTCAAGGAGCTCGGGGCGGGCAACGAGGCCACGTTTGCCGTGGCGCAGTCCGCGCGGCCGCTGGTGGTGGCCGCGCTCTGGGCGCATGACCCGCGCCCGTGCCTGCTGGTGGTGTCGGGCGAGGAGGCGGCCGACCGCGCCGCGCGTGCGCTTGCGGGCTGGCTGGGACGCGAGAACGTCGCGCGTTACCCCGAGCGGCGCGACTGGCCGTGGTCGGACAAGGCTGCCGACGACGCGGTGGTAGGTACGCGCTGCAACGCCGTCGCCCGCCTGGCTGCCGGCGAGCAGTGCGTGGTGGTGGCGAGCGCCCGCTCGCTGCTGCGCCGCGTACCGCCCGTGCACTCGGGCTACTACGCCTCGAGCACCTTTGCCGTGGGCGACGAGGTTGAGTTTGCCGACGTGGGGCTTCTCTTGGTGGGGATGGGCTATGCAGAGGTGGGCGCCTCGTCCGACGTGGACGCCCCCGGGACCTTCCACGTGCACGGCGACACCGTGGACGTCTACCCCGCGCAGGCGACCTCGCCGGTGCGCATCGAGTTCTTTGGCGACGAGATCGACCGCATCCGTCGCATGGTGGCCTCGACCGGCCAGACCATCGGCGAGCTGCAGGAGGTGAGCATCTCGCCCTGCCGCGAGATCGCGCTTACCGACAAGACCGTAGGCAACGCCGAGCGTGCGCTCTTTCGCGCAGCCCAGGACAACGGGAAGACCGCCGCAGACCTCGAGCTGATCAAGGCGCGCGCGGCGGACCCGTCGCTCGACTGCTACCTGCCGCAGCTCTATGGCGGCAGCGCGATGCCGGTGGAGCACATCTCGGCCGACGCCCTGGTGGTGCTTGCCGAGCCGCGCGCCCTCTTTGACGACTGCGTCCGCGCCTACGACGAGATCCAGGCCGCCGCAGGTATGGCGCACGTGCCGCTGGACGGGCTCTACACCTCGCCGCGCGCCATGAGCTTTGGCACCCAGCAGCGCCTGTCGCTCTCGTCGATCCTCATGCAGGGCGGCGCGGCCGTCTCCGAGCTTGAGGTGCGCCAGCCGGCCATTGCCGGTTCCGACACCAAGCTGCTCGGACGCGTGCGGCAGTTTGTGGGCGACCAGTATTCCGTGGTGTTTGCCGTGCCCGACCGCAGCGCGCGCGAGCACCTGGAGCTCAGCTTCTCCGACGAGCACATCCCCTTCGAGGAGCGTCTGGGCACCAGCTCCCGTCAGGCGGCGGGCGGCCGCGGCACCACCGAGCTGCTCAAACGCGGGTCGGTCACCTTCACCGACCTGCCCATACCCGCAGGCGTGGTCATTCCCGCGGCGCGGCTCGCGGTGCTCTCCGTGGGCGACCTCACCACGCGCACGGCGCGCAAGAGCCGCGGCCGGCGCGTGGACGTGACCTCGGTCACCTTCCCCTTCAAGCCGGGCGACTACGTGGTGCACGCCACCCACGGCATCGCGCTCTTCTCCGACATCGTCCGGCAGGAGGTAGGAGGCCGCGAGCGCGACTACTTCCTGCTGGAGTATGCCGGCGGAGACAAGCTCTACGTGCCGCTCGAGCAGGTTGACCGCGTCACGCGCTACGTGGGCCCCGACGGTGGGAGCCCGCGCCTGACGCGCCTCAACACCGCCGACTGGAGCCGCGTGACGGGCAAGGCCCGTACCAGCGCAAAGAAGCTTGCATTCGACCTCGTGGACCTCTACACGCGCCGCTCGTCGGTGACGGGCTACGCCTTCTCGCCCGACACGCCAGCCCAGGCGGACATGGAGGCGAGCTTCCCCTACGAGGTGACCGACGACCAGAAGCGCGCCATCGCCGACATCAAGGCCGACATGGAGGCCGCGCGCCCCATGGACCGCCTGCTCTGTGGCGACGTGGGCTTTGGCAAGACCGAGGTGGCCCTGCGTGCCGCCTTCAAGTGCTGCCAGGACGGCAAGCAGGTGATGGTGCTGTGCCCCACCACCATTCTGGCCGAGCAGCACTTCCAGACCTTCTTCGAGCGCTTTGCCCCCTTCGACGTGCAGGTTCGCGTGCTCTCGCGCTTTGTGACGCCGGCCCAGCAGCGCCAGGCGCTCAAGGGCTATGCCGAGGGCACGGTGCAGGTGCTCATCGGCACGCACCGGCTGCTCTCCGCAGACGTCAACCCCTACGACCTGGGCCTCGTCATCATCGACGAGGAGCAGCGCTTTGGCGTGCAGCACAAGGAGCAGCTCAAGAACATGCGCGAGCAGGTCGACGTGCTCACGCTCTCGGCCACGCCCATCCCGCGCACCATGCAGATGGCGGTCTCGGGCGTGCGCGACATGTCACTGATCCTCACGCCGCCCCCAGGCCGCCTGCCCGTCAAGGTGTCGGTGGGGGAGTACGATCCCAACATCGTGAGCGACGCCATCCGCTTCGAGCTGGCGCGCAAGGGCCAGGTGTACTACGTGTCCAACCGCGTGACCACCATCGAGGACGCCGTGGAGCGCGTCAACGAGGCGGCGCCCGAGGCGCGCGTGGGCGTGGCCCACGGGCAGATGAGCGCCGCGCAGGTGGAGGACGTGATGCTGCAGTTTGCCGCCCACGAGATCGACGTGCTGGTGGCGACCACGATCATCGAGAGCGGCATCGACAACCCGCACACCAACACGCTGATCATCGAGGACTCCCAGCGCCTCGGCCTGGCGCAGCTCTACCAGCTCAAGGGCCGCGTGGGACGCGGGCGGCTGCAGGCCTACGCGTACTTCATGTTCCCGGGCGAGATTCCGCTGACGCCCGAGGCCACCGACCGCCTGCTCGCCCTGGGCGAGTTCCAGGACCTGGGCAGCGGCATGCGCATCGCCATGCGCGACCTCGAGATCCGCGGCGCGGGCTCGCTCATGGGCGCCGAGCAGCACGGCAACCTCTCCGGCGTGGGCTTTGACCTCTTTACGCAGATGCTGGGGCAGGCCGTGGCCGAGGCCCGCGGCGAGGCCGGCGAGATGGAGGTGCCCGAGGTCACCATCAACCTGCAGGCCGACTTCTACCTAGCCGAGGAGTACCTGCCCGACGTGGACAAGCGCGTGCTGGCGTATCGCCGCCTGGCCGCGGCCACCGAGCTCTCCGAGGTGGACGGCCTGCAGATGGAGCTCGAGGAGCGCTATGGCGCGCTGCCGCTGGCAGGCAAGAACCTCTTTGACCGCGCGCGCATCCGCATTCGTGCGGGGCGGCTCAAGTGCACGTCGGTGTCGCTCACGGGCGGACGCATCGTCTACCAGGGCGTCGACGTGCCGCGTCACCTGCTGCCCAAGCTCAAGGCGCGCCGCGCGCTGGTGCTCCCCAAGTCGCAGGTGCTCAAGTACCCCTTCCACACCGGCCGCGAGGAGATCATGCCGGCCGCGCTGGGGGTGCTCGAGGAGCTCGGTGGGGACGACGAGGAGGCCTGATACTTTACCCGGTACCTCAAACTCGAGAATTCTGGAGCATCAACAGGGATTATTCCTACGCGCGATTGAGTTTGAGGTACCCGCCCAAGTACAACCCATGACGAGAGGGGCTGACGATGACAGAGAACGAGCTTGTCAATCTCACAGGTGCCGTGGACGGCGAGACCATCGCCCGTGAGGGGGCGCCGGGAACCCATCCCGAGTGGGACCGGCTCGTGCGGACCATCTGGCGCCTTCGCCAGCCCGACGGCTGCCCCTGGGACAAGGTGCAGACGCACGAGTCCATCACCAAGAACATGGTGGAGGAGGCCTACGAGGCCGTGGAGGCCATCTGCCAGAAGGACGTGCCGCACCTGCGCGAGGAGCTCGGCGACGTGCTCGAGCAGGTGCTGCTGCATGCCCAGATAGCCCAGGACGGCGGCGAGTTTGACATCGACGACGTGTGCCGCGCGCTCAACGAGAAGCTCGTGCGCCGCCATCCGCACGTGTTTGGCGACGCCGCCAAGGCAGGCGCGGTGGGTACGGCCGGCGAGGTGCTCGACATCTGGGACGACGTCAAGAAGTCCGAGCGCGAGGCCAAGGGCGAGGGCGCCCAGGAGCCGGGGCTTCTCGACTCCGTGCCCGTCTCGCTTCCGGCACTCATGCAGTGCCAGAAGATCTCCAAGCGTGCGGCCAAGGCGGGCTTCGAGTGGGACAGCGTGGAGGACGTCTGGGCGCAGGTGGCCAGCGAGCGCGCCGAGTTCGAGGCCGAGGAGCGTGGCAGCGCGGCGGCCGCCGAGGAGTTTGGCGACATCCTGTTTGCGCTGGTAAACGTGGCACGACATGAGGGCATCGATGCCGAGGAAGCCCTTGCCGCGTCGAACCGCAAGTTCCGCCGCCGATGGGCCGCCATGGAGGCCATGGCGCGCGAGGAGGGCGTGCCCATCGACTCGCTCTCCACGGAGCGTCAGAACGAGCTCTGGAAAGAGGTCAAGGCCCGGGAGTAGGCCTAAGGCAACGCAGGGCGCCGCCCGCCGCCTGATGTCCATTGGGGAAAGTTCTTCTCCATTTGCGATGGACGTCGCCACGGCGGGCCGCTCCCGTGCTATAACTATAAATGGCGGATTGCCCGCCGCGCCAACACACACCTCAAACGAAGCAGTGGCATGAACACTCGAGCAGACAACATAGCGTTCCGCTCTACACCCCTCATCCAACGGGGTGATGCGTCGGCGTTTGGCTCGACGCGGAGCACACGCGACAAGGCGTCGCGCGGCCGCTCTGCGCGCTCCTCTCGCCGTGCCACGCGCCTGTCCGAGGTGGGCACGGAGGACTTCGGCAGGAGCCGTCTTGCCGAGGGCCAGAGCGCGAGCGCCTACGCCGGCGAGTCCGGCGTGGTGAGCGTGAGCCGCAGGCGCGAGCGCTGGACGGTGGTGCCCGACGAGCCCGCGCGCACCAGGCGCAGGCAGCCCGTCGAGCAGGCCGAGCCGGTCAACCGCCGCTCGTTTGTGGAAGACTACGACGACGCTCCCACGGCCATCTCTGGCTCAGAGAGTCGTCGCAGCGCCGTGGTGAGCGCCCTCCGCATGGTGCCCGAGGCCATCGGCGGGGCGGTGCTCGCAGGCGGCGCGGCCGTCGTGAGCCACATCCACCGGCGCGGCCTCATGGTGATGCTCGCGCTTGCGCTGACCGTCGCCATGCTCTTCTCGCCGGTGCGCAACCTCTACGTGGCGCATCGCCAGCTCCAGACAATCGAGCAGACCTACGGCGTCCTCAGCGAGGAGAACGACAAGATCCGCTCCCAGATCGAGGCGCTGCAGACCCGCGAGGGCATCGAGAACGAGGCCCGCGAGCGCGGCTACGTCACGCCCGGCGAGACAAAGGTGCTGGTGGAGGGCCTTGAGATGGAGGAGTCGGATGCCGCCGCAGAGGCCGTGGCCGAGCTCGAGGTTCCCGACGAGCGCACGTGGATCGTGCGCCTGCTCGATTCGCTCTTTGGCTACGATCCGGCGGACTAGCCACTGTGCTACAACTGAAGGGGCATGACCCCGTGTGATTGCGTCCGGCAGGGGGAGGGCCTTGTCGGACGTCTCGTATCGTACCCTCGCCCGAACGGAGGCCCAGATGGGACGTGTCGCCTGCATTGACATCGGAACGGTCACCTGCCGCCTTGCGGTTGCCGACGTCGCCAACGGCCGCGTCGAGCACCTGCACAAGCGCTCGACCATCGTCGACCTGGGCGAGAACCTCACCCAGACGGGCCGGATCTGCGAGGCCGCGCGCGAGCGTGTGCTTGCCTGCGTTGACGGCTACCTGAGCGAGGCGCGCTCGATGGAGGCGCCGGTCATCTGCTGCACGCTCACGAGCGCGGCGCGCGACGCGAGCAACTCCGACGACCTTCTCGCGGACTTTGCCGCCCGCGGGCTCAAGGCGCAGGTCATCCCCGGCGAGGTGGAGGGCAGGCTCACGCTTCTGGGCGTGTGCCAGGACTTCCCCGGACACCTGGTGCTGGTGGCGGACAATGGCGGCGGCTCCACGGAGCTGGCGCTGGGCGTGCTCACGGAGGGCGGGCTCGACGCACGGGCCATCCGCTCGGTGGACGTGGGCTGCCGCAGGGTGACGGAGCGCTTCTTGAGCGCGGGCGACCCGCCCTCGGCGGACGACCTCGCCGCTGCCCATGCCTTTGCGGCGGAGTTTTTTGACGACACGGTGCGCGAGCTGGGCCTTCGTGACGCGGGTGCCGAGCGCCTGGTGGTGACGGGTGGCACGGTCACGAGTCTGGTGGCCGTGGACGCGGAGCTCGAGCCCTACGACCCCTCCTACGTGCACCTGCACGAGATGACCCGCGCGCAGGTGGATGGCCTCGAGCAGAGGCTGGCCGCCATCACGGTTGCCGAGCGCGCAGGGCTGCCGGGACTGCAGCCCAAGCGGGCGCGCGTGATTCTGGGCGGCACGGTCGCGGTGTCGGAGCTCATGCGCGCAACGGGCTTCGACCGTCTCACGGTCAGCGAGAGCGACCTTCTCTTTGGTCTCGCCCTTACAGTGGATGGCGTGTGTGGGCAGGGCCTCTCACCCGTTTCGTGGGAGCCAGAGCTCACCTCACTGGTGTAGTCTGTATCTATGCAGCATCGCTGCGCTTGGGGGCGTGGCGGAACTGGCAGACGCAGGGGACTTAAAATCCTCCGCCTTATGGCTTGCGGGTTCGAACCCCGCCGCCCCTACCAGCATATTTGCGGCCTGACCTGTGTCGGGCCGACCTTCACGCAGACGGCCGTGCAACAGGCGGCCATCTTGCGTGAGCTGGTTGACACACTTCTCCGTATAGCTAACCAGATGGTCGCATGCTGTGCATGCGGCCCCCTTGCCGATAGAGAGGCTAGACGCATGCAATCGGTAGCCACCGAAACAAGACCGATCCAGGAGGCCACGCGCAAGAGCGCGCGGGTCGCCGGCGTCGATCTTGCGCTGCGTGCCATCGAGGTCCGCCGTCAGGTGATCGAGTTTGCGCGCAGGTATCCCGACATGCCCTTCCATCTGGGAGGGAGCCTCTCGTGCGCCGAGATCATGGCCGTGCTCCTGAGCGGCGTCATGCGCACCGGTGCGGACGGCACGCCCTGGGAGCAGCGCGACAGGCTGGTGCTCTCCAAGGGGCACGCGTCGCTGGCGCTGTGGCCGGCGCTCATGCAGGCAGGCCTTCTCACGCAGGAGGACCTCGACCGCGGCATGCTGGGGCCAGACACCGTCATCGGCAAGCAGCCCAAGCGCAACGTGGTGCACGGCATCGAGCTCTCGGGCGGAAGCCTGGGTATGGGCCTCGGCTATGCGGTGGGGCTTGCGCTCGCCGCACGTCGCAAGGGGCTGGCGTCGCGCGTGTTCTGCGTGATGGGTGACGGCGAGTGCGACGAGGGCTCGGTCTGGGAGGCCGCCTCGTTTGCCGGGCACAACAGCCTGGGCTCGCTGGTGGCGGTCATCGACGCCAACGGCCTGCAGCTGGACGGTCCCACCGCCCAGGTGCTGGACAGCGGTCCGCTCTCGGCCAAGTTCGCCGCGTTCGGCTTTGACGTGCAGGTGGTGGACGGCCACGACGTGCAGGCGCTGGCAGAGGTGCTTTCTCTGCATTCCGAGCGCCCGCTTGCGGTGATCGCCCACACGGTCAAAGGCAAGGGCCTCTCGTTTGCGGAGAACGACGTCAAGTGGCACGACCGGTGCCTGGATGACGACGGTTATCGTCGCGCGGTGGCCGAGCTCGAGGCTGCGCGCAGGGAGGTGCTCGCCCATGCAGAGTGAGGAACAGCGCCTGTGCGGCCTTGACGCAAAGGTGGTCTTTGGCGAGACCATGGCCCGCATCGCAAAGGACGACTCGCTGCTCACCGTGGTGGTGTCCGACTACGGGCGTCGCCTGAACCTCGACGCGATGCGCGAGGAGCTGCCCAGCGCCTTCGTGCAGTGCGGCATTGCCGAGCAGAGCCAGGTGGAGGTTGCCTCCGCGCTGGCCAACGAGGGGTTCCACGTGCTGGCACCCTCGTATGCCACCTTTATCACCTCGCGCGTGCTCGACCAGGTGCGCGTGATGCTGGGCATGATGCGCTCGCCGGTGGTGCTGGTGGGGCTGTCGGCCGGATGCGAGGCCGGAGCGCTTGGCGCGAGTCACATGGCGCTGGAGGACCTCGCCTGCATGCGCACCATCCCGGGCATGACGGTGGTCTGCCCCGCGGACAACGTCGAGCTTGCGTCGGTGCTCGAGGAGCTGGCCGCAGCTCCGCGACCGGCGTACGTGCGTGTGAGCCAGTACGGCACGGATGCGTGCCTTCACGCGCAGGGCATGCAGCGGGCGTTCGGCAAGGCCGAGGTGCTGCGCGAGGCTACCGATGGACAGGTTGCGATTCTCGCCACCGGTCCGCTCGCCGGAGAGGCCGTACAGGCGGCCGACCTTCTCGCGCGGGAGGGCATGGCGGCGAGCGTCACCGAGTTCGCAGTGGTCAAGCCCCTGGACACCGAGGCACTGGATGCGCTTTCGGGCAAGCGACTGGTGGTGACGGTGGAGGACCACGGCGTGCAGGGCGGCTTTGGGTCTGCCGTTGCCGAGTACCTGTCGGGCGTCGAGGGCGCGCCGCGCGTGCTGCGCCTGGGCATGCCGGACGAGTACCTGGACGCCGACACCCCGCGACATCTGCTGGAGCGTGCTGGGCTCACGGCTGACGGGATTGCGCGGCAGGTTGGGGAAGCCCTGGCGTAGCGCGTAGCGCGCGGCGGGCTGCGGCTGTCTGTGGAAAGAAAATAGCGGTCGTGGTGCACTCGATACGGTGCGCCGGTGCACCAGCTTCGGATTTTCTTTCCCGATGCCTCCGTGCGCGCGGGATGACTCTGCCCCTCTTGCGTTCCGCGTCTTGGAACCGGCTTTTGTGGCGTGCCACCGTGCCGTACGATGGAGCCGTCAGAAAGCACAGCAAGAAGGAGCCATCATGAAGCGCATTGCCGTCATCGCCGCACCCGGTTGCGAAGAGGGCGAGACCCTCACCATCGTCGACATCTTCCGTCGTGCCGAGCTGTCCTGCGACCTCGTGGGCCTTGGGTCCCTCGACATCGCCGGCGGCCACCAGACCGTCTTCCGTTGCGACGCGCTGCTCGACGACACGCTTGCGGACACCTACGACATGGTCATCCTGCCGGGCGGTTATGGCGGCGTCGACGCCATGAGGGACTCCGAGCTGCTGCTTGGCCAGGTGGCCACGATGCTCGATGCGGGCAAGTGGGTCGCCGCCATCTGCGCCGCGCCGCTCGCGCTTTACAAGGCGGGCCTGCTCGAGGGCCGTACCTTTACCTGCTACCCCGGGCAGCGCGCTGCCATCAAGGCTGGCACGTGGGTAAACGAGGTGGTCGTGGTGGACGGCAACCTGGTGACCAGCCAGGGCCCCGCCACCGCCTGGGCCTTCTCCTACAAGCTGGTCGAGCTGATGGGCGGCGACGCCGAGGCCGTGCGCCAGCGCATGGTGTATCGCAACGCCTTTGCCGAGCCCGAGGTCGAGAGCCCTGAACCCGCACCGCTCTGCGAGGTGCCTGGCCCCGATGGAAGCACGCCCAAGAAGGTGGCCGTTCTCATGGTCGACGGCTTCGAGGAGTCCGAGACCATCCAGATCGTCGACCTGCTGCGCCGTGCGCACATGCAGGCAACCACGTACCGCTTCCAGGAGGACGAGTTTGTCCTTGGCATGCAGAACATGCTCGTCAAGGCCGACGCGGTCTTTGGCCCCGAGGTGCTGGAGGCCGACGCGATCGTCGTGCCTGGCGGACGTACCGCGGGTGACAAGTTCATCGCCCGCGAGGAGGTGCTCGACGCGCTCCGCAGCTTTGACGAGGCGGGCAAGCTCGTCGGCGCCATGTGCTCGGGCACCACGGTCGCGCATGCGGCCGGCGTCCTCGAGGGCAAGCGCGTGACGGGCTATACTGGCTACGCCGCAAAGCTGACCGGCGCGACCTTTGTCGAGGACGAGGTTGCCGTGTGGGATGCCAACGTGGTCACGAGCCAGGGCCCTGCCACGCCGTACCCGTTTGCCTTCAAGCTCATGGAGGCGCTGGGCACCGACCCCGAGCCGTTCAAGAACCGGCTGCTCTACGCCCTGGTCGGCGGCAAGTAGGCCAGGCCGACGGGCTACCGTCAGGCCCCGCGTCACAGGAGGGTCCCATGATCTACCGCAAGCTGGCCGTCGTGCTTCTCAGCGTGGTCTCCACCGAGCCCGCAGGCTCGACAAACGCGGTGATTGCCGAGTACCTGCTCACGCATCGCAGCGAGGCTGCCGCCATGGGCGTCCGCCAGCTGGCCGAGGCCTGCGCGGTAGGTGCGGGGTCCATCTCGCGGTTCTGCCGCGAGGTGGGGCTGGCCGGCTTTACGGAGCTGCAGAGTGCCCTCGCCGAGGAGACCGACGTCTTCGAGCGTGTCCAGGGACCGGATACGCACAGGCAGTGGGCCCGTGAGGCGGCGGGTGCCCTGGGCAAGGCGGCTCTAAGCGTCAGCCAGGCGAAGCTTGCCGAGCTTGCGCGAGAGGCGCGGGCGCATGAGAGGGTAAGCGCGTTTGGCCTGCTCAAGGCTGAGGCAGCCGCGCTTTGCCTGCAGACCGACCTGCTGCTTCTGGGCAAGCGCGTGCACACGGGCGTCTCCTACGCAGACCAGATGGCACACATCCTGAGCGCACCCGCGGACGAGCTGACCATCGTCTTCTCCTACACCGGCGACTACTTTGGGTACCGCGCGTTCACGCAGGACGAGGTGCGTCACCTGCGCAAACGGGAGATCTGGATGGTGTGCCCACGCGGGGTGGAGCTGTCCGACTTTGTGAGCGACGTGGTGCCCTTCGACTCCGACGGGTCGCAGCTGGGCCATCCGTATCAGCTTGAGGCGGTGGCAGCCCTTCTCGCACAGGAGTACGCGGCCCTCGCGTAAGAGCGGCAGCCTGAGCTACCAGCCAAAGCCGTTGCGCTCGGCAAAGGCGCGGGCGCGGTCGGCAAAGTCCCCCTGCTCGCTCGCCCACGTGCACAGGTCGGGCACGTCGCAGATGATGGGGTCGGCCTCGTGCACCGCGAGCGTGACCTCCTCAAACGAGTACGGCTCAGCCGACGGGCGATCGGGCAGGTACGTGTCCACCATGATGGGCCTGAGCAGCGCATATCCGCCGCCCTCGCAGAGCCGGTCGAAGCCCGCGAGCGCGCGGCGCGCGGCCGACATGCGTCCCAGCTTGTAAAAGAGAAGCACGCGGCCAAGCTGCTGCCAGCTGTCGCCCCTGCGGCCGAAGCGCGCGTCGAGCGCCTCGAAGCCCTCCTCGTCCTCGAGCCGTGCCAGGCAGAGCGCGCAGGTGTGGCGCGCGCCAAGCGGGTCGGAGGGCGACACGGCCAGCAGCGCCTGGCCGCGCTCGTTTGACATGCGGTAGCGCGCGGAGTCGAGGCAGGTGCGGGCGATGGCGGCACTCACGCGCATGCGTCCGCGCAGGTGGACGTCCTGCCAGGCGTCGCCGGACTCGGGCGCTGTCAGGGGGCCTCGCTCCGCAGCCAGTGCACGGTCGAGCTCGAGCAGGGCGTCAAGCTGGTCGTCCGGTTCGTTGTCTGCCGCCAACACCGAGAAGAGTCGCGCGTGCGTGCTCTCCGGCGCCGTCGCAAGCGCCTCGGCACAGTCACGCCTCAGGCGCTCCATGCGGCGCGCCCGCTCCTGCATGAACTGCTCGTCGTCACGGAACTCGTCGTCCTGGCGTGAGGCAAACACGCGCTCCGCGGCCTGTGCCAGCAGCATGAAGGCCTGGTCAGACGCGTCATCCACGTAGTCCTGCGGATTCTCGCGCACCGCCAGCAGGAGCTCTGCGTACGCGGCGGGGGAGAGGCCTCCCAGCTTTTCGCTCCGGCGGCGTGCCAGCCGCTCCATCAGCTCCTCGTGCAGGTTCATCGCGGTGCCTCCGTCTGTGGGGCAAGGCCCGTCTGCCGCACGATCCATGTGCCGAGAACCCCGCGACCCGCGTCGTCGCGGCCCTCCTGCAGGAGCACCGTGCCCTCGGACACGGCGAGGATAAGCTCGTCCTCGCTGAAGGGTGCCACGGCAAGCCGTGCGAAGACGCCGTCGGGCAGCTCCTTTTGGCTGGCGAGCGCGGCGCTCGCGTGCGGATAGGTGCCAATCAGGCGCGTGAGCAGGCGGCGCGCCTCTGCCATGTCATGACGCTTGTGCGCGAGCGATATGCGCGAGAGCTGCATCCAGGCGTCGTCGGTGCCCGCACGCACAAGCGGCTTGGTGCGTGCGGCAAAGCGGTCGAGCCCAGCCTCGTCCTCGAGCTTTGCGTATGCGATCGCGCAGGTAAAACGCACATCCGAGGCATCCTGCGGGTCAAGCTCGAGAAGCTTCTCGCCAATGCGGATGGCCTCGCGGTTGCGTCCGCAGATGACGGCCTTGCCCGCCTGCGTGGCCAGCCAGCGGTAGTACGGGCGCATGGCGATGTCGGCCTCCAGCGAGGCGCGCTCGGGCGACTCGTCGCGAGTGTTGGCGCGCGCCTCCTCGCACTGGGCGCGCACGTCGTCGGCCGTCCGCGTGAGAAAGTCGTAGTAGCTCTCAAACGAGGGGCTCTCGGCGGCGGTCTTCATGCGGATGGCGTCGTGGCAGTGCGGGTCCAGCGCGATCGCCTCGTCCAGAAGCAGGTGGCCCTTGGCGATAAGCTCCTCGGCCTGCGCGTCGTCGGCAAAGGGCAGCTCGTAGTCAATGAGCGTGGTGGCCTCGGCCACCAGATGGAAGGCCCTGTCCGCGTCAGACTGGGGCAAGGAGTCGCGGTTCTGCGAGAAGCGCCTGTTGAAGCCCGCGAAGGCGCGTGTGGCCGAGGCGGGGTCCTGCCCATCGAGCGAGCGCGCAAAGCGCAGGCCCAGGCGCTGGTAATCCTCCCTATGCGGGTCAAACGCCACGGGCGCTCCTCTCGTCATGGTTGCTGACACTCCATGGTAGCGCAGCCGGCATCCGGGGAACAGGGAAACGGGGGACGGGGGTGCGGACTGGGTGGGCCGTGTGACTGGGTGTGACTGGGACAGGGGACGTGCCTGGTGTCCCACCTTGATCAATCAAGGTGGGACACCAGGCACGTCCCCTGTCCCAGTCACACCCAGTCACACGGCCCA
>CACYTH010000029.1 GCA_902777325.1 uncultured Coriobacteriaceae bacterium
CTGGAAGACGTTGTCCTTGCGCGGGTTGTCAGCGCCGATCTCCTCGCCACCGAGGACGTTGACGGAGGAGGCGGACGGGGTCAGCTGGAAGATGCGGTCGACGTTGGTGAGGGAGGAGACGGCGACGCAGGGGTTGGTCGTGGTGGTGCCGACCAGGATCTGCAGGCCCCAGTCCTTGAGGTTGTTGTACGCGTTGACGGACTTCTCGGGATCGTGCTCGTCGTCCTGCCAGTTGAGCTCCATCTTGATGTTGCCGGCGGCGTTGACCTCGTCGACGGCCACCTGGGCGCCAAACTTGGTGGCGATGCCGTAGAGGGCCGCACCGCCGGTGACGGGGCCGATGCCACCGATCTTGAAGGTGTCGGAAGCGGCAGCAGAGCCACTGTCGGAGGAGCCACCGCAACCAGCAAGGATGGCAGAGGCTGCAACGGAGCCGGAGGCTGCCAGGAATGAGCGGCGCGAGATGTTGGTGTTCATAGCAAACCTTTCTCCCTTTTTG
Source organism: uncultured Coriobacteriaceae bacterium (assembly GCA_902777325.1). GTDB lineage: Bacteria > Actinomycetota > Coriobacteriia > Coriobacteriales > Atopobiaceae > UBA1367. The sequence continues at coordinate 500 of CACYTH010000029.1, forward strand.
ATGCATGAATGCATGTAAGTACTCTAGCCAGACCGACGTTTCTGCAGGACTCTCATGATGAAATGTTTTCTCCCCTGCAACATGAAATGCCACTTTGCGGGACGATTTGCGCATGACGCAAGAGGGCCGCGAGCTCATGCGCTCGCGGCCCCGATATCCTATGGCATTTTTGCGACTTTTATGCTTGCGCCGCCAGGTCGTGCTGGGCAAAGTGACGGCCGACGCCAACCTTGCCGGTCCCCAGCTTGCCCGTGTCGCTCGGGCGACGACGCACCAGGCGCGGGCTCGTGCCGCCCTCGATGACGCGCAGGTGCGCATGCACGGAGTTGCGGACGACCTCGGCGCTGTTCTGCGAGAGCTCGTCGCGAAGCAGGTAGTCGACGTAGGTCTCGGTGTCCACGACCTCGGGATGCGCGGCAGGCACCCTGAAGGGGATGAATCCCGTGGGACCCTCGAGGCCATCGGGATCGTCGATGGTGGTGGGGCCACCCACGACGTCCTGGAAGACGGGGGTCTCGCGGGCGATGGTCTCCCCCATCGCAGCGAGGGCCTCCTCCCACACGTCGTCGTGCTCGAGCTCGTCGGCACTGCGGCGCTCGGGGAACATGCCCACGTTGACCTCCGCCACGTGGCGGGAGATGTAGGCGCTGCGCGACGCCTCGGTATCGACCTTGGCCTTGGTGGCAACAGAGGCGCCACTTGCAGTGGAGCCATGCTCCATGGTGTCGTCGAGCTTGCCCGTGATGCCCGTGAGGCTTGCAATGGCGGGAACGAAGGTGTGGTCAAACCAGGTGGGTGCCACGTCGCTCACGCTGCCGTCGGCGCGCTCGATCACGGGGATGCCGTTCATCGCGTCGTCGCTCAGGCGATCGGCGAGAACCTCGCGGACGCCACGCGTGCGCTCGGCCACACGCACCATGATGCGACCCGTGATGCCCTTGCGCTCGGACTTGGTGGACTTGGCCTGGACGGACTTGGCCTCGGCGGCAACGCTTACGGCCGGTTTGGGAGCCCCTGCCACAGCGGGGTTCTTCTCTGCCACGGGAGCCGCCGGCTTCTCCGCCACTGCCGCGGGAGCCTTGCTCTGCACGGCCTTGTGCGCGTCGAACGACGGAAGGTTGGCCAGAAGCTCGCGCCTGCGGAGCCTGGCGGCCTGTTCGTCGTTGACCTTGGCGACCTCCTCGAGCTTGAACAGCTTACCGGTGGTCTGGGAGGCCTCGGGGTCCTCGACCTTGGCGACGACGGGGGTGACCGACACGTTTGTGGCAAAGTGCCTACCGCGCGTGGGCTCCTCGACGGCAACGCTGCTCACCAGAGCCGCAACCAGCGACTCCTGATGCTCTGCCTTCGCAAAGTGACGACCGGAACGCTTGGCCGCGGCAGCCTTGGGCGTCGCGGACGCGACAGCGGCATGGCGGGCGTGGCGCGCGCGACGCGGCGCCGCCACGACGACCTCCTCCTCGATAACCGGGAAGTCGATGGTTATCTGGCCGGTGCGGAACCTTCCAAGGTCGCCGGTCGGATCATCATCGATCTCCTCCACCTGTGCGCGCACGAGGTTGAGCGACGACTCGCTCCAGAAGTCGTCGAGGGGCTCGACCTCGTCGAACTCCTCCTCCACCTCGTCTGCCACAGGTGCCTTTCGGGCCTCGAGACGGTCCTGGACGAAGACGATCGCACCCGCAAGGCCTGCGCCCATGGCGCAGCCGAGGGTGAACTGCAGCAGCAGCGAGCCCTTTACAGCCTCGATGACCCCGTCTGCCGGCATGGCAAGGGCCAAGGTAGGAACTGACCATACGGCGCTGCCCAAGAGTCCCGCAAATACAGCAGGATGGCTACCAGTCTCCGTCATGTGGCGTACCCCTCCTCCGTCGATGGCATACACCTGGCCTAAGCCGAAGCACGCCCGTGCAGTCTGACGAACAAGGAGCGGTGCAGTCTTGGCGGCGTGCTTCGTTGGATGTGTGTTTGCCGTCGTGACCTACCGTCGAGACACAATGCCCCGACAGAAATAGACTTTACTCTTTCTTCAAGCATTTGCAAACAATCTGTGCACCTAAAAGCCAAAAGTGCCAAAGTCGCAGGTATATGGAGCCATCCGAGCGCCCCTGCAGGACGTTGGAGGGAGGCCTCCCCGGTGCGGGAAAGAAAATTGCGCACGTGGTGCACTGGGTTTTGACCCTCGGTGCACCAGGCGCAGATTTTCTTTCCCGTCGTCCTCGAAGAGCGCACCAGCTTCGGGTTTTCTTTCTCGCGCTCGCTCGCAGTGCACCAGCCTCTAGTTTTCCGTCCGGCGGACACCAAATACAGCGCCAACCCATACGAGAAGCTCCCCCGGTCGCATGTACCGAGGGAGCTTGGGCTTTGATGCTCTGTGCCGGCGCCTACAGCATGATGTCCGACTGCTGCGCCTTGCGCGCGGAGCGGATGAGGAACTCCTGGTTGTCCTTGGTGCTCTTGAGGCCCTTGACCAGGGCGGTAGCGGCACGCTCGGTGTTGTTCATGTTGGCCAGTATGCGGCGGATGCCCCACACGAAGGGCTGCAGCTCGGCCTCGATGAGCAGGTCCTCGTTGCGCGTGCCCGAGGCCACCGGATCGATGGCCGGGAAGATGCGCTTGTCGGCGAGCTCGCGGTCGAGCTTGAGCTCCATGTTGCCCGTGCCCTTGAACTCCTCGAAGATGACCTCGTCCATCTTGGAGCCGGTGTCGACGAGGGCGGAGGCCAGGATGGTGAGCGAGCCACCGTGCTCGATGTTGCGCGCGGCGCCCAGGAACTTCTTGGGCGGGTACAGGGCGGCGGAGTCGACGCCGCCGGACAGGATGCGGCCGGAGGCCGGCTGCGCGAGGTTGTAGGCGCGTGCCAGGCGCGTGATGGAGTCAAGCACCACCACGACGTCCTCCCCCAGCTCGACCAGGCGCTTTGCGTGCTCGATGACCAGCTCGGAGACCTTGGTGTGGTTCTCGGCCGGCATGTCGAAGGTGGAGGCGACCACTTCGCCGCGGATGGAGCGCTCCATGTCGGTAACCTCCTCGGGACGCTCGTCCACGAGCAGGCAGAAGAGGTGCACCTCGGGGTTGTTGGCGGCAATGGACTGGCAGATGCGCTTGAGCACCGTCGTCTTGCCCGCCTTGGGAGGACTCACGATAAGGCCACGCTGGCCCTTGCCGATGGGGGCTACGAGGTCGATGGCTCGGCCGGTGATGGACTCCTGGCCGTGCTCCATGACCAGGCGGTCATTGGGATAGATGGGCGTGAGGTCGCGGAAGCGCGGACGGTTGCGCATCTCCTCGAGGGGACGGCCGTTGACCGAGTCGATGCGGTGCAGCGGCGGGTACTTGTTGCCCGAGCGCGACGGGGCCAGCGAGCCGACGATCTTGTCACCCACGCGCAGGCCGTGCTGGCGGATGAGCTGCTGGTGCACGAAGGCGTCGTTCTCGCCCGACATGTAGTTGCCCGTCCTGAGGAAGCCATAGCCCTCGTTCTGGATCTCGAGCACGCCGGAGACGGGACGGAAGCCCTCGGCAAGCGCAGCTGCCTCGTAGATGGCCTCGGCGAGGTCCTTCTTGCGCAGCCCCGCGTACTCGACGCCCAGCTCGGCGGCCTTGACGCGAAGCTCGGCGACCTTCATCTCGGCAAGCTCCTCGCGCGTGAGGGAGGGCTCGGCTGCCTGCTCTTGGCGGTCGCGGCGGTTGCGACGGCGGTTGTTGTTCTGGTTGTTGCCGTTGCGGCGGTTGTTCTGGTTGTTGCCGTTGTTCTGGTTGTTCTGCTGGCCGGAGCCGTTGTTGTCGCTGCGGCGACGGTGCCTGCCACCTCCCTGCTGCTGGGCGTCAGCCTCGGCCAGGGTGGTCGTCGGAGCGCCCATGGGCACCGAGGAAGCCTTTGTGGCAGCCTGCGTGGCCTTGGTCATCTCCTCGATGGAGAGCTGCGTTGCAGGGGTGGCAGGAGCGGCCTCCTCCGGCTTGCTCTCGGCGGGTGCGGTATCGGCGGCATCCGTGGCCTCGGCGGCAGCAGCCTTTGCGGCCGTCTCGGACTTGCGCGGACGCCCGCGGCGGCGCTTGGGAGCCTCGGCCGCGGGAGCCTCGCCCTCGGCGGCGGGCTCGGGAGCGGGGGCAGCACCCTCCGACGGCGCCTCCGGTGCCTGAGCCGCAGGAGCGTCCTCGGCAGGTGCCGTCACCTTGCGAGGACGGCCGCGACGGCGCTTGGGCGCCTCCTCTGCGGGTGCCTCCTCGACCGCGGCGGGTGCGGGAGCGGCTTCGGTCGCCTCCTCGACGACAGCCGTCTTGCGAGGACGGCCGCGCCTGCGCTTGGGCTGCTCGACGACGGGAGCATCCTCGCTGGCAGCGGGCTCAACGGTAGGGGTAATGTCTTCGGCCATGCAATTACGCCTCTCTCAAAACAGCAACGCCGGAATACGGCGCAACACTACTTTGATTTGCTGAATGGGATTCACAAAGATCCGTGTGGGCATCAACCGCCCATGCACGTTTACAAGGACGTACTATATCAGAAAATTTCATCTGATGCGGCGACTGTCTCTCATTATGAGAATTGTTGTCAGCCAAACACGCCTTGCACGTGCGTCACAGACGCCGCAAGGCAAGGGACGACCGCTACTTCCTGCGTACGAGCAGCTCGTCGATACCCTGGCAGAGCTCCTCGCCTGTCGAGCGACCCTTCTGCGTCAGCGAGACCGTCGCGAGTCGACGCGCCCCGTCGCGGCCCCGGTCAATCATGCCCGCATTCATAAGCGCGGAGACCGACATGGAGACCGTAGGCTGAAGCAGGCCAAGCGCATCGACGAGCGAGCTGACCGTTGTCCCCTCCTCGCTCCCCATGATTCCGAGCAGCACCAGGTCGCTTGCCTTAAGGTCCAGCGAGCCCATGGCCTCTATGTAGCGGCAGGCGCGCTCCCACTCAATCCGCCTGAGCGCATCGCCCTGTCGCAGGATGGCGCAGACCTGCTCGCATATGTCTTGGACAAACGCCCGCCCCTCATCGGTTACCGAGCAGAGGATGTGTCGGTGATCGTTGTCGCCCCTGGTACGCTCTATCAAGCCAAGCCCGGAGAGGTGCTTGGTGCGGTGCGTCATCGTGGGCCTGAGGACGTTTTGGTACTTGGCAATCTCGGTGGTGTTCAGGGACCCGTCAAACAGGTACATGTGACAGAGAATGGCGAACTCGGCAAAAGTCATGCGACTCCTGCGCGGGTAGGTTTGTCTTACTAAGTTGTATGCCCGACGTATAGCTATATAGTCGCGCAGCTCCATCACTCCTCCTGCGACAATTGCAGTGGTTGATATAAGAAATTTAACAATATTATTTTTTCAATTTGCAGTTTAATTTATTCTCGACTTTTCACAACAGTGAAGCCTCTATTTTCGTTATTCGTACCGATATTTCGGTGCAAAATCCGCACCACAACCGCACCAAATGAATAGCGGCCCGAGGGCAATGCCTTCGGGCCGCTTGAGTTCAATATGCAACTATCGTTACATCAATATGTCAGTTAGTGTTACATGACCGTGGGAGCAGAGACGCCGATGAGGCGCAGGGCAACCTCGAGGTTGACGCGCACGGCGTCGCATGCGGCGAGACGCGCGCGGGAGAGGTTCTCGTCCAGGGGACGACCCTCGCTCGGCAGCACCTGGCAGTCGTGATAGAAACCATGGTAGGCGCTGGCCAGCTCCTCGCAGAAGTGCGTGATGCGGAAGGGCGCACGGTCGCGGGCGCAGCTGGCGATGAGCTCGGGGAACTCGGAGAGCTTGCGCGAGAGGGCGAGCTCGGTCGGGTCGGTGAGCAGCGAGAGGTCGTAGTTCTCGCCGAGCGCCTTTGCGGCCACGGCGTCCATGCCCATCTCGGCGGCCTCCTCGGCGCTCACGCCGGCGGCGCGACGCAGGATCGAGCAGATGCGCGCATGGGCGTACTGCACGTAGTACACGGGGTTGGCGTTGCTCTGCTCCTTGACCTTCTCGATGTCGAAGTCGATGGTCTGGTTGGAGGAGCGGCTGATGAGCGTGTAGCGGGTGGCGTCCACGCCGGCCTCGTCCACGAGCTCCTGGAAGCTGATCATGGTGCCGCGACGCTTGGACATGCGGACCGGCTGGCCGTTGCGCAGCAGGTTGACGAACTGGCCCAGCAGGATCTCGTACTTGCCGGGATAGCCCATGGCGTCGGCGACCGACTGGACGCGCTTGATGTAGCCGTGGTGATCGGCGCCCCAGATGTTGATCTCGTAGTCGACGATCTCGAACTTCTTCCAGCAGTAGGCGACATCGGAGGCGAAGTAGGTGTACTCGCCGTTGCTCTTGATCAGCACGCGGTCCTTGTCGTCGCCGAAGTCGGTCGACTTGAACCAGAGGGCGCCGTCATCGGTGCGATAGAGCAGGCCCTTGTCCTCGAGCATCTTGAAGGTGCGGTCGATGTAGGAGACGCCGGTCTCGTCAGGCTCGTAGAAGCTGCGCTCGGAGCGCCAGGCGTCGAAGTCGCAGCGCACCTGGTGGCAGGTGTCCTTGATCTGCTGGAGCATGTCCTGGTAGGAGCGCTCGCGGAACTCGGGGTCGCGCACCTCGGGCTCCTCGTTGACCCACTTGTCGCCGTCGGTCTCGTAGAAGCGCTTGGCGATGTGGATGATGTAGTCGCCGCCGTAGGAGTTGCCGCCGAGCTTCTCGTTGAAGGAGTCCATGTACGGATGGGTCTCGGGCTTCTCGTCGAGCTCGTCGTCCACGTAGGCCTCGCGGTCGGCAAGCAGCTTGTCGGCCGCAGCGGCGGCGTCCACGCCGTCAGCCTTCACGATCTCGGCAATCTGCAGGTAGCGCATGGCAACGGACTGGCCGAAGACGTCCATCTGGGAGCCGTGGTCGTTGATGTAGTACTCGCGCTGCACGTCGAAGTTGGCATGCTCGAGCACGTTGCAGAGCGAGTCGCCGATGGCAGCCCAACGGCCGTGACCCACGTGCAGAGGGCCGGTGGGGTTGGCCGAGATGAACTCGACCTGGGTGCGCAGGCCGTTGCCCACGTTGACCTTGCCCCAGTCGTCGCCAGCCTCGATGACCGTGCGGAAGACCTCGTTGTTTGCGGCAGAGTTGAGGTAGAAGTTGATGAAGCCGGGGCCGGCGACCTCAACCTTGGCAACGGAGGCGTTCTCGGGCATGTGGGCGACGATGGCAGCGGCGATCTTGGCAGGGGCCATGTGGGCCAGACGTGCCGAGCGCATTGCCACCGTAGAGGTCCAGTCACCGTTTCCCGAATCAGCCGGTCGCTCGATGCCACAGTCCTTGACCTCGAACTCCGGCAGATCACCCGCCGCCTGAGCAGCGGCAATAGCCTGCTTGACAAGCTCCTCGATCGTCTCGGGCATCTCTTTGGCTCCTTCTTCTCGATACGTAAAACCTAGGTTGAATATGCAACGTTGTTGAGTGTAGCAAAGTGAAAGACCGTTGACAGCAACGGAAAGCACATTCACCGATTCGTCGTGCGGGTTCTCCACAGACGAGCCATGCCACACCTACCTACAGGACAAATGCCGTGCTTGGGTTATGCGCGACTCCTGCGGCCGGACCCCTTGGCCTCCTCGAGGGCGAGCTCGTTGCGCAGGCGCGCAAGGCCGCGCTCCAGGCCCACCGGATAGGTCTGCGGGTTGAGGAAGCGCTTGGTTGCCGGGTCCAGGTGCATGAAGGCCTCGCGGCAGCGCGCCTTGGCGACCTCGATGGACTCGGGCTCCCCCACGTGATGGCCGTCCGCCACCAGCTGCGTGAGCATCTCCTGCGGCGTGGCGTCGGAAAGGTCGAAGGAGGTCAGCTCGTCGAGCACGTCGACCATGGAGGTGGTGTCGCCGGAGTCCACCGAGTCGTCCACGATCATGTCGCCCACGGGCACGCCTGCCGCGTCATAGTAGCGGCGGATGTGCTGCACGCCGGGGATGGTGCGCTTGTAGGCCTGCTCGGACAGCTTGATGACCGGCTCCCAGGGGCTCTCGGGGGTCTCGCGCGTGGCGGAGAGCTTGTACACGCCGCCGAGCGAGGGCTGCGGGTCGCAGGTGGCGAGCTTGGTGCCCACGCCAAACGAGTCGATGGGTGCACCCTGGGCAAAGAGCGACTGGATGGTGTACTCGTCGAGGTCGTTGGAGACGGAGATCTTGACGTAGGGCAGGCCCGCCTCGTCAAAGGCCTTGCGGGCCTCCTTGGCAAGGCGCGCGAGGTCACCGGAGTCGAGGCGCACCGCAGAGAGGCGCTCGCCGCGCTCCTCCATCTCCTTGGCCACCGTAATCGCGTTCTTGATGCCCTGGCGCACGTCGTAGGTGTCGAGCAGGAGCACGCAGTTCTTGGGGCTGGAGGCGGCAAAGGCGCGGAAGGCGTCGAGCTCCGTGGGGAAGGACATCACCCAGGAGTGCGCGTGGGTGCCAAACACCGGGATGCCGTAGATCTTGCCGGCAAGCACGTTGGACGTGGACGAGGCGCCACCGATGTAGGAGGCGCGAGCCACGGCCAGACCGCCGTCTGGGCCCTGCGCGCGGCGCAGGCCGAAGTCAGAGACGGGATGACCCTCCGCCGCATGCACCACGCGAGCCGTCTTTGTGGCCACCAGCGTCTGGAAGTTGACCAGGTTGAGCAGGGCGGTCTCGATGAGCTGGCAGTCGATGATGGGGCCCTGCACGCGCACCATGGGCTCACGCGCAAACACGACCTCGCCCTCGGGGATGGCCCACACGTCCACGCGCATGCGGAAGTCGCGCAGGTAGTCGAGGAACCCGGGCTTGAACATCGGGCCGCCGCCCGGTGCCTGGATGGAGGCCAGGTACTCGATGGACTCGTCGTCGTAGACGAAGTTCTCCACGAGGTCGGCGATCTGACCCATGCCGCAGGCGATGCCGTAGCCACCCTTGAAGGGCGCGTCGCGGAAGAACACGTTGAAGCAGCCCTCGCCGTCGACGAGGCCCGACTCCCAGTAGCCCTGGGCCATCGTGAGCTCGTAAAGGTCCGTGTTGAGCGCCACGTCAGAGGGGCGCGTGATGTCGGTCAATGCCATGGTTGTCCTCCCACCTCGGGTGTGTTGGCTCCTAGGCTCCTAGCCTATGAACTTGCTCATGAAAAGGATTATGACGACGAGCAGGGCGATGACGCCGAGCACCAGCTTCTGGCCGAGCGGCATGCGGAGGTCGTCGTCCGGCTCCATCAGCTTGGCGCCGCGCTCGCGCTGCTCGCGGATGCGGCGGTCCTCCTCTGCCGCGGCCCTGGCGGCAGCCGTCGCGGACGCCTCTCGTCTGGGCTTTGCGGGCTGGCTCTGCTTGACGCTCTCGCTGCGCAGCGCCTCGAGCTCGGCGCGCTCGCGGGCCGCCTGCTCGCGCTTCTCCCGAGCGGCCTTCTCGGCGCGCAGGGCCTCCAGCTCGGCGCGCTCCTCGTCGCTCAGGGGCCGTACTTCATCGGCCATGGTAGATCCTCTCGTTTGGCGCCGCGTATCGGCGCAGACAGACTGACTATACCCGCGAGCTCCCAAAAGGACAAACGTCGCGCGACGGTTGCGCGACGTCGCCATCCTGGAGCGTCAGGACAGGTCGGGCCCCTCCACGCCCGTGGCGTCGAAGGCCGGGACAAAGCTCTCTGAGACCGTACCGCCCTGCTGCCACCACATGTGCTCGAAGCCAAGCGCGTCGGCGTAGTCGAGCACCAACTCGTAGTCGTCGGGGTCGAGCGGACCGGCAAGTGGGCCTCCCCTCTTGATGCAGGCCTCGTTGGGGGTGTACTGGTTCATGACGGAGAGGTCCACCTCGTTGCCGCAGATCTCCCAAACCTTTGCCAGCACGCTGAGCGAGTCCTCCACGTGGCTCGGCAGCACCAGGTGGCGCACGATGATGCCCTTGAGCATCCGTCCGTCCTCTGCCATCTTGCGGCCTCCCGCCTGGCGCAGCGACGCCAGCATGGCGCGGAGCCCCTCCTCCGCCACCTGCGGGTAGTCAGCCACCGCGGACAGGCTGCCCGAGAGCTCCGGGGAGGCGTACTTGAAGTCGGTGAGCCAGATGTCGACGATGTCGGACATCGCCTCCACCACCTCGCGGCGCTCGTAGCCGGACGTGTTGCAGACGATGGGGAGCGCAAGGCCCGCCTCGCGCGCGAGAAGCACCGCCTCGCGCACATGGGGCGCAAAGTGCAGCGGGGTCACCAGGTTGATGTTGAGCGCGCCCTGGCCCTGCAGCTCGAGCATCATCTGCGCCAGGCGGCGCGTGGTGACCTCGAGGCCAAAACCCTCCTGCGATATCTCGTGGTTCTGGCAGAAGACGCAGCGCAGGGGGCAGCCGGCAAAGAAGATGGCGCCCGATCCGCTCTCCCCCGAGATGGGCGGCTCCTCCCAAAAGTGAAGGGCGCTGCGCGCCACCCTGAGCGTGGAGCTTGCACCACAGAGGCCAGCCCTCCCCTCCCCGCGCCGCGCATGGCAGCGCCTGGGGCAAAGCTCGCATTGCGTATACGCGTTGAAGTCTAGGTCCATGGGCAGTCCGCTAGAGGAAGGGCACGTGGGTGTTGTGCTCCTGCTCAAAGCGCGCCTCCTCCTTCTCGAAGGCAGGGTCTTGCGGCGAGATGATCTCGTCGTTGCCTGTGTAGGGGTTGTAATGGTGCAGCAGCACGGGGTTAAAGAGCTTGAGGCGTGCCGCAAAGACGCCCGAGGCGATCACCAGCAGGAGAAAGACGACGATGCGCGGCACGAGCGGAAGCTGCGTGAGGATGATGGCGCCAATGGCCAGCAGCGCCGTCCAGGCGTAGATGACCAGGACCGTCTGACGCTGGTCGAAGCCCTCGTCCAGCAGACGGTGATGGATGTGGCCGCGGTCCGCCTGGCCGACGCTCACGTGCGCGCGGCTGCGGCGGATGATGGCCGAGAGTGTGTCGATGATGGGGATGCCTGCGACGACTAGCGGCACCAGAATGGTAGTCAGGCTGGAGATGCGCGTGACCGAGAGCAGGGACACCGTGGCCAGCGAGAAACCCAGAAGGAGCGACCCCGAGTCACCCAGGAAGATGGATGCGGGGTGGAAGTTGTAGCGCAAGAAGCCCAGCGTGGAGCCAGCGGTAGCGATGGCGAGCGAGGCTGCGTCGCTCTGGCCGCGCAGCAGCGAGAGCACGAACAGCGACAGGCTTGCGATGAAGGCGATGCCCGACGCCAAGCCGTCGAGACCGTCGATGAGGTTGAAGATGTTGACGTAGGCAACCAGGTAGATGATGGTGACGGGATAGGTGAGCCACCCCACGTGGAAGAGGCCGTACCCCGCAAAGGGGTTGACCACGTCGCCGATCACGAGGCCGCTGGCCACCGCGACCGATGCCGCGAGCACCTGGCCGAGGAGCTTCTTCTTGGGCGACAGCGAGTGCACGTCGTCGATGATGCCCGTGACGAACACGATGAAGAAGGCCACGCCGAGCAGGGTGTAGTCGACGTTGCGCAGGTGCGGCGACGGGGTGAAGACGATGTTCCAGCCAAGGTAGCGCTGGCCGATGTAGCGCATGAGCAGCATGGCGGCGATGCCAGAGAACACGGCGATGCCCCCCATGCGCGGCACGGGGTCGCGGTTGATGCGGCGCTTGCTGGGATAGTCGACCGCGTCGACCTTCCATGCGATCTTGGAGGCAATGGGGGTCATCACCATGGCGGTGACCAGTGCCGTCACAAACAGGCACAGGTATGCCACAGGCTCCTGATTCATCCTTACAACCCCCAACTGCCCAGCAGATGCGTACAAACACACATCTTACGATTGTTTCGAGTCCAGGAGCGTAAGTCAAGACTGGTATTCGCAAGGGACACACGTATAGTGGAGTTGGCATCCCCCTGTGGTTCTAACTGGGTGAACCGACAAGCGTTTCGAGGGAGTCCGAGTCTCGTATCCAGTACAGGAATCCTCCCTTGTTGAGGAAGCTGGAACAAGCGAGCAGGACACCCACCTTAGGTAGGTGGGTTCATAATCGAAGCCGCGGGGGGATGTCTTTTTGTTTGGGCTGACGGGTGAGGCGCCGTTGTCCACACCCGCGTTTCTAGAGACTCACGTTACCCTGCGGATTGGTCGCGAGTTCCTGGTATGAGGGGCCGCCGACGAGGTAGGTCATGGACACGTGCTGGCGCTCCGTAAGAACGAGCGCGCAATCACACGAGTGGCGTCTGCAACGGGCTTTTCATCCTTTCCGACGTTTACTGCGAGCCGGCTGGCCTCACGCAAAGCCGCCCGCTGCTTTCGGCTGAGGAGCTCCATTGGGAGGACTTGGCTGATCTCAGGGGCCTTGAGCTGTAGAAACGCACAACGCATCAACAAACGATAATTGCCGACAGGCGCAGCGACCCGAACGCTGCGCCTGTCGGCAATCTCTTAGCTGAGCACCAACGGGGCCGCAGCAGGTCGCGCCTTCACCGCGTCGCGGAGCGCTTATGGCATTCCTGTGCCACATTAACGTGTCCCGATAATTACTACCCAGATGACGCATATCATCCAAAGCCATGCGGGTGTCGTTAACCGCATGGTGTGGAGGAACTGCTGACTATGCGCTATGTCTCGATCAACAGCGTGCCTGCCCTATCAACCGGAGCGGTAATGCGTCAAGTTGTCGAAGAGCGACGCTCACTCGGCGACGATTGCTGGACGATGTGGGGTCGCGGAAGGGCTGCCGCAAACGAGCACGAGTTCAACTTTGGCACGGAGCCCGAGCTCTACCTCGACGTCCTTCAGACGCGGCTTGACGGCAGGGCGGGCTTCCACTCGAGGCGCGCGACGAGACGCCTGCTGCGGAAGCTAGACGAGATAGATCCGGACATCGTCCACCTGCATAACGTCCACGGGTACTACGTCAACGCCGAGATGCTCTTCGACTGGCTGTTGGCACACGAGAAGGTGCACGTCAACTGGACGCTGCACGACTGCTGGGCGTTTACGGGGCATTGCGCGCATTTCACCTTTGTCAACTGCATGCAGTGGAAAGAGCACTGCGCGCTGACAAGCGCATGCCCTCAGCTCGGGATGTACCCCAAGACGGTTTGCAGGAGCTCCTGCGCATGGAACTTCCGCCAGAAGAAGGCCATCTTTACTCAGCTTCCGGCCAATCGCATGACACTCGTCACGCCGAGCCACTGGCTCGAGGGGCTGGCAATGGACTCGTTCTTGGCCAAGTATCCGATTGAGGTTCGATACAACGACATCGATCGATCCGTGTTCAAGCCCACGCCGAGCAACTTTCGCACGCGACTTGGAATCGGGAATCGCCGCATGGTCCTTGGGGTCGCAAGCTCGTGGACCGAGCGCAAGGGACTGCCGATCTTTAGGCGATTGTCAGAGAGACTCGATCAAAGCGAGTATGCGGTCGTTCTCATTGGCCTGAGCGAAAGACAGATACGCGATTGTCCAAAGCAACTGATTGCCCTACCCAGGACAAAGAGCCAGAAGGAGCTTGCGGAGGCATACACCGCGGCAGACGTGCATTTGCAGCCAAGCCTGGAGGAGACGTTCGGGATGACGGTGGCCGAGGCTGCCGCCTGCGGAACGCCCGTAATCGTCAGAAGGGGCTCGGCCTGCGAAGAGGCGGCCGAGCACTCTGGTGCCAAGGCGATAATCAGCGATTCTGACGACATCGAAGAACTTGTTCTTCGCATCAAAGAGGCGATAGCCCTATAGGACCGGTCGCAGCCAGCGAATAGAGGCCGCGCACTAACCCACTCAAAGAGTTACCAGAAAAGTTGCTCCAACTTGAGACGGATGACTGGTTGCGGAGTATTAAGAGCATAACGTCCGAAAAACACCGATTCCAAAACCAAAAGGAGCAATCATGAGCAACAGCGTCGTCTTCAAGTCCCTGGCCAACGGCATCGTCACCCTGATCGTCATCTCGATGTTGTCAACCCTGCTGAAGGACATGGACTTCACGCAAGCCATCATACTGCCGTACAACGTCATCACAGCCACCCTCGCGGTCGCGGGAAGCTACGTCGGGTTCACGATCAAAGAACTCAAGCAGCTGAAGCAGTCGTAGGCAGACGCGAGGAGCCTGACGGCTCACATCACCAGCCAAGCCCCACGCAATGCGGGCACACCCCACCGAAAGAGGGGTGTGCCCGCATTGCGTGGGGCTCTACAGGCGTGACTGCATGCCCCAACGAACGCATAAATGCATATTGATCGATGCCAAGTTGGCAACTTGCACAAATCTGTGCAAGTTAGGGGTCTAGTGAGCTCCGGTGGAGGTTTCCGCGCTCACTAGATGGCTAACTTGCACAGATTTGTGCAAGTTGCCAGTCTGGCACGAACCGACTTGCATAAACAGGGCTTCTGCCCCAGATAGAAGTGCTCAGGACCGGGATGCGTGCTCATAGAAAGGGATCCCGCATGCGGGACCCCCTGGTCGATCTTTGCCCTGAGGCTAGCGCGTCGTACTTAGATGTTCTTGGCGTCGACGGCGTAGGCCTCGCCCTTGGCGTTGACCAGGTAGTTGGTCACGTTGCCGTTGCTGTCTTGGACGGTCACGTGCCAGCCCTCGCCGTAGGTCTTGTCCACGGTGTAGTAGGAGTCGGTGGCCGTGCCATCCATCAGTTGTGCGGCAATCTCGCAAGCCTTCTCCTCGGAAATCTGGGCGCTGAGGCTGCTGGAGTCACCAGAGCTGGCGGGGGTGTTGGTCTCGCGCTGAGCACCCTTCTCGTCGATGACGTAGATGCCGTCAGCGGTGATGTAGTACTCGAGAACGTTGCCGGAGTCGTCCTTGACGACGGCATACCAGCACTGGCCATACTGCTTGGTGTTCACGATGTCGATGCTGGTGCAAACGCCACCACCGGTCTGCTCGGCCAGGAGCTCGGCGTCATGCTCGGAAGGCAGGGAACCAGTGTTGGTCTTGGTCTCAGACTTGGTCTCTTCCTTCTTCTCGGCGTCGGCCTCCTTGACGCCCTTGACGATGGTCGCGAGCTCGTCGGAGTCCATGGACATCTCGTCGCCGCCGAGGCCCTGGAAGGTCACGCCAAACTCGCGGGTGCCCTCCTTCCACGTGGCAACGGTCGTGGCGCCCTTGGCAGCGCCGTAGCAGTTGACCTCGATGCCCTCGATCTCCTTGGTCCAGTTGGCGGCAAATTCGCCAAGCACGCGATCGGTGACGGGGACGTTGTGGTTGCCATCAGCTTTGCGGATGGTGAACATGGTGGCGGGAGTCTCGTAGACGGCCTGCGCAACGCCACCGGAATAGGAGAACTTGGGATCCTTGAACTCGAGGTCGCCCAGCTTGAAGGAGTTGATCACGCCAAAGCGATCGAAACCAGCACCCTTGGCGGCTGCGGCGGCGTCGGTTGCGTCAGTCCACTCGATAGTGGTGCCCTCGTCAGCAACCTCCTCCTCGACGACCTCGGGCTCAGCAGGCTCTGTGCTCTCCTTGGGAGCAGACGAGCAACCAGCCAGCGCAATGGCAAGCACTGCTGCAACTGTAAGCATCTTTCTCATACTTGAATCCTCCTGTTACGTTTGATGCGCCTGACTCTTGCAGTCTCTATTACTGCATCGCTCGCTCAATGTCTCAAAGATATCGATGTTTTCAGAGCTGAATGAGAAAGTATTTCAAATCTTTTTTGACGCATAGGCACGCGTATCGATAGCATCAACCTTTATGTTGTATGTATATAACATAAAGGTTAGAGCTAGCCCTTTCGGCAGTATTCCTCATGCAAAACTTGATATGCGGCCATTGCGAGATGCGATAAGTGCCGCACCTCTCCCCTACAGCTCGACCTCGGCCCAGTGGGGGCTGGCTGGGATGGTGCGAATCCTCGGGTTGATGGCGGCGAGCACCACAGACACCGCCACAAGAGCGAGCATCGCGATCACAAAGCCACGGAAGCTGATGCGCGGGAGCAGCTCGCCCGCCACCGCTCCGGACGCGCTGCCAAAGAGCATGATCGTGGTCATGACAGCCGCACGCGTTCGCCCCTGGCGCTCGACGGGCGTCTTGGAGAACACGAACCCGTTGACAAGCGCGCCAAAGAGAGGGATGGGCAGGCTCGTGAGGATGGCGTTGGCGATGACAAACCCATACTGGTCAGAGATCACCAGCGGCACATACCCGACCGCCATGAAGGCGAGAATGGCAATGATTCCGCGACCTGCGGGGATGCGGTCGCAGAGGCGCGAGGACACCACGGATCCCAGAAGCGTGGCCACGCCGCTCACGACGTTGACCAGGCTGATCAGCAGGGCATCGGTGCCCGTGGAGACGAGCTGCAGGTTGACGGCCTGTCGCATGGCAAAGGCCCCAAACTCGAAGAGGCCCATGATCGCGACGGCACTCACGATGGTGCGGCTCGCAAAGACCCATTGCCAGCCCTCGACCAGATCATGCAAAAAGGAGCCGACCCCCGCCTTGGTCTCTTTGGTCTCGGGCCTCTCGGGCAAATGCAGAAAGAAGGAGCAGACAAAGGCCGCGGCATCGCAAAGCGCGCTCGCAAAGAAGGGCGCAGCGTTCCAGAGGCCGTAGAGGGTGGCGCCGAGCGGCGAGCCCGCCATGCGCACGGCTGCGTCACGACCCTGGTTGAGGCTCTCGGCCTGCGCGTAGCGCTCCGGCCCCACCACCGTGATCAGTGCCGCGTTGGACGTGCCGTCGAGAAGCCCAAACACGGCACTCGAGCCAAGGCAGAGCACCATGAAGCGCATGAAGGTCAGGTTCCCCGTGGCGTAGAGCACGCCCATCGCAGCCCAGAGCAGCCCGCACACGCCCGACTGCACGAGCAGCAGCGTGCGGTGGTCGTGGCGGTCGACGAAGGTCCCGCCCACCACCTGGGTGATGACGCTCATGATGCCGCGCAGCGTGAAGAACCAGCCAGCCATGGTGACCGAGCCAGAGAGCTCGTAGGCCATAAGCGAGATGACGATCCAGTGCACCGCTGAGCCGCAGAGCAGGAAGGTGTCGGCCCCAAACCATGCCGGATAGTTCTCCACCATGAAAAGCGACTGCTTCTGCGTCTCCCTAGGCACCTCTCCCCCTCCGCGTTGCTTTGCACGCAAAATACCACTATGCCATATTCTTGCGCATCTGGCATACCAGACGCCGTGTCCAGATGCAAAAGGACCCGGGCCGAAGCCCGGGTCCCAGCTCAAGCAGCTTGTGCGTGAGGCTTACGCCATGGCGGAGTGCACCATGTCGGCAAAGCCGTCGGCCTTGAGGGAAGCACCACCGACGAGGGCGCCGTCGACGTCTTCCTTCTCCAGGAAGCCAGCGATGTTGCTCGGGTTGGCGGAGCCGCCGTACAGGACGCGGATACCGGCAGCGGTCTCCTCGCCGAAGATCTCGACGAGGGTCTTGCGGATGGCACCGCAGACTTCCTGCGCGTCATCGGCGGTAGCGGTCTTGCCGGTGCCGATGGCCCAGATGGGCTCGTAGGCGATGACGTACTTGGCCGGATCGGTGATCTCGAGGCCAGCGGTGTCCTTCTTGATCTGGTCGACAACGAACTCGACGTGCTTGCCGGCCTCGCGGATCTCGAGGGACTCGCCGCAGCAGCTGATGGGGACGATGCCATGGGCCATCAGGGCCTTGGCCTTCTTGTTGATGTCCTCGTCAGTCTCGCCGAAGTAGTCGCGGCGCTCGGAGTGACCGATGATGCAGTAGGTGGCACCAATGGCCTCGAGCATGTTGGGAGCGGTCTCGCCGGTGTAGGCGCCAGCCTCCTCCCAGTACACGTTCTGAGCGGAGAGGGCGAACGGAGCCTCCTCCTTCTCGATGACCTCGGCAACGCCCTTGAGGTCGACCGTGGGCGGGGCGACGACGACGTCGACGTCGCCGGTGCCGTCCGCGAGCTCCTTGGCCAGACCCTCGGCCAGCACGACGGCCTCGGAGAAGGTCTTGTTCATCTTCCAGTTGCCAGCAATCATCCTCTTACGCATCGAGAAGCGCCTCCACTCCAGGAAGGGCCTTGCCCTCGACGAGCTCCATGGAAGCGCCACCGCCGGTGGAGATCCAGCTCATCTGGTCAGCCAGGCCAAACTTGTTGATAGCTGCGACGGAGTCGCCGCCGCCGATGATGGACGTGCAGTCAGAAGCGCCGATGGCACGGGCGACGGCCTCGGTGCCCTTGGCGAACTGGTCGAACTCGAAGACGCCCATGGGGCCATTCCAGAACACGGTGGCAGCGTCCTTGACGGCGTCGCAGTAGAGCTTGACCGTCTCGGGGCCGATGTCCATGCCCATCATGTTGTCAGGAATCGCGTCGGAAGCGACGACGGTGCCCTCGGCGTCCTCGCCGAAGTGGTCGGCCACGACGTTGTCGACCGGCAGCAGGATCTTGCAGCCCTTGGCCTCGGCCTTCTTCAGCATCTCGCCGGCGCGCTCGATCCAGTCCTCCTCCTTGAGGGAGGTGCCGACCGAGTAGCCCTTGGCCAGGAAGAAGGTGTAGGCCATGCCGCCACCGATGATCAGGGTGTCAGCGGACTCGATGAGGTTCTCGAGGACGCCGATCTTGCTGGAGACCTTGGAGCCGCCGACGACGGCGACGAACGGACGCGCGGGATCGGCGAAGATGCCGGTCAGGGTGTCGACTTCCTTCTCCAGGAGGAAACCGGCAACTGCGGGGATGTAGGCAGCGGGGCCCACGACCGAGCCCTGGGCACGGTGAGCGGTGCCGAAGGCGTCGAGCACGAAGATGTCGGCGTAGGAGGCGAGCTTCTTGGCGACCTCGGGGTCGTTCTTCTTCTCGGCCTTGAGGAAGCGGACGTTCTCGAGAACGAGGATGTCACCCGGCTTGACGGCGGCGCAGGCCTCGGCGGCCTTCTCGCCATAGGTGTCGTCGCAGAACTTGACGTCATAGCCCGTGAGCTCGGCGAGCTTGTCGGCAGCCGGCTTGAGGGAGAGCGCGGGCTCGGGGCCGTCGCCCTTGGGGCGGCCGAGGTGCGACATCAGGATGATGCCAGCGCCATGCTCCTTGAGGTACTTGATGGTGGGGATGGCGGCGCGCACGCGCGTGTCGTCAGTCACCACGCCGTCCTTCAGGGGGACGTTGAAGTCGACGCGCATGATGATCTTCTTGCCGGCGACGTCGATGTCCCGGACGGTCTTCTTGGTAAAGGCCATTGGGATCAACTCCTTCTAACAGTGACTTACAGGAAGGGGCGCGGTCGGCGGCCCTGCGACCGGCGACCGCGCCCCAGCTACACCAGAGGTTCTGCCACGCTATTAGGCAACGAACTTCTCGAAGTACTTGATGGTGCGGACCATCTGAGAGGTGTAGGAGTTCTCGTTGTCGTACCAAGAGACGACCTGGACGAGATACTTGCCATCAGACAGCGGCATAACGCGGGTCTGGGTGGCGTCGAAGATCGAGCCGTGGGTCTCGCCGACGATGTCGGAGGAGACGATCTCGTCCTCGTTGTAAGCGAAGGTCTCGGGGATGCTCTCAGCGTAGGCCTTCATGGCAGCGTTGATGCCCTCAGCGGTGACGTCCTCGCCGGAAACGACGGCGTAGAGAATGGTGGTCGAGCCGGTCGGGGTCGGGACGCGCTGGGCGGAGCCGTCAAGCTTGCCAGCGAGCTCGGGAAGGACCAGGCCGATGGCCTTGGCAGCACCGGTGCTGTTGGGGACGATGTTGACAGCGCCAGCGCGGGCACGACGGAGGTCGCCCTTGCGCTGCGGGCCGTCGAGGATCATCTGGTCGCCCGTGTAAGCATGGATGGTGGTCATGAGGCCCTTCTCGATGGGGGCGTAGTCGTTCAGGCCCTTAGCCATCGGAGCGAGGCAGTTGGTGGTGCAGGAGGCCGCGGAGATGATGTCGTCATCGGCGGTCAGGATGTCGTGGTTGACGTTGAAGACAACCGTGGGGAGGTCGTTGCCCGCGGGAGCGGAGATGACGACCTTCTTGGCGCCGGCGTC
>CACYTH010000030.1 GCA_902777325.1 uncultured Coriobacteriaceae bacterium
CGGGGGGCCGTGGGACAGGGGACGGGTTAGTGTCCCACCCGCTTCGAGGAAGCGGGTGGGACACTAACCCGTCCCCTGTCCCACGGCCCCCCGTCCCAGTCCCCCGTCCCACCCTGTCCCAGCAGGCTAGAGGTAGCGACCCGTCACGCTCTCGGGGCAGGCGGCCACGTCCTCGGGCGTTCCGGCGCACACGATGCGGCCGCCCTGCACGCCACCGCCCGGGCCCATGTCGATCACCCAGTCGGCGTTGGCAATCATGTCCAGGTCGTGCTCGATGACCACCACCGTGGCACCGTTGGCCACAAGTCCCTGCAGCACGCCGAGCAGCACCTCCACGTCCAACGGATGCAGGCCGATCGTGGGCTCGTCAAAGACGAAGAGCGCGTCGTCCTGGCGCTTGCCCACCTCACCCGCGAGCTTGAGGCGCTGCGCCTCGCCGCCCGAGAGCGCAGGCGTGGCCTCGCCCAGCGTGAGGTAGCCCAGTCCCAGGTCGTGCAGAATCTGCAGCTTGGCACGGGCCTTGCGAAGCGTCCCCACGCGCCCCAGTGCCTCGTCCACGGTGAGCTCCATCAGCTCGGGGAGGCTCACGTAGCCGAGCTTCTCGCCCTCGTGGCCACGGCTCGTGTGACGGCGCACCTTCCAGGCCTCCGGCGCGTAGCGCGAGCCGCCGCAGTCGGGGCAGGCAATCTCCACGTCAGGCAAAAACTGCACGTCAAGCTGTATGGAGCCCGTTCCGTCGCAGGTCGGGCAGCGCAGGCTTCCGGTGTTGTAGGAGAAGTCGCCCATCTTGAGGCCGCGCTCCTTGGCGTCGGTGGTCGCGGCAAAGGCGCGGCGCAGGTCGTCGAGCACGCCGGAGTAGGTCGCCACCGTGGAGCGCACGTTGGCGCCGATGGGCGTAGCGTCGATGAGGTGAACGCGATTGAGCCCCTCCGCCTCGACCTCGCGCACGTGAGCGGGAAGCTTATCCCCCGCCACCTGTGCCTTGAGGGCGGGCACGAGCCCTTCGAGCACGAGCGTCGTCTTGCCCGAGCCGCTCACGCCCGTGACGGCGCAGAGCCGCCCGCGCGGGAACCACGTCTCCAGCGGCTGCACCGTGTGGATCCTGCCCGTCACCAGGTGAACGGCGCCGCGCTCGAACATCTCCTCCGTGTCGCAGCGCTCGCGCACGCGCACCTGGCGCTCGCCGGTGAGAAAGCCGCCGATGCGCGAGCCCGGCGTCTGGGCGACCTCGTCCACCGTGCCCTGCGCGATGACCCTTCCGCCCTCGGCGCCCGAGCCCGGGCCTATCTCCAGAAGATGGTCCGCCTCGCGCAGCAGGCGCACGTCGTGGTCGACCACCACCACGGAGTTGCCGTCGGCCACGAGATCGTCCATCACCCCCAGCAGGCCGTCCACGTTGGAGGGGTGCAGACCGATGGAGGGCTCGTCCAGCACGTAGAGTACGCCGGTCGTGCGGTTGCGCACCGCGCGGGCTAGCTGGGCGCGCTGGCGCTCGCCCGTGGAGAGCGTGCCGCTGGCGCGGTCAAGCGAGAGGTAGCCCAGGCCAAGCTGGCGCAGGCGGTCCGCCGGCTCCACCGTCTCGCTCACGATGCTCTGCGCCATGGGTCGCAGGTCCTCGGGCATCAGCTCGGGCACGCGCGCAAGCCAGACCACCAGCTCGTCGAGGGTCTTGGCGGTGGCCTGCGCGAGGTTGATCCCGTCGATCAGCGGTGCGCGGGCGGCGTCAGAGAGCCGCGTGCCCCCGCAGTCCGGGCACGGCGCCTCGGTGAGGTAGCGGGCCACGCGCTTGAGGCCCTTCTCGTCGGTCACCTTTGAGAGCGCGTTCTCCACGCTGTAGCGCGCGGAGTAGTAGGTGAAGTCCATCTCGCCGGCGGTGCCGGTCTTCTCGTTGTGATAGAGGAGATGGTACTTGTCGGGCGCCCCGTGCAGTACAAAGTCCTGCTGCTCGGGGGTGAGGTCGCGGTAGGGCACGTCGGTCGGGATGCCTGCCTGACGCGCTATGTCCTTCATGAGCGACCACATGAGATGGCCCCACGGTGCGACGGCACCCTCGTCGATGGTCTTGCTCTCGTCGGGCACGAGAGTGCTCTCGTCAATGCTGCGCACGGTGCCCGTTCCCGCGCAGGTGGGACAAGCACCCTCGCTGTTGAAGGCAAGCGCCTCGGCGCCCGGCCCGTAGAAGTGCGCGCCGCACTCCGGGCACACCAGCTCCTGCTCGAGTGCCACCGCCATGCTGGGCTCCACGTAATGGCCGTTGGGGCACCGGTGGCTTCCCAGGCGGCTGAAGAGAAGGCGGAGGTGGTTGAGCAGCTCGGTGGACGTGCCAAAGGTGGAGCGCACGCCGGGGATGCCCGGCCGCTGGCGCAGCGCGAGGGCGGCGGGCACGTGCAGCACCTCGTCCACCTGCGCGCGGCCCGCCTGGCTGATGCGGCGGCGCGTGTAGGTGGAGAGGCTCTCCATGTACCTGCGGCTTCCCTCGGCGTAGAGCACGCCGAGGGCCAGGCTCGACTTGCCCGACCCGCTGACGCCGGCGATGCCCACCACCTCGCCGAGCGGCACCGTGACGTCGATGTTCTTGAGGTTGTGCACGCGCGCGCCGCGCACCTCGATGGTCGAGGGCGGCGTACGCACGATCTTCTGCTTGCTCATGCGATCATCTCCAGGGAGTTGGCGGCTACTGGGCCGAGAGGACCTCTTGCTCGACGGAGCGCGTGTCCATCTCCACGCCATACCAGATGGTCTCGCTCTCGGCGGCCTGCTCTAGGATCATGCCCAGGCCGCCGACGATCTTGCAGCCTGCGCCAACCGCGTCCCGCAGCAGCTGCGTGATGCGCGGAAGGTAGATGACGTCGGCCACGGCGAGGCCCTCGTGGAGCAGCGCCGGATCCACGAGCGTGTCGGTGCTCTGCTCGCCCATGCCCACCGACGTGCTGTTTACCAGCACCGTTGCCTGGTCGATGCACGCCTTGAGCTGCGCGGGGTCGCCAAGGTCGCGGCAGTTGACCTGGCAGGAGCAGCGCTCGGCCAGCCGGGCCTGCAGGCGCTCGACGTTTTGCCAGCTCGAGCGCCCCGGACGGCAGAACACGTCAATGCGCTCGGCCCCGTCGAGTGCCGCCTGCACCAGCACGGCACTCCCCGCGCCGCCGCAGCCCAAAAGCACCATGCGGGCACCCTCGCTCGCAACGCCGTGGGCGCGCAGGTTGCGCATGAAGCCCGCGCCGTCGGTGTTGTGGCCGCAGAGCCTGCCGTCGCGCTTGCTGATGACATTGACGGCACCGATGAGCTCGGCCGCGACGTCCATCTCGTCGAGCAGGGGGATGACCGCCTGCTTGAAGGGCATGGTCACGTTTGCGCCGTCCCAGCCCTCCATGGCGCGCATGGCGCCCAGCACGGAGGGCAGCTGCTCGTCGCTGGCGACGTCAAAGCACAGGTAGCGCGTGTCGATGCCGAGGCGCGCGAACGAGTGATTGTGCATGGCCGGCGAGAGCGAGTGGCCCGTGGGATTGCCCAGAAGGCAGATCATGTGCGTGTGGCCGCTGATCTCCTTGGGAGCCTCAGGCGTCGTGGGCTCGGCGGGGCGGGGTGCCTCCTCCGCCGCGTCGTGTGTGGCGACGGGCTCGTCCGGTGCCGTCAGGTTGCGATGAATCGCCTCGAGCACCGGCAGCGCCTGGGAGAGCTCCACTTGCCCCGGGGCCGAGGCGCGGCCCAACGCGCAGAACGTGAGCGCACTGCCAAACACCTCGCCCGACAGGCGCGAGTTGGTGCCCGAGGCGCCCATGGCCATCGTCAGCAGCGGCACGTCGAGCTGCTCGCGCGCCTGCGACGTGGCGCGCATGAGGTCGTGGGTCTCCTGGTTGCTCTTTGACATGGCCGCCAGCTTGGGAATGTCCGCACCAAGCCCTGCCATGTGCACCAGCTGCGCACTCATCCAGTCGACGGAGGGCATGGCCGCAAAGTCGTGATGGGAGACGATGGTACGCACGCCATTGTCGTGCGCAAGCTTTGCCAGAGCGCCCACCAGGCGGTCGCCGAGGCCGATCTCCACGTCCACGAGATCCGCGCCGCGCGCCGTGATGACGGCGCAGGTCAGGAGCATCGCGCGCTCGGGGGCCAGCTCGATGTGGCCACCCTGGTCCTTGGAGCGCAGCGTAAAGATGAGCGGCGTGTCGGGCAGGGCGCTCATGAGCTCGCGACTTGTGGCAATGACCGCCACCTCGCTGTCGAGCGACCCAAAGAAGTCCGCGCGCCACTCCAGGCAGTCCGCGCCGGCCGCGACGGCGCGTTTGGCCGTGGCAAGCAGGCCCTCTCGGTCGGCATCCATCAGCGAGACGATCGTCTTCGTCCGGCCTTCTCCGATACGCACACCCTTTATCTCGAGCACTGCCATGAGAACCTCCTGCCGCAATTTGCATCAGACAATCTTACCGCATGGGCCACAGGCAGCACGCCCGTGCACGCGAGGGTCAGCCTGCATGCCGGCAGCCAGTCACGCAGCCCTCTGCGCGTAGGCGGAAAGAAAACTCGAACCTGGTGCACTGGAGCCCGGGGACGAGCAAGAAAACGCGAACCTGGTGCACCCGCGCACAAGAACGAGTGCACCACGAGCGCTATTTTCTTGCCGCCCCCATGGCCGCAGTGCACCAAGCTCGCATTCTCGTGCCGGCCAGCGTCCGGGCGCGAGCGGGTCGGTCCCAACGTGAACAAACGGCCACAAATGGAAGCGCTCCAACTCCCACAGGTACAATAGACCGACAGGCTGTGACACCAACGGAGGCACACATGACCAAGATTGCGATGAAGACCCCGCTCGTCGAGATGGACGGCGACGAGATGACCCGCATCATCTGGCAGATGATCAAGGACGAGCTGATCTGCCCGTTTGTCGACCTCAAGACCGAGTACTACGACCTCGGCCTGGAGAACCGCGAGGCCACCGGCGACCAGGTGACCGTCGACTCCGCAGAGGCCACCAAGCGCCTCGGCGTTGCCGTCAAGTGCGCGACCATCACCCCCAATGCCGCACGCATGGACGAGTACCACCTGAGCAACATGTGGAAAAGCCCCAACGGCACCATCCGCGCCATTCTCGACGGCACCGTGTTCCGCGCGCCTATCGTAGTCAAGGGCATCGAGCCGTACGTGCGCACCTGGAAGAAGCCCATCACCATCGCCCGTCACGCCTACGGTGACGTGTACAAGAACACCGAGCTGCGCATTCCCGCGCCGGGCAAGGTCGAGCTGGTCTACACGCCGGCCGACGGCGGCGAGGAGGTGCGCGCCACGGTGCAGGAGTTCGACCAGCCGGGCATCGCGCAGGGCATCCACAATCTCGACGCGTCGATCGCCAGCTTCGCGCGCGCCAGCTTCGAGTACGCCCTCTCCACCAGCCAGGACATCTGGTTTGCCTCCAAGGACACCATCTCCAAGACCTACGACCACCGCTTCAAGGACATCTTCCAGGAGATCTTCGACCAGGAGTACAAGGAGCGCTTCGAGAAGGCCGGCATCACGTACTTCTACACCCTCATCGACGACGCGGTCGCACGCGTGATTCGCAGCGAGGGCGGCTTCATCTGGGCCTGCAAGAACTACGACGGCGACGTGATGAGCGACATGCTCTCCACCGCATTCGGCAGCCTTGCCATGATGACCAGCGTGCTGGTGAGCCCGCATGGTTACTTTGAGTACGAGGCGGCCCACGGAACCGTACAGCGCCACTACTACAAGCATCTCGCCGGCGAGGAGACGTCCACCAACTCGGTGGCCACGATCTTCGCCTGGACCGGAGCCCTACGTAAGCGCGGCGAGCTCGACGAGCTGCCCGAGCTGGTTGCCTTTGCCGATCGCCTCGAGCAGGCGACCATCGCCACCATCGAGGCGGGCAAGATGACTGGCGACCTCGCCGCGATCACCACGCTCGAGAACCCCACCAAGCTCAACACGCGCGACTTCATCATGGCCGTCGCCGGACGCCTGCAGGCGTAACGAGAGTCGCACATCCAGTGAGACATCGGGGCTCCCGAATTGCCATTCGGGAGCCCCGTTTGTACGTCCCCACCCGTCATGCCAGACCCCCGGGAGCGTTCCTTTTCGGAACCCTCCCGGGGGCCTCAAACTGCCTATGGATCAGGCGCCCACTAGCTCTTGCGACGCTTTAGGTAGATGCCTGCAGCAACGATTGCGACTCCAAGGCCAAGCAGGAAAGCAGCGGTTCCCGGATTGAACAGGTCGCTGGTTCTCGGCACGAGATGCCTCTTGGGAGGCTCGTTCTTGGGCGTGTGGCTGTTGGTGACCACATATCCAGTCCCCGCGTCACCCGTGATCTCCGCGGTGTAGCCTTCGACCTCGTCCTCCGTGACCGTGTAGGCAATCGCCTTGCCACCCTCGTTCATGTCGAAATTTGCGAAGCTGCCCTTCCAGCCGTTTGCGGCGCTCAGCTCGAGCGTAATGCCCGTGTCCTCGCCGTCAGCCAGCAGGTGCACGGTCACGCTCGCCGGACGGATTCCGTCCTTGTCGTCACCGTCGTCCCAGACCTTGGAGACGGGAACGTTGGTCTTGCCAGGCGTATGGATGTTGGTGACCACATACCCAGCCTCGGCATCACCCGTGATGTCCGCAACGTAACCGCTGACGATGTCCTCCTCGACCGTGTAGGCGATCTTCTGGCCGCCCTCGTTCACGTTGAGGTCCGTGAAGGTTCCCTGCCAAGCGTTGTCATCGCTCAGCTCGATCGTCATGCCCGTGTCCTCGCCGTCGGCCAGCAGGTGCACGGTCACGCTTATCCCTGTCGTCGTCATCGTCCCAGACCTTGGAGACGGGCACGCTGGTCTTCTCAGGCGTATGGCTGTTGGTGACCGCATACCCGACCTCAGCATCTCCAGCGATCTCCGTGGTGTAGCCCTCGATCTCGTCCTCCGTGACCGTGTACACGATCGTCTGGCCGCTCTTCTTCTCGTCGAGCTCCTCGAAGCTGCCCTGCCAGGCGTTGTCGTCGCTCAGTTCGAGCGTCTTGCCGATATCCTCGCCATCGGCCAGCAGATGCACGGTCACGCTTCCCGCGCGGATGCCGTCCCTGTTGTCGTCGTCATCCCAGGTCTTGGTGACGGTCACGCTCGTCTTTCCCGGCACATGGGTGTTGTGGTCTCGGACTCCCCGGCCCTATCGGAACCGTCAGAGTTGTCAGTGCCGAGAAGGAAGCCGGCGAGACTGTCCAGCAGCGTCGGCTTCGCCTCCGGAGCGTTGCCGCGCTTGGCCTTGCCCGTGACCTCCTTCACCTCGTAGGAAACGCTGTAGTCGGAGACGGCATCCTCCGTGACCTTGTACTGGATGAGGCTTCCGTTCTCGTGGTACTTGAGCAGGTGCTCGAAGGAGAACTTCCAGTCGTCGTCCTCGGTGACCTCGGCAGAGTCGATCTCCTCGCCGTCCGCAAGCAGACGCACCGTGACGCTTTCGGGACGAACGCCATCCTGGTTGTCGGCGTCATCCCAGACCTTCGTCCCCGTAACGTCCACGTACTCAGGCTCCCACTCGTTCACGCCCGCGAGCGCAAGCACCGAGGTGTTGCCGTTCGTGAAGGACAGGTTGTTGGTGTCCTCGTGCTCGACCTTGTTCAGCTTGATGCTCTGGAGGGTGTAGGAGTAGTCACCCATGGGCAGCTCGAGCAGCGTGTACTTCTCCATGTTCCGCCAACGCCACTCTGCGTTCTTGTCCGTGACAAACTCACCCGTCTCCTCGTCGTAGGTCGAGGCGCACTCAACGCCCCAGAGGTCGACCTTCGCGCTGGAGTCGCCCTTCTTGACGGTGATGGGCACGTAGATGTACGCACGGTCGTCATCCTCGAGGGCTGCGGCTATGTCGGCCACCTCCATGTCGAGCGCATCGTCGAGTGCAGCTATGGGATCGCCCGCATAGACGATGAAGCCAAAGGTGAGGTCCTCCTTGGCGGCATGGGGGGCAAGCTCCATGACGGGATTGCCGTCCTCGTCGGTCTTGGGCACCATGACAGGCTCCTTGACCACCTCGGTCAGGGGATTGCCGCCCTCGTCGTACAGGGGCGCACCCGTTTCGGTGTCATAGAGCTGACGCTCGACGTCCTCGTACACGATGCGTTCCTCGGTCGTGGTCAGGGGGTTGCCCTCCTCATCGTGCAGGGGATTGCCCTCGTCGTCGGTTACGGGTACCTCGACCGTCTCGGTCTTGGGCACCATCACCTGGTCAAGCACGACGAGCTGCTTCTCGAGAGAGGGGGCGGCGGGGAACCGCACGCCCACCTTCAGCGGCTGGGCGTCAAGGGAGACGCCGGTGCTGTTCTGCTCGGTGCCATTTTGGGTCAGGGGCACCGTGTAGGTGTAGCCAAAGCTGTTCCATGCGTACTCGCCCGGCTTCGCCTCTGGGTCGTCGACCTCTGCGTTGAAGCCGATATGGACCTGGCACTTGTTTGCCATCTTGTAGTCGGAGAGGGCGCCCAGCACCTCATAGGCATGCGGGTCCTCGATGATCACACGCAGGGAGCGTACGCCGGCAAGGGCCGCCGTGAGCTCGTCGCCCGCGAGGTCGGTGATGTCGGTCCAGCCATCTCCCGCACCTCGCCAGTCCGCCTTCTCGAATTCGGTGCGAGAGCTCACGAACAGGCGATACTCACCTGGCTTGAGGGCGACTTCCTTGCCATTGTCAGGTTTCAGCGCGACCGAGAACTCGGGATTCTCCGCATCGATGCTCACCGTGAAGTCGGAGTTGCGCTTGTCCGCCTCGACGAAGGCGCTGTGGTCACCCTCTTGGGGAAGGGCGTCGATGATGACGATCTTTGCCATGACGTCCTCTGGTCCCACGACATGGAGGTCGTAGCGGAAGGCATCGTGCCTCTCGCTGAGGTTGATGTAGTTGTCGGATTCGTCCGAGCGCGCCGCGTTGCTCGTGTTGTCAATCTGGGTGACAGTCTTCCACGAACTCGAGGTGTAGCCCTGGACGAGCATGACCGAGTCGCCCGACTGCACGCCATCGTTCACCTGGATGGCATTGCCGTACTTGTCGTAGGCCTGCTTGGTGCGCGCGCGTCCCTGGGCCACCTTCGTGGGGTCGTAGTCCTGTGCGGGATAGAGCACGGCGTCGTTGTACTTGCCCTCCGAGATGATGACCTGGTCCTTGTTGAACTGCGTGTGGAGCGCCAGCTCGCTATAGCAGCCACCCGGGATGGCGTAGGTCGACCCCTTGAACTCGATGGTCATGACCTCGTTCTCGTCCGCATCGCGCTCGATCTTGACGCGACCCTCCTTGGTGTCCGTGCCAAACTGGTACCACTGGTCGTCGCTGTCGTCCTCCGCCGAGCCAATGTGCAGGGTCGCCCCGCTGTTCGAGAGGCTGGTCCCCGCGCCGATGCGAACCGACGTGTCGCCCTCGGTGCGCCGATCCAGCGTGAAGAGGTACTGGGAGGCATAGGTGGACGGGCTGTTGGTCGACGCGGTGTGCCTGAAGAGGTTGTAGAAGACGCGACCGGTGAAGCTGTATGGCGCGGCGACCGTGTCCACCACCCGATAGTCAGACATCATGCCGACGATGTCTTCGTCCGAGGTGTTCGCCTCGCCCTCGTTGTAGAGGCACAGACGCCAGTTGATGATGTCCGAGCTCGAGCAGCTGTAGGCGTACTTGGTGCCAAAGCGAGAGGTATTGCCCCCGTTCATGGCGGTGTTGTTGGTGCCGAGCGAGCCATAGTGCTCAGAGTCGCTGACCGGCTTTGTCGAGACGCCTCCCACCTTCTTTATGATGCCGGGGGTCATGGTAGCGCGCTCCACCGTGACGTCCGAGACCAGCCAGTTGCCCTCGTCATGGGTGTGGTAGGCGTCGCCCTGATAGTCTTCGGTGTTCATGCCGTACTTGGAGGAGACCTCGTCGTCCGTCATGAGCTCGCAGCCACCGTCGTTGTTCTTCGTGATGCCCGATTTCCCGGCAACCTTCTGCACGGCACCGCCATCCTCCTCGCTCGGCGCATGGAGCTCGAAGCCAGTGCCGTAGTGGTCGTAGTACGGCATGGCGATGGTGTTGGTCGCGAGGTCATCGGTATTGGCATAGGAGTCGATGAGGCAGTTGTACCCGAAGCGGATGGCTTCGCCAGGATTGAGGTAGTACCTCTTTGCGGCAGAGTCGTAGTGGATGTTGCTATTTGCGTAACCGGTGCTCGCAGAGCCAAAGGTATAGGTGACGTGCTGCTGGCCGCCCACCATCTCGGTCTTGGCAGAAATCGCCGCATTGACGTACCTGATGGTGTTCTCGTCGACGTTGGAGTCTGCATTGCTTATGGTCACGAACTTGTCGCTGGTGTTGCTGCTATAGCCCTCCGTCAGCGTCCGATACACCGTGTTGGAACCGGTGGCGGAAAGGTACTCCTGGTTTCCCGTGTAGCCAATGAAGTTGCTGCTGTAGCTGGTGTTGCTCTTGCTGGTAATGTTGCTGCCGCTGTAGTAACCCGTCAGATACGAGGTTGACGCCGTCGTGTTGCAGAAGCTGTTGAAGGTGAACCCCCTCGGCAGCACATCCTGCATGTCGGAGAGGTACAGGCGGTCGTAGCTGCCGTTGTAGAGGATGGTGTAGTAGGTGATGGTCTCGGCCTTGAGGTCTGAGTCCCTGTAGGAGACGGGACCGCCGCTGTTGACGTACTTCACACGGCTCCTGTTGCTCGAGTAGCTACCACGATGGATCATGTTGGAGCTGGTCGCCATGTGGGTGGTGAGGCCCGTGTCGTAGACGCCCTTGTAGAGCACGGGACGTCCCTCCGCCTCGAGGGTGTGGGACACCGACGAGGCGGTGTTGTTGAAGTAGAAGTAGTTGTAGATGGGGCTTCCCTTGGTAGCAGCCACGTACTGGTCCCACGCGTCCCCGTCCTCGCGGGAGGGATAGGTGAGGTCGACCAGGATCTTGAGGGTGCCATTGCCCGCAAGACTCACCTGGAAGCTGTTGTCCCACAGGATGTCCCAGCCACCCTCGTAGGGCTTGCTGCCAGAGGTGGTGTAACGGGTCGGGGCATTCCTGCTGCTCACCACCCTCCAGTAGTCGTCTGTCGGGTTGGTGCCGCCGTTGATGTCGAGACTGGTGTCTCCGGCCTTGATGGTTGAGCCCGTCGGCGCGATGTAGCGCAGGTTCTTGACGTTTGTGCCCTTAACCCACTTGAAGAGGCCATAGGTGTTGGGGAGGGCGTCGCGCAACGCCGAACCGCCAATGGCTACGGGAGTCGAGGTGTTGTTGGTGATGGAGATCTGATACGTGACCGTCTCGCCATTCTTGATGCGCGAGCTGGTGGTCGTCGTGCCGTCGCTGTTGAGGATTCTCTTGCCGTCGAACCTGTAGGAGTCGTAGTACAGACCGTAGGTGTCCCACAGGCGATGGCCCTGGTGGTCGCCCAGCCACGCCCTGTTGGCGAGGCTGTACCTCTGGCCGGCACCCGTCCCCTCGCTTGACACGAGGCCAGCCCAGTAGGCGCTTGCGATGGACTTGTAGTAGATGTCGGTATAGCCCTTGTACGAGCTCGACCCCGTGGTGTGCCAGTTCTTGATGGGCTCCCAGATGATGGTGGTGTTGAGGCTGCCCGACGTGCCACTGCCGGTCTTGGACACCTGGATCGAGGTCGCCTTGTAGGTCTGCGTCCCGTTTCGCTTCGTAGAGCCAACGATGACGTTCTCGTAGGTTCCCGGCTTGTTCATAAGCCAGTAGGAGATGCCGTTGGACTCGTAGGTGTCAAGCCCCGCGTTGGCGAGACCGGGGTTCTGGACCTTGGGAACGAGCAGCACCTCGGCACCGTACATGTAGTCGGCAAACGTCATGGTGTCGTACTTGTAGTTGCCGTAGTTGTAGCCATTGATGCGATTGTTGAGCACGGTGCCCTCGGGAACCGGCCGCCCATCGCTGTAGGACGTACCGCTCTCGGAAGTCGCACTCTTGTGGACGTACAGCTCGCTCGACCAGTAATGCACGTCATAGCCACTCGAGTTGCGATAGGTGCGCGGGTTGACGGTCTTCACGGACTCACCCACGGTCGCGCTCACCTGAGCGGTGTTGTTGGTCCTAAGCGTCGGGATGTTGTAGTCGTAGTACCTCCGCACATCGCTCGTCAGCATCATGGGGGTCGTCTTGCAGGTCCCCTTGATGGGAATCTTGAGGCTCATGCCGGGTGCCAGCGAGAAGCCGTCGGTGACGTACGAAAGGGCATACGTGGTGTTGTGCGTCGGGAAGTAGCCGACAGCGTCAAAGAGGTCTTGGAGCGTCTGGTAGTCCTGCCCGATCACATAGGCCTTGTTGTTGGCGCCAATGGTGTCTCCGCTCAGGGTCACGACGGTACGACCCTGGCCGTCCTTCTTGATGGTGAAGGTTGCGGCTTCGAAGACGCGCTTGTTGGCGTCACTCGAGGCGTTGATGGTCGACGGGTACTTGTTCGACTGGTCGCCACCCTCGGTGGCCTGGAAGTATTGTGGGTCGAACAGGGATGCGTGGTTGATGGTGATGGTGAGCCAGTCTCCCAGGGGAACGGTGGTGGCGGAATCGCCTGATCCGACCGAGGTCGTGGCGTCGAGCATGGCCTCGATGTTCTCGGGCGTGATGTAGAAGGCGTAATGGAGCGTATCCGTGGCAATGCGCCCAGGGTTGTCCTCGGTTCCCCACTGCTCGATGGGGAGGATGCCCGTGTTCTTGATCGTTATGGTCGAGAAGTCATCGTTGCCGCCATACACGCTCCGGCTGCTCGTAGGACTGTTGTCCCAGCTCTTAGTGACGCTCCAGCCCGTGTTGACCGTAACGTTGCGGGTGGCGGTCTGCGCCTCCGCCGTCTGGTCGGGGCTGTACGAGTAGTGGCGAACCTCGTTGGCGTCATTGTTGACCGTGATGAGCGAGTTGATGCTGCTGGGATCCTGCTGATAGGTCTCCTTGATCTTGTCGAGGTCGGCAAGCACCACATTGTCTCCCACGCGCAGGTAGAAGTTGTGCACACCGTATTCCGCCGCACGCGACTGCCCGGCCACCGCACTGCTGTTTGTGCAGTACCAGGTGAGCTCGAGCTTCTTCTCGCCGTTTTCGGTGACGATCTGAGGTGTGAGCCCCGTGATGCCGGAGGCGTTTCCGCCCGACTTCTTGTTCATGTAGACGACGTCATAGACCACGCCGTTGGCGCGGACGCGGATGGTGTTGCAGGTCGTTGAGGTGGTGTCGATGCTGGTGCTAACGTTTTCCGTCCACCAGCCATCCTCGGACGAGGTGCTGGAGCTCCGCACACCACTCTCGAGGACCGCGAGAACCTCGGGACGCCAGGCGACCGTCTCAGGGAGATCGATCACGTCCGTGTAGTCCACGCGTAGGATGTGGTCCTGTCCAATGCTGCTTGCGGACGAGCCCGAGGCATTGGATTCGGTGATAAGCCACGCGAGGTTGCGCACGGGCGCCTCGCCCTTTTCGTTCACGGAGACGGACGCCGTCTTACCGCTATAGACGGAGGAGTTGGTCTTCTTGATGCTGTAGGTGACTGGGTCGGTGTCCCACTCGATCTGGAGGTAGTCGAGTCCCGTTGGGTCGACCACCTTGCCCTCGAGCTCTTCCGACTGGCTGGGCGTGATCGTCTTGGTCCAGATGCGGAGGGTGCCGCCTCTCGTGTTGGGGCTGGGATATGCCACCGAGTTGTCGAAAGAGAGGGTCTCGCCCGGCTTGATGCCCGTGATCTCGTAGTAGAAGACGTTGGGGACGTCAGTCTCCACGACCTTCATCGGGTAGATGCTGCCCTGGGGGTTTTTGAGGTTGTAGATGGCCCCTGCGGGGAAGGTGCCCATCTCCTGTCCATCCCCGTCGTAGGAGAAGTAGACGCGTACGACGTTGGACATGACGGTGTTGTCGCTGTTCGAGATGGCGATGACGTACTTGGAGGACTCGGAGGTCTTGTACTCGTAGATGTTGTCGTCGGAGACGGCCCTGCCCTTGATGGCGATGGTGGTCTTGAGGACCTCGTTGCCATCGGAGTCCACGATGGGATCCTCGATGGCGGCGACGCGCCTTTTGCCTACCAGGTCGGCTGCCTTGCTGACACCGAGCGCAACCAAACGCTGCTTGACGTCGAGGGTCGTTGACCCACCGTCCTCCTTGGCGCCATCGGTCTCCCCTTCAGTGTCGTCGGTGGTCGCCTTGTCGGACGCATCGTCGCCCGCGTCATCGGCCGCCTCATCGGAGGTGTCTTGAGGTGTGGCTTCCGTCGACGCGTCGTCGGAATCAGGCTCGCTGGCAACTCCCTCGCCCGCCTCCTGCGCCTCGTCGGTGCCAGCGGCTTCGGGTTGGACTGCCACATCCTCGGCGGCGGAGGTGCCCGCCTCCGTCGTGTCAGCCCGCGCGACCGAACCGCTCGGAGCCACCATGCCAAGGATCAACGTGACCGTCAGGACAAACCCTAGATACCTTCTTGCCCTATCCACTCTATGCATCCCCATAACCTCCAGGATCCGACCCGAGGGTCTGTTTGCCCTCGTAGGTTTGCGCTACCAAGTTGCGTTTTATCTATATGTTGGCAGTGCTGTTACATACTGCATCATCCTAGCAGGTTTGAGGGCTATTTGTTGTCTTTGTACAACATTTTTTAAGTTTCTTGCGGCCCGAGGACTTGGGGAAGGCCGCGCCTGCTTGTTTTGCAATTATCTGAGGGACATTTGGCTAGCCCGGTGGGAATGCACTACAATGACGTCGTTAATATCTTGTGTGCGATTATCTAAGGACTGCAACAAATGCCGGACGAGACCCAAGACTTCAATCCCCTGAGCCTGGACAACCAGCTCTGCTTTCCCCTGTATGCCGCCTCGCGCGAGCTCACGCGGCACTACAAGCCGTTTCTCGATCCGCTGGGGCTCACCTACCCCCAGTACGTGACCATGATGGCGCTGTGGGAGCATGACGAGGTGAAGGTCGGCGAGCTGGGCGAGCGCGTGCACCTTGACTCCGCAACGCTGACGCCGCTGCTCAAGCGCCTCGAGGCGCGCGGCTACGTCTCGCGCAGGCGTTCCACGACCGACGAGCGGGCGGTGATCGTGTCGCTGACCAACGAGGGTCGCGACCTGCGCGAGAAGGCGCTCAGCGTGCCAAGCTGCATCGCCAACTGCATCTCCATGGACCCGAGCGAGGCCGTGCAGCTCAAGGCACTGCTCGAGAAGCTCATCGGCTCCCTCGCCTAGCCGCGGCACATCCCACCTGACGACAACGACCCCCGATGCCTCAGCACCGGGGGTCGTCGCATTGACGTCGATTGGCGTGGTCGGTGGGCTACTTGCCCTCTCCCAGGGAGTCAAACTCGGATGCCACCTCGTCCCATGCGGGGTCGTTGACGAAGGTCGGCACCTGGGCCTGGGTCGCACCAACGGCAGGCTCGAGCACCGTGGTCGGAGGGGCGACGTCAACGGCCGTAGTCACGTGCGTCATGTCGGGCACGTCAGAGTAGTCCGGCTCGGCAGTGACCGTAGTCGGATCGGCGGCCAGCTGCTCCTGCTGCTTGCCCAAAAGCGAGCCCGCCACCAACGCACGCGCTGCCATAGACATGAACAGGCCCGCAATCACGCACATGCCGTTCACGTCGAAGCTCATGACCGCCATGGGAGAGCCGCCCCTCTGGATGGCCATCACGACCTTGGCGATGTTGCCCACCAGCGTGGGCAGAAAGCCCAGCAGTACGAGCAGCAGTGCGATGAACTTGAGCTGGCGCATCTGGCCGGTACGGAAGGCGTCGTCCTTCTTGGCCATCTTGCGGAACATCAGGATGCCAAACAGGCCGACGAGCAGGAACAGCACCGCCTTGGTCGCGCAGTCGGCGAGGGCCAGGTAGGTGTCGCTCAGCGTCGGCACGATGATGTACAGGATGTTGATCACAAACTCGGGCAGGCGCGTGTTGGTGGCAATTATCGCGGCGATGCCCGCGTACACCAAGCCCGCGAGCAGAATGAGAACGGACAGGATGATGCCCGCCTTGCAGGCCTTGTGGAGCCGCTCCCGCGCGACTTCCCTGCTTACGTAATCTGCCATGCCGCACCTTCCTTTACTGCGCGTTCCTGCTGCGTTGTTGCTACTTTGCCCATCTTCCCACGGCAGGCCCCGTGCCTACCGTATGGCGTCCTCCGGTAGCTCGATCTGGCGGTACGACACGCCGCAGCGGTCGAGCACCGCCTTGGAGATGAGGTTGCCCTCGGTACCGTTGTACTTGTCGTCCAGATACACCACCTCGCCGATGCCCGCCTGCACCAGCGTCTTCGCGCACTCCTGGCAGGGGAACAGCGTGACGTACACGCGGGCGCCCGCCATGTCCTTGAGCGATCCGCGGTAGTTGAGGATTGCGTTTGCCTCTGCGTGGATCACATAGCTGTGCTTGTCATAGAGAGGGTTCTCGGACGCGTCCCACGGAAACTCGTCGTCCTCCAGACCGATGGGCGTGCCGTTGTAGCCCACCGACAGGATGCGGTTGTCCTGGCCGGCAATGCAGGCACCCACCTGCGTGTTGGGGTCCTTGCTGCGCATGCTCGCCGCGATGGCCACCCGCATGAAGAACTCGTCCCATGAGATGACGTCTGAGCGCTTGCCAGGCATTGTTCCCTCCCTCTCGAGCGGTGGTGACCCCTCACATGATAGTAGAACAAACACATACCGTGGCCAGCGCTTTCCCTTTTGGCCATGTCCTGCTACCCTCTTGTCGCAAAATGCGTGAAGCCATTGACCAAACCTCTTGTTTGGAGTTTGCTATCACGTGCCGAGGATTTCGCATGCAGCATAGGAGCGTCCATGTCCTTCTCCCTGCCCACATATACCGCACCTGACTTTGACAAGCCGTACTACCAGCATGTTCCCGACGTCCAGTGGGCCGTCTGCGACATGGACGGCGTGGCGCCGGCGGGCTTCCACAGCACGTCGATGCACCCCGAGTACCTCAAGGTCGACGGCCAGTGGAGGCTGCTGCCCGACATCATGATGGACGACGTCGTGCGCCTTACGGCAAAGGACGAACTGGAGGTCGTGCCCGGGCGCAACCTGCGAAGGGGCGACCGCGTGGCCGTTGGCCGCAGCGACCATGGCGAGGAGGGCATCCTCATCTGGACGATGGGCTTCGAGACGGTGTCGGAGTCGTCCGGCGACGCCTTTGCCTTCCGCCAGAACCGCAGTCGCGAGACCTCCTACGCACGTGACTACGACCGTCTCGTCGAGCTGCTCAAGTACGAGAAGGCCACCGGTGGCAATGTGCTGTGGGTGATGGGCCCCGCCTTTACCTTTGACGCCGGCGCGCGCCATGCCATGCAGCGCATGGTGGAGGCGGGCTACGTGCACGGCGTGCTCGGCGGCAACGCCCTGGCCACCCACGACCTCGAGGGCGCCCTCCTGCACACCGCTCTTGGCCAGGACATCTACTCACAGGAGTCCATGCCGCAGGGCCACTACAACCACATCGACGTCATCAACGAGGTGCGTCGCTCCGGCTCGATCCCGCAGTTCATCGAGGACCACAGCATCGGTGACGGCATCATGTACGCGCTGGTCAAGCAGGGAGTCCCCTTTGTCCTGGCAGGCTCCATCCGTGACGACGGGCCCCTGCCCGAGGTAGTCGGCGACGCCTACGACGCACAGGACGCCATGTGCACCCTCATCCGCAAGTCGACGACGATCATCTGCATGGCCACGATGCTGCATTCCATCGCCACGGGCAACCTCGCGGCGTCATACTGCCTCACCCCCGAGGGCGACGTGCGTCCCAAGTTCTTCTACGCGGTGGACGCGACCGAGTTCGCCGTCAACAAGCTGCGCGACCGCGGCAGCCTCTCGGCCACGACCATCGTCACCAACGCACGCGACTTCATCAACAACGTGGCTCGCGGGGTCGGAGCGCTCGACTAGCGCTGCTGACAGACAGACGACAACCTCTCCCACCTGCCAAATGGGGTAACCCCTTTTGGCATGGGATGCCACGGGGGGTTACCCCCTTTGGCAGGTTGCTGCCCAGACATGGAAAAGTGCGACCTTCCCGCGCTTCTCCCCAGCTCATCAGGCATAACGGAGCAGGGGCCAATCTGGTATGATTCGAAGTTACGTAGTTTTGCTCGGATTATCAGATAGGGGGTTTGATTCCATGCAAAAGAAAATCAGCAACCTGCCCTTCAAGGGTACAAAGGAGCAGGAAGACGAGCTGAAGGCCGTCATCGCTGAGCACTGCCACGACAAGAGCAACGTCATGGTCGTCATGCAGAAGGCACAGGACATCTACGGCTACCTGCCCATCGAGGTGCAGGAGATGATTGCCGACGGAATGGGCGTGCCTCTGGAGAAGGTCTACGGCGTGGCAACGTTCTATGCCCAGTTCGCGCTCTCGCCCAAGGGTGAGTACAACATCTCCGTCTGCCTCGGCACCGCCTGCTACGTCAAGGGCTCCGGCGACGTCCTCGAGCGCCTCAAGGAGAAGCTCGGCATCGACGTGGGCGAGTGCACGCCCGACGAGAGGTTCTCGCTCGAGGCCTGTCGCTGCATCGGCGCCTGCGGCCTGGCGCCCGTCCTCACCGTCAACGAGGAGGTCTACGGCCGTCTCGTTCCCGATGACGTGGACGACATTCTGGCCAAGTACGCCAAGTAACCATCCGACACAAACGACGCGGTCACGCCTTAAGGGACAAGAACATGAAAATCTCTGAAATCAGGGACCTTCTGGAGGCAGAGGTTCTGTGCTGTGAGGATAGCCTCGACCAGGAGGTCTTCACCGCCTGCGGAAGCGACATGATGAGCGACGTCCTCAAGTACGTCAAGGACCAGGCAGTACTGCTCACCGGCCTGTGCAATCCGCAGGTCATCAGAACGGCCGAGATGATGGACATGGTGTGCATCGTGTTCGTCCGCGACAAGATGCCGACCGACGTCATGGTGTCCATGGCAGAGGATGACGGCATGGTCGTCATGACGACGGACAAGCGCATGTACGAGGCTTGCGGCACGCTGTACGCCAATGGACTCATTGGGAAGGCCACTCATGTCTGAGCCCCTTATCTTCCATTTTGATGTAGACGGCGAGAACTTCGCGTCCGCAGGCCAGGCGTCCACGCAAGTCAAGAAGAACCTGCGCCAGCTTGGCGTTCCTGCGGCAACCATTCGCCGTGTATCCATCGCCATGTACGAGGGCGAGATCAACATGGTGATCCATGCCAACGGCGGCACGGCCGATGTCATTGTCAACGAGGACTACATCGAGATCATCCTGGCGGACAAGGGCCCCGGCATCCCCAACATCGAGCAGGCGATGCAGGAGGGCTTCTCCACCGCTACGGACCAGATTCGTTCCCTGGGCTTTGGCGCGGGCATGGGACTTCCCAACATGAAGCGTTACACCGACACCATGGAGATCGACACCATGGTCGGCGTGGGCACCACCATCACCATGTACGTGTACCTCTAGCCAATCGCCATGGGTGGAGGGGGATCTGATGGCGAGCAGCACATACGAGCACTCGGTGCGGCTGGATGTCAATAAGTGCACCGGCTGCACAACCTGCCTCAGGAGATGCCCTACGGAGGCCATTCGAATCTCCGACGGGCATGCAATAATCAACGAGGCTCGCTGCATCGACTGCGGCGAGTGCATACGCGTCTGCCAAAACCAGGCCAAGAGGGCCGTAGTCGGACGGCTCGAGGACATGGAGCGCTTCCGCTACAAGATCGCCCTGCCTGCCCCGTCGCTCTACGGCCAGTTCGACAACCTTGACGACGTTGACTATGTGCTGGACGGGCTGCTTAGGATTGGTTTCGATGACGTTTTTGAGGTCTCGAAGGCCGCTGAGCTTGTAAGTGCCTACACCAGGCAATACCTCAAGACCGAGGGCATCAGGCTCCCTGTCATCAGCTCCGCGTGCCCCGTGGTCGTGCGCCTCATAGCCCTGCGCTTCCCCTCGCTCAACGACAACGTCATGCACATGCTGCCTCCCATGGAGGTTGCAGCGACCCTTGCACGCAAACGGGCAAAGGAACGGCATCCCGAGCTTGCGGACGAGGAGATCGGCGTGTGCTTCATCTCGCCCTGCCCCGCAAAGGCCAGCTATGTGAAGAACGGCTTTGCCGACTATCAGAGCAGCGTAGATGTGGTCATCTCCATGAGCGACGTGTACTTTGCCCTCATCAGCAAGATGTCGCGCGAGAGCGAAGTGGAGATGATGACGGAGTCGGGCATGGTGGGCATCGGATGGGCAACCTCTGGCGGCGAGGCGACGGCGCTCTTCAACGACGAGTACCTCGCGGCCGACGGCATCGAGAACGTCATCAACGTGCTTGAGCAGATTGAGAACGACAACATCCCTCCCGTCAAGTTCATCGAGTTGGATGCCTGCACGGCCGGCTGCGTGGGCGGAGTCCTTACGGTGCAGAATCCCTTCATCGCCAAGACCAGGCTCCAGTCGCTGCGCCGCTACCTGCCCGTCTCGAAGAACTTCCTTTCGACGGAGGAGCAGCAGTACATTCCCGAGCTCTACCTGTTCAACGAGCTTCCGGAATACGAGCCGATGACGTTGCTGTCGCGCAATATGGCGGAATCCATGCGCATGATGGCCGACATCCAGAGGCTGCGCAACATGCTGCCAGGCATCGACTGCGGTGCCTGCGGTGCCCCCAGCTGCCATGCGTTGGCCGAGGACATCGTCAAGGGCAACGCAAGCCTGCAGGACTGCAAGATTCTTGAGAAGCAAGGAGGCTGAGGTGAAGGTCAAGGAGCTGCTTGAGCATGGGTTCGAGGCCCTGTCGCTGCCCGACGGCGACCGCGAGATCGATGGCGTGTACATCGGAGACCTGCTGAGCTGGGTCATGGGCCGCGCACAGATGGACAACGCCTGGATCACGATCATGACCAACGTCAACACGATCGCGGTTGCCAGCCTTGCCGACACCTCATGCGTGATCCTGGCCGAGGGCGTCGACATGCCCGAGGACATCCTCGAGACCGCACGTGACAAGGAGATCAACGTACTGCGCAGCAGCCAGCCCATCTACGAGACAGCCGTGCAGCTTAGCAAGCTCGTCTCCTGATTGGTTCCCGGCCATGAGCAGATACTTCTACGACTTCCACGTGCACTCCTGCCTCTCCCCTTGCGGAGACGCGGACAACACGCCCAACAACCTTGCTGGCATGGCCTTTCTCAACGGCGTGCGCATCATGGCGCTCACCGACCACAACACCTCCAAAAACTGTCCCGCCTTCTTTGCGGCCGCGCGCAGGTACGGCATCGTCCCCATCGGTGGGATGGAGCTCACCACGGCCGAGGACATCCACGCGGTGTGCCTCTTCGAGACACTCGATGACGCGATGGCGTTCAACGAGGAGATCGACACGCGCAGGATTCGCGTCAAGAACCGCGAGGACATCTTTGGCGAGCAGCTGATCCTCGACGACGAGGACAACGTGATCGGACACGAGGAGGACCTTCTCATCAACGCGACCACGGTGTCCCTGGACGAGGCGCCGCTGCTTGCCGCCAAGTACGGAGGCATCTGCTATCCGGCCCACATTGACCGCCCGGCCAACGGGGCCATCGAGATTCTGGGCGACTTCCCGCACTACGTGGGATTCCACATCGCCGAGCTGCACGACAAGAGCAACAGGGACTCCTACGTGAGCACCTATGGGCTCGAGGGCATCCGCCTGCTGTTCAGCTCCGACGCCCACTACCTTGACCAGCTCAGGGAGGAAGAGGAAAACGACTGGCTCGAGCTGGACGTCGACCTCGACGACGAGGAGCTGGTCCGCAAGAAACTCTTTGAAGACCTGAGATCTAGTTAGTTGCTGGTGCCAAGATGAAAGAGCTGTCACTGAACATACTGGACGTGGCCGAGAACTCCGTGAAGGCAGGCGCGTCGCTGACGCAAATCCTGCTGACGGAGGAGGGCGACGTCCTCACGCTCGAGATCGTCGACGACGGCTGCGGCATGGACGAGGACGTCGTCCGCTCCGTAATCGACCCCTTCTACACCACGCGCACGACGCGCAAGGTGGGGATGGGCATTCCGCTGCTCAAGCTCGCGTGCGAGCAGACGGGCGGCTGCCTTGACATCAGCTCCGTCACCCAGGAGGCCGACCCCGTGAGCCACGGCACCCACGTGACGGCCACGTTCCACATGAACCATATCGACTTCACCCCACTCGGCGACCTGACCGCCTCGGTGCTGACCCTGATCCAGGGCCACCCCGACACCGACTTCCTCTTCCGGCACACGCGCAACGGCAACGTTGTCGAGCTGGATACGCGGGTGCTCCGTGAGGTGCTAGAAGATGTGCCTTTGAACAGCTATGATGTTATGAGATGGATTGAGGGGGACCTACAAGAACAGTACGAGGCGCTGTCGTAGACGGCAGCATTCAAGGAGAGGATTCCATATGAAATCATTAGCCGAACTGCAGGCAATCAAGAACAGGATGAAGGACCGTGTCGTCCTGCGTGACGGCATGGAGGGCGCGCGCGTGGTTGTCGGCATGGCAACCTGTGGCATCGCCGCCGGCGCCCGCCCCGTCCTCAACGCCTTCGTCGAGGGCGTCAACAAGGAGGGCCTCGAGGGCTCCGTCACCGTCACCCAGACCGGCTGCATCGGCATCTGCCAGTATGAGCCCGTCGTCGAGGTCTTCGAGCCCGGCAAGGAGAAGGTCACCTACGTCAAGATGACTCCCGAGAAGGCCCAGGAGGTCATCGAGAAGCATCTCAAGGGCGGCCAGGTCGTATCCGAGTACACCATTGGCACCGTTGCAATCTAAGTTTGGAGGTTTATTGTGATTCGTTCACAAGTCCTAATCTGCGGCGGTACCGGCTGCACCTCCTCCGGAAGCCAGCAGATTCAAGACAAGTTCGAGGCAGAGATCAAGAAGAACGACCTTGAGGACGAGATCAAGCTCGTGCGCACGGGCTGCTTCGGCCTCTGCGAGCTCGGCCCCGTCGTCATCGTCTACCCCGATGGCACCTTCTACAGCCGCGTCACCGTGGATGACGTCGAGGAGATCGTCACCGAGCACCTGCTCAAGGGCCGTCGCGTCGAGCGTCTCGTCTACGACGACCACGGCAAGGTCGAGGCCGACGAGTTCGGCAACATCGCCCTGTCCGACACCACCTTCTACAAGACCCAGAACCGCGTCGTGCTGCGCAACTGCGGCGTCATCAACCCCGAGGACATCGACGAGTACATCGCGATGGACGGCTACGCGGCACTGGGCAAGGTCCTCACCGAGATGACCCCCGACGAGGTCATCAAGGTCGTCAGCGACTCCGGCCTGCGCGGCCGTGGTGGCGGCGGCTTCCCCACCGGCCGCAAGTGGTCCTTCTGCGCCCCCATCGACGCACCGCAGAAGTACGTCGTCTGCAACGCCGACGAGGGTGACCCCGGCGCCTTCATGGACCGCTCCGTCCTCGAGGGCGACCCCCACAGCATCATCGAGGCCATGACCATCTGCGGCTATGCCTGCGGCTGCTCCAAGGGCTTCGTCTACGTGCGCGCCGAGTACCCCATCGCCGTCAAGCGCCTCTCCATCGCCATCGAGCAGGCCCGCGAGTACGGCCTCCTCGGCGAGAACATCTTTGACTCCGGCTTCGACTTCGACCTCGAGATCCGCCTGGGCGCCGGCGCCTTCGTCTGCGGCGAGGAGACGGCACTCATGACCTCCATCGAGGGCAACCGCGGCGAGCCTCGCCCGCGTCCGCCGTTCCCGGCCGTCAAGGGCCTCTTCGGCTGCCCGACCGTCGAGAACAACGTCGAGACCTTCGCCAACATCCCGCAGATCATCCTGCGCGGCGCCGAGTGGTTCGCCTCCATGGGCACCGAGCGCTCCAAGGGCAAGATCAACCACACCGGCCTCGTCGAGATCCCCATGGGCACCACGCTCGAGCACATCATCTACGAGATCGGCGGCGGCATCCCCAACGGCAAGAAGTTCAAGGCCGCCCAGACCGGTGGCCCCTCCGGCGGCTGCATCCCGGCCAGCCTGATCGAGACCGAGGTCGACTACGACAACCTCATTGCCATTGGCTGCATGATGGGTTCCGGTGGCCTCATCGTCATGGACGAGGACACCTGCATGGTCGACATGGCCAAGTTCTTCCTCGAGTTCACGGTCGACGAGTCCTGCGGCAAGTGCACCCCGTGCCGCGTGGGCACCAAGCGCCTCCTCGAGCTCCTGGACAAGATCACCGAGGGCAAGGGCACCATGGAGGACCTCGACCGCATCGAGGAGCTCTGCAACTACATCAAGACCAACTCGCTGTGCGGCCTCGGCCAGACTGCCCCCAACCCCGTGCTGGCGACGCTCAAGTTCTTCCGCGACGAGTACGTGGCTCACGTGCGCGACAAGAAGTGCCCGGCAGGCGTGTGCAAGGACCTTCTCACCTTCACGATCGACCGCGACAAGTGCATCGGCTGCGGCCTGTGCTCCCGTAACTGCCCGGTCAACGCCATCACCCAGACGGACTACGTGGCACCCAAACACAAGCGCGCGTCCTACAGCATTGATGCGGAGAAGTGCATCAAATGCGGTGCCTGCATGAGCAACTGTAAGTTCAAGGCCATCAGCAAGCAGTAGAAGGAGCCCTGTAGGTATGAATATGGTCAACGTTAAAGTTAACGGCATCGCTGTTAGCGTGCCGGAGGGCTCCACGATTCTCGAGGCGGCCCGCAAGGCAGGTGTCGAGATTCCGACCCTGTGCTACATGAAGGAAAAGAACGAGATCGGCGCCTGCCGCATCTGCATCGTCGAGGCCACCGGCACCAGGGGCATGGTCACCGCATGCGTCTACCCCGTCGCCGAGGGCATGGAGATTCAGACCAACTCCGAGAAGGTGCGCAAGGCGCGCAAGACCACGCTCGAGCTCATCCTCTCCACCCACGACAAGAAGTGCCTCTCCTGCCCGCGCTCCACTGACTGCGAGCTGCAGAAGCTCTGCCTGGAGTACGGCGTGGACGAGGACGCCTTCGAGGGCTTCAAGCCGATCTACGAGATCGACGACTCGGTGCCCCACCTCGTGCGCGACAACAACAAGTGCATCCTCTGCCGTCG
Organism: uncultured Coriobacteriaceae bacterium; assembly: GCA_902777325.1. Lineage (GTDB taxonomy): Bacteria > Actinomycetota > Coriobacteriia > Coriobacteriales > Atopobiaceae > UBA1367. The sequence continues at coordinate 25,040 of CACYTH010000030.1, forward strand.
CTGCGTCGCCGCCTGCAACGAGCAGTTCGTCGGCGTCATCGGCGCCAACGACCGCGGCATCGACACCAACATCGGCTCGCCGTTCAACCGCCTGCTGAGCGATGTCCCCTGCATCTCCTGCGGCCAGTGCACGGTCGTCTGCCCCACCGGCGCCCTTACCGTCAAGGACGACACCGACAAGGTCATGGCTGCCATCGCCGACCCCACCAAGTACGTGGTCGTGCAGACCGCTCCGTCCGTCCGTGCCCAGCTCGGCGAGAGCTTTGGCATGGCGCCCGGCACCAACGTCGAGGGCAAGATGGTTGCCGCCCTGCGTCGTCTGGGCTTCGACAAGGTCTTCGACACCGACTTCGGCGCCGACCTCACCATCGTCGAGGAGGCCAACGAGCTGGTCGACCGCATCAAGAACGGCGGCGTCCTGCCCATGATCACCTCCTGCAGCCCCGGCTGGGTCAAGTTCTGCGAGTACTACTATCCCGATCTTCTCCCGCACCTGTCCACCTGCAAGTCCCCGCAGCAGATGCAGGGCGCGGTCACCAAGACCTACTTTGCCGAGAAGATGGGCATCGACCCCAAGGACATCGTCTCCGTCTCCGTCATGCCCTGCACCGCCAAGAAGTTCGAGATCGGCCGCGACGACCAGTCCGCAGCCGGCGAGGGCATGCCCGACCTCGACATTTCCATCACCACGCGCGAGCTTGGCTACCTCATCAAGAAGAGCGGCCTCAAGTTTGAGATGCTGCCCGACGAGGAGTTCGACGATCCTCTGGGCGACGACACCGGCGCGGCCGTGATCTTCGGCGCCACCGGCGGCGTCATGGAGGCTGCGGTGCGTACCGCCAACGCGTGGCTCAACGGCGCCACCGAGCCCATCGAGCTCACCGCCGTGCGCGGCACCGACATGGTCAAGGAGACCACCGTCAACGTGGCCGGCACCGACCTCAAGCTCTGCGTCGCCTCCAGCGGCCAGGGTGCCCAGTACGTCATGTCGAAGCTCGCCGAGGGCAACCCCGAGGGCTGGGGCTTCATCGAGATCATGGGCTGCCCGGGCGGCTGCGTCAACGGCGGCGGCCAGCCCATCCAGCCGCAGTGGGTGCGCGACACCATCGACCTCAAGGCCGTGCGCGCCAAGGCTCTCTACGACGCCGACGCCGCCATGGAGCTGCGCATGTCGCACGAGAACCCGTCCATCAAGAAGCTCTACGACGAGTGGTACACCGAGGGCTATGGCAAGGGCAAGGCACACCAGGCCCTGCACACCAGCTACGTCGCCCGCGAGAGGTATCCCAAGGCGTAAGGCATCTGGTGTCACCCACCAGGCTTGCATGAGCTGACATGCGCCCTAGGAGTCACATCCTGGGGCGCATTCTTTTGGCTCTGTTGCGTCCGGATCGACGTACTAGTGGCGACTGGTCCGCTGCCGCGGACGCAACGGGGGCCCGTTCCGGCCGGATCGGCGTACTGGTGGCGCCTCTAGCCGGCCACGGCCACGCCGCGCTCGTCCTCAGTCTGGGAAGGCGTGGCGCTCTGCTCCTGCTGCTCGTCGTCGCCGGGCAGGGCAAGCGTGCCCACGATGCCGGCGCAGCCCTTGAGGGCCCCGAAGGCGATCGTTCCAGCAAGCGCCAGAGCGACAAACAGCATCTTGAGGATCTTGAGCACGCGCTGCCAGCGCTTGGTGCTCTCGTCGTCCTCGTCATCCTCGTCGGGAATGGGGTCGTCATCCACCGCTTGGTACATCTGCACGATGGGCGTGGGCTCGGGAAGCGTCATGAGCTCGGTGTTGGGTGGCTCCGAGAGGGCGCCGACAAGCGTCGTGGCCAAGACCGTGGACGCGGCAACCTTTACGGTCGTGCGGCCAACCCGGTCGAGCTTATCGACCAGATCGTCAGCGCTCTGCGCGCGCTCGTCGTCTATGGGCTTTATGTCCTGCGGCTCGACCATGCGGTATCCCTCTGCGGACGGCATGCATATGGGCATTGTACCCCACGCGTCGGCACGCCAGTCTGGCCCGGGCTACCCCTCGAACGGGAAGCGATACGGCAGTCCCAGCTTGTCGCGCACCTCGACGATCTCGCGCTGGACGGCCTCGCCCACCGGCACGCCCTTGTCCTTGCGCTCCTGCCACACGAGCCATTCCTTCTCGCCGGCCGTGTAGATGCGGTCGTACCCAGGGGCCTTCTTGGAGGCACGCAGCGCACGGCAGATGTCGCCGGCCACCTTGCGGAAGGTCTCCTGCCCGGCAAAGGCGTCCGGATCAACCACAAAGAAGAAGTGGCCCAGGTGGTACATCTGCGGAGAGCCATCCTCGGCAACGCCGGTCAGGGCCTTCATGAACTGCCCGCCCGCAAGCGCGGCCGAGAGGATCTCCACCACCGCGGCGTAGCCGTAACCCTTGTAGCCGCACATCTCGTCGCCAGGGCCGCCGCCCAGAGGCGCCAGTGCCGCGGTACCATCCACCAGCATCTGGAGAATCGCCACCGAGTCGGTGACCTCGCTTCCGTCCTCGGCAACCACCATGCCAGCCGGCGTGGGCTTGCCCTCGCGTGCGTAGTACTCGATCTTCCCGCGCTGCACGATGGAGGTCGCGCAGTCGATGCAGAAGGGGAACTCCTCGTCGGTGGGCAGCGCAAAGGTCAGCGGGTTGGTGCCCAACATGTTCTCCACGCCAAAGGTAGGCGCGATGGACGGACGCGCGTTGGTGCCCGTCAGGCCGATCATGCCCTGCTTGCTCGCCATGGTCGCCCAGTATCCGGCGATGCCATAGTGCGTGGAGTTCTTGATGGCCCCACCCGCCATGCCGTAGATCCGAGCCTTCTCGATGAGCCGCTCCATGACCTGGTAAGCCGCCACCATGCCCATGCCATCGTGCGCGTCGGCGAGGATGGTGGTAGGCGTCTCCTTTATGATCTCGAGCTCCGTCACCGGCAGCAGCGTGCCGTTGACGATGCGGTCGATGTAGATGGGCTTGAAGCGGTTGCAGCCATGGCTCTCGATGCCGCGACGGTCGCTCTCAAGCAGCACGTCCGCGCAAATTACGGCATCGTCGCGTGGAACCCCATACCCCACGAAGGCGTCAATCAGAAAGTCGTTCATCAGCTCCCAAGAAACATAAGGCCTTGTCTCCATGGCTTCCCTCCTACCCTGCATCCCATCACGTGTTGCCCCCATCTTACGGCGCAGCTCAACGCGTCCGCCGGCGGGACACCCCCATCGGGGTGAGCGGTTGCCGGAAAGGCATCAGCGTCAGCAGGCAGGGCGCCTACATGCGCAAATGCGAGCGTCCGACAAGAAGGGCCCGAGGCGCCATTTATGTCTTCGCAGGTCAGTACAGTAGGAGCCGCCAACCGGCTGAGCCACCTATCCGTCAACTTACAAAAACCCATATATGGTGTTCTTGAACCTGAAACAAACACTATGTATGGTAGGTAGTGCGCTCGGTACCGGGGTTAGGTGCCGAGTTCTTCCATCTGATTCCAAGGAGCCGCAATGTCACCGTTCGCCTACCCAACCGCCATCGTCAAGCGCGATGGCTCGCTTACCAGCTTTGACCAGTCCAAGATCACGACCGCCATCGAGAAGGCGGGCGAGGCGACGGGCGAGTTCGGACTCGACGAGGCCGTCATTCTCTCGGGTCAGGCCTGCAAGGTCATCGCACATCGCTTCCAGGGTGCGGCACCCACGGTGGAGGAGATTCAGGACATCGTCGAGCAGACGCTGATCACGGCCAACCACTTTGAGACCGCACGCGCCTACATCGTCTACCGCGAGAAGCGCAGCCAGACCCGCCGCGACCGCGAGACCTACATCGACGTCACCAGCTCCGTCAACGAGTACCTCTCCCGCGCGGACTGGCGCGTCAACGCCAACGCAAACCAGGGCTACTCCCTCGGCGGCCTCATCCTCAACGTCTCGGGCAAGGTCATCGCCAACTACTGGCTCAGCCACGTGTATCCGCCCGCGGTCGGCGAGGCCCATCGCTCGGGCGCCGTCCACATCCACGACCTCGACATGCTCTCTGGCTACTGCGCCGGCTGGAGCCTGCGCACCCTGCTCAACGAGGGCTTCAACGGCGTCCCCAACAAGGTGGAGTCCGCGCCTCCCAAGCACCTCGGTGCCGCCATGGGCCAGATGGTCAACTTCCTGGGCACCCTGCAGAACGAGTGGGCCGGCGCGCAGGCCTTCTCCTCCACCGACACCTACCTCGCACCCTTCGTGCGCGTCGACCACCTCAGCTACGAGGAGGTCAAGCAGGAGATGCAGGGCTTCGTCTACAACATGAACGTCCCCAGCCGCTGGGGCACCCAGACGCCGTTCTCCAACCTCACCTTCGACTGGACCTGCCCCGAGGACATTCGCGACCAGGTTCCCCTGGTGGGTGGCGAGCCGGTGGACTTCACCTACGGCGAGCTGCAAGAAGAGATGGACATGATCAACCGCGCGTTCATCGAGGTCATGACCGAGGGCGACGCGCGCGGCCGCGTCTTCACCTTCCCCATCCCCACCTACAACATCACCAAGGACTTCCCCTGGGACTCCGACAATGCCATGCGCATGTTTGAGATGACCGCCAAGTACGGCCTGCCCTACTTCCAGAACTTCGTCAACTCCGACCTCGAGCCGCACATGGTGCGCTCGATGTGCTGCCGCCTGCAGCTCGACCTGCGCGAGCTGCTCAAGCGCGGCAACGGCCTGTTTGGCTCCGCCGAGCAGACCGGCTCCATCGGCGTTGTCACCATGAACATGGCCCGTCTCGGCTACAAGCACCGCGGCGACGAGGAGGCCCTGCTCGAGGAGCTCGACTACCTGCTCGTGCTTGCCAAGACCTCCCTCGAGCTCAAGCGCAAGGAGATCCAGCGCCTCATCGACGCCGGGCTGTTCCCCTACACCAAGCGTTACCTGGGCACTCTGCGCAACCACTTCTCCACCATCGGCGTCAACGGCATGAACGAGATGATCCGCAACTTCTCCAACGACGACTACGACATCACTGGTGACGAGGGTCGCGCCATGGCCATCCGCGTGCTCGACCACGTGCGCGAGAAGATGGTCGAGTTCCAGGAGGAGACCGGCCACATGTACAACCTCGAGGCCACCCCGGCCGAGGGCACCACGTACCGCTTTGCCCGCGAGGACCGCAAGCGCTATCCGGACATCCTGCAGGCAGGCACCTACGACGAGCCGTACTACACCAACTCCTCGCAGCTGCCCGTGGGCTACACCACCGACCCCTTCGAGGCCCTCTCCGAGCAGGAGGAGCTGCAGAAGAAGTACACCGGCGGCACCGTGCTGCACCTGTACATGGGCGAGCGCATCTCCTCGGCCGAGGCCTGCAAGCAGCTGGTCAAGCGCTCCCTGGAGAACTTCCGCCTGCCCTACATCACGGTGACCCCCACCTTCTCCATCTGCCCCAAGCACGGCTACATCATCGGCGAGCACGCCTACTGCCCGCTGTGCGACGAGGAGCTGGCGCTGGCAAAGCGCAAGACGCTGGAGATGAAGCGCGCGGGAGCGGGTGCCTAGCCCAGATGCAAACTTCCCACGATTGGCACTAGACACAAGATATTGTGTGTTCTAAGATTTGAAGCACAAAATGTAGATTCCTCACGAGAGTGGAGATAAGAATGGTCAACAAGAGCGATCTCACCACCAACGGCGTCGTCATCGACGGCATCGAGCTTTCCAACGACGAGCGCCAGCCCTGCGAGGTCTGGACCCGCGTCATGGGCTACTATCGCCCCGTCTCCTTCTACAACACCGGCAAGAAGGGCGAGTTCCACGAGCGCGTCGAGTTCCTCGAGCCGGGCTGCTGCGCCTAGCCCAAACGCAGACAAAACGGGTAGCCCCCTGGTGTTCCTGCACGTCAGAGCACGAGGGGGCTACCCTTTTCTACCCACGTTCTCTGCATTTCAGGTGATTGCAAATGGCTGAGCATCTCCTCATTGGGGGCATCACGCCCTTCTCTACGGTCGACTGGCCGGGCAAGCTCGCATGCGTGGCGTTTCTCGCGGGCTGTCCCTGGCGATGCCCCTACTGCCAGAACCATGCCCTGCAGGCCTTTTCCGCAGCGACCCTCGACGAGAGGGACCTCTACGGCTTTCTGCAGGCCCGGTGCGGGCTTCTCGATGGCGTGGTCTTCTCGGGAGGAGAACCCCTTGCCCAGGCGGCCACCATCGACGCGATGCGCCATGCACGCGAGCTGGGCTTTGAGGTGGGCCTGCACACCTGTGGCGGATACCCCGACCGCCTTGCCGAGGCCCTGCCGCTGGTGGACTGGGTGGGCCTTGACGTCAAGGCGCCATGGGACGCCTACGACCGCGTGACGCGCGTGGCGGCAACCGGCATGCTCGCAGAGCGCAGCCTCGAGCTCGTGCTCGCCTCTGGCGTCGGCATGGAGGCGCGCACCACCTGGCACCCGCACCTGCTCTCACCAGAGGACATTGCCGCCATCGGCCACGACCTTGCCGCCCGGGGCGTGCGCAGCTGGGCCATCCAGGCGTATCGGCACGCCGGCACCACCGGTGAGCTTGCGGACGAGACGGTCTACCCAAGCGAGGTCCCCGAGGGGCTAGCCGAGCTCTTTGAGACCTTCGAGTTCCGCCGCGCCTAGCACCCTGCCAAAGGGGGATGCCAAAGGGGGTAACCCCCTTTGGCAGATGCACACCCTGACCTGCCACAGGGGGTAACCCCCTTTGGCAGGTTACCTACGCAGATACTCTCGCATCACGGGCATCACAAAGTCGACCACGCCATAGCTGACTTCGGCGACCAGCCCGCGATCGATGAGACGACGTCTCAGGTTGGAGGCGTTGGTCATGCTGACACCCATGCGCCGTGCCACCTCGCTCGTCGCGATGGGACCGTCGTCGAGCGCCATGGCCTCAAGGTACTCCAGCTCGCGTTGCGTGAGCTCGCGAAGCGAGGGCTCCACAATGGCATTGAGCATCTCGCTCTGGGCATGTTCCACCGCTGCCCGGGCGTCGTCCACCGTGATGACGTCGTGGAAGTAGCCCATGCGCCACAGGTAGTACCCCACCAGCTGGATTGCAAACGCAAAGCCCTGCGTGGCCGAGGTGGCCACGGTCAGCGCCTCCTGGTCAATCCCCTTGTTGTTCTCCACGATGGTGGTAAAGAGCGCCTCCTCCACCTCGTAGCGGCTGATGGGATCGAGCCTGCGCTGGAACGCGCGCCTTATAAAGGAGACGCTCTCATCGAGAAGCAGCGTGGACACCTTGCTGGGAAGGCCTGCCATGAGCAGCGCCACATCCCTGCCTTCAGTCACCAGATGCTGGTAGGTGTCGATGAAGTCGATCAGCTCCTCGCAGGTAGGGTCAAGCTCGTCGATGCTCACCAAGAGACCAATGCCCTGCTCGTTGAGCTCTTCTACGAGATGATGCAGGTCAAGCCACCAGGGGTCATCTTCACGATGAGTCTCCCTCTCAATGGCAACCGGACCAATCTGAACCGATGTGACGTCTGACTGTGTTGACGCAGCAATCAGATGCCGAGCGTTTTCACGAGCGCTCTTGACCAGCTTATCGAGCATCCCCTTGCGTGCGGACACGCTGACGCAGACCCACCCCTGCGCGGATGCCTCCTCCGCGATAGTGCGCAGCAGCACCGTCTTACCCGAGCCTCGCGGCCCAATGAAGATGGTGGAACGGTTGGGGTCGCCTGGCCGATTGGCAAGCCCGCCGATGACGTCATCGATGAGCTCCACACGTCCGGCAAGGGCGTAGGGCATGCTCCCAAAGGTAGGAGTAAAGGGATTGCTTGAACGACGAACCATGCTGCCTCCCTCTCATTGCTTTTCATGAGTATACCCATAATTCACATAGATTCATACACATTCATATTGATTCACGGCAACCAACCGCAGGGTTCACGCCACGGGGGGTAACCCCCTTTGGCAGGACGTGCGGCAAGCGCGCTTGGCCGAAACGCACACCTGCCTGTAACATGCCCTACCTGCGCACACAGTACAATTGTGGGCGGTCTTGTGGCAGGGCGCCACGGCGCCCCATACAGAGGAACAGGCGTATGAAGATCGTATTGGAGCACATCTCAAAGCGTTATCCAAACCGCGACAAGAAGGTGGGCGGAGTCTTCACGGCAGTCGACGACTTTGACCTCACCATCCCCGACGGCAAGCTCGTCGGACTGCTCGGCCCCTCGGGCTGTGGCAAGAGCACCACACTCAACATGATCTGCGGCCTCGAGACACCGACCGAGGGCAAGATCTGGTTCGGTGACACCGACGTCACCTCCCTCACGCCGGAGCTTCGCGGCGTGGGCATGGTGTTCCAGAGCTACGCGCTCTACCCGCACCTCACCGTGCGCCAGAACATCATGTTCCCGCTGGAGAACCTCAAGGGCGCGGAGAAGCTCCCCAAGGACGAGATGCTGCGGCGCGTGGAGGAGGCGGCCGGCCTCGTGCAGATCAGCGAGCTGCTCGACCGCAAGCCCAACGAGATGTCCGGCGGCCAGCAGCAGCGCGTGGCCATCGCCCGCGCCCTGGTCAAGATGCCCAAGGTACTCCTGCTCGACGAGCCGCTCTCCAACCTGGACGCGCGCCTGCGCCTCTCCACCCGCGAGGAGATCCGCCGCATCCAGCGCGAGACGGGCATCACCACCATCTTCGTCACGCACGACCAAGAGGAGGCCATGAGCATCTGCGACGAGATCGTCGTGATGGAGGCCGGCATCATTCGCCAGGTGGGACGTCCGCAGGACGTCTACGACGAGCCGGACAACCTGTTTGTCTCCAAGTTCCTCGGCACCCCGCCCATCAACGTCTTTGACGCCGAGGTGCGCGACGGGCAGCTCCTCATTGGAGACGCCGCAATGTTCGACGTCCCCGACCTGCCCGACGGTCCCGTGGTTGCCGGCGTGCGTCCGGAGGGCTTTGTCGTGGACAGCCAGGGTCCGCTCGTCTGCGGCCTCGACATGGTGGAGCGCATGGGCCGCGACAAGAGCGTGGTGGCCACCCATCCCAAGCTCACGAGCGCGAGGCAGATCCGCGCGATCATCGACTCCGACGTGCATGTGAACTCGCACACCGACACCGTTCGCTTCAGGCTGCGTCGCGCGAAGACGCGCCTGTTTGACGCACAGACCGGCACGCGCATCCACTTTGCCCACGACGAGGTGGTCAGGGAATACAACCGCCAGACGGAGGCATAGGATGAACACCCGAAGCATGAAGGGCTGGCTCTACCTGATACCAGCCATGGCCTTCCTTGGCGTCTTCGTGGTCTATCCGCTCTTTGACGTCATCGTCTACTCGTTCGAGGAGGGCTACAACTCCGCCTCGCAGACCTTCTTTGGCACGGGCATCTACAACTTCCAGTACGTCCTGCGCGACCCGTACTTCATCCAGGCGCTCAAGAACACCTTCATCCTGGTCATCGTCACGGTGCCGCTCTCGACACTGCTGGCCCTGCTCATATCGGTGGGCCTCAGCTCCATCAAGAAGCTGCAGGAGCTCTACCAAACAATCTTCTTCCTGCCGTACGTAACCAACACGCTGGCCGTTGGCTTGGTCTTTATGATCCTCTTCCAGAAGACCCCCTACACCGACGGCTTCGTCAACCAGATCATCCACTTCTTTGGCGGCAGCACGGTCGACTTCATCGACGGACCGTACTGGGCCAAGATGACCGTCATGTGCATCTACACCATCTGGGTGGTCATGCCCTTCAAGATCCTGATTCTCACCAGTGCACTGGCGTCGGTCAACCCCGACTACTACAAGGCGGCAAAGGTTGATGGTGCCAGCAGCTGGCGCATCTTCTACAAGATCACGCTCCCCATGATCTCGCCCATGATCTTCTATCTCGTCATCACGGGCTTCATCGGCGCCTTCAAGGCCTACGGTGACGTGGTCGCCATCTTTGGCACCAACCTCAACGCCGCCGGCATGAACACCATCGTCGGCTACGTGTACGACATGCTCTACGGCGACGGCGGCGGCTACCCGTCCTACGCCTCGGCCGCAGCGCTGGTGCTGTTTGCCATCGTGCTGACCATCACCTGCATCAACCTGCTGATTCAGAGAAGGAGCGTGCAGACCTCATGAGCAACATGACCAGAGACCAGCAGGACCAGGCCAACTTCGAGCGCAGCCGCAAGATCCGCACCGGCATCACCTATGCGCTGCTCACCCTGTGGGCCCTGATCGTGCTCTTCCCGTTCTACTGGATGGTCCTGACCTCCATCAAGAGCTACGGCTCCTACAACGCAGAGTACGTGCCGCAGCTCTACACGACCTCGCCCACCTTCGAGAACTACACCGAGGCCTTCACCGCCGTGCCGCTCGCGCGCTACTTCATGAACACGGTCATCTTCACCGGCGTCACCACCGCGCTCATGCTGGTGGTCATCGTGCTGGCGGCCTTCGCGTTCTCGCGCCTCGACTTTGGCGGCAGGGACCTGCTCTTTACCGCGTTCCTCTCGCTGATGATGATCCCCAACGAGCTGGTCATCATCACCAACTTCGTGACCATCACCAACCTGGGGCTGCGCAACACCTTTACGGGCCTCATCCTGCCCAGCGTCACGTCGGTCTTCTACATCTACCTGCTCAAGGAGAACTTCGACCAGATTCCCGACGACCTCTACAAGGCCGCCAAGGTGGACGGCTGCAGCGACTTCAAGTACCTCACCAACGTGATGATCCCCATCTGCCGCCCCACCATCGTCACGGTGCTGCTGCTCAAGGTCATCGAGTGCTGGAACTCCTACGTGTGGCCGCGCCTCATCACCGACAACCAGCTCTACTTCCTGGTTTCCAACGGCATCCAGGAGATCCGCGAGAACGGCTTCGGCCGCGAGAACGTGCCCGCCATGATGGCGGCCGTCGTGGTCATCTCGGTTCCCCTGATCGTGCTCTTCCTCATCTTCAGAAAGAAGATCATGGAGGGCGTGTCCAGAGGAGGTACGAAGGGCTAATGAGCATGAAGAAGCTACATAACACCCACGCGCGCGGCGTGCGCGCCCTCCCCGCCCTGCTGGTGGCGCTGCTGTGCACCGTCATCCTCGCGGGCTGCCATGGCTCGCAGGGCATGGACGCCTTCGAGGTGCCCGAGCAGTGGGACGAGAGCCGCACCTACGAGATCACGTTCTGGGCCAAGAACGACACCAACAAGACCCAGACCAAGATCTACGAGAAGGCTATCGACGACTTTGAGGCGCTCTACCCCAACGTGAAGGTCAAGATGCGCCTCTACACCGACTACGGCAAGATCTACAACGACGTCATCACCAACATCTCCACCAACACGACGCCCAACGTCTGCATCACCTACCCGGACCACATCGCCACCTACATGACCGGCGTCAACACCGTGGTGCCGCTGGACGGGCTCTTTGCCGACGAGAAGTACGGCCTGGGCGGATCCGAGGTCAAGTTCCAGGGACCGACCACCGAGCAGATCATCCCGGAGTTCCTCTCCGAGTGCGTGCTGGCCGACGAGCACTACGCCATCCCCTACATGCGCTCCACCGAGATCTGCTACGTCAACAAGACCTACGTGGAGAAGCTCGGCTTCGAGCTGCCCGACGTGCTCACGTGGGACTTCATCTGGGAGGTCTCCGAGGCGGCCACCGAGAAGAACGCGGACGGCACCTACAAGGTCAATGGCCAGAAGGTGCTCATCCCCTTCATCGACAAGTCCACCGACAACATGATGATCCAGATGCTCAAGCAGCGCGGCGCGGGCTACTCCACCGCCGAGGGCGACATCGAGATCTTCAACGACGACACGCGCGAGATCCTGACGGCCGTAGGCGAGCACGCCAAGTCCGGTGCCTTCTCCACCTTCAAGATCAGCGGCTATCCGGCAAACTTCCTCAACGCCGGCCAGTGCATCTTTGCCATCGACTCGTCGGCAGGCTCCACCTGGATGGGCTCGGAGGCCCCGCTGGTGGACATCTCGCCCGACAAGCTCGTGCAGTTCGAGACCGCCGTGCGCATGGTCCCGCAGTACGACGTCGACAACCCCCAGATGATCAGCCAGGGCCCGTCAATCTGCATCTTCAACAAGGCCGACTCGCAGGAGGTGCTCGCCTCCTGGCTGTTTGCCCAATACCTGCTGACCAACGACGTGCAGATTGCCTACGCCCAGACCGAGGGCTACGTGCCCGTCACCTCGCTGGCCCAGGACTCCGCCGAGTACCAGGACTACCTCGCGCAGTCGGGCAAGGACAACGACACGCACTATAGCGTCAAGATCGACGCAACCAAGATCCTGCTCGAGAACGCCGAGAACACCTTTGTGACCCCGGTATTCAACGGCTCCGCCTCGCTGCGCGACGCCTCGGGTCAGCTCATCGAGAACGTGAGCAAGGCGGTCAAGCGCAAGCAGACCATCAACGACACGTACCTCGACGGGCTCTTTGACGACGTGCTCGCCCTCTACCACCTCGACCAGCTCGGCGGTGGCGTGGCGGGCAACACCGAGTCGCTCGGTCCGCTGCCGCGCGCATCCAAGATCCTGATCGGCGCCCTTATCGTGGCGTGGATCGGCATCATCGCCGTGGCCATCCACGACAAGCTCCAGGAGCGCGACTCCTAGCCGCCCACGCTGCGGAAGAGGGGCCCGCTCCCCTTTTCCGCAGCCCATGTGGCCGAGCAAGAGAGCTGCTGGCATATAATGGCCACGTATTGCCTTGTAAACCCAATTAAAGGGAGAGAGATATGACCAAGGACATGCTCACGAGAAGGACCTTCTTTGGTGCAGCGGCTGGCGTCTCCATGCTCGCTCTTGCCGCCTGCGGTGGCAACGGCGGTGCAAGCGACAGCGCCGCTCCGGCAGCTGGCGACGGCACCGACCCCAAGGGCGAGGGCGTCATGACCTACGCCGACTACATGGCCGCCGCCGTCGACGACGAGGTCGTCGTCGAGTGCTTCGTCCAGGACACCCAGTCCTGGTGGGAGGACCAGATCACCATCTACGCCGCCGACGCCGACGGCGCGTACTTCATCTACAACGCGGCCTGCACCGAGGAGGACTCCGCCAAGCTGGTCCCCGGCCAGAAGATCAAGGTCACCGGCTACAAGGCCGAGTGGTCCGGCGAGTTCGAGATCGCCGAGGGCACCATCGAGTTCGAGGACGGCAGCACCTTCATCTCCGAGCCCGTCGACGTCACCGACCTTCTCGGCACCGATGAGCTCATCGAGCACCAGAACCAGCGCGTCGCCTTCACTGGCATGACCGTCGAGCCCTCCACCGATCCCGACGGCAAAGAGGTTGCCTACCTGTTCAACTGGGACGGCTCCGGCGCCGCTGGCGACGACCTGTACTTCAACGTCTCCAAGGACGGCGAGACCTACAGCTTTACCGTCGAGTCCTACCTCACCGGCGAGGACACCGACGTCTACAAGGCCGTCCAGGCCCTGGAGGTCGGCCAGGTCGTCAACATGACCGGCTACCTCTACTGGTACGAGGGCGCCAACCCGCACATCATCAGCGTGGAGGTCGCCGAGTAGCGCTTCCGCCATCACGGGCGCATGCAGCAGGGGGACGGTCCAGACGGGCCGTCCCCCTTCGTTTGTCTTGGGGCGGGAGAACGCGCCTCCCAGCCTTGCTCACGCAGCCAGCGCCCGAGCCCTTATGCGGGCTTGCTCACCCAGGACAGCGGGTAGATCGCGCCCTCGGGGCAGACGCCCATGCACACCTTGCAGCCAACGCACTTGGAGATGTCGATGTGGGCCACGTTGTCCACGACCTCGATGCAGTGCTGCGGACACACCTTGACGCACTTGCGGCAGCCCAGGCAGGTGTTTGCGCAGGAGTCCTTGGCGCGCTTGCCCGTGAGGGTGTTGTGGCACAGCACGAACGAGACCTCGTCCACGTCGCTCTTCTCGACGAGGCTGATGAGGTGGCGCGGGCAGATGGTGGTGCAGAGGCCACAGCCGACGCAGACCGCCGGGTCGACCACGGCCACGTGGTTCTTGTTGAGCGAGATGGCACCGTACGGGCAGGTGGCCATGCAGTCGCCGTAACCGATGCAGCCGTCGGTGCAGCCGTCGGACAGGTGTCCCATGGTCGCGTAGATGCGGCAGCTGTGCGCGCCGTGGTACACGGCGCGCTCCTGAAGCACCACGCGGTCCGCCGTGCCGCGGCAGGCCACGATGGCGCGCTTGACCACCACGTCTCCGGCATCCACACCAAGCAGCTCCGAGAGGCGCTGGGCCGCGCTGGCACCGCCGGGGCCGCACGAGTTGACCGGGGCGCCTGCAAGCATGGCCTTGGCGTAACCCTCGCAGCCCGGGTAGCCGCACGAGCCGCAGTTGGCGCCGGGCAGGATGGCAAGCACGTCAGCTAGGCGCTCGTCCTCCTGCACGGCTAGCTTCTTGGAGGCAAACACCAAGATCACCGAGCCGACCAGTCCGATGCATCCGACCAGCGCGATGGTAAGGACAATCGAGTTCATCCCAGCACCTCCTACGCGCCAAACAGATGGTCAATGACGCCAGAGAACCCCATGAAGCTCATGGCGGTGATGGCCGCCGAGATGAGCGTGATGGGCATTCCCTGGAACACCTCGGGCGGCTCGGCCTCCTCCACGCGACGACGCACGCCGCTGAAGATGACCATGGCCAGCAGGAACCCCAGGCCGGCGCCAAGCCCGGCCACCAGCGCCTGCGGGTAGGTGTAGCCCTCGTCGATGGTGAGGATGGTCACGCCGAGCACCGCGCAGTTGGTGGTGATGAGCGGCAGAAACACGCCCAGCGACGCGTGCAGCGGCGGCAGGTAGCGCTTCATGGCCATCTCGAGCAGCTGCACGAGCGTGGCGATCACCAGGATGAAGGCGATGGTCTGCAGGTACTCGAGCCCCCAGGCGTCAAGCAGCTGCTGGATGGGCCAGGTGACCGCGATGGCCAGCACCATGACGAGCGTCACGGCAAATCCCATGCCCACGGCCGAGTCGAACTTCTTGGAGACGCCCAGGAAGGGGCAGATGCCCAGGAACTTGACCAGCACGAAGTTGTTGACCAGGATCATGCTGAAGAGAATGGATGCGTACTGCGCCATCAGGCATCACCCTCCCTCTCCTCTTTCTCGCGCCGAGCCGCGGTGACGGCCGCCTCGAGCATCTCGACGAACTCGTCCTTGGCGCAGGCCTCGTCGGTCGGGTCGCCGATGCCGCAGTTGATGGGACACGCTGCGCAGAGGCTGGCCGAGGGGCCGACCTTCTTGCGCACGTAGCGGGTTTTGTGACGCGGATGCTCCTCGATCCACACCGAGGCGGCAATGAGCACGCCCAGCACCGCAAAGCCGCCTGCCGGCATGACCATGATGATCATGGGCTCGATGAAGGGCGGCAGCACGCGCACGCCCAGGAAGGTGCCTGCGCCCAGAATCTCGCGGACGGCCGACATCAGGGTGAGCGAGATGGTGAAGCCCAGGCCCATGCCCAGGCCGTCTGCGGCCGCCTCGACGGGCCCGTGCTTGGAGGCAAACATCTCGGCGCGCCCGAGCACGATGCAGTTGACCACGATGAGCGGCAGGTAGATGCCCAGCGCCTCGTCGAGCGCCGGCAGGTAGGCCTTGACCAGCATCATGACCAGCGTCACGAAGCTGGCGATGATGGTGATGAACGAGGGAATGCGCACCGACGAGGGGATGACCTTGCGCAGCAGCGAGACCACCATGCCGGAGCACACCAGCACGAAGGTGGTGGCCATGCCCATGCCCAGGCCGTTGGTGACGGCGGTGGTCACGGCCAGCGTGGGACACAGGCCCAGCATCTGACGCAGGGAGGGGTTCTCCTCGAGCAGGCCCTTGGAGAAGGTCTGTGCGAGCGTAGACTCGCTCGCAGGGGCAGCGGTCTTCTCAGCCATCAGCGCACCTCCTCATATGCCGTAACTGCGATGTTGAACGCGGAGAGCGCCGCCTTCGACGAGATGGTCGCTCCGCTGATGAGGTCGATGTCGTCGGCGCTTATGGACTCGGCGCCCAGCCCCACGTACTGTCCGATGTAGGAGTCGTTGGCGATCTTGGTGCCAAGGCCCGGCGTCTCCTCGTTGGACATGGCCGTTATGGAGAGCACCTTGCCGTCGGCGCCAAAGGCAACGGCGATGGGCACTTGCCCGCCGTAACCCTTGCTCTGCGCCACGATGACATGCGCAACCACGTTGCCCGAGCCATCGCGAGCCTCGAGTGCGGCGGTGCAGCCCTCGACCGAGCAGTCCACGGGTTCGAACGATGCCGCCTGGGGCACCAGCTGCGCGTAGGTCTCCTGCGCCTTCTTCTCGGCATTGGCGGTGGCGATGGGATCAGTCACCGAGTGCACCACGCCCAGCAGCGCGCCGGCCACCATGCAGATGACCACGAGCACCACGACCGGACGGATGGTCTCAAAGGCGGAGGGGCTGCTCCCCTTGCCTGCCGTCTGGCTACTCATGGGCCTTCCCTCCCCTCTTGGCACGACGGCGCTCGGCCATGATGGCCTCGCCGCCCACGGGGATGTTGGGCGTCAGCTGGTCGATGTAGGGCGGATGAGACAGGTGATGAGGCCGCAGCCGATGCCAAAGACCAGCTTGCCGCGCTTGGTTGCCGGGCAGGTGGAGTAGTCGGTTGCCATGTAGATGGCTCCAAGCACCAGACCACCCGAGAGCAGCTGGGCGACGACGTCCTTGCCCGCCAGCAGGCTGAGCACGGCCACCGTTCCCATGTAAGCCACGGGGATGTGCCAGGTGATGACAGGACGGTAGAGCAGGAAGACCATGCCCAAAAGCAGCGCCGCCGCGCTCGTCTCGCCCAGCACGCCCGCATGTATGCCCAGCATCAGCCGCAGGTACGAATGCGGTTGCGCCGAGGCCGCCAGCGGCGTGGCGGAGCTTGTGAGGTCAAAGGCCGCCTGCTCGGGCATGAGCATGGACGATGGGACGAAGTTGGTCATGGCCACCGGGAAGGCCACGGCCAAGAAGATGCGCCCCACGATGGCGGGGTTGGCAAAGTTCTTGCCGATGCCGCCAAAGAGCTCCTTGGTCATGATGATGGCCACGAAGGCCCCGACGACCACCATGTAGAGCGGTAGCGTGGAGGGCACGTTAAAGGCCAGGAGCAGGCCCGTGACGGCAGCGGACAGGTCGCCGATGGTCTGCGGGGCCTTGCGCCAGCGGCACCACAGGTACTCAAAGCCCACGCAGGACGCGATCGACGTGGCAATGATCAGCGCCGCATGCCAGCCAAAGTTGACGAGGGCCATCACCGTGGCCGGAGCCAGCGCCACAAGCACGTCGCGCATGATGATGTGGGTGGTCACCGCACTGGAGATCTGCGGCGCCGGACGCAGTACCAGGGGATTGTTGGCGGGGTTGTCCAGATTGACAGGTTCGTCGTGCTTCTTGAAAAGTGCCATTGCTATCGCCTCCCCTTTGCCTTGCGCTGCTCGGCACGCAAAAGCGCGCGGGCAAGATGGGTGGACTGCACGAGCGGCTGCTTGGAGGGGCACACGTACGAGCAGGTGCCGCACTCCACGCAGAGGTCAGCCATCAGCTCGTCCAAACGGGCCGTGTCGCGGTTGATGTAGGCCTTGTGAATCTCGATGGGAGACAGGCGGATGGGGCAATGGTCGATGCAGCGGCTGCACTTGATGCAGGCCGTCTGGCGCGGGACCACCGGCCCGTTGACGCCAAAGGCCAGAAGGCCGCAGTTCTGGCGCACTACGGGCACGTCGAGCTCGACCTGCGTGGTGCCCATCATGGGTCCGCCGATGATTACCTTGCGCGGACCGGGAGCACAGCCGCAGTACTCAAGAATCTCGGAGATGGGCGTGCCCACGTACACCTCGAGGTTCTGCGGACGCGCGATGGCGTCGCCCATCACCGTCAGGCGGCGCTTGGTGAGCGGCATGCCCGTGCGCAGGTAGCGTCCGATCTCGCTCATGGTGGTCACGTTGAAGAGCAGCGCGCCCACGTCGGTGAGATGTCCGCCGCGCGGCACCGAGCGGCCCGTCACGTTGCGCAGGATCACGCGGCTGGCGCCCTGCGGATAGCGCGCGGGCAGCTCGAAGACGTCGATGCGCGGGTCGTCTGCCGCCATCTGACGCAGCAGCTCGATGGCACGCGGCTTGTTGTCCTCGATGCAGATGAGCGAGCGCGGCACGCCGGAGAAGTCGAGGCAGGCCTTGATGCCCTCGAGAACGGTGTCGGCATGCTCGACCATCTCGCGGTAGTCCGTGGAGAGGTAGGGCTCGCACTCCGCGCCGTTGACCAGCCAGGTGTCGATGGTGCTGAGATCGGTGTTCATCTTTGCCCAGGCAGGGAAGCCGGCACCGCCCAAACCCACGATGCCGCTGTGCTTTAGCGCCTCCACCAGGCTCGCGAAGTCGGTGACCTCGGGCTTCTGCACGGACTCGTGCACGGTCTGCTCGCCGTCGGGCTCGATGACCACGGCCTCGTCCGACCAGCCGTTGGAATAGTGGACCTGACGGATCTCCCGCACGATACCCGACACGGGCGAGTAGATGTCGCACGTCAGCCGGGCATCGGAGTGGCCGATGAGCTGGCCGACCTCTACCTGTTGTCTGCGCTTGACCTGCGGAACGCACGGAGCACCCACATGCTGCTGCATGGGCAGCATGACCTTGCTCGGAAGCGGCATGACCGTCGTCTCCTGCTCGGCCGTCGCCTTGTTGTGCGGGATGTGAATTCCCTTGAGTTCCACAGAGCGCCGGCGCGAAATCGCGCCACCCCCTAAGCGCTCCATACCATCCTCTCCTATGAAGTTGCGCGTCCGCCCCACGCAGGGACGAGACGCTCCTCTCGCTTGTTCGAATATCTATCTTAGCCGCTAACCGACTCTTTTCCCATACGTAACAGTACGGTCGGGGTGTGGGAGCGGTGAGTATGCAAAGAGCCGGCCAGCTACGACGAGCTGACCGGCCCTACCAGAGGGATGTCCCCCGCCTCTTTAGAACTGTGCGGCAAGCTCCTCGGCAAGCGCGTCGATCTGCGCGCGGGAGTCGTCGTTCAGAGAGCCCTTGACGGTCACGCTGTGCTCGGCGAACGTGATGTCCTTGCACTGCTCCATCATGGGGCGCATGCCCTTGATGGCCGCGGGCATCCACGAGCCGTTCTCCACGAACGCCACGGTGCGGTTCTGGAAGTCGTGGTCGACCAGGTGGTGGATGAAGGCGTGCATGGCCGGGAAGACGCCGCCGCAGTAGGTGGTCGTCGCGAGCACCAGATGCCCGTGACGGAAGGCATCCTCGACCGCCTCGGCCTGATCGTCACGCGCGAGGTCGGTGACCACCACGCGCGGGCAGCCCTTCTCCTCGAGGGCCTTGGCCAGAAGCTCGACGGCCTCCTTGGTGTGGCCGTAGACGCTGGTGTAGGCGATCACGACGCCGGCGGTCTCCACGCCATAGCTGGACCAGGTCTGGTACTGGCCGATATAGTGCTCGAGGTTCTCGGTGAGGATGGGGCCATGCAGCGGGCAGATAGCCTGGACGTCGAGCTTGGCGACCTTCTTGAGCACCGCCTGGACGTTCTTGCCAAACTTGCCGACGATGCCAAAGTAGTAGCGACGGGCCTCGCAGTCCCAGTCCTCCTCCACGTCGAGCGCGCCAAACTTGCCAAAGGCGTCTGCCGTGAAGAGCACCTTGTCAGTCTCGTCGTAGGTAAAGATGACCTCGGGCCAGTGCACGTTGGGGGCGGCGACAAAGCGCAGCTCCTTGGTGCCCAGGGAGAGGGTGCTGCCCTCCTTGACGACCATGTTGCGGCCCTCGAACTTGGTGCCAAAGTAGTTGAGCATCATGTTGAAGGCGCCCATGCTGGCCACGATCGTGGCCTCGGGATAGCGCTCGGCGAAGGCCTGGATCGAGCCGCTGTGGTCGGGCTCCATGTGCTGCACGATGAGGTAGTCCGGCTGGCGGCCGTCAAGGGCGGCGTCGAGCTTGCCCATCCACTCGTCCACAAAGTTGCCGTCCACGCCGTCCATGACCGCGATCTTGCCGCCGTCGACGAGGTAGGAGTTGTAGGCCATGCCGTTGGGCACGATGTACTGGCCCTCGAAGAGGTCCAGCTGGTGGTCGTCGACACCGACATAAAGGATGCCATCTGCAATCTGCTGCATGGTGCCTCCCTTTCTTTGGAAACGTTGCATCTATGACAGGATACCCCACCGCTACGACATTGGCAGCCCTCGCAACACGTCACAGATATTGTGCGAACGCGACAGGTTCCTCGTTCTCTTGCGCGGGCATGGCTCAGGCGGGCCTACGCCATCCGCTACTCCGGGATGAGGCTCTCGAGCGTCTCGAACAGGTCCTCCGGCTCGACCGGCTTGGAGAGGTGCGCGTTGAGGCCAGCCTGCAGGCTGCGCTCCACGTCCTCGTCAAAGGCGTTGGCCGTAAGCGCGATGATGGGGATCTCGGCTGCGTCCTCGCGGTCCATGGCGCGAATCGTCCGCGTGGCCTCGAGGCCATCCATCTCGGGCATGCGCATGTCCATGAGAATCGCATCGTAGTATCCCGGCTCGTGCTCAGGCAACTCGTCGACACCGACGTCCCCGCGCTGGAGGAGCTGGTGGCAAGCGAGCGCGTCTACCGTTACCTGCCCACCTACCTCTTTGAGAAGCAATTCGACGACATGCACAAGATGATCCGCGAGCTCTATGGGTCGTGCTTCCCCGCCAAGGAGTCACTCATCTTGGGAGTCGAGGTGCCAGGCGACGGCAGCATCTGTGGACTGGCGGAGTACTACGGCCTGCGCGACGACGCGCACAAGATCAGCGTGGGCTACCGCTTTCTGGAGCGCAGCTGGGGCCGCGGCGTGGCGTCAAAGACCGTGCACCTGATGGTCGAATACCTCTACACGCAGACCGACACGCAGATCATCACGGCAAGCACGATGATTGAGGACCTCGCCTCTGCGCGCGTCCTGGAGAAGAACGACTTCATCAGGACCGCGCGCGGCGTCGAGGAGGACTGGGGCTACGACCAGCCCACCATCGCCGACAAGTGGTTCTGCTGAGACAGGTCCAAGTGCCGGCCGTCAGTTGGACCGCGGGGTCATCCGATAGCGGAACACCTCGTGAATCTCGTGGTCGTACCCGTCATAGAAGCCGGTTGGCATGCCAAGGACGATGCGCGCACCACGGTTGTACAGCACCAGCATGTGCCCGTCATCGGTAAACGTGAGACCTTCGATCTCCCCCTGTAGGGTCACGTCATCGAGCGTGCGCTCGAGCGCAACGGTGCCATGCGTCGCATCTCTGGGCAGCGTCACGCGATACACGTGATCGGGCTCGCCTTGGTCCGCGTCGCCATCGTCAGCCGTCAGGAAGAGCGACCCCTCGTGATAGGCGACACCTTGGATCCACTGCGGGCTGGCGTGAAGCTGCGCGCGTCCCAGATACGCGCCGGTCTCGAGGTCATAGCGGTAAAGGTAGCGTCCCGTCGCCGTCCATGCGCACATCCAGACAACGCCCGCGTCGGGGTCAACCGCTATGCCGCTGCACTCGTCCTGCCCGCTCTCGGGGTCGAAGGGGAATGTTCTCTTGAGCTCGAGCGTCTCGCCATCATAGACCGCAATCTGAATATTGGAGGCCTCGCCGTCAAGAAAGAGCTCGACTCCGGCATACACCTCGCCCTGCCAGACGTCGATGTCTCCTATGTGGTTGACCTCGTGCTCGTAGCCCACGTCAAACGGCGCGTCGTTAGTGGCAAGCAGCTTACCCTCGGCATCGTAGCGGCTAAGGGTCGCAGAGCCGCTCACCCAGACGTTCTCCCCCTCGGCGGCTACTCCCTGCCGGCCGTCCACCTCGTGTACATCTTCCAGCTCGTATGAGTAGGCTGGCAGCAGCTGCGCCGCGTCATCCTCGGGGCGGTCTGAGTTTGGAGTCGCAGGCGCTTGGCTGGCAGGAGCCGCGCATCCCCCAAGCGCGAGCACGAGGGCCAAAGCAAGGGCATGTCTTGGACTCATGATTCTCCTTATGGCTTCTAGCTGCACCTACGAGCGCGCACTGACCATTGCCAGCACCGCGCCAGCGCACTCGCGCGCCGCCTCGGCCTGGAACTGCTCAAAGGTCATGTCGTCACTGTCGTCGGATATCGCACGGATGATGACGTAGGGCACCTGGTTGAGGTGGCAGACCTGCGCGATTGCGGCACCTTCCATCTCGGCGCAGAGGCCCCCGAACGTCGAGGTGATGGCCTCGGTCTGCTCCTTCGTGGCTATGAACTGGTCACCGCTGCACACGCGTCCCTCGAGCACCATGGAGGCAGGGGCCGCCTGTCGAACGGCTGCCACGGCCTGCCTGCGCAGCTCTTCGTCTGCGGGGAAGGCAAAGAGCCCCGTGTAGGGGATCTCTCCCCTCGCAAAGCCGATGGGACTCACGTCAAAGTCATGCTGGACCGCATCGGTCGACACCACGAAGTCGTTGATGGTCAGCTCGTCGGAGAGGCTGCCGGCCACCCCCGTGTTGATGACGCAGCCCACCCCAAAGCCGCTGATGAGCGTCTGCGCACAAATGCCGGCGTTGACCTTGCCCATGCCGCACTGCGCGACAACCACCTCGGTGCCGTCAATCGTGCCCGCGGCAAACTCCATACCTGCGACGACCGTAACCTGGACGGCATCCATTGCTTCCCTGATGGCAGCAATCTCGCTCTGCATCGCACCTATAATGCCCGTGGCCTTTGCCGCTGCGCGCCCATCAGACGCATGTCCCATCACGACCACCTCTTCCCAGCCCTCAGGCTCTCAAGACTCCTCGCGCCAACAGTGCGGCTGCCCTGCCATGCACTATACGATACCTTGGGTAGCGCTTGTTATCGGTCTTTGCAGCGCGACGTTGCGTGCAAGCCGCTTAGTACCATGTGGGTACGGACCCCAAAGCAGCGGAGGCGACGGTTGGCAAGCAGCGATTGGACGAAGCGCTATCACCAGCTTGTGATGAACATGAACGCCTTTCGGCCGATGGACGAGGAAGAGCGGCGGCGCGACTGGCGCTATGCGCTGGTGATCGTGACGTTTTTGGTGATCATCCCCATGCTGGCGTTTATCCCCTACATGGTTACGGGATCGCTGCTCGTCGGCCTCTCCATCGTGGTCGCGTCGATGGGAGTCGCCCTGGCCATCGGCATGCATACGCGCCACCGCATATTCAGCGACTTCTTCTGCGTGGACGATGCGCGTCCGTACGTTGAGCTGCACGAGCTCAGCGACCGTACGCTGTTCGAACGCCTTTGCGACGAGCGAGCGCTGGCGTTCAGGTGCAGCTTTGAGGTCGAGTCGCTGACGCTCATCTACGACTGGCTGGTTGCGCGCGAGGCACTCGATAAGGGGGAGAAGATCCAGGCATACCGGCTAGATAGGCAGGACTTCATGCGAGTGCTTGGAGGCAGCGTCGAGCCTAGCTTTGGCCTTCTCGTCATCCCTTACGGCGCGCTGCACCTCCCCAAGAAGCAGGAGTTGCGCTTTGCGAGCGAGCTCCCCGTCATGGGCGGAGCCTGGCTAGGCAATGCTGAGAATGTTGGCGAAGCCTGAATCGTCAAAGAGCTCCATTATCTCAGGGCGCACGTTGACGACGAGCATGGAACCCTGCTTTGCCATGCGCTTTTGCAAAACCAGAAGCAGGCGCAGGCCCATGCTCGACACGTAATCTACTTGGGCGAGGTCGACTACCAGCGAGCTCACGCCATCGAGCTGCGGCTTTAGCTCATCCTCGAGCTCGGTAGAGGTCTTGACGTCGAGGCGCCCATAGACTCGCACGGTCAGATGGTCGCCGTCTCGGATAATCTCATGGCTCATCGCGCACCCGCCCTCTCTGCTCTTGCTAGCCCTCGTGGATGGTCCCGTCCGGCTCGGCCCACTGGTGATGGAACTCGAGCGAGGGTATCTCGTCGGGCACCCTGACTGCCACCTGGTACTCATCCTCGTAGACGATCTCTCCGGGGTCGTTGGTGTAGACCACGTAGAAGGGGTGATGGTAGCGCTCGAGCAGCCACATGGCGGGCGTGATCATGCGCATCATCTCGTCGGAGTTCTCGCACTTGAAGAAGCAGACGACGCGCTCCTTGTTCATGCATGGCTCCGGGAACGGCAGCACCTCCGCAAACCACGAGTCGATCTCCTTGAAGAGGGCCTGGTCCTCCTCGTCCATGACGTCCTGCTGGATGAGCTTCCAGCACATGCTGAAGATGCCGGCACCCTCCCCGGTGTTGGCGGCCCGCTCGCGGCCCTGGATGCGCACATACTTGAACTTCATGGCAGCCCCCTGTGCCTATGGTCAGAACCTTCTTTCCATCCATGATACGTGCCAGAGCACGTCGACAGCTCTTTCCTTCCGCACAAGGGACGTGAAAGGGAACGGAAGGCCAAAACAAATCGTTATGGGCGTCTAACGGCGCACATGGGGGCATACTCACTGTTGTCAGCAGGGCAGACGCCCTGCGAGTGACAAGGTTTACGCTTGAAAGGAGCGTGCCACCATGGACGAGATCAAGAACGAGGCTCTGGCAGCAGAGCGAATGATTGAGCAGATCGAGGCCAACCAAGCCAAGAAGGCGCAGCGTAATGCGGAGCGTGCAAAGGAGGTAGTCGAGGCCGAGGCGCATGCGCAGGAGGTCGCCTCTCATATCGCCGCTGGCGACGTCGTAAACAGCCGCGTGTCCGAGCCCGTGACGAGCGACTCCGCGTTCGACCCGGCAACCGAGGCTGAGGCTGGTGCGCGCATGATCGACTCGCTCCTTGCAAAGCAGGCAGAGCGTGCCGCCAAGCACGCCCGTAAGGTCGCCGAGTACAACGAGCAGGTGCTCGAGGAGGCCAAGGCTGCTGCCAAGGTCACCGAGTGCGTGAAGAGCAGCACAGGGCACCTCAAGTAGGACGAGCACTATAACGCACGTGCGGCCTTGCGCTGAGTGCAGACCGCAAGACGAAAGGGCTGACCGGTGAACGGGGAGACTCCCGTCCACCGGTCAGCCCTTTATGCATGCGCTGCCCGATGCAGCAAGAGAAGCCGGAACTCAGGCCCGCTCCTCGCGCGTGCGAACTGCCGCAAACAATTGACGCTTGATGGTGACGAGCGCCTCGCGCTCGGGGCCGCGCGCCCTCACGGTGTCCTCGAAGACAAAGACATTCAGTGCGGGCAGATCGTCATCAAATGCCTTTGCCAGGGAGACGCCATCAGGTGCGCCATCAAGCACTAGACCACTCGATAGCCCAACGCCCATGCCCGCAAGCACCAGCTGGTAGAACATGTCGAGCTGGTCGGTCTCGGCAACCACGTTGAGCTGGGCTCCCTTATGCCCCAGATACTGGTCGAGAGCCGTACGCTCACTTGCAAAGGCAATCACGGGCACATGGTGCTCCGCTAGCCTCAACACGCTGAGCGCGCCGTTCTCGGGCTGATCGGCCTGTCTCACCGCAAGCATCAACGGATGAGACGCAACCCTGGTGAACGTTGCATGAGGCTGTGTGATACCACGGTCAGACGAGGCGAGCATGCCCACGTCAACGCGCCTCTTGCGCAGCTCTTCGCGCAGGTGCTCCGAGTCGTGCAGCACGATCTCGACCGGATGCCCATGCCGCGCGGATGTCAGCCTCTCCAGACCCTGGGAAAAGTAGTGACGCGCAAACGCCGAGGGCATGCCCACCACTATCGGACGGCCTCCGCCAAGCTCTTCGAGGTCTTCCACTGCCTCATGCAGCTCGTCGAGAGCGGTAATCGCATGGGCGAGTAGCACCGCTCCGGCGTCGGTGAGAAACGCCTCGTGCCCGGACTCCTGACGATCGAAGAGCGAGACCCCAAGCTGACGCTCAAGGCGCGCCACGGCTTGCGAGACCGCGGGTTGCGTTATGCCGAGCACGCGCGCCGCAGCAGAAAAGCCCCCCTGCTCGGAGGCGACGCGCGCAATCTCAAGATCGTGAACGTTCTCTATGGCAAGCATGTCTGTCTCCCTTCAGAGGTGGAGAGGCGTATCGGCGTCGGCTGACGCCAACAGCTATGGCTTTCCCGCAGTCACGCCGACAGGCAGAGCCGCCGTCACTCGCAGATGAGCGTGGTGAGCGCCGCCAGCTCCTCGTCCCCCTGGTCGGAAATGACGGTGACGTCGGCGAGATTTAAGGTCTGAATGGCCGTGACCTGATGGAACTTGCTGCTGTCCGCCAGTACGTACACGTATTTGGAACGCGCGGCAACCGCCTGCTTCTTCGCAGCCTCCGCAAGGCTTGGCGTGGTGATGCCGAAGCGCGCATCCACGCCGTTAGCGCCCAAGAATGCCTTGAGAAAAACGTGCCTGTCGATGTTCTCCTGCGTGAGGGGGCCAGAGATCGACCCGATGGCGGGGTCGTACGATCCGCCAAGAAGCGTAACCTTGGCAGTCGACTCGGGCGTGACGAGGGCCACCACGTCTGTGTTTGAAGTCACGACGTTCACGTCTCGGTCTGCGATCTCGCGCATGAGCGCGGTGCACGTTGTTCCCGAGTCGAGATAGATGGTGTCGCCATCCTGGATCTCACGAGCAGCCAGCTTGGCGATGGTTGTCTTCTCCTCGGCGTACAGGGCGCTCTTCACAGAAAGTGGCAGCTCGCCGGTAGGCGTGGAGGCCTTGATTGCGCCACCCTGCAGGTGCTCCACCTTGCCCACACGCTCGAGCTCTTTGATGTCTCGGCGTAGGGTGGATGACGACACCCCAGGGATCTCGCGCTGCAGCTCCTCGAGCCACACGAGCTCGCGCCCCTTCAAGAGCTCGAGAATTCTCTGTTGACGCTCGTAGGGAATCATGGCCGCCTCCATCCGCCGTGAAGTCTCAATGCCATCATATTTTAATCCATTTTGCAAATCGTTGGAAATTTGTTGCCCAAATCTGAGCATTGTCAACTCTCTGGTGGAAAATTTTGCAAATTCGTGCTTGCAAGTGAAATTCTTTGGTTATAGAATGCAAATCAATGGAAGCGGATGCAAATCCATGAAAACAAAGGAGAGGACCATGAAGCTCGCCACCCGCATCAACTCGTTCCTGCCCCACTTCGACAACGATGTCCTGAAGGTGCTGCCCGAGTTCGCTCGAATCGGCCTCACCCACGTCGACCTCAACTACCCCGAGCACACCAAGGGCATCGCGCCCGAGCAGATGAAGGCCGCCTTGGATGCCGCCAACCTCAAAGCCAACGGCGTTGCCCTGCGCTTCCGCGGCGACTTCTACCTCAACGGCGAGCTGGGCAACGCAGACCCCGAGGTATCCGCTGCGGCCATTCAGCTGTGCAAGGACGCCTGCGACTACTGCCGCGCCATCGGCGGCCAGGTCGTGACCATCTGGCTGGGCTTTGACGGCTTCGACTACTCCTTCCAGATTGCCTACAACGAGGTGTGGAACCGCCAGCGCGACGCCTTCCGCGCAATCTGCGATTACGCGCCCGACCTGAAGATCTCCATCGAGTACAAGCCCTTCGAGGAGCGCAGCTACGCCTTCATCGACAGCTTTGGCACCGTCTTCGCCATGATCCAGGACGTCAACCGCCCCAACCTAGGCGCCACGCTCGACTTCTGCCACATGCTCATGAAGCACGACAACCCCGCCATGGCCGCCGACATCCTCGGCGCGCGCGGTCTGCTCTACGGCATCCACCTCAACGACGGCTACGGACGCAAGGATGACGGCCTCATGATCGGCACGTCCAACTTTGCCAAGACGCTCGAGTTCCTCTACTACGTCCGCAAGCACGGCTACGACCAGGCCATCTACTTCGACACCTTCCCCATCCGCGAGCAGGGCATTCGCGAGGCGGAGTGCAACGTGTCGATGGTCAACCGCCTCGAGCAGATCATCGACAAGCTCGGCATGGACAACATCGAGGAGGTGATAGCCGCCAACGACGGCATCGCGGTGAGCGAGCTGCTCCTCGACGCCATCAGGTAAGCAAGCGACTGTCGACAGAAACGTAACGTACCATTTAGTGGCATAACGCCACGGTGAAAGAGGGGTAACACCAATGGCAGCACGTGATTGGAACAAACTAGCCGGCGAGATTCTGGAGAAGGTCGGGGGGCCTGAGAACGTTGCCGGCATGACGCACTGCGCGACGAGGCTTCGCCTCAACCTGCGCGACGAGTCCATCGTCGACGACGCCGCGGTCAAGGCCATCGACGGCGTCACCAACGTCGCCCGCGCAGCAGGGCAGTACCAGATCCTCATCGGCATCGAGGTACCCAAGCTCTACGAGAAGTTCGAGTCGCTGGTCAAGGGCTCCGGCAAGGCCGAGCTCGACACCAAGGCGTCGGTGGGCGACCAGAGCATCGTCAACCAGGTCTTTGCCACCATCTCCGGCATCTTCTCGCCCATCCTGGCACCGCTCGCCGGCTCCGGCGTCCTACGCGGCCTCATCATCCTGTTCACCCAGCTGGGCCTGCTCACCGAGGGCAGCTCCACCTACACGATCCTGTTCTCTGCGGCATCCGCCGTGTTCTACCTCCTGCCGGTGCTGCTGCTGATCTCCACGGCCAAGCGCTTCGAGGCCAACACCTACATCGCGGCACTCATCGGCGGCGCCCTGATTTACCCCGACTTCGTGGCCCTCATGGGCGATGCGGGCAACGGCGCCATGGCTGACTTCTTTGGCATCCCCGTGGTGCTCATGGGCTACAGCTCCACCGTCGTGCCCGCCATCCTGGCCGGCCTTGCCTACAGCTGGCTGTACAAGAAGCTCGACGACACCGTGCCCGAGAACCTCAAGCTCGTCATCCCGCCGCTGGTGTCGCTCGTGGTGATGGTCCCGCTCACCGTCATCGTCATCGGCCCGCTGGCCGTGTACGGCGGCGAGCTCGTGGCCAACGTGGTCAACTGGGCCATCAACGCCTCTGGCCTGCTCACCGGCATCCTCGTGGGCGGCGGCTGGGCCGTGCTCGTCTCCTTCGGCATCCACTGGGCCGTCAACCCCATCATGATCAACAACATCGCCGAGGTTGGCTTCGACTACATCTGCCCGCTGACCTTCGCCTGCAACTTCGCGGTCATCGGCGTGGCCTTGGGCGTCTTCCTCAAGGCCAAGAACCAGGAGGTCAAGTCCTTCTCGCTCACCGGCGTCATCACCATCGTGCTCTCCGCCATCATCGAGCCCACGCTCTTCGGCCTGCTGGTCAACAACAAGAAGCTCTTTGCCGCGCAGATCATCGCCGGTGCCGTGGGCGGCGCCTACCTCGGCCTGATGCGCGTCGTCACCAGCGCCTTCGTCTTCGGCTCCGTGGTCACCTTCCCGGCCTTCGTCAACGGCGACATGATGAACTTCGTCAACGCCATGATCGGCCTGGCCATCTCCACCGTGGTCGGCGCGGTGCTCGGGTACATGTTCTGCGAGCAGGACATGGAGCTCGCGTAAGGGCTGAGTCCTTCCCCCTCGGGCGCGCGGGACAGAGGCGCGCCACCTTCCCCGGGGCCCCGTGCAAGCGGGGCCCTTTGGTGTCTCTGGTCCCCCTCTAGCTCCAGGGCAGCCTCAGAGCAACATGGGTCGCACCCACTCGATATGCTTGCGCTCTAGTTTCATCCACCAATGTACAATGTGAGTCTGGCATTGGTCACATGCGATCCGTGAGGAGCTGCCATGCGCATGACCCACCGCACGCCAACACACCGCAACCCCCTGTCCATCTTTTTGCTCGCGCTTGCAGTCTTTGCCTTGATCGCAGTGCCGGGCTGCGGCAGGAGCGAAAGTAGTGGCACATCCAGCGGTGGGGGCACGCCTCACGCTGATGTCATGTCTGACGAGGTGGCCGAGAGCATCGACACCATCAACGGACAGGTCTTAAGCATCAACACCTCCTACGAAGCCGACGGCTACGTGCCTGCGGACTACATCGACGATGCCGTGGACGAGGTCGCCCAGTCCGCCGAAGCATGGAAGCAGGACGGAACCATCACCGACTACGAGGTCACCGACGACAGCGTCGCCCTCGAGCTCCCCGACGGCGTGATATACGTGTACGCCCCCATGCAGGAAGACGCCCTAAGCGGCGCGGGCGAATTCAAGACAGACGAGGAGCTCGGACTTGTGACTCTCGAGCCGATGAGGGGCGATTTTCCTGACAGCTGCACACCCTACCTCGACATGACCGACGAATCCGCCGCTATGGTTGCGGGTCTTTCTGACAGATGGGGCTGGTCTGGCTACGACCAGCAAGAGGTGACGCTCGACCTTCTCGATGATGTGCTTGGACAGGATGGCATCTATATCTGGAAGGGTCACGGCGGAT
This sequence comes from uncultured Coriobacteriaceae bacterium, assembly GCA_902777325.1. Classification (GTDB taxonomy): domain Bacteria; phylum Actinomycetota; class Coriobacteriia; order Coriobacteriales; family Atopobiaceae; genus UBA1367. The sequence continues at coordinate 55,240 of CACYTH010000030.1, forward strand.
TCGTCGATTGGGTAGGGCCCTACCTTGGCACGTCCGAACTGGCAGATATCTCACGCATGCGATACGACGGGGACTACTACGAGATGTTTACCTCCAACGAGCTCGTCGTCTGCGGCGGAGATACGCAACGAATCGGAATCTGCGCAGGCTTCGTGCGCAACCACCTGAACAGCCTGGACGGCTCGATTGTCTTTTTAGATGCCTGCCACACCGCCGAAGACGACCGCCTTTCCGACGCCTTCCTCGACAGGGGTGCGATTGCCGCGCTCGGATTCGACGATACCGTATCGGTATCCTATGCCTCGAACTTCATGCATGGCGTTTTCGAAAGGTTCTGCACCGCAGATAGCACCACGGGTGAATACCCGATGCTGTCGGATGCGGTCGAAGGCGCGCGCGACGAGTTTGGCGATACAGATCCTCACTACAGCGCACGACCGATACTTTCAGGTACCGCCGAGGGTCTCTCCGCTCACATCGTAAGCGACGTCGAGGTCGAGCTTCCCTCAGTGTCCTACCCAAGCGATACGATCGAGCTGCCCTACACCTGGACAAACGGCGACGTCGCGTCACTGTACGCCGAAGCCCTCCAGAATGGCACCTACGACTATGTCGCATTCTGCGACCTCAACGAGGACGGCATACCCGAGATGCTGGCCTCCTCTGGCGACGACGGCGAGTCCAACCAGTCGGGCCTGTACTACGCGAGCAACGCCGACCTGTACACCATTGCCCCTGACGGCGCGCCGGTTATTGTCGGCAACGTAAACGGCATGGACCACATCAGCTGGAGCAGCTCCTACAAGGCGCTCCGGCAGTCGTGGGGTGGCAGCGGCTCCGTCCAGTACATGACCTTTGAGTTCAACGACTTCACGCTCACGGAGCGCACGTATTCGATGAACGACAGCTCCAGCTACCAGATCGGTGACTACACCTTCCTCGAGAGCACCTTCACAACCGATTGGGCGGGCAACTACAACTACGAGTCTGGTAGCGAGACTGTCATAACGCGCGGCGACTACGCATCGGCGCTCAAGGCCTGGGATGCCGACAGGGCCTACGTGGGCTTCCGCTCGGTCGATAGTCTGTCCATCTCCGGCTGGGAGACGAACAACCGCGCCAACGGCTACACTGACGACGAGATCGTCGCGCTTGCCAGAACCTATGCATCCAGTGCTTATGGCGAGACCCCGCAGTACATCGACGTCGACGGCCACGACGGCAACACGGTCACACTGCACCTGTACAACATGGTCAACGACGGAGCGTCCTCGCACACGGGCACGGTCGACTGGCTCTACATTGACCGCTACACCCTCGAAGGCACCAACCTCTTGGGCGAATACGTGCATCTGTAGCCAGTCGGCGCCGTGCCTTATGGCCGCCGACGCTGTGCCGACGACCTCATCAGATTCGTGGTCGGGACGACTGGATTTCCCCCTAGGGTGCCGAGCGCGTGCCAGTGGCGCGCGCTCGGCAGAATCCCGGTGCGAAAATGAAAAAAGGTCGCCGGACATCTGCCGGCGACCTCTCGTAATCGTGGTCGGGACGACTGGATTTGAACCAGCGGCCTCTCGGTCCCGAAAAAGTTCCAGCGCTCAAAGATAGGCTTTACCGTTCTGGCCGTCAAGTCACTTTTCGGTATTTGACCTGCAGTTTTGTCAGCATCGACCGTTTCCGTCGAGTATTGTCCCTTCCATCACTGGACGGGCGTTTGTGGCCAGTTTGTGGCCAGTCGAGACCGCGTTTTGTGGCCACTCCCGAACGCCCAAGTCGATGGAAGGACGCAGCCTATGAAGCCCATGAAGTACTCGAACCCC
>CACYTH010000031.1 GCA_902777325.1 uncultured Coriobacteriaceae bacterium
TGATCTGGGTAATGCAGAATACCCGAGAAGGTAATGCAGCCGCAGGTAGAGCGGCTTTTTTTTATGCGCAGTCCAGCCGATTCCCAAAACGGGGTCCAAAACATTACTGACGGATTGAATGGCCCTGATGACCGAGGCGGCGAATCGATGAGTGGTTGTCACTTTCCGCACGGCATTGCATATGCCGCGCGGACCATCCCTCTATGACCTGTCGCAGCCCCCAGATCTCCAATGGTCGAGGGTGGGCAGGAGCGCCCCCATGAACGAGACCGCCTCGTCCAGGCTCATGCCCGTGGCCTCCATCAGGTAGGGGGCCGAGGTCTCGATCGCGTCGTCCATGGTCTCGTAGGTCGTAGCACCACTTGCAGTAGTGGGGGTTCTCGTGACCATCGGCGTCGTGCCCGCGGTCCATATTGGGAACGGAGAACGGCGTGCCGCAGCACTGGCAGGAAGGCTCCGCCGGTAGGTCGAGGAGCCGCATGACGGGAACGCCGAGCGCCGAGGCGAGGAGCTTGGTCATGTCGATGCTCGGCGTCGTCTCGCCCGTCTCCCAGCGGCTTACGGCCTGGCGGGTCACGTAGACCTTCCGTGCCAACTCCTCCTGCGTCAGCCCGGCCTCCTTGCGAGCCTGTGCGAGTGTGTCCTTGGTTGCCATGGTTGGCTCCTTTCTTGTGTCTGTGATTCGAAGTACTGCGCTGGCTGCCGCGTGTCACGCAACGGCCTGTTGCGCTGTTCTGGGTGTCGTATGGGCCTACGGCCGAGGCCAGATCTCCGTCGGGTGCGCGTAGGGTACGAAGATCATGCTGTCGTACGGGCTCGATGGCTCCCGCTTGACCCGGTACGCCTGCGGCAGCACGTACATGAGCGGGCTGAATCCCTCGCCTACGCTGCCCATCATGATGGGACCGTCGATGAAGGTGCGTAGGGGAGCACCCGCTGACACGCACGCGAAGTCGAGCCAGCAGCGCTCGTATCCGCAGGTGGCGGCCGCATGGGCCAAAGGGTCGTACGAGTAGAACGTGTGGGTCATGCGCCCGTCCCCCTTGGGCAGATTGACCTCGGCCCTAAAGAAGTCGGTGCCGATCGCGTAGTACGCTCCGCCCAGCTCGTCGGCGAGCAGATTTCCCATCACCTTGGCATCGGGACCGTAGGTGCCGGTCTGCTCGATGTGGCCGTTGTGCGCGGAGACGAGAATGCACGGGTTGCTGCGCTGCTCCTCCTGCGAGAGGATCCACAGCACGTTCTGCGCCATGAAGTGGTCCCGCAGCCCGTGGCTCTTGGGGGAGTTGGCCGCCCTTCCCAGCTCATCGTTCTGGAGGAGGCAATCGACCAGGTGGAGCGCGAGGCGCGTGTCTGTGTCATCGGGTAGCGCCTCGAGCTTCTGGCGGATGCCCTCGTACGTTGCCACCACGAGGTCCCGGTCGAGGCCGTCGGGATGCTCGTCGCGCAGTTGCCCGAGGCTCTCGAGGCCTGCGGTATCAAGCCCGCAAGTGCGCAGCTCTTCAAGAAGAAGCTGGTGGCTGTGCTCGTAGTTCTGCATATCGAAGCCGTAAAACCGCAGATCCTCTCCCGGCGCGGCGGTCTCGTTGTACACGCGCATCCACGAGACGAACTCCGCCATCTGGTCGGTGCGGTAGAGGGTGTAGTCGAGGTCGGCAACCGCCTCCTCGAGCGTCCCCTCGTTGTCATGGATGTAGCGGTTGACCAACTCGCAGCCGCCAGCATCTGCCTCCAGCGCGAAGGCGCGCACCCCGTGGTGCTCCACCAGCACCTTGAGCACGTCGAGCTTGAGCTCCTGGAACTCCCTGTTGCCGTGGGTCGCCTCGCCAAGCGCGACAACGCGCGTTCCAGCGGGGATCTCAATAGCGGAGACCTCCGCCGCGTACCGCGCGAACTCGCCTGCATCCGCGGACGGCCCCGTGCCAAAGCCGCCGAACCGCGACCAAGTGCCCCCGGCTATGACGCATGTCGCAAGGAGCCCCAACATGACAACGAGACACCCTCGTCTCTTTCCGCTTCTACTCATCGTCCTCATCTCCCGAGCCAAACAGGCCAAAGGCCACGCCCATGCAAACGCCGAGGCAGATACCCGTCCCGATGTTGTGCAGCGAGATGCCGAATGCGATGCTCATCAGGACGGTCGTGCAGGTGATGAGGACCCACCGCTCTCGTATCTCCATGACAGCCTCCCTACGCCATCGTGCCGTTCACGATGGCGGCGTATGTGTCTTCCGGAATCATGGGGGAGCCAATCTCGGCAAGCAGCCCGGGCTCGATCGAGCCCGTCTCGGCATACTGTCGCCCCGCCCGCCTGACCAGCTCGAGCCTGGGAGCGGTCACCTCGTCAGCCTCCGGTGCGTTGAACATGGGCGACTCAGGAACGGTGACGATGGTGTGGTCGCTCGGGAACATCAGCTTGAACTGCGCGACCGCTGGCTCGAAGTTACGGGTGCTGTTGGGAAAGCCGCAGCCGCAGACCATGAGGTAGCGCAGGTGCGAGAAGTCCGCCTGGCCGACGTGCTCGTAGCGGTCTCCCACACGCTGCATCGCAATGCTGGAGAGCGGCAGGGTTCGGTCCATGAGCGCCTTGAGCGGCGCGGGCATACCGTAGCAGTACAGCGGGAAGCTGAGCAGCAAGAGGTCGCTCTGCAGGATGCTCTCCAGGATGACGCGCATGTCGTCGTGGTGGACACAGGTGCCGCCGTTGCGCATGCAGGAGAAGCAGCCTGTGCAGTACTCGATGTGCTGGTCGATGACGTGAATCGTGAGGACGTCCTGCTCCGCGGCGTCGCGCATCCCCTCGATGAGGGCGCGCGTGATGTGCATGGTGTCGCTTACGTCCCGCTTGGGGCTGCCATTCAGTACGAGAATCCTCATGAGAACCTACTCCTTTCGCTTGCTGATTGGTTGCTGTCTACTGGCCGATGCCACTGCCCGTACGTGCCTCCCTCTCGTGGTAGATGCCAGCGAGAGGGCAAAGGCACGAGGCGGCCGCGAAGAAGACCACCCCCAGGAGCGTCTTGTCGTCAGCAATCTGGAACGTCGCTGCGACAAAAAGCAGCAGCGCCGCCAAGGTCGCCATCTGGTCCTTCCGTACGGTGTTGTTCTTCTCCTTCATGATTTTTGCCTCCTTTGCGTCTGGTCGCACGAGGTTCTCGGGCGTCCAAAGGTCTTTCTGCGGGATGATTCTTTCCAGTTGCTCCGCCTGTGCCCAGCTTGGGGTGCGAAGTATCTCTGATCTGAGCCTTTCTGTCTCGCTTTCGCGATTCGACCATTCCATGTGCCTTGCTCCTCAGTACGCAAAGACGCAGCGCCAGCCATGGGGCCGGCACTGCGTCTACGCGTCTCGCACGGTGGTGGTATTCGATTGCTGCTGTGGTCAGTAGCTACGTTACGTTTGCCCTGCTGGTGAGCGCTCCTCTCCTAAAGTCGACGACAAGCTCGCGCTTGCACTTGGGGCAGAAGAGCGGGAACTCGATCAGGACCGTGCCAGGCAGCACCTTGGTCCTGGTCTTCTGCCCGCAGCGGGGGCACCTGATGAACTCGCTCTGCGCGTCAGCTGCCATCCGCCCCTCCGCTACTCGTGAGCTGCCTGAAGATTGTGTCGCGGTCGAAGTCGCCCCGGTGCAGGCCCGGGATCTCCTTGTAGGCCTTGCAGATGGCGAGGCTGAACTCGGTGAAGATGGCACTCATCTGCTCGTCGGTGTAGGGGCTATCGTCGGTCACGATGAGCGTGGCGAAGCTGAACGCCACCAGCCACAGGTCGCGGAAGTAGCAGTCGGCCTGCTCCGCGTCCATCCGGTAGATGCGCATGAGCGACGCGCGCACGAGGTCCTGCGAGAGCGCGAGCGCTTCCATGGCGCCACCGCCCGCGTTGCTCGGCTTCTCGAGAAAGAGCAGCTTGTAAAGCTCCGGCTCTTCCTTGGCAAAGCGTATGTAGCTCTGGCCGACGCCCAGAAAGGGGATGGGCTCGGCGAGGCCGCGCTTCACGTAGGCACGGTAGAGGTCCTTGGCAGCCTCATGGACCTCATGCTTAAGCGCATCCATCGAGTCGAAGTACGTGAACATCGGCCGCGTCGAGGCGCCAAGCTCCGTGGCGAGGGAGCGCGCCGTGAGGGACCCGATGCCGCCTGCGCGCGTCACGCGCAGGGCCGCGTCGATGATCTCTTGCTTGGTGAACTTGACACTGGGAGGCATGATCTCCGTCCTTTCACTTTGCTCGCCGAGTATGATAACATATGTTGCGTAACGAGTGTTACGCAAATTGTTCGGTAAGGATGGTTTGGTCTGGGAACGGATTGCTTGGTAGGGATGTGAGGGCTGGCCATGAAATACCAGAAGACGATAACGCTACGCGACGGCCGAGAGTGCGTCCTGCGCAACGGGACGGCAGAGGATGCGCGGGCAGCTCTGGACAGCTTCAGCCTGACGCACGCGGAGACGGACTACCTGCTGACCTATCCCGATGAGGGCGGCCTCACTCTGGAAGGCGAGGCGCAGTACCTGCAGGGGAGGGCGGAGAGTGACAACGAGGTGGAGATCCTTGCCGAGGTTGGTGGCTCCATCGTGGGCTCGGCGGGCGTCGGCTGCGTCGGCTCGAAGGAGAAGCTGAGGCACCGAGCTGAGTTTGGCATCGGTATCGAGCGGGCGCACTGGGGCTTCGGCATCGGTCGGGCCCTGATCGAGGCGTGCATCGAGTGCGCGCGGGCTGCGGGGTACGTCCAGCTCGAGCTGGAGGTTGTTGCGGACAACGAGCGTGCCCGTGCGCTCTACCAGAGCTCGGGTTTCGTCGAGTACGGGAGGAACCCCCGGGGCTTCCGCACGCGCCAGGGCGGCTGGCAGGAGCTGGTGCTCATGCGGCTCGAGCTGGACGAGTGAGGATGCCATGCCACTGCTCCATAAAAGAGAGAGGCCTTGTAAGACGATGCGTCGCGTTGCCTGTGCTCCAGGGAGCATGGCAAATGCGGTCACGATAGGCAGAATCGCGCTTAGCTTCGCATTGATGATGCCGGTCGCCTTCTCTCTGGCGTTCTTCTTGGTCTACGCACTCGCTGGGCTAACGGACATGCTCGACGGGTGTGTGGCGAGAAGGGCCAACTCAGTAAGTGAGCTTGGGGCCAGACTCGATAGCATTGCTGACCTCGCTCTGGCCGTGGTTTGCTTGGAGAAGGTGCTCCCCGTCATAGACGTGCCCGCATGGCTGTGGGCGTGGATTGCCGCGATAGCCCTTGTGAAGGTAGCGAACGTGGCAAGTGGCCTCGTGGTGGAGAGACGCCTTGTCATGCTCCATACCAGTGCAAACAAGGTCGCGGGGCTCGTGTCGTTCCTCGTTCCCTTTGCCATCCCTCTCTTCGGCATCACCGCGCCTTCCACCATCGCGTGCACAGTGGCCACGTTCGCTGCGGTCCAGGAGGGGCACCTGATCAGGACGGGTTCCCTTAGCCCGGCGGTTAGGGATTAGCCGATGGCCCTTGCGGAATCGTGGTCGATGCCTTAAGCAGCGGAAACACACGCAGTTCAAGACTGCACATAGTGGCACGAACGTGGTAATGTGACTGTAAGCGCGTGGGGCACGGGGCCTCGCGGCAACGGCCATCCAAGGGGATGTCTTTTTGGTCATTGTTCTGTAGGGAACGCTAGAACCTAACGATTCGAGAGGGGTACGCGGCTGCCCTAGGTTTGATGCGTTCCGAATCCATCTTCAGGCAACGGATTCTCACAGAACAGGACAAGACCATGAGCTTCCCGAAGGCAGAAACCTTCTCCCAATCCATCATGCGCGAACGCAGCATGGGACCCAACCCGCTCAAGCTCTGCGAGGAGCTGCTCGCATACGGCAGCATCCCCTCAGGCTCCGTCGTGCTCGACCTCGGCAGCGGCGCCGGGCTCACGAGCGCCCTCATGGCACGCGAGTGCGGGTATGTCGTCTATGCCGCCGACCTCTGGAGCGACCCCTCCGACAACATGCGCTTCTTCGAGGAATGCGGGCTCACCAACCGGCAGGCCGTCCCGCTCAAGGCGGACGCCACCGCGCTTCCCTTCGCGCACGGTTTCTTCGATGCCATCGTGAGCGTGGACTCCTACAACTACTTCGGCCGGGACCCGAGCTACCTCGTCGAGCACCTGCTGCCGCTCGTCAAGCGCGGCGGCGAGCTATTCTTTGCCATACCCGGCATGGTACACGACTGCCACGACGACCTGCCCGCGTGCCTGCTCGCGTCCTGGACGCCCGAACAGCTCGACTACATGCACGACATGGGTTGGTGGCGCGCCAACATCGAGCAGACCGAGGGCGCCGAGATTCTCGAGATGCGCGAGATGGCCTGCACGCGCGAGGCGTGGGCCGACTGGCTCGAGTGCGACAACGAGTACTCGGCGGGCGACCGCGCAGCCGTCGAGGCCGGTGCGCTTGACTACCTCAACACCATCGCCGTGAGGCTCAGGCGCAGGTAGCGGAGAAACCCCAGCTAGATAGCGATGATGCGGGCCGTGCCGTCAACGTGGCGGCACGGCCCTTTTCCGGCGGCTCCTGAGCTGTCGTCTTTGTTTGCGGTCCACGAGGCTGTGGGCACTACGCGGATCTGTCTGGTACAGCTGACGCATCGGCGGGCGATTGATCCGCCTGCGTCCTTCGGGACTCAGCGATTCTGCCCTGCGCCAGAATCAGGAGACCTGCCAGGCCGTTCAGCGCCACGCACGCAAACAGCGTCTGACGATACACTGGCTCGTTCCATGCCCCGACCTCGCGGAGCGCGTAGCCGGCTATGCCAGAGCCTGCGTTGCCGGTCAGCCGCGACGAGCAGAGGATGACCACAAGCAGGAGCTGCAGCTGCTCGATCACCGAGCCGAGGCTGCTGAACTTGGCGCGAACCAGCCGCCGCTCCTCCCTGGCGATTTTCTGGTCGCTCAGGTAGCTCCGGAACGACTCGGTGTTGCCCATGGTCACGAAGGCGGAGGTCAGGAGCGTACCCGCCATGTACATTCCCGGGAGCAGCATCAGAACAGAGGTCAGGCTGGCGCATACGATGCAGAGCTCCTCGTACCGCTCTTGCGGCACGAGCCTCCTCAGGCCTGCGGACATGGGGGTGGCGACTACGGTGCCTGCGCTGATCACGAAGTACACGATGCCCAGCACCGACGCGGACCCCACGGAGGTGAAGTAGAACAGGGGGAAGACGTACAGGATGTTCGTCACGGCGCCGTACCAGAGCGTACGCATGGAATGCGCACGATACGGGGCCTTTCTCGCGCGTGCTCCCATCCATCGTGCTGGCATCGTCAGAGAGACCGTGCCTGAACTCTAGCCCCAACTTCTTGAACGCCGTGCTGAGCCTCGACACGCGGGGGGGCAAGGGCTCCGCTTTGCCGCAGCCGTTTGCCGAGAAAGACCTGCTCCGTTCCACCTACAATGATTGTCGATAGTCCAGGGACGAGAGGGTGCATCGTGGAACCCACAACCAAGGCCAACGATCCCAAGCGCACGGCGGCAGAGGCGGGCTGGCATGTGTCGCGCTATAACCTGAGCGCCCCGGCGCCAGGGAACAAGACCGTTGCCATAGCGAACCTCTACAAGGGCACGTGCGCCGAGTACAACCCAATCGAGCTGTACCTTATGGGCGTGCTCGACGAGATTTCCGAGGACCACCCAATCATTTCCCGCCTGTCCAAGCGCGGTGTCATCGCCAACTTTGACGAACGGGCCGCCCTCGAGACGATGGGGCGTGCGGCCTGCATGCGGTCCCGGGGCGTGTCGCTTACCATCTGCCCAACCCTGGGTTGCAACTTCGACTGCCCGTACTGCTTTGAGGACCATCGGGCGGGCAGGATGTCTGCGGACGTGCAGGACGACGTGGTGGCGCTTGCCAAGCGCATGATGGATGCCTCCGGCTCCAGCAACCTCTCGATTACCTGGTTTGGGGGCGAGCCGCTGCTTGCGCCCGACGTGATCGAGTCGCTCTCGAAGCGCTTCATGGCGTTGGTCGATGAGAGGGGCGGCACGTATCGCGCGGGCATCATCACGAACGGTTATCTGCTCACGCAAGAGACCGCGCGCATGCTTGGCGAGTGCAAGGTGGCATCGGCTCAGGTGACCCTCGACGGCATGCGCGAGGCCCACGATGCCACGCGTCACCTGGCCGGTGGCGGTCCCACGTTCGACCGCATCGTGGAGAACCTTCGCGCGCCGCTTCCCTTCCGGGTGAGCATCCGCCACAACGTGCACGCCGGCAATCGCGACCAGATGGATGCGCTCGAGGCGTTTGTGACGCAGCTGGCGAAGGAGTCGGGCAACGACATCCGCTACTATCCTGCGCCCGTGAGCGGCTCTGCAGTTGCGGACGAGCGCGGGCGACAGGTTGACCTGCTCTGCGGAGGAACGGACGCCGAGGTGGGCATCCGGCAGGACGCGAACCGCTTTAGCGCCGGCCGCGGCAACTACTGCGGTGCGCAGAGCTTCTGGGCTGTGGGGATCGACGACAAGGGCAACCTTCAGAAGTGCTGGGAGGCGGTTGACAAGCCGCAGATCAGCTTTGGCACGGCGCACGACTGGGACCCGATGAACCCGTTGGCAACCGCAGCGAACCCCGACAACCTCACCAAGTTCCTCAACTCGGCAGGTCCGGTGCCCGATGACGAGTGCCGTGAGTGCGTGTGGCTGCCGCTGTGCGTGGGAGGATGCCCCTACAAGCGTCTGTACGGGAACAGGGCATGCGTGCCCTACAAGAACGACGCTGAGGCCTACGTTCTTGCGCTCCACGCGCGCATAGGGGAGAGCAAGGCCGCCGAGGGCGATAGGCCCTAGGCGATCAGACACAGCATGAGAGGGGAGGCCAGGGGTTGAAACCTCTGGCCTCCCGCTATGACAGACTGCTCAGAATCGACGCCCGTGGCCGCACGGGCATCGTGCATAGATCACATGTGGCCCGCAAGCAGGGTGCATTCGCGCGCTTCTGGTTGTCGGTGCACACCGACGGGCAATCCGTCAGGCTCCATCCGCCAGACACAGACTCCAGCTGCTCGTCGGTGAGCTCGATGCCTTCCTCCTTGACGAGGGCCATGAGCTCCTCGGGCGTCTTGGCGGCCTTTGCCTTGGCCTTCTGCTCGTCGGTAAGGTCGTTGAATTCCATGGTGTCTCCTCCAGTTGCGCCTTTACGCTGCCGCTGCCCATTCTGCTGCGGCGCCCGAGGACTCACTTCAGGTGTTCTCATCTCTTCTCGAGGAGCACGTACCAATCCACGCAGGTATAGCCAGACGACAGCCTCTCGGCAGCAACCCAACCGTCTCTCTTTAGGCACCGCCTGAGCGAGACCTTGCTCTCGAGGACATGGAAGGAGCCGGCTTGCGGATCGTAGCCGACAAGTGCGAGAAAGTGGTCGGGAACATGGCACACGGCCGTGCCGCCCAAGAGCAGGTGGCACGTCAGCCTGTCGTCAGCGACCGTCCCCCAAAACTGCCCCGCAACGCGAAACCCCAGCTCCTCGCCAAATTCGCGCTCCACGTTGTCGTACAGAGCCTTGCGATATGTGCCCTTCTCGCCAGGCTGGTAGGCACCGATGCACATCGCCCACTCTCCGATGCGCACGGCGTCGGGCAGGCTGCCGTTAAGGGCATGTACGGCATTGCAGAGAGAGAAGATGCCGCATCCATCCGAGGCGAGGCAAAGGTTCCGTAGGGCATCGTCGTCGTTCGCCCGTATGCGCTTATCCCACTGGTCGTAGACCAACGGGTCGTTGGAGGCGCTGTTCACGGCCACTTCGGCCTCTGTAGGCTGAAAGGTGCGCTAGAAGCAATTGCCAAGGGGTGAGCAGTTGTCGCATCCGCAGCCTCCGGCCACAAGCTCGAGCTGCTCTTCGGAAAGCTCCATCCCCTCCGACGCGACGAGGTCGAGCAGCTCTTCCATGCTCTGGGCGGCCTTGGCCTTCTCGAGCAGCTCGGGCGAGAAGGCCTCCTTGATCTGCTCCTGCAGCTCGGGGCTCAGCTCTTCGATGTTCATGCTCGCTCCTTTTCCTCGTGTACAATCTGTATCCCAATTATAAACGCTCTGGGGTGTCTGCTCCGCGCTGATTTCTGGCGGAGATGACCTCATTTGCAGTTCCATCCCGCTAGCATCGTCTTGATTCTTTGTTGCCAGTCGCCGTCGAAGAACAGGCACTTGGAGGGATCCGCGTCAATCGAGCGCACTCCCTCGACCTCTCTGTCTGGAAGGATGAGGGCTAGGGCCGGGCAGCCTCCGGCGCACTGCTCGAAATGCCGACAAGTCGCGCACTTGCCCTTTCGCCTGCGTAGATCACCAACGGTGTCGCAGGCGACAGTTTGGTAGACATCGCTAGCCAGGATGTCGCTTAGTGGCTTTTCGTGCACGTTGCCCAGAGAAATCCCGCGCTTGGCAAAATAGCCGCTCATCTGCATGCAGGGCACAACCTCCCCGGCGGATGTGATGGCAACCATCTGACGATTGGCCAGACAGCGCGAGCATCCGTCGTGGTATGCCCCTTCGGCGAACCTCACCGGAAAGAGGCGGTAGCTCTTGGACGCCGGGGAGAGCGAAAGGAGCTGCCAAACAAAGAGCTCCATGGTGTGGTCGTGCCCAGCGTAGCGCCCACAGACTTCTAGCGAGGTTGCATAGTACTCTTCCACGGACAGGGTTGCTCCGGCGGCGTTGGCAAGCCAGCGGTCCGATTCGCTGGTTCGGATGAGGCGCGCGCTGCTCACGCCCAAATCGTCCAGGTAGCACAGCGTTTCGTTTAGGGAACCCGCGGTGACCCTGTTCACCTGAACCTGGGCGGCCACCTTGAAACCGTTCTCCACGCACAACTCGATCGCGCGCAGCGTCCGCTCCTGTGCCCCCGCAACGCCGCGCATGAAGTCGTGGCAGCCCAGCCCGTCAAAGGATATCTTCATGAGGGGATCGCAACCGATGGCGCGCAGTTCGTCGAGCACATCCTTGCAGATGAAGGAGCCGTTCGTGTTGATCTTGTCCACGTACATGCCGCGCGCGTAGATCTCTCGGACTGCGTCCATGAACCTTGGATGAAGCATGGGCTCGCCGCCGGTGATCATGACGGAGTGTATCCCGCAGGCCTGCGCCTGGTCGAGCAGGCGCACGAGGTCCTCGAAGGACCACTCTGTCATGAGGGGTGCGTTGTCGGCCGCATTGAAGCAGTGCGGGCAGTTGTAGTTGCACCTCCCCGAGAGCATGAGGTTCATCTTTGGCACGTGGGCGTTGCCGCAGCGCCGGTAGGCCGACCAGGCGCTGGGCGCGTCTCCCTTTTTGCACCTAGACACGAGGCCGCGCCTCTCCAGCCGCTCAAGGGTGCTGCTGGGTTCGAGGTCTGTGGTGCCGTCGCACAAGAGCATGCAGAAGAACTCCCGGCTCGTGAGCTTCCGTGCGCCAGGCTCGTCCTTCACGTAGTAGGCATAGGGGATGTCCTTCCAGCCGCGAAGCGCTATGTCGTCGTTCACGCGGTAATACATCTACGAGCCTGCCTTCGACTTCTCCAGGGCGTCCGCCTTCTTTAGCAGGTATGCGTCGATGCGCTCGGGCTTCCTCATACAGGAGCGTCCTCCGCGCTGGCGAGGCAGCAAGCAGCCGCCGTAGCAGACCGTCAAGAGGCCGCACCCAATGCACTCCTCGTCCTTTGTTGGCAAGACGTTCTCCAGGCACCACTGCATGTGGATCCGGTCCAGCATGTCGATGCCGCCCTCGCCCAGGTCGAGGATGTTGCCGTAGGCGAAGTCGCGGTTCGCGGCGAGCTCGTTGCAGTGGGGGAAGAGGTAGCCCTCGTCGTCTATCAGGTAGTTGTCCAGCTGGACGACGTGGCAGCTGAAGAGCTTGGGGACGTAGGTGTTGGAGCGCTCCTCGAGGTCGGTGGTGTCGAGGATCTTGTAATACTCGTCGTTCGAGAGAAAGCTCGTGGCATCGCCACGTTCCCGCCCCGCGTCAGTGCCATGAACCTGCGTGGGGGAGCAGCGCATCTCGTTGCCCGTCCTTTTGGCTATGGCGACTATCGTTTCCTGCAGCCTCTTGTACGACTCATAGTTGCCCGCATGCAGGTTGGAGCGGATGTTGAGCACCATGCTGGTCTTGATGGCAGAGAGGTTGTCGATGATCCGCTCGAAGGTGGCGCCACCACCGTGAAGGTACCTTGTCTTGTCGTGCTCGGGTCCGTAGCCATCAAGCGTGACTATGGCAAAGCGGCAGTTGACGCCTTCGAGCAGGTCGACCATTGCCTGGTCGAGCAGGTAGGCGTTGGTGTGGATGTTCGAGCTGAATCCAGCTCCATGCTGCGCCGCCACGTACATGAGCCTGTGGCCGAGGTTGTCGATGATGTCTGCGGCCAGCAGGGGCTCGCCGCCAAACCAGTCGACGGTCATCCTCTCGTATCCGCCCTGCGCGAGCTTGGCCTTGGTAAGGCGCACGACCTGGTCTTGCACCTCCTGCGCCATGTGTCCGCTCCGGCGCGCCTGGAAGCAGTAGGGGCAGGCAAAGTTGCAGAGCGACGTTACGTGGAGCGTGAGCCGAAGGACTTTGTCCGTTCTAGCTGCGTAGTCGCTATACCGCTTGCGAACCTGGTCCTTTAGCACCTCGAGCTCGTCGCAGTCCGACAGGAACCCAAGCTCATGCCACCGCTTCACGACCGGATGATCCTGCGAGAACCGCGGAGAAAGGTCGAAGAGCACCTTTTGTGCGCGGTCCAACCGCAGCATGGCGCCTGTATTGAAGTTGTACACGAGGCACTCGTTGCTGCCCGGGATGGCAACCGTGTAGTTGTATCTCGAATGATGGGTCATGAGATGCGCCTTACGTGTGTGGAGCGACCTTCTCTATAGCTTACGCCTGCGGCCGGGCGTTATCTGCGACGAGGCCCACCGGTGGCATCCCAATCTTATGATTCCCGATAACAGGCAATAGGATGATGCAAACGAGAGCACTATGCCAGCCGTTGTGCTGGTTGCGGCGCGCGTCCCTTGCGCTGCAATAGCCTCCGAACAGGAGAGCTGGGGATTTGGCCCGGCTGAGAGGAGCGACCAAATCGCTCGACCCTCCAACCTGGCCTGGGTAATGCGCATTACCCATGAAAGTAATGACGGCGGCCTCTGAGCTGCCGTTTTCTTTTGCGGTCCACGAGAGTGAACGGAGGGTGCTCCACGAGGCAAAAGAGCAGTGCAAGGGGCCATCTGTACTAGGCGCCGAATCAACGAACGGGCAAGAAGTCTCTTAGGTACTTCTCGTTTTCATCGGATGGTTCATACACCTACGTTGTTTTTCATAGATATACGAAAAATAGCGTAGGTGTATGATGCTTGCAAGAAGAGTGAAGGGGGAGATGGGCAGCATGGACGAGAGGGCGCTTAATGATGCGATCGAGTTGGTCCTTCTGCGCAGGTGCGAGACCCAGAGCATAGAGGTGAAGGCCGCGCGCGGGGGCACGCCGCGCCTCTACGACACCCTGTCCAGCTTCTCGAATCAGGCGGACGGGGGCATCGTCATCTTCGGAATCGACGAGGACGCAGGCTACGAGGTCTGCGGCGTGTTCGACCCTCAGCGCCTGCAAAAGGACGTCGCCGAGCAGTGCAAAGAGATGCAGCCCAAGCTTCACCCATCCTTCGCGACGACGGTCTGGAAGGGAGCGGTCCTCGTGGGGGCGTTCTTCGAGGGACTGCCCGCTGGAATGCGTCCAGCTTACCGAAAGACGGCGGGAATCTCGAAGGGCTCCTATGTGCGGGTTGGGGACCAGGACCTCCATATGACCCAAGCGGAGCTCTATTCCATTGAGTCGTTCAAGGATGGCGTGCGAAGCGACGTGAGCGTGAGCCCGCAGGCGGCTCACGAGATGATGGACGAGGAACGTGTCAACGCCTTCGTAAGGGACGCGAAGGAGGGTCGTCCCAGGCTGTCACATAGGGATGCCAGCGAGGTTCTGTCGCTCACAGGTGCGGAGCGCGGGGGCGTCCCTACGCTGGCTGGCCTCATGTGTCTCGGTGATTATCCCCAGCAGGTGTATCCCAACCTGTGCATGACGGCTGTGGCCGTGGCTGGAACCGAGATCACGCAGGCCGAAGACGGGACCCGCTTCCTTGACTCCAAGCGCTTGGAGGGAACCATCGACCAGATTATCGAGGACGCGATGGCGTTCATCCGGAGGAACACGAGGACGAAGGTTGTCGTCGAGGGGGGCAGGAGGCGAGACATTCCCGAGTACCCGGAGAACGCCGTAAGGGAGATGGTCACCAACTCGCTCATGCACCGTGACTACGGTCCCTACAGCGACGGTACCCCCTGCCGGCTCGCCATCTACTCCGACCGGCTCGAGTGCTGGAACCCCGGCGGGATCTATGGCGGTCAGAGCGTCGACGACCTCGGCCACGAGAACATGCCGACGAGGAACCCCACGCTCGTGTCCCTGCTCGAGATCATGAGGGTCGCGGAGAACCGACACTCGGGGATTCCCGTCATACGCGGCGAGATGCGAAGGGCCGGCCTGAGGCAACCGGTGTTCGTCGACTCGAGGGATACGTTCACGGTGAGGCTCTACAACCTTCCCGAGGGGCGCCACGAGTCCATCGGCGGGATGGAAGAGCTGTCCAGGGAGGCGCTCATCGCATTCTGCGACGTGCCGCGAAGCAGGCAGGAAGTGGCGGACCACTTCGGCGTCAACGTGAACTATGTCGCGCATGCGTACCTGAACCCCCTCGCGGACGGGGGCGAGCTCGTCCGAACGCTGCCAGATAGGCCTCGTAGCAAGAACCAGCGGTTCGTCGCGAGGAGGCGCCAGCAGTAACTGCAGACGTCTTCGAAGAGGGGCGAACGCCCCGCGGGCTTGCGCCCGCCGTGAGCATGGGCGTCCTGGCTCGTGGAGAACTCGTGACTCGGCTCCTTAGGGCCGCTTAGGGCCACTTGCCATGCGTCTTGGAGTGACGCCCATATCCGAATGAGGCAATATCGTTTCTGTCATACAGGCAGGGCCGCAACAGAAGGGATGAGTGCTACCATTACAACTCGATAGGGGAGCTGGGGATTTGGCCCGGCTGAGAGGTGGAACCCAATTCCACGACCCAAGAACCTGATTTGGGTAATGCAGAATACCCGAGAAAGCAATGCAGCCGCAGGTAGAGCGGCTGTTTTCATGTGCAGTCCAGCCGATTCCCAAAAATCGGTCCAGCCTACAAAGCGGCCCTCTTGTCAAGGGGACGGCGAATCGGCGAGCGGTCAAAAAGCGCACCAGCGTTGCCACCGACCTTTAGCCTCTTCGGCTTCGTTGCCGGCGAGAATCAGCTTTCAAGGTGGCCACTAAGCAGTTCTAGGAACATGAGGAAGGCCACGGGAGGACCACCACCTGGTCCGCGTGCTTTGCGAGTGTGTGGCGTGGGTTCATAGTGACGAGCACCACGTACGGCGGGCACTTCTGCTCGCGAATCTTGCTCAGCATCTTGCGGTACACGAATCCGCTGTTGACGGAGAAAACGAACAGAACACAGTCGGAACCGATGTGGCTGGTGAGCTCGTCGGCGTTGAGGTATAGGCCCTTTCCCAGAAGTGCGCCTGCCATGACGAACAGATGGTATGCGGGGATGCGGGAGAGGCTGGCCCCGGTCGCCACGACCGTACTGGCATCCCGCATGCGCCTCACAAGGTCGCATAGAAGCGCGTCCGGAACGTTCCGCTCTACTTTGCGCAGCAGCTCCGCATAGGCATCCGACTTCGAGCCCGTCTGATTCTCGTCTCGTTCCTCCAGGTCCGATCGAAACTGGTATTGAAACTCGGAAAAGCCCTTGTATCCGACGCGCTTGGCAAAGCGGGTGAGCGAGGGGGCGGAAAGATGCGTCTCCTCGGCTATCGCTGCCAGGCTGCCCTGCACGAAGAGGTCCGGGAACTTCCTGATGGTCTCGTATACGACGCGGTCCGTCTTGGTGAACTGTGCCGAAGCCATGTCCATGTCGTCGAATATGCTCAATCTCCGCCCCCTTCTTACGCGAGTGTCATTCTCGCACGAGGGCGCCACTCTGTCGAGTGAAGAATGAATGGTAGATCAGAAAACAAGATTTTGATTGACTAATCAATCAAAACGCGGTAAGCTGCATGCATGCGCAATCACCCAGAGCCCGGGGCAGCGCCTTTCACAACTGCCTTACGTTAGGAGGTGGCGCTGTATTATCCGTTCTTCCGCATGGCGGACGCCGCCGCGCTCAAGGAAGAGCAGGAAGCTGCCTAGGAGCAATCCCAGCCACCGCATCACAGTACAGGAGAGGAAGAAGACCGATGGAAGTCAAGGAGTGGGGATACGCGGAGTTCCCGGAGTTCCGTGCCGAGGGGATACCGGTGATTTCGACCACAGGCGACGAGGTGTATACGCGTTATGAGGCCGACGTTGTTTACGACACGAGAGACGGCAAGGACCTGCACCTGCAGATTCTGGTCCCCAAGTCTCGCAACAACCCGGCCGGGACGTACCCCTGCGTTCTTTACGTGCCCGGGTCCGGCTGGTTTCCGCAGCACATCCACGTCGAGGTGCCCCGTACCGCGCGCGTGGCCGACCTCGGTTACGTGGCGGTGGTGGTCGAGTACCGCTCGTCGTTCGATGCGTCGTTCCCTGCCCAGGTCATCGACGTCAAGAACGCCGTCCGCTTCATGCGCCTGCATGCGGACGAGTACCACGTCGACCCTGACAGGATCGTGCTCATGGGCAGCTCGTCAGGCGGCCACACGGTGGTGTTCACATCGTTGGTGCATGAGGACGACAGCGAGAAGATCGACCCGTCTGTCTCTGCGGAGGTCAACGGCATCATCGACCAGTTCGGCAGCGTCACGGTGATGTTTGACGACTCCAACCCGTCGAACACACACCACCTCGAGAGGGAGAGCCCGGAAGGGTGGCTTACCAAGCTCGACCTTCGCGAGCATCCCGAGGTGCAGTGCCAGATATCAGCGGAGTGCAACATCTTTGAGGAGACCGAGATGCCGCCCATGCTGATTATCCACGGCACCAAGGACCGCATCGTGAACGCCCGCTGTAGCGAGGTGCTGTACAGGCGTCTCAAGGAGACGGGACACGATGCGACGATGTACCTGCTGCAGGGTGCCGACCATGGTGGTCCTGAGTTCTGGACTCCCTACATGCTCAAGCTCATGGATGACTTCATGAGGTCCTGCAACGGGCTGCTGTAACGAGCATGGATCGTTGGGCGAAGGGCTCGCTAGATAAGTTCCATGGAGAGTCTCGCCGCTGAGGATGCTCGACTTCATCCTCAGCGGCGAGGCGTGTGCATGCACGGGAACTTCCTCTCGGAGTGAAGGTGAATTCATGGAACGGCATCGTCTTCAACTGCATCCTCTGGTGGGCGGAGCGCGGCTTTAGGGACGAGCCGGAATCCCTGGCGGGACAGCTCGCGGAAATCACCACGCCGCTGTTTGGCGCTGTGGAGTAGAGGCGCCGACGCTTCTTCGTCTGCCCTCCGCGGAGTTCAGGTCTTACCTCAGGCCCAACGCTGCCGCGATTCTGTTGATTGCCCTAGGATTGAGCATCGTGATAGAAGGCCCCATGACGGATTGCGCAGATGCCGCATGCATCTTTGACAGCTGTCCGGACGGCTGCTAGTGTTGTTGTTTACAGGAACATTTTCGGGACCTGCCGGACCTTCTCGTCCGCCGGCTGGGGTTATGCCAAGACGAGGCGCACCCCGTCCGCACAGCATGTCGGAGTTGCGCAAGCCACGACGACGAGGAGGTCTTTTCATGCAGAACGCCAACGACGCGACCACCACCTTCCCCGAGGGCTTCCTCTGGGGCGGGGCCACCGCCGCCAACCAATACGAGGGCGGCTGGGACGAGGGAGGCAAGGGCCCCTCGGTCACCGACATGATCACGGGAGGGTCCGTGAGCGAGCCGCGCCGCATCACCAGCACCGTGCGCGACGACATCTGGTACCCCAGCCACGAGGCCGTGGACTTCTACCACCACTGGCGCGAGGACATCGAGCTATTTGCCGAGATGGGCTTCAAGTGCTACCGCATGAGCGTGCAGTGGGCGCGCATCTTCCCCCACGGCGACGACGCCGCTCCCAGCCGGGAGGGCCTCGACTTCTACCGCGGCGTGTTCGAGCTCTGCCGCGAGCGCGGCATCGAGCCCATGGTGACCATCAGCCACTACGAGCTACCCTACGCGCTCGCCCGACGTGGCGGCTGGGCCAACCGCGACCTCGTCGACCTCTTCGTGCGCTACTGCAAGACGCTCTTCACCGAGTATCGGGGCCTGGTGCGCTACTGGCTCACCTTCAACGAGATCAACTGCGCCCTGGTGGAGGGCGCCTTCGGCAACGTGATGAGCCTGGGCATCCTCCCCGACGGCGACGACGTGCCGCTGGCCGTGGGCGAGCCGGTCGCCTGGGACGTCCCCCAGCGTCGCTATGAGGCTCTGCACAACCAGTTCGTCGCCAGCGCCAAGGCGGTCACCCTCGCACACGAGATAGACCCCGCCAACAAGGTGGGCTGCATGGTGGCGAGCGCCGCGACCTACCCCTATTCCTGCGACCCCGACGACGTGCTCGAGGCCCAGGCCGCCAACCGCCGGGCAAACTGGTACTGCTGCGACGTGCAGGTGCGCGGCTCCTACCCCGCCTGGGCCCCCGCCTTCTGGCGCGGCGAGGGCGTGTGGCTCGACGTCTCGGACGAGGACGCCGCGACGCTGGCAGCCGGCAAGGTGGACTTCATATCCTTCTCCTACTACTCCAGCGCGGCGGCCTCCGCGCGCGACCTCGAGCCCGCGACCGGCAACCTCTTCGGCGGCGTCAACAACCCCCACCTGCAGAAGAGCGCGTGGGGCTGGGCCGTCGACCCCAAGGGGCTGCGATGGTTCCTGAACGAGGCGTACGACCGCTACCAGGTGCCGCTCATGATCGTGGAGAACGGCCTGGGCGCCGCGGACGTCGTGGAGGATGACGGTTCGATCCACGACGACTACCGCATCGACTACCTGCGGAGCCACCTGGAGCAGCTGCGGATGGCCATCGCCGACGGCGTGGACGTGATGGGCTACACCTGGTGGGGCTGCGTTGACATCGTGTCCAACTCCTCGGGCGAGATGCGCAAGCGCTACGGCTTCGTGTACGTGGACAAGCAGGACGGAGGCGCGGGCACCCTCGAGCGCAGCCGCAAGGACTCGTTCGCGTACTACGCCAAGGTGATTGCGTCTAACGGTGCAGTGCTATAGCAGCCCCGTCTCAGCATGCCTTTCCCACGCCAGCCTGACAGGTCATGCATCTGGATGAATCACCTGCGGGCTTGCCGAGATGGATGCGGAGCAGTGCGGGTGACTCAGTTCCATTGGACGGGACCTCGCTGTCTTGGCCTCATGTTCACCGTGCAGATTATCGTGAGGCGCACTGTGCCAACATGCCAAGTCAATTTGGCTCAACTTGCCGAAAGAATACTGTCCAACTCGCAAAGCGCTATAGCGCAGGTCGGCGGCTCGACGAGGCCCGCCGCCGATACGCGGAGCTTCTCTCAGAATGTCTGCTACGTTAGCAGCTCGCCCTCCACCCAGCCGTCGAGGTCGTCCTCGATCTTTTTGACGACGCGCGCGGGGACGCCGGCCACCACCGTGTAGGGCGGGACGTCCTTCGTGACCACCGCGCCCGCCGCGACCACGGCGCCGTCTCCGATGGTGACGCCCGGTAGGATCGTGGCGTTGCCTCCGATCCACACGTTGTCGCCGATGCGTACGGGCCTCGCGACGCCCATGCGGTTGCGCCTGCTGCGCGGCGAGAGCGGGTGGTTCACCGTGGAGATGAGCACGTGCGGTCCGACCATCACCCAGTCGCCCATGGTGACCTCGGCCACGTCCAGGATGGTGCAGCCGTAGTTGATGATGAGGTGGTCGCCCACGTGGATGTTCCTGCCGTTGTCGCAGTTGAAGCCCTGCTGCACGGAGGCCCCCACGCCCGCCGAGCCGAAGAGCTCCTCCGCCACGAAGCGCTCCTGCTCAGCGAAGTCCAGCGCGGGTATGGCGTTGTAGCGCTCGACGGTCGCGATGGCTCTGCGCCTGCGCGCGCCCAGCTCGCGGTCGGTGAAGCGGTACTCCAGCCCGGCCTCCATCTTCTCTACCTCGGTCATATGGGTCTCCTATCACGAAAGGTCAAACGTACCTGTCCGAGCGATATGTCCTCAGTCCACAAATTGGGCCTGTCCTACTGCCGATTGGCGACCAGCGTCCGCCTGCGTCCGGCTTGCTGCGCGGTCAGCCGGGCCAAGCCCACAACGAGCACCGCGAGCGTCACGGCCTGGGCGGCGGCGCAGGCGAAGGAGAGGCTGCGGATGCCGAAGACGCTCAGCAGCGGGCCGGCGGCGAGCAGGCTGATGATGCCCGGCAGCTGCCCGTAGCAGACGTCGATGAGGCTGCTCGCGCTGTTGAAGAGCTCCTCCGGCACGCTCTCGCGGGTGATCTCGCGCATGGAGGGGTAGAGGATGCCGAAGCTCATGTTGCTGAGCATGAAGGCGAGCGTCGAGGTGACGGGCTGGTGGCAGAATGCCGTGAGCACGGCATAGCCGAAGGGCAGCGCGATGCCCGCGAGCAGGCGCCTCTCCTTGGGAAAGCGCAGCCAGTAGCCGGAGAACACGAGGAACGGCAGCTGGGCGAGACAGCCCACGAAGGAGTCGAAGCCGATGTAGGAGACGTCGGCGCCCACGTTCTGCAGCACCACGGTGCGCATGTAGTTGAGCGGGCTGATGGCAAAGCCGTTGAGGAAGACCACGACCACGAGCAGCGCGTAGAGCGGGATGCGCATGAGCGAGGCCACCTGGGCGGGGCCGACCTTCTCCCTCTTCTGCTTGGCACCTGCGCGGATCGCATCGGGCTGGGTCAGCGCGAGCGCGATGGTGGGCGGCACGGCCACGCAGGCCGCGACCCAGATCACGCTATAGCCGAAGTGCTTGATGAGCTGTCCGTAGAGCAGCATGCAGAGCGCGTAGCCGCCCGTCGCGAAGGAGCGGGCGCGTCCGGCGGCGTCGGCGCGCTCGGGGAAGGAGTCCATGACCCAGGCGTCGAGGTTGGTGGCAACGGGCGCCACCATGAAGCCGTAGGCGGCATAGGCGACGCCGCAGAGCAGGTAGTTGCCGATGAGGAGGCAGGTTGCCACGCAGGTCACCATCGAGGCGGCCACCCCCAGCACGAAGAACCTGCGGTGGCTGCCGGCCTCGTCGATGCGACCGCCCCAGAAGAGCGCGCCGGCAAACGCGGCCGTCAGGTAGCACGCCTGCACGGTGGAGAGCACCGCATCGGGCATCCCCGAGACGGACATGTAGGTGCTCATCAGGCCCTGCACGGCGGCCATCACGGCCCAGTGCAGGGCCTCCAGCGCGCAGAACTTGGCAAAGCTTGGCTTGGTTGTGGACATGCTCGGCTCACTTCTTTCTTCTCCGGTCCTTCACCGGCTAAGAAGTCTACGGAGCGCGAGCAGGCCACTTTTGCAACATCTCTTGGCGCTTGGTACTATCTTTGGCTGATTGACACTTGGCGAAAGGGGCTCCCATGCCGCGCACGCAGATTGACGACCGGAGCGTCAGCTACCTCGCCTTCGTCAACTCCGAGCGGGGCAAGCGCCACCACACGCAGAACGAGGACATGCTGCAGTACGACCTGCTGCGCGCCGGCGACATGCGCTCGGTGGAGGAGTGCCGCCGCATGCTGGGCTCCGACCTCCCCGGTCACGTGTCCGAGGACCCGCTGCGCAACCAGAAGTACCTCTTCGTGGCGTCGATCGCCCTCGTGTCGCGCTACTGCATCGAGGAGGGCATGGACCCCGAGACCGCCTACAACGCGAGCGACCTCTACATCCTTCGCATGGACCGGCTGCAGAGCGTGGAGGAGGTCAAGGAGCTGCACTGCGACATGTTCGCCTTCTACACGCAGCGCATGGCCAACATCAAGAAGGAGACGGTGTTCTCGCTTCCGGTGGTGCAGTGCCAGGACTACATCCGCTTCCACCTGGATGGTCACGTGGGCTTGGCGGACCTCGCGGAGCACGTGGGGCTCAACGCGAGCTATCTCTCCACGCTGTTCAAGCGCGAGACTGGCCTCTCCGTCACCGAGTACGTGCAGCGCGAGCGCATCGCCACAGCCAAGAACATGCTCAAGTACTCCGACTACACCGCCCAGCAGATCGCCACGGCCCTCGGCTTCTCAAGCCAGAGCTACTTCACCAAGGTGTTCCGCCAGACCACGGGCCACACGCCCACCGACTACCGGCGGCGCTACCATCACAGCACGGGCTTTGGGGAGCAGGGGAGAAGCGCTGGGTTTCTCCCAGACGGGGCCTACTCGTAGACCTCGGTTTCGTTGATGCGGTCGCGCCGCTCGATGTTGCCTATCTTTCCGGAGCGCGGCTCCCATGACACCATGTCATACGTGTCGGTTGCGGCGCGTGCCTCTTGCGCTACAATGGCATCCGAGACGGGAGCTTGCGGCGAGGCAGGCTGAGAGGGGCACCTGTGCCCGACCGACCCTGATCTGGGTAATGCAGAATACCCAAGAAGGTAATGCGGCCGCAGGTAGAGCGGCTGTTTTTATGCGCAGTCCAGCCGATTCCCAAAAAACGGTCCAGCCGGCAATGCGGAATGCTTCCAAGGTGACAGCGAATCGGCGAGCGGTCAAAAGGCGGTTGCGCGTTTCTTGTCCGGCGCATGCTGTGTCGTCTTGAGGCAGCTGAAGACGAGATGCCCATGTCTGTTCTGAGGGGTGATATCGGATGCCGAGAATCGTGAGATCACGCTCTCGAGGTCGACGAGGTCGCCCTCGCTCACGTACCCGCTCCTCGCACGCCTGCAGGCGTCGAGGAGGATGCCCCTGACGGCAGCGGGATCGACTCTCCGCGGGACTGCTCCTTGCCTTCTGCACGAGTCCTCGTAGATGTCCTTCGCCAGCTTGTTGATGGTGCAGAAGGTAATCCTTCCGGCGACGTCGGGCCTGCCGAACCACCTGGAGAACCTGGCGCGCATCTCCTCCGCCGCGGCCTTGGTGTGGGTGATGCACACGATGGACTCCGGGGCGATGCCGCGCTCGAGGGCGAGGTACCCCAGGCGCGCGACGAGCACGGTGGTCTTCCCGCTGCCCGGCACGGCGACGAGGAGCGTGGTGCCGTCAACGACCTGCGCGGCGCGCTCCTGCTGGCGGCTGAGCTCGATGCCGTAGCAATCCTTGAACCTGAGGTAGGCCTCGTTCGGCTCGAGAAGCCTCAGCTCGGGCGGCGCGCACCGCCCGTCACGCAGGCCCACGTAGCGCAAGAAGTCCTCGGCGGAGAGCCAGCGCTTTGCCCCAAAGGGGAGACTCCCCTTTGGGGCAAAAAGGTTGCATTCCTTTTGGCGGGGAAATACGCCCGCTCGCCGACATGCTCCCGCTTGAAAAAGAATTGCGTGCATACAGTGGACCTGTCACTTGATTGGAAACGTTTACGATAACGTTTACAGCCGTGATGGGAGCGCGCGATGGCAACCATCCATGACATAGCCCAGATCTCCGGTTACAGCATCGGGACGGTGTCTCGTGTGATCAACAA
>CACYTH010000032.1 GCA_902777325.1 uncultured Coriobacteriaceae bacterium
ACAGGGGACGTGCCTGGTGTCCCACTTTGGTCTAGCCAAAGTGGGACACCAGGCACGTCCCCTGTCCCAGTCCCCCGTCCCACCACCGGCGCGTCCCCCGTCCCACCACCGCCGCTGCCCCAACCCGTCAGCCTAGCAGCCGCGAACCGCCGTGGCCAAGAACGTGAAGTAGTCCGGCCGATGCCTTGACCAGGTGGTCTCAAAATGCACGCCATCGCTGTTGAAGGTGCGGTTCTCCACCACGGCCAGCATGTCAAAGTCGAGAAGGTCGAGCACCTCGCGGTCCTCGGCGGTTGCGTACTCCATGGTGATGGTGCGGTTGGAGGTGGTCACCTCCATGTCCAGCACGTCCTCGAGATACGTGAAGATGGAGTCGGATGCAATCTCGGGAGTCAGCCCCTCCACGCACGACGCGCGGAAGAAGCTCTTGTCAAAGATGAGGTTGGCATCGTCAAAGCGACGGACCCTCTCCAGATGGACCAGCTCGTCACCAACCTCAAAGCCGCTCACCTCGGCAATGCGCTCGTCCGCCACCACATGCTCGAAGAGGCGCACCCGCGTCGTCGCCTCCAGGCCGTTGCGGGCCGCCGCCTCGCGGAAGGTCTCGATGTCGCCCAGGACAAAGCGCGTCCTGTGCCCGGACTGCCAGATCACCTTCACGCCCTTGCCTCGCACGGGCTGCACAAACCCGTGCAGCATCAGCACCTGCAACGCTCTGCGAATCGTATTGTGCGTGCAGTCGTACTCGGCAATGAGCTGGTTCTCGGAAGGGATGAACGTCTGATACGGATAGACCCCCGCCATGATCTTCTCGCGGAGGTCCTTGTAGATGTCATAGTAGATGGCCTTCACGGCATCCTCCCTATGCTCAAAATACGACGTTTGCGCTGCTCAGACCAAATAACTTGCAGTTGTTACAGTCTGTTTCCCTTGTCATTATAGATAACAGGAAACTGCCTGGCATTGAGTTGCCAGGACCCTTCCCAGGCGGAGGCGCCCCGCCGGAATAACGTCAACTGACTACAACGGAAGAGGAGACTATGGGCAAATTTGAGAACGACGCGCGCGAGATGCTGCGCCTCGTGGGTGGCCCCGAGAACATCGCCGCCCTCACGCACTGCGTCACCCGCATGCGCTTCACGCTGGTCGATCCCAGCATCGCCGACGTGCCTGCCATCGAGGCCCTCAAGTCCACCAAGGGCAGCTTCACGCAGGCCGGCCAGTTCCAGGTCATCATCGGCAACGAGATCAACGACTTCTACGATGAGTTCGTCGCCATCTCCGGCATCACGGGCGTCTCCAAGGACGAGGCCAAGGCCATCGCCGCCAAGCAGGGCAACCCCCTGCAGCGCCTGATGGGCGCCATCGCCGAGGTCTTCGCGCCCCTCATCCCCGCCATCATCACCGGCGGCCTGATCCTTGGCTTCCGCAACGTGCTCGGCGACATGCCCTACTTCGGGCCCAACGGCGACGCCACGCTCGCCTCCATGTCCGTGTTCTGGAGCGGCGTCAACCACTTCCTGTGGCTCATCGGCGAGGCCGTCTTCCACCTCGGCATCCCCGTGGGCATCTGCTGGTCGGTCACCCGCAAGATGGGCGGCACCGAGATGCTCGGCATCGTCATGGGCCTCACGCTCGTGTCGAGCCAGCTGCTCAACGCCTACGCCGTCGCCGGCGCCACCGAGGAGACCTGGGCCCAGTACAGCTGGAACTTCGGCTTTGCGCAGGTCCACATGGTCGGCTACCAGGCGCAGGTCATCCCCGCCATCCTGGCCGCCATCACCTTCAACTACCTTGAGCGCTTCTTCAAGAAGATCACCCCGTCCATCGTCCAGATGATCGTCGTGCCCTTCTGCTCCATCCTGCTGGGCGTCATGGCCGCCCACTTCGTGCTCGGCCCCATCGGCTGGGCCCTCGGCTCCGCCGTCTCCACCGTGGTCAACGCGGGCATCACCGGCAGCTTCCGCGTGCTCTTTGGTGCCATCTTCGGTGGCGTCTATGCCCCGCTCGTGATCACCGGTCTGCATCACATGACCAACGCCATCGACCTGCAGCTCATCGCCGACTTCGGCGGCACGATGCTGTGGCCCATGATCGCCCTGTCCAACATCGCCCAGGGCTCCGCCGTCCTAGCCATGATCGTCCTCCAGAAGGGCGACGAGGACGCCGAGCAGGTCAACATCCCCGCATGCATCTCCTGCTACCTGGGCGTCACCGAGCCGGCCATCTTCGGCGTCAACCTCAAGTACGTCTTCCCGTTCGTCTGCGCCATGACCGGCTCCGCCTGCGCCGGCTTCCTGTCCTGCCTGTTCAGCTGCACCGCCAACGCCATCGGCGTCGGTGGCCTGCCCGGCATCCTTGCCATGCAGCCCAAGTCCATGCTCCCCTACCTGCTCTGCATGGCCGTCGCCATCGTCGTCCCCTTCGTGCTGACCTACATCATGGGCAAGCGCAAGGGCATCGACAAGCAGGCCCAGGCTGTTGCGGCTTCGCTCAAGTAACGAACGACCGCATCACCCCATAGCACCAACCCAGAGGGGTGACCATTACCGTGGCCACCCCTCCTTTGTTAGCAAGAGCACGTTCATACATGTCTGAGACCCGAGGAGAGGACGGCAAGCATGGCAATCGGCAGCAACCTTCGCGCCCACGAGCTGGGCAGCAAAGTGGCCTATGAGATCTACATCCGCTCGTTCAACGACTCCAACGGGGACGGTGTGGGAGACCTGCCCGGCATCACCGCCCGCTTGGACTACCTGGCCGACCTGGGCGTCGACTACCTCTGGATCACGCCCTTCTTTGTCAGCCCGCTCAAGGACGGCGGCTACGACGTGGCCGACTACCGCAACATCGACCCCGTCTTTGGCACCATGGACGACTTCGACGAGCTGGTGCGCGAGGCAGACGCGCGCGGCATCGGCCTCATGCTCGACATGGTCTTCAACCACACCTCCGACCAGCACGAGTGGTTCCAGAAGGCGCTGGCCGGCGACCCCAAGTACCAGGCCTACTACCTGCTGCAGGACGGCGAGGCGAGCAAGCCGCCCACCAACTGGGACAGCAAGTTTGGCGGCAACGCCTGGGAGTGGTCTCCCGAGATGGGCAAGTGGTACCTGCACCTCTACGACGTGAGCCAGCCCGACCTCGACTGGCGCAACCCCGAGGTCCGCGAGGAGCTCGCCGACGTCCTGCGCTTCTGGCGCGAGAAGGGCGTCAAGGGCTTCCGCTTTGACGTGGTCAACAACATCTCCAAGCCCGAGACCTTCGAGGACGACTTCGAGGGCGACGGCCGCCGCTTCTACACCGACGGCGAGCACGTGGACGAGTACCTGCGCGAGCTGGTGGCCCAAGGCGGCATCGGCGAGCTCATGACCGTCGGCGAGATGAGCTCCACCACCATCGAGCACTGCATCGAGTACACCAAGCCCGAGAACCACGAGCTGGCCATGGCCTTCTCGTTCCACCACTTCCGCGTGGACAACGTCAACGGCAACCGCTGGGCGAAGGCCAAGGCCAACGTCCCGCTGCTGCGCGACACCTTTGCCGGCTGGCAGGAGCGCATGACCGAGGCCGGCGGCTGGAACGCCGTGTTCTGGACCTGCCACGACCAGCCGCGCCCGTCCACGCGCTTTGGCGACGACTCCACGCCCGAGCTGCTCAACCGCTCCGCCAAGATGCTGCCCGTGTGCACCTTCCTCATGCGCGGCACGCCCTACATCTACCAGGGCGAGGAGCTGGGCATGACCAACCCGGGCTTCACGAGCATCGACCAGTACCGCGACGTGGAGAGCATCAACTACTACCACATCATGCAGGACGCCGAGGGCAAGTCCGAGCAGGAGGCCTTTGACATCATCGCCTACAAGTCGCGTGACAACGGCCGCACCCCCGTGCAGTGGGACGACTCCGCAAACGCCGGCTTTTCCACCGGCGAGCCCTGGATCGGCGTGGGCAACAACTACGCGTGGCTCAACGCAGCTGCCGAGGTGGACGACCCAGCCTCCGTCTTCACCTTCTACAAGAACCTGATCGCGCTGCGCAAGGCCGAGGAGGTCATCCAGGCGGGCGACGTCAAGTTCTTGGAGAGCCCTGCGCCGCAGGTCATCGCCTACGAGCGCACGCTCGGCGACACCCGCGTGGTGGTGCAGTGCAACTTCTCCGGCGACGAGCAGCCGGCGCTTGCGCTCGAGGGCGGCGAGGTTCTCGTGAGCAACTACGATGAACGCAGCGCCGACGTCCTGCGTCCGTGGGAGGGCACGGCCCTCGTCTGGCGATAAGGAGACGACAATGGCAGAAGAGAAGCGCATCTGGTGGAAGGAAGTCGTCGCGTACCAGGTGTATCCCCAGAGCTTCCAAGACACCGACGGCGACGGCATCGGCGACCTCAAGGGCCTCACCGAGCGTCTCCCCTACCTGGCCAAGCTGGGCATCGACGTCATCTGGCTGAGCCCGGTCTACCTGAGCCCCATGGACGACAACGGCTACGACATCGCCGACTACCGCGTCATCGACCCCCAGTACGGCACGCTCGAGGACTTCGACCGCATGCTGGAGACGGCCCATGGCCTGGGCATCAAGCTCATCATGGACCTCGTGGCCAACCACACCTCCGACGAGCACTGGTGGTTCAAGGAGAGTCGCAAGAGCCGCGAGAACCCCTACCGCGACTACTACGTGTGGCGTGACGGCAAGGTGGGCGAGAACGGCGAGAAGCTCCCGCCCAACAACTGGGAGAGCACGTTCTCCGGCTCCGCGTGGGAGTACGACGAGCTCACCGACCAGTGGTACCTGCACTGCTTCTCCGTCAAGCAGCCGGACCTCAACTGGGAGAGCCCGCGCGTGCGCCAGGAGGTCTGCGACCTCATGAGCTGGTGGTGCGACCGCGGCGTTGACGGCTTCCGCTTTGACGTCATCTCGATGATCAGCAAGGACCAGGACTTCCCCGACGGCAAGCCCAAGAAGAACGGCTTCGGCGAGTACGGTCCCTTTGTGACCAACGGCCCGCGCGTGCACGAGTTCATCAGGGAGATGAACGAGAAGGTGCTCTCGCGCTACGACATCATGACCGTGGGCGAGGCCCAGGGCGTCAACCTCGAGCAGGCCAAGCAGTACGCCAACGCCGATGGCACCGAGCTGGACATGATCTTCCAGTTCGAGCACGTGAGCGCGTGGAAGACCACCGCCGGCGCGTTCATCGGCAAGTGGGGCGTCAACAAGCCCCAGATGCCCAAGGTGCGCGCGCTGCTCAACAAGTGGCAGCTCGGCCTCGAGGGCGCCTCGTGGAACAGCCTCTTCTGGAACAACCACGACCAGCCGCGCGCCGTGAGCCGCTTTGGCAACGACAGGCCCGAGTGGCGCGAGATCTCGGCAAAGATGCTGGCAGCGTGCCTGCATCTCATGAAGGGCACCCCCTACATCCTGCAGGGCGAGGAGCTGGGCATGACCAACATGCACTTCACGAGCCTCGACCAGTGCCGTGACGTGGAGGAGCTGGGCATCTATCGCCAGGCCGTTGAGGAGCAGCATATCTGCACGCACGAGCAGATGCTGGCCGCCTTCGACAACGTGGCACGCGACAACTGCCGCACGCCCATGCAGTGGGACGACTCCGCCAACGCCGGCTTCACCACCGGCGAGCCGTGGATCGACGTCAACCCCAACTACACCGAGATCAACGCGGCGGCGCAGGTGGACGACCCAGACTCGGTCTTCTCGTTCTACCGCAGGCTCATCGAGCTGCGCCACGAGATGCCGATCATCGTGTACGGCTCCTACGAGCCGTTGCTCGAGGACGACCCTGCCATCTGGGCGTACGAGCGTAGGCTCGACGGCCAGGTGCTCAAGGTTGGTTGCAACTGGACGGACCAGACCGTCCCGTGCGACCTTTGGGACGACGGGGAGGGCACGCAGCTCGTCTGCAACTACCCGTCGCACCAACCCGGCGTTCTGCTTCCCTACGAGGCGTACGCCACCATCCGGTGAGCCCATGCCGCGCCCAACGGCATGTGCCTCCTTCTCGGCTAGCCGTCCCGTCGGCTAGTCCCCTTCCCTCGGGGGCGTGCGGTCTTTTTGGCCGTGCGCCCCACCCCCGTTTTGGGGCAATGCGCGTTTTGGCAGCGTCCTGGCGCGTCTCGCCCCAATGCGGTCTCGTATCATCTAAGTAATGGCCCTTTTAACAGGCACGTTAGGCAAGGAGCACCACATGAACTCGCGCGCGCGTCAGCTCGGCAACAAGGTCGTCTACCAGATCTACATCCGCTCGTTCTGCGACTCGGACGGCGACGGAGTGGGAGACCTGCGCGGCATCATCTCCAAGCTCGACTACCTCAAGGAGCTGGGCGTCGACATCGTGTGGATCACGCCCTTCTTTGTGAGCCCGCAGAACGACAACGGCTACGACGTGGCCGACTACCGCGCCATCGATCCGGTCTTCGGCACGATGGACGACTTCGAGGAGCTTGCGCGCGAGGCCCGCGCCCGCGGGATCGAGCTCATGCTCGACATGGTGTTCAACCACACGTCCACCGAGCACGAGTGGTTCAAGCGCGCGCTGGCGGGCGAGCAGAAGTACCTCGCCTACTACAAGTTTGTCGATGCGGCCGAGGGCGCCACCGCGCACGACCCCGGCGAGCCGCCCACCAACTGGGAGAGCAAGTTTGGCGGCAACGCGTGGGTCTACGTGCCGAGCCTCAACAAGTGGTACCTGCACCTGTTTGACCCGACCCAGGCCGACCTCGACTGGGACAACCCCGAGGTCCGCGAGGAGATGGCCGACATCCTGCGCTTCTGGCAGGGCAAGGGCGTCAGTTGCTTCCGCTTTGACGTGGTCAACCTCATCTCCAAGCCCGAAGGTTGGCCGAGCGACGAGACGGAAGGCAAGCACTTCTACTCCGACGGGCCACGCATCCACGAGTACCTGCAGGAGATGGTGCGCCTGGGCGGCATCGACGGCAACGTCACCGTGGGCGAGATGAGCTCCACCACACTGGAGAACTGCATCCGCTACACCAACCCCGAGAACCACGAGCTGGCCATGGCGTTCAACTTCCACCATCTCAAGGTGGACTTTGCCGGCGGAGACAAGTGGGAGCTCAAGGAGCCTGACATCCGCGAGCTGCGGGAGCTCTTCCGCACCTGGCAGGAGGGTATGACCGCTGGCGGCGGGTGGAACTCGCTGTTCTGGTCCAACCACGACCAGCCGCGCCCCAACTCGCGCTTTGGCGACACCGAGCACCACTGGTACGCCTCCAGCACGCTGCTGCCCACGGCGACCCATCTCATGCGCGGGACGCCGTACATCTTCCAGGGCGAGGAGCTTGGGCAGACCATCTCCGACTTCACCAGCATCGAGCAGTACCGCGACGTGGAGTCGCTCAACTACTACCAGATCATCCAGCAGCGCGGCCACACGCCCGAGGAGGCGTTTGAGATCGTGCATGCGCGCTCGCGCGACGACGGTCGCACGCCGATGGCATGGGACGCCAGCGAGAATGCCGGCTTTACCGCGGGCACCCCGTGGCTGGGGATCAATGCCAACCACGTAAGCATCAACGCCGAGACGGAGATGGCCGACGAGGGCTCCGTCTGGTCCTACTACCAGCATCTGATCGCGCTGCGCAAGGCTGAGCCCGTGATCAGCGAGGGCGACGTGCGCTTTGTCGACGTGGCGGACGAGAGCCCGCTCATCGCCTACGAGCGCACGCTGGGCGGCACGCGCCTCCTGGTGCAATGCAACTTCTCGGGCGACGAGGTGACGGGGCTGGCCGTCGGCAGTGGCGAGCTTCTCGTGGGCAACTACGGCGATCCCGTGCTCGAGGGCGAGACGGTGCTCCTGCGCCCCTACGAGGCCGTAGCCCACATCTGGCGCTAACCTGCCATGGGACAGGGTGGGACAGGGGACGTGCCTGGTGTCCCACTTGGTAAAACCAAGTGGGACACCAGGCACGTCCCCTGTCCCACCCACCCTGTCCCACTGCCCTGGCCCGGCACGCCCGGAAGGTTAGCTTGCGAGATAAAGCCCGATCGCGATGGCCCAGGTCACCAGCAGCATGACGGCGGCGACCACGCCGATCTTGTCCTCGCCCCACTTGAGAAAGCCGTAGAAGTCGTAGACCTGCCCGTCCTTCTCGGCGCCGTGCGCAAGCACGCTGCGGATGTAGCCCACCGCATACAGGGCCGTGGGGACCATGGCAAACGCCGTGCTCCACACAGACAGGGTGTCGACCGGCGACAGAAAGACGGTGTCTGCGGCGGCCAGCAGCGGACACACCAAGTGGAGCCAGAAGTTGCCACCGCTATAGAGCGACTTGAATCCGTACTGGGGCGTCAAGAAGAGCAGCGTCACAAAGAAGGTGACCATCACCACCGTCGCCGCAGCGAGGCGCAGCACCAGCAGCCATGCCGGAGGCAGGGCCCCACCCGCACCCAGCAGGTGTCCCGCATATACGAGCGAGACCGCGGCCGAAAACAGGTTGGAGAGCACTGTGTAATACTTGAGGCTGCCGAGACCCCTGTGGGAGAGGGACCTGTCGTCGCCCGAACCCACCAGGATGGAGACCCACGCAGCCACCGAGCTCACGGCAATCGTCACATTGAGGATGGCACTGGTGAGCACCACGGCTTGCTCCTTCTCCCGAGAAGACAAGACCATTGTATGGCACCGGTGACACACTCTCTCCGTGGGAGTTGGTGTGTCGTCCCATGGGGTGACACACCAACTCCCACGGAGAGAGTGTGTCACCGGTGCAGGCGGCTCAACAGCTCCTAGCCCGTCTCGCTTGCCACCACCGCGCAGAAGATGAGCGCAAAGCCCGTGAGCAGGCGCGGAGTCACGAGCTCGTGATAGACCAACACGCTGCTCAGCACACCAAAGGGCGCCTCGAGCGCCGAGAGGATCGATCCCTCCGCTGGATCGACGCGCGTCATGGCGCGGTTGAGCAGCCCGAAGCACATGCACGAGCAGACGATGGCGAGGTAGAGCATCGTGGCGACGTCACCGGCGGTCGGTGCGGGTGGCACATAGGCGCCCTCGAAGAGCCATGACGTGATAGCCGCGCAGACCGCCATCACCGCGAACTGCCAGGTGGTGGCCACAAGCGCATCCACACCGGCACCCCACTTGGCGAGAACCACAAACTGCAGCGCATAGAAGATGCCGCACGCGAGCGACAGCACGTCTCCCTGGTTGAGCGGCAACCCGCTGTCGGCAGCCACCAGGGCGATACCGCACACGCAGACCACCGCCGCAAGCACATGCCGCAGGCTCGGCCTCCCCTGCCCAAACGCCCACGAGAAGAACGGCACCATCACGCAGTAGCATGCCGTAAGAAAGGCGTTCTTGCCCGGCGTGGTCATGGTGAGTCCCAGCGTCTGGGTGGCGTAGGCACCAAAGCCCGTGACCCCAAGCGCCAGACCCAGGCAGACGGTACGTCGGTCCCGCTCGCGCAGCAGCCGTCCGCGCACCCACGCGGCCATGGCAAGCATGGCCAGGGCGTTGCGCACCGCCAGCAGGTAGAACACGGGCATCTCGTTGACGAGGCCCTTCATGGTGGTGAAGGAAAAGCCCCACATCAGGGCCGCAAACAGAATGAAGAGCTTGTTGACAAGCGGCCTGTCAAGGAGGCGAACCCCTGCGGCATCTCGCGCCATATGCGACCCTTCCCTCGTTGCTGACGCGCATATCGTATCAGCAGACGCGAGAAAGACCGCAGAGGTCCACCATTTGCCACGCCCTAGTAATGTACCTAGGGCGAGCCCGCTCGCTAGACGGCGCGGCAGAGGCAGACGAAGGGCTCCTTGCGCTCCGTCTGAACGATGGCCGTCTTGGAGGGGTCCACGTCGGGGTCGTCGAAGATGACCTCGCCGATGCTCGGCGCCACGATGCGACCGTTCAGGGGGTTCTTGACGCTCACGACCGGCGTGCGCATCTCTGCATCCACGTCGGAGCAGTACTCGAACGCGAGGTTGGTGTCCATCAGGTCGCAGTTGCGCAGCGTAAGGCCGCTCACATAGCACAGGCCCTGCAGGCTCTGGATGATGCAGTTCTCGAAGGTGACGTTGCGCGCGTTCCAGGCGAGGTACTCGCTCACGATAAAGCAGTTGCGCACCACCACGTTCTCGCAGTTCCAGAAGGCGTCCTTGGTGATCAGGCGCGAGTCCTCCACCACCAGGTTGGTGCAGCCGTCAAAGCTGTACTTGCCATCGAGGTGCAGGCCCTTGACGTGCACGTCGCGCGAGCCCTGCAAGAAGTAGTCGCCCGTCACCGAGACGTCCTCCACGCGCACGCCCTCGCACCACCAGAGCGTCTCGTCGGCGTGCGGCATCTGCACGTGCGAGAGGCGCACGTTGTGGCACTTGCGGATGCCCTTGGGCGCGTCAAAGGAGCAGTCGGTGATCTCGACGTCGTTGCTGTACCAGACGCCCGCGCGCGCCACCTCGAGAAACGCGCTGTTCTTGACCGAGACGTGCTCGTCGTACCATAGGGGGTAACGCCAGCCAAAGACGGTGTCGGCGACCTCGATGTCGCGCGATTCCTTGAGCGGCGACTCGCCCTCGTCAAAGCGGCAGCCCTCCACGCGCACCCCGCGCGACTTGAACAGCGCTCGCTCGCCGGTAAGATGCTGGCCCTTGATGACCTTCATGCTAAAGCCCCTTCTCTAGGCCCCTGATGATCCAATCGCAGACGTCGATGGGCCGCTGCGCCTCGTGAAGTGCGCAGACGAGCTCGCAGCGATGCCTACGGAGCAGATCGAGACACGCCTTGGTATTGCCCGCTCCCTCCAGCGCACGGTACTGCTCGATAAGCTCGCCGGCACAGCCCGCGTCGCGCAGCCCGCTCTCCACCGTCTCAGTCATGCAGCTCGTCTCCTTGTCTTGGGCGTTCGGTCGTGGCGTCCGGGTGGCCGGTCCGGTGCGCGGCGGGACGGGGGGCTGTGGGACAGGCGGTGCGCGGTGGGACGGGGCCGGTGGGACAGGGTGGGAC
>CACYTH010000033.1 GCA_902777325.1 uncultured Coriobacteriaceae bacterium
GGATTGGTGAAACTACGTTGTTCCGATCGGCGAATGAACGTTGTCCGGATTGGCGGCTCCGGTTGGTCTATGTGGTGAAACTCAGATTAGCGTTAACACCGCCGACGAACTCGAAGACGTCCCTCAGCGCCTGGCACACGCACTCCGCGTTCTCCGAGGGGTACACCTGGGCGAGGCCGACGTTGGAGAACGGGAAGGAGAGCACGAAGTAGCTGAGGCGCGTCCTGGTCCCGTGCAGGTAGAAATCCGCCTCGCCGAAGTCCGCCTGGGCCGTGCCGGGCGCCCACTCGAGGTCGAGCATCTGCTCGTGGGCGGCCGCGCGCCTCTCGTCGCGCACCATGCGCACGTACTGCCTCACGCGCGCCTCGGAGACCTGCACGTGCTCCTCCTCCGTGAGGCGGACCCATATGCGGTGGGCGGTGTGGCGCTGCTTGCGCCAGCTCTCCCTGTCCTCGTCGAGCCAGTGCTCGATGAGCGGGCGGTACGGGTCGAGCCTCGAGCGGCGCACGCCCCTGACCGGCGCCTTCGGGCTGAGGTCCCCGAGCGAGAGGTACCTGTACACGGTGTCGCGGCTCACGCCGACCTTCCGCGCTATCGCCGCCACGGTCTCGCCCTCCCTCCTCAGCCTGCGTATATCATTCACCTTGGACATGCTGATCATTTCCCTTCTGGCCTCCTAGGTCGTCACTGACGGAACAGCAACTACTAGGCTAGACCGCGACGTACTTCCACGTTATCGAATACACCTACGCCGAGGGCATGGCCGACGGGGGCACGCTGCGCGAGCTCGCGGAGAGGTGCGGCGTGTGCCTCAAGACCTCGTGGTTCATGCGGATGCGGGTCTGCGAGGCGATGGCCGCGCACCTCGACGGCTTCCGGAGCGGCCCGGGCGTCGCCGTCGAGGTCGACGGCACCATGCTCCACGAGTCGCTGTCCGGGAACAACGCCAAGGGCTCGTTCGTGATGCCGAGGGAGCGGCACAAGTCGGGCAGGTCCCTGCACGTCCGCGGCGTGTCCGGCCAGCTCGCGTGCGTCGTGTGCGCCGCCAACGACCGCGGCGGCGTCATCTGCGAGCTCGTGGGCCGTGCCCACTCGACGGCGGAGGCGGTGAGGGCCGTGCTCGAGGGCAGAATCCTGCCCGGCACACCGGTCGCCACCGACGACCTGGCCCTCTACGGCCCGGTGTGCGAGTCGCTCGGATGCGCGCACGAGGTCAGGCCGGCCAGGCCCGAGGCCGGCGGGCGGGCCCTCGGGATGGTGAACGCCCTGCACAAGCGGCTGGCGGACTTCCTCCGCCCCTTCAACGGCGTGGCGACGCGCAGGCTCGGCAGGTACCTGGCATGGTTCTCGTGGACCCAGCAGTTCCGCGGCGGCGCCGACACGCGCGAGCTCGTGTCCCGCGAGGTGCTGTCCGGGGGCTACGACGCCACCATCCGCGACATCTTCGCAGAGCCCAGGTTCCAAATGGAGTACTGGGAGGCAAGGGGCTGGTCCGCAGCATAGGGTGGTTTCATACTTAATGTACGAACATCTATTCGTGTCAACCAAGGTCTAACATAGAGAACCACATTGGCACCCATATCTTATTATCGCTTTTGTTGCGTGGCTTCCGCATAACGAGAGACGGCCGACAGAATCCGGCAGACTCAGAACAACCTTCTGGTAAGCAAATACTCGCGGTGGGTTTTATATCGAGCTAGAAGAGCGCACTCCGTCTCACTCCCACTCTATGAGCATGGACGTGGATGGGATGCGCTGGCATGTGATGCCATGCCGTGGCATCCACACTATGCGCCGACATCTCCCTCGTTTCGCCTGCTTTGGTACTCATTCGGTACTCACGAGGAGCGGTCATTCTTACTGCCCAGGTGGCTTGCGAGCGTCGCGCCAATCAGATTGCCCAGACGGGAACAGCCTGCACGTCGCGGGAGATGAAGTAGGGCTCCTCCGTCTGGCAGATGACGTGCCCGAATCCGACCTCATATCCCGGCATCTTCTCCAGGCACGAGAAGCTCTTGACGGCCTCCGCGCCGATCTGGACACCCTTCTTGATCTCCACGGGGTGGAGGACGTGTCCCTCCTGGATTACCAGGTCGATCTCGCGCTTTCTCGAGTCTCGGTAGAACCACACGTCACGCACGTTCGCCCCAGCATTCATGTAGCTCTTCAGTACCTCCGAGACGACAAACGTCTCGAACACCTGCCCCGCAGCCGCCCCATTGCGTAGAACGTCAGGGGTCGTCCAGCGCGTCAGGTAACAGACGAGGCCCGTGTCCATAAAGAACACCTTGGGGGTTTTGGTAAGCCGCTTCCCGACGTTTGGCCAGAACGGCTGGATGATGCGGATGATTCCGGAAGCCTGGAGTATCGACGTCCAGTCCTGTACGGTCTTGTAGTCAACACCGATGTCGCTGGCGATGTCGCTTGCATTGAAGAGCTGGCCCGATCGCGCGGCTGCAGCGACCATGAAGTCGTAGAACTTCCTCTCGCTCCGCAGGTTCACGAGCGCACGGACATCTCTTTCGAGGTATGCCTGGACGTAGCTTGACCAGAAGCGGTCCCACGGAATGTCCGTCGCACAGAGTTGGGGCATTGAGCCTCTCTGTATGTGACCCCATAGGTCGAAGTCGACCGGCGCTTGCGGACACTCCCCACGTCCAAGTTGTCGCGGAATGTATGCACGCCTCTCGGGGGACCTCATCGCAAGCTCCCCCAACGACAGGCCCGACATCTCAAGAATCCCGATACGACCCGCGAGCGACTCACTGACGCCACGCATGAGCTCGTACGTCTGCGAGCCGGTCAGGACGACAAGGCCCCTCTCCTCCGACTGGTCGACAATGAACTTCACCGTCTGGAACAGGGAGGGAACGCGTTGGACCTCATCAATGATGAGGGGGAGCGACTCAGAGCGGAAGAAGAGGAGCGCGTCCGTGTCGGCGAGCCTGTAGGCCTCGGGGTCCTCCAGGGTGGAATACGAGAATGATTCCGCGAGATGCTCCTTGAGGACGGTGGTCTTGCCAACCTGGCGAGCGCCAGTAACGAGCACCACCTTGAACTGACGCAGGTGCTCATCTATCGTTTGTTCGATTTCCCTCTTGATGTACATGCGATGGCCCCTTTCGTTGGGGGCCATTATCTGCCCAAACAGAAGAGATGTCAAATTTAGGAGTTATATTCCTGTATTTCTCATTCACACTCAATGAGCGTGGACGTGGATGGTGTACGTTCTCGTGCACTGTCACATCGTGGTACCCACGCCATGCACTGGCGTCTCCCTCGTTTTACCCCTTTAGTACTCATTTGGTACTCACGTAAATCGACTATTCTTCATTACGCCGCTGGTTTGCAGGTCTACGGGCAGCGGGCCCTTCGCTCATAGTGAGAGGCCCGCCAGTTGCCAGATTGTTACTGTGTCGCTAATCCTCCCCTGAAGTCCAGACGTCATCGTAGCCTTCGCCAGACAGCTCAGCCCTGGCGTGGGACACCTCTTCCGGAGACATGCCTGTCAAGAGGATTGACGTCAGGTCGTCATCGGCAGACACCCCGAACAAGACATCGCCCATTCGCACATAGCCGATTGGCAGCTTGTCGACGACTCGGATCGTCAGGCCGTCGTCAAAGACGATAACCCGGAGGTCCGTACAGTCGACGTGCTTGGGCATGTCAACAACCAAGAGACCCTCCTCCGCATCCGGAACGGGCATCGCCTCAGCACGGTTGGCGAAGTGTTGGCAGTTCGTCAGGGTAACCTGCGACACCGACATCGCGTCAGGGTCGAGCTGCAGCTCGACGAGGTCGTCCTCGTTGTACAGCCCGACGAACTTGACGTAGTCGAGCTCGTCGCCAAGAACCGCAATGGCGGCAAAGAAGTCCTCAGTCTTATAGGTTGTCCAGGTCTTCCCCTCGATTGTGCTTACGCTCATTGTTGCCCCTCAAATCTCCCAGGGCGAGAGGGCGATGACATCCTCGCCGAGGGGATACGGCCTGTCCGTGGAACAGATGACCGCACCGGTACCCACCTCATAGTCGTTCAGCGCCTTGAGCGCCGAGAAGTTGGCCATAGCCTCAGTCCCAGGGGCGGCGGCCGCCTTGATCTCAACGGGGTGGAGCACCCGCCCCTCCTGGATGACGAGGTCGATCTCGCGCTTCCTCGAGTCGCGGTAGAACCATACGTCCCTTAGTTCCTTGCCTGCGTTCATGTACGAACGCAGCACCTCACCCACCGCGAAGGTCTCAAAGAGGTGGCCGGCCATCGCCCCGCGAGAGGCGGTCTGGGGACTCGTCCACCCCACGAGATGGCACACGAGCCCGGTGTCCATGAAGAAGAGCTTGGGGGTCTTCGCGAGTCGCTTGCTCGGATTCGACCAGAACGGCCGCACGAGCCGGGCTATGCCGGACGCCTCGAGAACGGAGAGCCAGCTCTGGGCGGTCTTGACGTCGACCCCCACCGTCGAGGCCACGTCGGTCGCGTTAAAGAGCTGAGCCGTGCGCGCCGCGCACGCGACGAGGAAGTCCCGGAACTTGAGCTCGTCCCTGAGGTTGACGAGCTGGCGCACATCTCGCTCGATGTAGGCGCGGACGTAGTCCGCATAGAAGACGTCCCACTCGACAGTGGGGTCCTGTAGGGCGGGCATGTTTCCCCGCTGGATGTGGGACCAGAGGTCGAAGCCCTCCGGTCGGGGAGCTCGAGGCGTGCCAGCCAGGGAAGACGGGACGAACGCCCCCTTCCCCAGATTCCCCGATAGTTCCCTCAGCGAGAGCCCTGACATCTCTAGGATACCTACCCTTCCCGCAAGCGACTCGCTCACGCCTTGCATCAGCTGGTAGGTCTGCGAACCCGTGAGGACGACCATGCCTCGCTCTTCCGTCTGGTCGACAATGTACTTGACCTGCCGGAAGAGTTCAGGCACAAGCTGCACCTCGTCCACTGCGGCAGGATAGCCGTAGACCGTGAAGAACGACATGGGGTCCCTCGCCGCGAGGCTCCTTGCGCTGTAATCATCGAGCGTGACGTAAGAGTACCCATCGGGAAGGCACTCCCTGAGGAGCGTGGTCTTGCCAACCTGCCTTGCCCCCGTGACGAGGACGACCTTGCGCTGGCCCATCCTGGAAAACAGCGCCCGCTCTATCTCTCGGGTGATATACATGCGGTTCCTTCCCTCTGACTCTAGAAGAAGGGTAGCATGTAGCTTGTATTTTGTAAATTATGGAGTTTCACTCCATATAATCTTATTCCCACTCAATCAGGATTGCGTAGCAGTGGCGGCCCTAGGTGGCTCGGAGCATGCCCTCGTGTCCACGCTGTCCGTCGTGACTCTGGCTATCCTCCCTGCGGACGTCAAAGCGACGTCACGGGCACCCTTTCTACCCCCGTGACGTCGCCTCACTCGAAGTCGGGCGACGTCATGACGTCATCTGGTCGCGTTTGCGCAGGCAGCGAGACCAATCGAACAGAGCGGATTCCATCTTGACCACAACGTGACACTTGCCGGCCCGTCGGTTCTGGGCCATTCCGCGTTCCGAGTCAACCTTCGCACATCGGGATGGCACGCGCCGGAAAGAACTAGAGCCAGACATTGTGGCCAGTGGCGAAACTACCCAGTCAAGAGCGACAACCGTCACCCTGCGTGGCTTCCTGGCCGCCATTGGTCTCACCGTCCATGTTCCTGCCTGCCTTTCGTCTCGTAAGGCGGGCATAGACGAACGATGCCCGCACCTTTACCGGTACGGGCATCGTCGCAGCGCGTCACAAAGTGACTATGTCAAGCTCAACAGAGTTTATCTACGCCACCTGATGCCTCCTGAACGCCCTCATGGCGAGCGGTGAGAGCACCACGAGCATGGCGGCATAGAGCAGCGCCGCCACGGTGGGCAGGTCTGCGACGACAGGTCCCGCCGCATACGACACTAGGCGGCTGAACGACCAGTTGAGCGCCGCCATGGGCGTGAGTGCCGCCGCCTTCGCAATAGGGGTGATGAAGAGGCCGAACAGCCCCATGAACACGACGGCCATGGGGATGGCCGCCACCGGCATCGTGGAGCGAAGCCGCGCGGAGAGCGCGAGCGTCAGGCCCGCCATGCCCAGGGCGGCGACGTAGCCCAACGCGAAGACCGAGAGCACCGCCCCGCCCATCGTGAGCGCGTAGGGGTTGGCGAAGTTTGTGATCTGGTAGGGCAGGCCCCAGCCGTCAGCCCCGCACACCGCCACGTTCACGCCCAGCAGCACCGCTGCGCAGGTCCACCAGTAGGCGGTCGCGAAAATGAGCGCAGCCACCACCTTCGCAACGGGCAACGCCTGCTTGCCCCGACGCGTGGGCAGCACGACCGCCGCCGTGCGCTCCTGGTATTCCCCAGCGAACACGCCCGAGAGCGCGATGCACGCCGCGATGATGGCCAGTCCCAGGAGGGAGGCATAGTCCAGCGTGTAGTCCCAGGCATCGGCGTACCCGTACTCGATGGGCCAGCTCACCTGCGCCGCCTTGCTGCGCCACCAGTTGCGCTCGGTCGGCGAGTAGGGGAACTGTGCCGCATCGTCGGAGAGGTCGATCTCCAGCCGTGCCGCAGCGCCCTCCTCAAGGCTTGTGGCCTGCGGGATCGCCGCCTCCAGCGCGTTCATGAGCCTGTCGTAGTAGCCGTCGATGTAGACGCAGAACGACTCGTGGTAGAAATCGTTGCCATAGGCGTCAATAATCTGGGGCGCGGTCATGCTCAGGATGTCATCGTTAGTGGCATAGAGCTCGACGGCCCGGTAGTAGTCGGCAACGTCGTCTGCCACGCGCGCGTCGTCGAGCATGCCTGCGTGCGAGCTCTTCCATTCGCGGAAGGCCTGCTGAGCGGCAAAGCCGCTCAAATGCTCGCCAGTAGTGTAGTCGCTCGCTGCCGACGTGGTGACGTTCAGCACCGCCATCCCCACCATCATGGCCAGCGACAGCGCGCAGGCTACCATGCCCGCGCGGTTGCCCAGGATCTTCCTGAGCTCGAACTTGATAAGGGTTCCCATGTCGATCCTCCTAACGCACGCCGCCGTCGCGGAACACGAGCAGGTAGAGGTCTTCCAGTGTTGGCTCCACGGCGACGGCACCTTCCATCGGGGGCCGGTCGGCCACCACGCGCACGACCGCATGGCCGTCCGGGGCGTAGCGCACGTTGGCGACCTGCATGGTCGATGACATCTCCTCGGCCCGATGGGCGGGCACGTGGCACTCCCACACCTTGCCCGCGGCCTGCTTGACCACCTGCTCGGGCGTACCGTCGAGCACGAACGAGCCCTGCCGCATCACGAGGATGCGGTTCGCGATGAACTCCACGTCGCTCACGATGTGGGTGGAGAGGATCACGACCTTGTCCTGCGCAAAGCCGGCGATGAGGTTGCGGAAGCGAACGCGCTCCTTGGGGTCGAGGCCCGCCGTGGGCTCGTCGAGCACGAGGATCGA
The DNA here is from genome assembly GCA_902777325.1 of uncultured Coriobacteriaceae bacterium. GTDB lineage: Bacteria > Actinomycetota > Coriobacteriia > Coriobacteriales > Atopobiaceae > UBA1367. The sequence continues at coordinate 7,437 of CACYTH010000033.1, forward strand.
CGGGTCGTTGATCATGGCCTGGGCGATGCCGAGGCGCTGCCGCATGCCGCCTGAGAAGGTCTTCACCTTGCGCCGCGCGTCGTCGGCCAGGCCCACCTCCTCGAGGAGCTCCATGCTGCGCGCGCGGCCGTCTCTGCTGGTGAAGCCCTTGAGCGTCGCCATGTAGCGCATGAAGTCGAGCGCCGTGAAGTCCGGGTAGTAGCCGAAGTCCTGCGGCAGGTAGCCGAGCAGCGCCCGGTATTCGTCGCCCATCTCGGCCGCGTCACGCCCGTCGAGCAGGATCTGCCCGCCCGTGGGTCGCAGCACGTCGCACACCATGCGCATGAGCGTGGTCTTTCCCGCGCCGTTGGCGCCAAGCAGTCCCGTGACGCCTGGCCCGAGCTTCGCCGACACGCGGTCCACGGCGATCCTCGCCCCGAACTGCTTGGTCAGTCGGTCCAATGTGAGTTCCATATTGCCAATCCTTGTCTAGTTGTAGGTCCTTGCCAGATGCGGGGAGAAGGCATCGAGTCCTTCGCGTGCGGTCCGCATGGTCATCGCGACCTCGCGCGCGAGCCATGCGAGTGCCGCCGCCGCGGCCGCCGCCCAGGAGGCGAGCGACGCATGCGAGTAGAGGTCCGGCACCGTGCTCGCGAGTGCCAGCAGCGCAAGCGAGCACGCGACCGCCAGAGCGACGCAGAGCGCAGGCGCGGCGGCCGGGGACGCCTTGCGCAGTACCATGAGGGAGCCCGCGCAGGAGAGGAAGTACGGCGGGCAGGCCCAGAGCGCCACGTCAAAGGCCGAGGCCTCGACAGCCGGCGCCGTCGCGCCCACCATGAGGGCGACCGCCAGCGCCGACGAGCATCCCAGCACGATGAGGCGCGCAACCAGCACGCTGGCCGTGTCGTGGGCACACGCGTATTCCAGCTCCACCACCCGGTGCAGCTTGCTCGCGTGCACGGCGGGCACGCCCACGAGCACGCACACCGCCGAGAGGATCCCGATGCAGACCCTCGTCGATCCCGCGTCGCCGGCCGCATACGCCAGCACGCACATGAGAGCAACGAGCGCCGCCTGCGCCGCCCACGTCCACGCGGGGATGTAGCGCACCTGGGACGCGACGAACCCGGCCGTTCCCATGCGCCGGGACTGCACCCTTCGAATCCGGGCATCCTCGGCGACCATCGCGGCGACGAGAGCGTCTGTCGTCTCAGGGGCAACCTCATCGCGTTGGGCGGCGTAGTGCCGCGCCAGCTCCGCTTCGAGCCTCGCGCGTCCGGTCTCACCCATCAAGACCACCTTCTTCCAGTTCCTCTTCGAGCATCTTCAACGCGGCGTTTATGCGCCTCCTCGCGGAGAACCGGCTGATGCCGAGCACGCGTGCCATCTCGCCCACGCCGAGCTCCGAGCCGTACCGCAGCTCCACGGCCTCGCGCAGGTCGTCTGGCAGTCTGGCCAATGCCACGTCCAGCTCGACCTCCCGCTCGCTCCGCTCTTCGGCGGTCACCTCGAAGTCGAGGCTCACCGTCTCCAGATGCCTTTTGCGGCTCGCGTCCACGCAGACGCTCCTCGCTATCCGCACGAGGTAGGCAATGGGCCTGCCACGCTCGCGGTACCCCTCGGCACGCACGAAGCGCAGGAACGTCTCCTGCGCGAGGTCGGCCGCGTCGTGCCCTGCGGGAGCGTGGCGTCTGCAGTACGCCAGCACTTCGCCGTAGCACTCCTCGGCTATCTCCCGCGCCCGTTCCGGACCCAGGCTCTCAGGGTTGTTCCTCGGCAAGCCCGTCACCTCCTCTACCTACTACAACGTAAGGGCCGCCCAAAATGTGCGGCCCTTACCAGAAAGATTTCGAGAACTTGCTCAACTCCGTATCACCCTTGGATACGCGCTCGCGAATCAGCCTTCAGCACGGAATCGACCGTCCGAATCGGACGCTTTTCCGTTCGATCAACGGCCGATTCTCCGGACGAAGGAAGCAGTAACGTAAGCGTCGTGCGTTTGGGCCGTAGGCCACCTCATAGCTTGGCTCACCGTACCCGGCCCACTCCCAGCCGTCGAAGCTTTTGGTCAATTACATATCATCTTCGTGCTGCGCCAGAAACACGCGTTTCTGGGCTTCAATTTCTGCGCGCAGTTCCTCCTCGTCGGGGAGGTAGAGCTTGTACTTGCTCATAAAGAGCTGCTCGCTGCCGTGCATCACGGAGTAACGGGCAATATCCTCGTCGGTCTCGGCACACAGAACGATACCCAGGGTGGGACCGTCGTCCTCCCCTCGCCTCAGCTCGTCGTACATGCGCACGTACATGTCCATCTGACCCACATCCTGGTGCGTGATTCTGCTTGCCTTGAGGTCTATGAGCACGAAGCAGCGAAGGATGTAGTTGTAGAAGACCAAGTCGATGTAGAAGTCGTCCCATTCGGTGCGGATATGCTGCTGGCGGGCGACAAAGGCGTATCCCTTCCCAAGCTCGAGCAGGAACTGTTGCAGGTTGTCCAGTATGGCGCTCTCCAAGTCAGACTCGTGGATGTGAGGGTCTGCCGGCAATCCGAGGAACTCCATGACCATGGGGCTCTTCACGAACACGAACGCGAGCCTCTCGGCCCTCTCCGTCGCGCCAGAGGCGAGGGCCTCGCTTTGGCTCGGCTCGACACCGCTCGACAGCATTCGCTCGCAGTACTGGCTGGATATGTTTCGGGAGAGCTGCTTGACGCTCCAGCCCTGGCTGGCGGCCTCCCGCTCGTACCACGCACGGGCCTCGTCACTTTGCACGCGCAAGAGCTCCCGATAGTGTGTCCAAGTGAGGAGAACGTGAGATTGTCCACTTGCCGCGTGGACAATCTCCGGGAACATCCGATAGAACTGAACGTACTGGTACAAGCTCGTCCTCGTGTAACCCTTTCCGTAGGTCGCCGTCAGCTCTTTGGCCAGCATTGGCACCACCTTGCGGCCGTACAGCTCCAGACGCGTGTCCCCGCCCAGCTCCTCCTCGGCGATGCGCCTGCCTAGGAGCCAGTTGCGCACCACAAGCGCCACGTTGACAGCCTGATGGGCACTGCGCTGCGCAGAGTCAATAATGAGCTTGGCGTCCCCGACGAGGTCGCCGGTGTTTCCATACTCGATACCGCCGCCGATCTGCTGGATCTCGTTCACGCATATCACCCCGCATTGCCGCCGCTCTGTTACCCTTCCAATTCTATCAACCGCATCGGACAGAAAAGGAGCCTGGCCCTGTCGTCGTTTAGGCCATCTACCTGCGTGAGTATCGTTTGAGTACCAGCGGGATGAATTCCGCGCACATAGCAAGCTCCCGTGAGTACCAGGGGCCATCGGCGCTGGTGATCAGCACATTATCGTGAGGCCAATTGAGATTTTCGGTACTAGATACCTCAACCAGGGCTCTTTAGCTGGGCAAACGCGCATCATGCTCGGCGCAACGAGCCAACCGCCTCTCTACCGGCTTGCAGGTCCACAAACGCAAGACGGCGCACCTGGTAGACCACAGCCTACCGGATGCGCCGTCAGAGAGACCTCACGATAATGTGCTGAGCTATTCCCACTCGATCGTCGCCGGCGGCTTGGGCGTAATGTCGTAGACCACGCGGTTGACGCCGTCCACCTCGCTCACGATGCGCCCGCTGATGCGCGCCAGCACCTCGTAGGGCAGCTTGGCCCAGTCTGCCGTCATCGCGTCGCTCGACTCCACCGCACGCACGATCACCGGTCGGCGATACGTGCGCTCGTCGCCCATCACGCCCACGCTCTTGATATCCGGCAACACCGCAAAGTACTGCCAGCAGCTATGCTCGCTGTTGCGCTCGCCGGTCTCCTCGAAGAGCGCCGCGTTGTAGGCATCCAGCTCCTCGCGCACCACGGCGTCCGCCTCCTTGAGAATGCCCAGCTTCTCGGACGTGACCTCGCCGATGATGCGGATGGCCAGGCCCGGGCCGGGGAACGGCTGCCGGTACACCATCGCCTCGGGCAGTCCCAGCGCCACGCCCAGCTCGCGCACCTCGTCCTTGAAAAAGTGGTCCAGCGGCTCCACCAGATCAAAGTGCACGCCCTCGGGGAAGGGGATCAGGTTGTGGTGGCTCTTGATGGTCGACGCCTTGCCACCCGTCTTGCGCGCGCCGCTCTCGATGATGTCAGGGTAGATGGTGCCCTGCGCCATGTACTCCACGCCGCCGATCTTCTCGGCCTCCTCAAAGAAGACCTTCCAGAACTCGGTGCCAATGCGCCGGCGCTTCTCCTCTGGATCGGTCACGCCCGCGAGCAACGCGCCGTAGCGCTCCTCGGCGTGCACGTGCACCAGCGGCACGTCAAACTGCCCGCGGAAGACCTGCTCCACCAGCTCGGGCTCGCCCTTGCGCAGCATGCCATGGTTGACAAACACGCAGGTCAGCTGGTCGCCAATGGCGCGATGCACGAGTGCCGCTACCACGCTGGAGTCCACGCCGCCAGAGAGGCCCAGAATCACGCGGCTATCCCCCACCTGCTCGCGGATCTCGGCCACCTTCTGCTCGATTATGCCGTCCATGGTCCACGTGGGCTCAAGCCCGCAGATCTTGAACAGGAAGTTCTCCAGCATGGTGCGCCCGTTCTCGGTGTGGCGCACCTCGGGATGGAACTGCGTCGCGTAGAGGTTGCGCTCGGCGCACTCCATTGCCGCAACAGGACAGACGTCGGTCGCCGCAACCACTGAGAATCCCTCGGGGACCTCCTTGACCGCATCGCGGTGACTCATCCACACCGTCTGTACCGCAGGGGTGTCGGCAAGAAGGCGGCTGTGACCCGCGCGCCCGAGCTGCGCTGGTCCGTACTCGCCCTTCTCGGTATGGCCCACGCTGCCGCCAAGCTTGACCGCCATGATCTGCTGGCCATAGCAGAAGCCCAGCACGGGAATGCCCAGCTCAAAGATGCGCGCGTCCATGTCGGGCGCATCCTCGGCGTACACGCTCGCCGGCCCGCCGGACAGGATGACGGCCGCAGGCCCCATGGCCGCGAGCTCGTCGGCCGGAATGTCGCACGGCACCAACTCGGAGTATACGTTCAGGTCGCGCACGCGCCGCGCGATGAGCTGCCCGTACTGGGCCCCAAAGTCGAGAACCGCCACAAACTGATGCGCCTGCTGTGCCGCCATGGACCACTCCCCACCTTATTGTTGATTACCAGACCATAGTATCCGTCATGCAACCATCCGCCGACACATCGGTCCGACTTGTAACAAGCAGTAGACGCTTACGCAATCGTGGAGAATTGCCGCTATAGTCATGCGCAAAGCTCATGTCGTTTTTCCTGTTCGAGCACGCCAGAAGTGCCGAGCGGTATCATTGAACGGCTATGCTGAAAACTGCTGGGTCGATCCCAGCGCATTGTGTCCATCCAAACCCGAGGGGGACCCTTGGCTCGTAAAAAGCACGCGCGCCCTGAAGGCAACGAACAGCTGCCCCTATCGCGCAACGTCGCCGGCGAGTACTACAGCGGCAAGATGACTTCCCGCAAGCGCAAGCGCATCGCCTACACCGTACTCGCAACCATTCTTGCCGTTCTGCTTGGCACGGGAGTGGCCGCAGCGGCCTTCGTCAGCAACATCAACCAGAAGCTCACGGGACGCGTTGACGCCAACCTCAAGACGGTGCTCACCGCCCAGGAGGCGGGCAAGCCCTTCTACATGCTTCTCATTGGCGTCGACAGAAACGAGGGGCGCGCCAAGAAGTATGGTGCCCAGGACAGCGCCTACCGCTCCGACACCATCATCCTGACCCGCGTCGATCCCGAGAACAAGAAGGTCACGCTCATCTCCATTCACCGTGACACGCTTGTCGACCTCGGCGAGAACGGCCAGCAGAAGATTAACGCCGCCTACGCCATCGGTCAGGAGACCTACGCCACGCAGGTGATCTCCGAGTTTGCCGGCGTGCCCATCTCGCACTACGCCGAGGTGGACATGGACGGCCTGGCCGCGGTCGTCGACTGCATCGGTGGTATCGACATCGAGCTCGACTACGACGTCATCGACACCCAGTACACCCATCTTGAGCTCAAGAAGGGCAAGCATCACCTCGACGGCGCGACTGCCGTCAAGTTCTGCCGCTGCCGCCACGCGTATGACGCCCTGGGCGACGGCGACCGCTATCGTGCCGCCAACCAGCGCCTGGTCATCTCCACCGTTGCCCACGACGTGCTCGCAAGCGACCCGGCGACCATCGCCTCGACCGTCTCCACCATGGCTGGCTACGTGCGCACCGACATGGACGTCCAGACCATCGTGTCGCTGGCCATGCAGTTCATTGGCATGGACACCAGCAAGGACTTCTACATGGGCATGGAGCCCACCACCGCCAAGTACATCAACAACACCTGGTACGAGCTCTGCGACACCACCGCCTGGCGCAAGATGATGCGCCGCGTCGACCAGGGCCTGCCTCCCACGGAGGAGGGCGACGTCAACCCCCTCGAGTCATCCCCCGACACCTTTACCGGTATCGAGGACGACTTCAGCACGGGCACCGAGACGTACTACGAGGACACGAGCGAGGACTACTACGAGGACACCTCGTACTACGACGACAGCTACTACTACGACGACTCGTCCTCCTATGACGAGACGTACTACGAGGACACGACCTCCTACGAGGAGCAGTCGTACGACGACGGCTCCTATAGCGAAGACACCTCGGACGTCACGAGCCAGTCCGTGGACGAGTCGGCCGCGTACAGCGAGCCTGTCGAGGTGACCTACGAGGAGCCGGCGGTCGACAACAGCGCCGCGTTTGTCGGTGAGGAGGTCACCGACGCCGGGGTGTAGACCTGCGTCACAAATCGCAGCCAACAGCAAGCGGCTCTGAGTGCATACTCAGAGCCGCTTCGTTACCTTTTGACTGACGAGCCGATGGCGGAGCTGCCTTAGACGTTGAACATGAAGTGCATCACGTCGCCGTCCTGCACCACGTACTCCTTGCCCTCCATGCGCAGCTTGCCTGCGTTCTTGCAGCCCTGCTCGCCGCCGAGCTCGACGTAGTCCTCGTAGCTGCAGACCTGCGCCTTGATGAAGCCGCGCTCGAAGTCGGAGTGGATCACGCCGGCAGCCTGCGGGGCCTTGGCACCCACGGGGATGGTCCAAGCCTTGACCTCCATCTCGCCTGCCGTGAAGTAGCTCTGCAGGCCCAGGAGACGATACGCGGCCTGCGCGAGCGTGGCAAGGCCGCTCTGCTCGAGCCCGAGGTCCGCCAAAAAGACGGCCGCGTCCTCGGGGTCAAGCTCGATCAGCTCGGACTCAACCTTTGCGCTGATGGGCACCACCTCGGCGCCGTTGATCTGCGGAAGCTCCTCGCCGAGCGCGTCCTCGTCCACGTTGGCCACATACAGGATGGGCTTCATCGTGAGGAGGAAGAGGTCATGGGCGGCAGCGCGCTCCTCGTCGCTCATGGGCAGGTCGGCTGCGCGATTGCCCTCGTTGAGCCACTCCTGCAGGCGCTTGGCGATGGCGAGCTTGGGGGCGTTGGCCTTGTCGCGGCGCGCCTCCTTCTCCAGCTTGGGGATGGCCTTCTCGAGCGTGCCGAGGTCGGCCAGCACCAGCTCGGTCTGGATGGTGTCCATGTCGCTGGCAGGGTCGTGGCTGCTCTCGTGGCGAATGACGTCAGGGTCGGAGAAGTAGCGCACCACCTCGCAGATGGCATCGGTCTCGCGGATGTTGGCCAGAAACTGGTTGCCCAGGCCCTCACCCTCGCTGGCACCCTTGACCAGGCCGGCGATGTCCACGAACTCGACCGTCGCAGGCACGATGCGCCCGGGATGCACGATGTCGGCGAGCACCTGCAGGCGCTCGTCGGGCACGTCGACGATGCCCACGTTGGGGTCGATGGTCGCGAAGGGGTAGTTTGCGGCCAGGCCGCCCTTCTTGGTGAGGGCGGTGAACAGGGTCGACTTGCCCACGTTGGGCAGGCCCACAATGCCGATGGAAAGAGCCACGTGCGGTACCTCGTCTCTTACTTGTTGTCAGATGAATCGCCCAGATGCTCCAAGGCATCGAGGTATTTTCCTATCTTTGCCCGGCCCTCTGCCTTGGCCTTCTGCACCATGGCGCGCTGCTCGGCGGTCTTTGCCGCGTTGGGGTCGGGCACCACCAGGTCGGCCGGATCTGCGGGCTGCAGGTAGAGCGCCTCGTCGTCACAGGCCTTCACGCAGGCGCCGCAGCTTACGCAGTAGGCGGGCTCTACCGAGAAGTGACCCCCGGCGTCGAGGTCGCAGGCATGCACCGAGCATGCCGCCACGCAGTCGCCGCACATCGAGCACAGCGAGGAGTCGCACACCGGTATCTGCACCGGATAGACGTTTGCCAGCGCCGGTGAGTCCTGAATGGTCGAGAGGGCCAGCTTGCGGGCCTGCGTCAGTATGTGGCGGCGGTTGGTGCTGGTCTTTCCGCCCACGGCGTCCTCAAGCGACTTCTGCATGTCGTTGATCTTCTTAGTGTGGCGCTTGATGCGCTCCGCCACCGCCTTGGCGCCCAGCAGCGCGGGATTGCCGGACATGAGCATCGTCGAGCCAGCCCTTGCCATGTTGCTCACAAACTGGCCGCGCTTGTAGGCGCGCGTCTGCTCGTGCGTGAGGTCGGCCTCGTCCACCTCGAGCCCCACCGAGAAGCCACTCCACTCCTCGGCAAGACCGATGTTTGTTGCGTAGACCTCCTCGCCCGTGGTGGTCTGGCAGCGGTCGCAGATGCCCAGTGGCAGGTAGACGCTGATGTTGTCGTAATCCACGAGCAGGGAGAAGAGCATCTCGGGCGTGAGCACGCCCACGCACGGCAGGACGACCTCGTTGTCCTTGGGGAAGCGCCCCAGGGCGCGCGTGCAGGTGAGGTAGCACTGCTCGTACATACTTGCGAGACGGGCGACCTTGTCGTAGAGCTGTTTTGACATGAGCTTGGCCAGCTGGAAGGCCTCCGTCGGGCAGGCCGACAGGCAGAGGCCGCACTGGCGGCAGCTGTCCTGGATCTTGATGGTACTGCCGTCGCTCACGATGGCATCCACGGGGCACACGTCAAAGCAACGCGAGCACAGCCCCTCGCGCTTGCCCGCTATGTTGACGCAGTATGCGGAGTTGGCGCGCGGCTTCCCCTTGTAGTCGGCGGGGTTGAAGATGCGCGCCTTGTCGGGATCGACCAGCGAGTCGGCGATGTCGCCAAGCGGGTTGGAGAGCTTTCCCCAGTCGCTTTGGATGTCGATGATGTCGTCGATGATGTCGCGCTTCTCAGCCATGTCGCCCCCTCTCCGAGCTGTAGCAATCACTCATTGTAGCAAGTGAGTCCCCTACCGAGATGCCACAGTAGAAACGCCATGAATCACGTGAGGCGAGAGCGCGGGGCTGGGACGGGGGGCTGGGACGGGGGGGTGCGTGGGACAGGGTGGGACAGGGGACGTGCCTGGTGTCCCACTTTGGCCTTACCAAAGTGGGACACCAGGCACGGGGGGTGCGGACATTTTCTTGGACCGGCTACGCGGCCAGCCCAAGCCTCCTGCGCCTTCCGTCGATCGTATCGTAGTA
>CACYTH010000034.1 GCA_902777325.1 uncultured Coriobacteriaceae bacterium
GAGCTTGTCGAGGACGGTTATCCTGACCCCGGGGTGCTCGCGCGCCACGAAGTGCACGAAGTTGGACCCGATGAAGCCGCAGCCGCCGGTGACGATGATCGATTGGGGCGAGAACACATCAGCCATCGTTAGGCCTCCTTTGCGGGAAGTGACGAAACGTACTCTGCAAGCTCTTCCTCCCAGGCGCGCGGGGCAAATCCGGCGTCCTCGAGCTTGGAGAGATCGAGCGCGGAGTGAACGGGGCGTGGCGAAATGGGCCCCTTCGTAGCCGCGTAATACTCGGCAGTCGTCCCGGGGGCCACTGCATCGCCATTGCCATTGCGCAGCTCAAACACCTCTCGCGCAATCTCGTACCAGCTGGCAACGCGCCCCGACCCAGTCATGTTGTACGTGCCGTACGGCGCACGAGAATCGAGAAGGTGGAGAATCGCGCAAGCCATTTGATCCGTGAAGGTGAGTCGCCCAAGCTGGTCGTTCACAACAGTCACGTGGGAGAGGCCGTCCGTAGGGCTAGCGCACCGATCGGACAGCGCAGCCATCGTCTTCACGAAGTTGCGTCCATCACCGATGACCCAGCTAGAGCGCAGAATGTAGTGCTTTGGGCAGCTACTGACGGCAATATCACCCGCCGCTTTGGTCTGGCCATACACACCCAGGGGCGATAGTGGCTCATCCTCGGTGTGCACATCGCGCGTACCATCAAACACGTAGTCGCTGCTCACGTGTACGATCGTGATGCCATGCTCAGCACACGTATTCGCAAGCAGTGCCGGGCCCGTAGCGTTGGCACGCCATGCAGATACGCGTCCCACCTGGGTCTCCGCTGCATCTACCGCCGTGAACGCCCCGCAGTTGATAACCGTACCGTAGATGCCCCAGTCGATGCCCGCATACGCACCGGGGTCAGAGAAATCGAACTCGTCGATATCCGTGTAGTCGAAGCCCGATAGGCCACGCGCCTCCGCTTCGGCCCTCATCGCTCGTCCCAATTGCCCGCTACAACCGGTGACGAGCGTCCTCTTGGGAGCCATGGGCACGACGTCCGCCAACATGGGGTGATTGCGATCGGCCTCGGAGAGCTCGCACTCAGAGAGCGGGATCGGCCACTCAATACCAAGCTTAGGATCCGCTAGGTTCACAAAGGTGTATGTCTTCTTGAGCTCTGCGGACCAGTGCGCGTTCACCAAATAGGTGTAGACGGTCTCATCCTCAAGAGCCTGGAAGCTGTTGCCCACGCCGCGAGGCACGTAGATTGCCTTGGAAGAATCAAGGGTTGCAGTGAAGACCTTGCCAAAGGTGTTACTCCCCTCACGGAGATCCACCCATGCTCCAAACACGGAGCCATGAGCAACGCTTATGAACTTGTCCCAAGGTTCGGCGTGGATACCACGCGTGACGCCACGCTCGGCATTAAAGCTGATGTTGTTCTGAACCACACGTAGGTCGGGAACGCCAAGAGCGATCATCTTCGCCCGCTGCCAGTTCTCCTTGAACCATCCGCGATTGTCACCGTGGACTGCGAGGTCGATCAACAAGAGTCCAGATATCGCGGTCTCCTCGATCGCAAGTGATTTCGAGAACTCCATGCTAGCTCACCTGAGGCGAGTCGAAGTGCATATCGGGGGCCACCCTTCCCTCGGCCACCTCACGCAGATGCGCGCCATAGTCGCTCTTGCCGTAACGGTCGGCGCACTCCACCAGACGCTCCTTGGTGATCCATCCGTTGTCGTAAGCAATCTCCTCAGGCACCGAAACCGGAAGATCTTGAGCCTTCTCAACCGTGCGCACAAACTGCGATGCCTCAAAGAGAGACTCCATAGTCCCCGTGTCGAGCCAGGCGAAGCCACGTCCAAGAGTGATTACGTCAAGGAGGCCGTCCTCGAGGTAGATCCGGTTGAGGTCGGTAATCTCGTATTCGCCGCGGGCCGAGGGCTCCACCTCAGCGGCCTTCCCGTACACGTCAGCAGGATAAAAGTACAAGCCCGTCACGGCGTAGTTGCTCTTGGGCTCGGCGGGCTTCTCCTCGAGAGATACCGCATTGTAGTCGGCATCGAATTCCACAACCCCAAAGCGCTCGGGGTCATCCACGCGATACCCAAATACAGTGGCTCGTCCCGCCTCTGCGGCACGCACGGCGCGCCTCAGACGCTTCCCAAGTCCATTTCCGTAGAAGATATTGTCACCGAGCACGAGTGCGCAGGGACTACCCTCTGCAAACTCCCTGCCCCAGTAGAAGGCACGTGCCAAGCCGTCAGGCTCCGGCTGCACTGCATAGGTGAGCGAAATGCCGAAGTCAGATCCGTCCCCCAGCAGTCGTTTGAAGTTTGGTTGATCCTCCGGCGTCGTGATAATCAGAATATCGCGGATACCCGCCAACATAAGTGTAGAAAGCGGGTAGTAGACCATCGGCTTGTCGTAGACCGGTAGTAGCTGCTTAGACGTGACAGTAGTGAGCGGGTACAGGCGGGTGCCTGACCCACCGGCAAGGATTATGCCTTTCATGATTTCTCCGAACTGACAGTAACCGCCCGTTGATCTCCTAATACCCTGTCCCTCTTACGGACGGATCTACGACCGGCCCTATTCCCAAGTATCCTAGCCACACAATCTAAACCAAAGTTAGCGAGCTCGATTATTTGGCCCTTCGAGATGAGCACCTTCGAGACTTCTTTTACCAGTCTCTTACCTTCTCCTATTTCGTTTATTCCGTTGAACTCTTCCTTATGTGACTCCAAAAACGCTCCAACCTCATAGTTTCTTCGATACTGCTGTATTGGGGTGAGGTTATGAGAGTGGAAAACGCTTGCTTCAGCGGAATAGGCTATTCTCCACCCAGCCCTAAGGAATCGTGATGCGATAAGCATGTCCTCATTCGTATTGAGAGGACGGTCAAATCCTCCAACATCGATATATGCAGTTCTCCTGTAAGCAGAACAGACGTCTGATGCAAAGAACGCCTTAATGCCTAGACGGGGTATATCGTCCACCGATCTGACAAATGATGTACTTGGGTAGTTAAACCCTCTTACCAGCTGCTCAAACGGTCTAGCATCTTGCTTTGGCAACTGTCGACCAGTAACCATTGCGATTGAATGGTCAGAGAAAGGCTTAATTAGGTCTTCTAGATATCTTTCACTTGAAGGCACCGCATCTTGCGTAAGGAAACAGATAATCTCGCAGGTTGTTTTAGTCGCTGCATCATGCCTGGTGCCACCATGATCAAACTCACTGCGGTCGATTACTTCGAGCCTTACTTCTGGATACTTGGATACTTGGGCTTGAGTATCATCCTCTGAAGAGGAGTCAATAACCAGAATCTCAGAAGGAGTTAGACTCTGTGCAAGGACCAAGCTCAAAAGATTGCTGATTTCCTCCCCAGCATCGAGAGTCGGTATTATTACGCCTACGGAGGGCAAGCTATCTTCCCGTTCTCGCAAAGATGGCTCTAAACGTTCCGAAGAAGACTTTGAGGTCGGTAGGGATTGAGGCGTGGCGCACGTACCATAATTCGAGCTCTTGTCTACGCCCGTTCTCCCAAGTTGCATCGTTTCGATCGGTCACCTGCCACCAGCCAGTGATGCCAGGTCGCACCGAAAGAACCTCGTCACGGTACTGGCCAAACTCGTACGTCTCTTCCAGAGTCACCGGCCTTGGCCCAATAACCGACATATCGCCAAAGAGCACGTTTATGAACTGTGGAAACTCATCAACCGAAGTCTTGCGGATAATACGTCCGATCTTCGTAACCCTTGGGTCGTTATTAACCTTCTGCTCCCGCAACCACTGCTTCATTTGGTCCCGTGTGAGGTATCTTTCAGGATGCTCATGCGCATCCGCATACATACTCCGGAACTTAAAGATGCGAATGACCTCGCCATTCTTACCAATACGCTTCTGACGGAAGAATGCGGATCCTTCTGGGTCATCCACCTTGATAGCCACAGCAAGCAGCACAAAGAGTGGACTCAATATGACAATCACAACAAGGCTGAACGCAATATCAAAGAGGCGCTTTATGAAAAGGTAGGCAGGGCTGGCAACATGGCAGGAAGCCTCTTGATCCAGACTCACAGATGCAAAGCCATTGCCTACCGCCGGTTCTGCAGCAAGCTCACTTTGCGAATCCTTGTACCCAGCTACCTTCGACTGGGCAATATAGGTGCCTCTTGCAGAACGATCGCTATGAATCTCTTTCGTCATCTTCTCCGTTCGAAAATTGTCCCCGCTAGAACGCCACCCGCTGCTGCGGTGCGTCGTCGCTCCTCTTCCTCACGATCTCAAGCCCGATCCTTACGCGCTTGTCTCGCCCGAACATCCGTATCTCCAGCTCCGCCAGCCGCTTGTGGCGGTCGATCCTCGCTATCAGCCCCTCGTGGCCGCGCAGCGGCCCCTTGGTCACCAGGACCCTGTCGCCCTCGATGACCCCCTCTGACATCTCCACCACGTGCGTCTCGATGTTGGTGAACGCGTTGAGCCACGCCACCTCGTCATCCGTCAGTGCCAGAAACGACTCGTTGCTCTCACCCAAGAGCCTGGTAAACGCCGGTATCTCGCGCAGCCTGTCGCGCAGCTCCGACGGTTCCGACGTCTGCACAAACACGTACCCCGGAAAGAGCATCCGGGTCACCGTGCGCCACGTCCCGCCAACCTTGCGGGCACACTCGTATGCCGGCGTGTAGCAGTCGCTCACCACGCCCGGCAGCAGCTTTTGCATCAGCGCCTTGGAGTGCTCCTCCTGGCCACTGGTCACTTGAATCACGTACAGGCGCTCTTGTGGCATACGAGTCACCTCCTTGCTGGTCGAAGACGTATGGCGCGTGGGTTCGTGTGGGACGGGGGTGGGACGGGGGACGTGCCTGGTGTCCCACTTTGGCCAAGACAAAGTGGGACACCAGGCACGTCCCCCGTCCCACCCCCGTCCCACACGAACCAGAAATGACGGCGTTTGCACCGCAAATCGGTCGGATAATGGGTCGTTTTGGGCGCAGCTCACCCGGCGAGGCGCGGGCACGCTTCGCCACTGGCCGCAGCCATCTATCAAAAATCGAGTCGTTCTCCAAACCGGTGACGCAACGCGCTTGGCGACGATTGCGCACGCAGGCGGATATGTCAGTGCCCCAAGGGGCTCGCAGTTTCCTGCGTTGAGGCTGCCGGCACGCCCTCGCCCGTAGCCTCAACGCAAGAAGCTCGCTAGTACGCCAGGTCTCCCCCGTTCTGCTCCATCGCCCTCCTCAGGCAGTCGTAGTGCTGCACGCGGTGCGCGTCGCTGGCTATGTAGTCGTACATGCCGTCCTCAAAGAGCCTGCGCGCCGGCCGCTTCTCCCTGCCCAGGCGCCCGCCGTCCACGTAGTCGGCGCTCGCCTGCAGCTTGCACCCCATGCGCGCCAGCCGCTCCGCCACCTCTGGGTTCTTCTGCACCGCGCGGTAGCGCTCCGGGTGCGCGATGATCACCTCGTAGCCCCTACCCTGTAGCTCGAAGATCGTCCGCTCGTAGTCGGCAAACTCCACCTCGGTCGCGCGGGTCGACAGCTCCAGCAGAAACTCCTCCGAGCCGTCAAAGTGCAGGTAGTCCACCCAGCGCATCCCCAGGTCCATGAGCTTTGCGTGGTTGACCTCAAAGCCCATCTGCAGGGGGAACCCGCCCGCATGCGCCACCAGCAGGTCGTAGGCGTCCCACATCTTGTCGTAGTCAAAGTACGGGTCGCGCACGTGCGGCGTGCAGACGATGCTCGTCACGCCCACGGCCCTGGCGGCCGCGAGCATGGCGAGGCTCTCGTCCAGGTTGCGCGCCCCGTCGTCCACGCCGGGGAGTATGTGGCAGTGGATGTCTCTCATTGCTCTTCCGCTACGTCTCCCTGCGGCGCGCCCGCCGGGCGGGTGCGGTTTGCCGGCATGGTGGGTATGGTGATTGCCGTGTCGTCGGTGTCGGGCTGCCCGGCTGCCTCGGCCGCCGAGCGCGTCCTGTTGGCAGGCATGGAGCCATGGCGCGGCGCACGCAGCGGCAGCGAGAAGAGCGACTTCTCGTCGTCCTCGTCACCCTGCTCGGAGGTTGCCACGCGGCTGCCCTGCTTGTCGTAGTAGGCGTAGTAGTACTCGCTGCGCTCCTCCTCGCAGTGGTTCATGCACACGCCCACCACGTTGGCACCCGCGTTCTGCAGCTGCGCGTAGGCGTCCTGCACCTCGGAGCGCTTGGTAAAGCGCTCGCGCACCACCAGCACCGTGCCATCGACGACGGAGGACAGCACCGCCGCATCGACAAACGCTGCCAGCGGCGGCGTGTCAAAGATCACGTAGTTGAACCGCTGCTTGGCATCCTCCACAAAGCGCTTGAAGCGCTTGGACGCAATGATGTCGGGCGGGTTGGGGATGTGCGGCTCCACGTCGAGGAACCAGAAGTTCTTGTCAACGGCCACCGCGGTGGAGGCAAGCTCGCTCGCACCGGCAAGCACGCCGTAGAGGCCGCGCTTCGGGTGCACGCCGATCATCGCCGCCATGGTGCGTCGGCGCATGTCGCACTCCACCAACAGCACGGTGTTGCCGCTGCTTGCCACGGCACGCGCCAGCTCGAGCGAGATGGTCGACTTGCCCTCGTTGGGCACCGAGGAGGTGACCACCAGCGTGCGGACGGGATCGTCCACGCTGGCAAAGCGGATGTTGGCGAGCAGCGTCTGGGCGGCGTTGCGCATGGTGCGCTCGGTGCCGCCGTACGCGGACCTTCCCCTGGGCATGCTACCTCCCCCTTCTCATGGCCGGGAACCTGCCGATGACGGGCTCGCCGATGAGGTCGGCGATCTCGTCGGAGTTGCGCACGCGCGTGTCGAGCGTGTCGGCGAGCACGACGATGGCGATGGCGGTAAAGAGGCCTGCCATGATGGCGACGAGCACGTAGAGCGGGCGCCTGGGGCCGGAGGGCAGCTCGGGCACCTGCGCCGAGTCGAGCACGTTGACGGCCTCGACGGCCATCACCTCGCGCGCGATGTCGGAGACCTTCTCGGCCATCGTGTTGGCGATGGCGGCGGCGGACTGCGGGTCTGGCCCCGTGACCGTCAGGGTGATGACGCGCGTGGTGGTGGAGCTCTGGACGCTGACGTCGTATCCGTCGAGCGACTCCATGCCCGTAGCCTCGAGGGTCTCGCGCGTGATGCGGTCCGACTTGAAGAGCAGGGCCACGTCGTTGGCGATCATCTGGCTGGCGGAGAGCACCGACGAGTCGGAGACGTTGGTGGTCTCGGACTGCGAGTACAGCACGTACATGCTCGTCTCGGCCGTGTACTCGTTGGGCATGAAGATGTAGCAGTACAGAAGCGCAATGAGGCCAAAGGCCGCAGGTAGCGCCAAGGTGAGTGCGAGCTTCTTCTTCAGCAGCTCTATGAGCTCCAATAGGGTCATCGCGAGGGTTCCTTCTTCTTTCTGGCTGGCTAGCCGGCCGGCGTGTTGACGTCTTGAGTGGTGAGCCCCGAGCTTGCCGCGAGCTCCTGGTAGTTGTCGGGCGTGGCGCTGTTGGTTGCGGCGCCGAGGGCCTCGTTGGTGGCCTGGACCTCGGGTATCACCTGCGTCGTGTCGTCGGGGTCAAAGCCCGCGTCCACGCGACGCATCATGTCCTGCCACTCGTCGAGCATCGTGCCCACGTAGCTCACGCCGTCCTTGTTGAAGGCAAAGCTAGGGCAGACGCTCGAGTACAGCGTGAGGCGGTTCTTGTTGAACGCAAGTGCCAGGCTCACGAGGTCGGCGGTCTTGTAGTCGGTGGAGACCATGGCGGCCAGCTTCTTGACCACGCCGGGAATCTGCGCGGGGGTCATGGTCACGATCTGCTCGGCCACGCTCTCCACGATCTGCCGCTGCGACTGGGCGCGCGTGAAGTCGCCGCCGCTGAAGGCGTAGCGCTGGCGGGCGTAGAGCAGGGCGCGCTCGCCCGTGAGCAGCTGCCGGCCCTTGGCAAACACCTGGTCGCCCGAGGTGAAGGCCTCCGGCACGCTGACCCACACGCCGCCGAGCTCGTCGATGACCTCGATGGCACCGTCAAAGTCCACCTCCACGTAGTGCGAGATGGGCACGCCGGCAAACTCCGACACGCAGTCGACGGCACCAGCCGCGCCGCCGTAGGCGAAGGAGGCATTGATCTTCATCTCGCCGCCGCCGTCCGTGGCAATGATGGTGTCACGCGGGATGGATATGAGATGGACCCGGCTGTTTGCCTCGTCCACGCGGGCGAGCATCATGACGTCGCCGCGTGCGCCGTCCACGCTGCTGCGCGCGTCGGATCCCACGATGAGCACGTAGTATGCATCGGGCTTGTCCTCGTCGCCCGTGACGCCCGGCGCGGCGAGCGACTCCACCAGCGCCTTGCTCTCCTCCGGGTCCATGCGCATGGAGCGGTCGAGCGAGGACACCCAAAACAGGACGATGCCTGCCAGCAGCACGACGGATGCGCCGAGGATCCCGAGGCCGATGGTGAGGTTTTTCTTGTAGGTGCTGTGCCTGCGGCGGACGCGCCTGAGACCTTCGTGCTCTTGGGGCGAGGCCTGGTGAAGCGCGTCGTTATGGAGCAGTTCCACATCGTCCGCCGCCACTGGTGCGGCGGACGTGGTACTGTCTGCAATGATGTCGTCGCTCATGTGCTTTGCCATCGGTTGCCCTCAAACGCAACATGCAGTCATGCATATGCGTGTTAGTACTTACATATATGCTAAATGCAATAACTTTTGATATTGCTTTTACTCTTTCAATTGTAGTGCAGAGTTATTATCAGCAAACTTGAAGTCGGCAACCTGAATCACACGCGATAAACATATCCTTAAAGTGATATCTAACTGCTATATTTCATGACTATATATGTATATTCCCATACCGAACGCACGAGATGGGACAGGGCCGGCGCGGGGTGGGACAGGGGACGGGTGGGACAGTGGGACAGGGGACGTGCCTGGTGTCCCACTTTGTCTTGGCCAAAG
>CACYTH010000035.1 GCA_902777325.1 uncultured Coriobacteriaceae bacterium
CCTCTTCCGGGTATTCCATGCGGACTCCTCACCGGACCAATTGGTCCAACTTTTCGTCCGCACCCCCACGTCCCCTGTCCCACGTCCCCTGTCCCACCCTGTCCCACGCACCCCCCCCGTCCCAGCCCCCCGTCCCAGCCCCGCCCCGTCCCAGTCCCACTCTCGCTGTCTCCTGTTTTCCGTCGGTATAAGAAGGGAGGCCGAGCGCATGCCCGGCCTCCCTCAAGATGCAAGGTATGGGACCTAGAGATCCTAGTACATGCCGCCACCCTGGCCACCGGCAGCTGCGGCAGCGGAGATGGCCTCCTCGATGGTGGTGTCCTTGGGCTCATCGGAGACGGTAGCCTCGGTGATGAGGATCAGGCTGGCCACGGAGGCAGCGTTCTGCAGCGTGGTGCGGGTGACCTTGACGGGGTCGAGGACGCCCATCTCGATCATGTTGCCCCACTCGCCGTTGGCGGAGTTGAGGCCCTCGCCCTCGGGCAGATCCTTGATCTTCTCGACCACGACGGAGCCCTCGAAGCCGGCATTCTGGGCGATCTGGCGCACGGGGGCAACCAGGGCCTTGCGGATGATCTCCACGCCGATCTTCTCGTCGGCATCGGCGGTCTCGACGCCGTCAAGCGCCTTGGCGGAGGCCAGGAATGCGACGCCGCCACCGGCGACGATGCCCTCCTCGACAGCCGCACGGGTGGCCTGCAGGGCGTCCTCGATGCGATGCTTGATCTCCTTCAGCTCAACCTCGGTAGCAGCGCCGACCTTGATCACGGCAACGCCGCCGGCCAGCTTGGCCATGCGCTCCTGGAGCTTCTCGCGGTCGAAGTCGGAGTCGGTGTGCTCGATCTCGCCCTTGATCTGGGCGATGCGGTCCTGGATGGCCGCGGAGGAGCCAGCGCCGCCGACGATGGTGGTGTTGTCCTTGGTGATCTTGACGGAGGTGGCGCGGCCGAGCATCTCCTCGGTGATGTTCTCGAGGTTGATGCCGAGCTCCTTCATGGCCACCTGGCCGCCGGTCACGACGGCGATGTCCTCGAGCATGCGCTTGTGCGCTTGCGGCGGTCACCGTAGCCAGGAGCCTTGACGGCAGCGATCTGCAGGGTGCCACGCAGCTTGTTGAGGATGAGGGTGGCGAGAGCCTCGCCGTCGACGTCCTCGGCGATGATGAGCAGCGGGGAGCCGGAGCGCTGGATGGCCTCAAGAACCGGCAGGATGTCCTGGATGTTGGAGATCTTCTGGTCGGTCATGAGGATGTAGGGGTTCTGCAGCTCGGCCGTCATCGACTCGTTCTCGGTGGCGAAGTACGGGGAGATATAGCCCTTGTCAAACTGCATGCCCTCGACGGTGTCGATGGAGATGCCAAAGTTGGTCTTGTCCTCCTCAACGGTGATGACGCCGTCCTTGCCCACGACCTCCATGGCCTCAGAGATCTTGTTGCCGATCTCGGGGTCGCCGGCGGAGATGGTGCCGACCGAAGCGATGTGCTCCTTGGTGGCGACCTCCTGGGCAGCACCCTTCATCTGCTCGACGGCAGCGTGGACGGCCTTCTCGATGCCGCGACGGATGGCGATGGGGTTGGCGCCAGCGGCGACGTTGCGCAGGCCCTCGTTGACGATGACCTGGGCCAGCAGCGTGGCGGTGGTGGTGCCGTCACCGACGGTGTCGTTGGTCTTGGTGGCGACCTCCTTCACCAGCTGGGCACCCATGTTCTCGACGGGGTCCTTGAGCTCGATCTCCTTGGCGACGGAGACGCCGTCGTTGGTGATGGTGGGGGCGCCATAGGAGCGCTGCAGGGCCACGTAGCGGCCCTTGGGGCCAAGCGTGGTGGTTACGGCGTCAGCCAGCGTGTTGACGCCCTTGGCGAGACGAGCGCGAGCGTCGGTACCGAAGACAATGTCCTTAGCCATTTCTTATTCCTCCAACGTGATATGCACTAACGGGGTGCGGTTACTCGGTGATGATGGCGTAGATGTCGTCGGCGCGCAGGAGCAGGTAGTCCTCGCCGTCGACCTTGACCTCGTTGCCGCCGAACTTGCCATAGTAGACCTGGTCGCCCACCTGGACGTCGATGGCAATGCGCTCGCCCTTGTCATTGAGCTTGCCAGCGCCAACGGCGATGACCTCGCCCTTTTGCGGCTTCTCCTGGGCACCAGAAGAGATGTACAGGCCAGAAGAGGTGCGCTCCTCCTTGGGGGCGGGCTTGACGAGGACGCGATCGCCCAACGGCTTAAGAGTCATACTCAAAGACCTCCTTCATGTGCGCCGTGCGGCGCTTAACGTGCGACGCGTCAGGCGTCGCTTAGCCAACGTTTGGAACTATACCCACAATGAGCCATCGTATACTCGAGATACGCAAATCTTCAAAGACGCACTTAGATTTTCTGGTGTCTTGCGAGTGAGGGATGGTGCGGCCCCCGTTGCCACTGCACTGGGGGCCGCACATTCGCTCTTTTGAGGCCCTACAGCTCCTCGAGCTCGCGCAGCCAGAGCGCGCTCACGGCGTCGCTGGGCATGCGCAGGTCGCCGCGCGGGCTTACCGCCACAGATCCCACCTTGGGTCCGTCGGGCAGGCAGCTGCGCTTGAACTGCTGGTTGAAGAAGCGGCGGTAGAAGACCTTGAGCCACGCCAGGATGGTCGCGCGGTCGTAGGTGTCGCCAAGCGCGTAGACCGCCAGACGGTAGACCTTGCGCGGCGTGGCGCCGCGGCGCAGCACCTGGTACAGGAAGAAGTCGTGCAGCTCGTACGGGCCGACGAGGTCCTCGGTCTGCTGGGCGATGGTGCCGTCCTCGTTGGCGGGCAGCAGCTCGGGAGAGACCGGCGTGTCGAGCACGTCGTAGAGGATGTCTGCCTCGGCCTCGTTTCCGCAGGTATCGGCCACATAGCGCACCAGATGCCGCACCAGCGTCTTGGGCACGCCGCCGTTGACGCCGTACATGCTCATGTGGTCGCCGTTGTAGGTGGCCCAGCCCAGCGCCAGCTCGGAGAGGTCGCCGGTGCCAATGACCATGCCGCCCTCCTGGTTGGCGATGTCCATGATGATCTGCGTGCGCTCGCGCGCCTGGCTGTTCTCGTAGGTGACGTCGTGGATGGACTCGTCATGCCCGATGTCGGCAAAGTGCTGACGCACGGCGGCGGCGATGGAGACCTCGCGCAGCTGAACGCCCAGCGCGTCTGCCAAGGTGGTCGCGTTGCCATGGGTGCGCTCGGTGGTGCCAAAGCCCGGCATGGTCACTGCGATGATGCCCTGGCGGTCGAGTCCGAGCAGGTCAAAGGCACGCACGGTCACGAGAAGGGCCAGCGTGGAGTCAAGGCCACCGGAGATGCCGATCACGGCACAGGAGCTGCGGGTGTGGTCCAGGCGCTTGGCCAGGCCAAAGGCCTGGATCGAGAAGACGTCCTCGCAGCGCGCGTCGCGCTCGGCGCCGTCGGACGGCACAAAGGGATGCGGGTCAACGTAGCGCGTGAGCTGGGTCTTCGTGCGGCCAAGCTCGAACTGTGCGTCGTAGTAGTCGGGGCCGCCGGCAACGCCAGGTGCCGCCACCTGGAAGGTGGACATGCGCATGCGCTCCTGCACGATGCCGGACACGTCAATCTCGCTGATGGCGCTGCCCGGGCCAAAGGGCTCGGACTCGGCGAGCAGCCTGCCGTCCTCGGCAATCATGTTGTGGCCCGCAAAGACGACGTCGGTGGTCGACTCGCCCCAGCCGGCGCTGGTGTACACGTAGCCGCAGACCAGCCGCGCGCTCTGCCCCACCACGAGCTGGCGACGGTAGGCGGCCTTGCCCACGATCGCGTTGGAGGCGGAGAGGTTGACGATGACGGTCGCGCCGGCAAGGGCGTGGGCAATCGACGGCGGGTTGGGCGCCCAGAGGTCCTCGCAGATCTCCGCGGCAACCACCAGCTCCGGCATGCTCTTGCAGTGCAAGAGGACGTTGGTGCCAAAGGGAACCGGCTCCTCCTGCGAGAGGTCGATGAGGCCA
The DNA here is from genome assembly GCA_902777325.1 of uncultured Coriobacteriaceae bacterium. Classification (GTDB taxonomy): domain Bacteria; phylum Actinomycetota; class Coriobacteriia; order Coriobacteriales; family Atopobiaceae; genus UBA1367. The sequence goes on from CACYTH010000035.1 coordinate 3,979, forward strand.
AAGTCGTCGGGCGTGGCGGGCGTGAAGTGCCGCAGCTCGTAGAACTCGTTGTAGTTGGGCACGTGGACCTTGGGGATAAGCGCCAGGATCTCGCCCGCACTGATGGCTGCAGCGCAGTTGTAGAGCTTGCCGCTCACGCGCCAGGGCACGCCCACAAAGATGAGGGCGTCAAGCTCGGCAGTCTGGTCGGCGATGCTAAAGAGCCCCCGCTGCGCAGCGTCGAGCAGGGCATCCTGCCAGAAGAGGTCCTCGCAGGTGTAGCCCGTGACGCAGAGCTCGGGGAGGACGACGATCTTTGCCCCGTCGCTGCAGGCATCCTCGCACTCCGACACGATCTGCGTGACGTTGTAGCTCACGTCGGCAACGCGGATCTTGGGGGTCTTGGCAGCAACTTTTACGAATCCATCGCGCATGGTGGCTCCTAGCCTTAAGTGTACCTAGCTACCCATGGTAAAGGAAACCGACCATTGGGGACGGTTCTTGTTGCCAAAGTTGCGCGGCGTTTTACGCGCCGAGGTGGGTAGCGAGACAGGCAGCCTTCTGCAGCTCGTCGTCCTCGCAGGTCAGGAGATTGGTGTCCCACACGGCCAAGTCCGCGAGCTTGCCGGGCTCGAGCGATCCCAGCTCGCCCTCGCGGCCCACGGCCACCGCGCCACCCAGGCTGTAGGCGCGCAACGCCTGCGCACGCGTGAGGCAGTGCTCAGGGTACCAACCGCCCTCGGGCTCGTGGCCTGCCGGCGTCCGTCTCGCAACGGCCGTGTAGAGCACATCCATACTGGTAGGAGGCACAACGGGGGCATCGGTGCCCAACGCCAGCTCCACGCCCGCCGCCTGCATCCCCGCAAAGGGCCACATGCGGCGCGCGCGCCACTCCCCCAGGTCGCGCGCGGGCTGCGCGAGGTCGATCGTCACATGCGGAGGCTGCACCGAGGCGACCACGTGGGCCTCACGCAACCGCGCGATGTCGGCGGGCTGGATGTCCTCGATGTGCTCCATGGTGTTGCGACCCTGCTCGGGTGCGCCAAAGCGCTGGTAGGCCTCGTCAAAGATGTCGATGGCCGCATGCACGGCCGCATCGCCGATGGTGTGGATGCGCACCGAATGGCCGCGTGCGGCAGCGGCAAGCACCAGCTCGCGCATGCGCTCGGGAGCCACGGTCGGCCGCCCCACGTCGCCGGCAAAGCGCGCGTTCTCGTACTGGTCCGTGCACCACGCCGTGTGCTGGCTGCTCACGCCATCAAAGAACTGCTTGAAGCCCGGCGCGCGCAGGTGGGTGCCGGTATAGCGCGCCTGCAGCTCCTCGAGGTTGGACTGGTCGTCTGAGAGGCAGGGGAAGACGTGGGCTCGCACCGTAAGGTCGCCCGAGGCCTCGAGCGCCTCGTATACCTGCGGGTTTATGCCGTCAGCCCCCGGCAGCAGCGAGAGCGCCATATCGCAGACCGACGTGATGCCCATGCCGCGCAGCCGCGCAAAGTAGTCGCGGTAGATGCCGCAGAGCTGCTCGGTGGTAAAGCTCGAAAGCACGCGCGCCACGTACACCATGCCCGCCGCCTCGCGGATGACGCCCGTCAGGTGGCCGTTCTCGTCGCGGTCAAAACTTCCGCCTGCCGGTGGCTCGGTCTCATCGGTGATGCCCAGCGCGCGCAGACCTGCGGTGTTGGTCCACAGCGTGTGCGCGTCGCCCGAGTACATGGCCACGGGACGGTTGGGGAAGGCCGCGTCGAGCGAGGCTCGGGTCGGCACGACGGGCGGGTTCCACAGTGCCTCGCGCCAGCCGTGCGTCACCAGCCACGAGCCATCGTCGGGGCGGGAGGCGGCCCACTCGACCAGGTGCGCCACGCAGTCGGCCTCGGAGGTGCCAGCATACTCGGTGGCCAGCGCACTGGGGAAGAGCGCCGCATGGAACACGTGCTGGTGTGCGTCGTGGAAGCCCGGGCAGACAAAGGCATCGCCCCAGTCCTCCACCGGAGCGCCCTGGGCCAGCTCCTTGGCCTGCTCGCGCGGTGCCACGGCAGCCACACGTCCGTCACGCACCGCAACCGCCAGCGCCCGAGCCTCATCGCAGCCCGGCTCTGCCGTGAATACATTACGTGAGGTTATGACATAGTCTGGCCGCATGAGAGGCTCCTTACCTTTGGTTTCTCGCGACTAGTCTAACGCTCGTATCCATCGTGCGGAGAGAAAAACCGCCTCCGTAGCAAAGGCCTACGGAGGCGGCGGAGGTTGCGGCAAGAAAGGCGTGTCAGCCCTCTTTGCAGGGCGGAGGCGCTAGTCCTCCAGGTAGCGGGCGAGAAACTCGCGGGTGCGCGGCAGCTCGGGGTTGGTGAACATCTTCTGCGGGTCGCCCTGCTCGGCGATGACGCCCTGGTCCATGAACACGACCTTGTCGGAGACGTTCTTGGCAAAGGCCATCTCGTGCGTGACCACGACCATCGTCATGCCCTCGGACGCGAGGTCGCGCATGACGTTCAAGACCTCGCCCACGATCTCGGGGTCAAGCGCCGAGGTGGGCTCGTCAAAGAGCATGAGATCGGGCTTCATGCACAGGGCGCGGGCGATGGCCACGCGCTGCTTCTGGCCGCCAGAAAGCGAGGTTGCCGGCGCGTTGATAAAGTCGGAGAGGCCCACGGCCTTGAGGTTCTTGCGCGCGACCTCCTCGGCCTCGGCCTTGCTCATCTTCTTGAGCGTGACGGGAGCCAGGGTGCAGTTGTCCAGCACGTTCTTGTTGTTAAAGAGGTTGAAGCTCTGGAAGACCATGCCGATCTTCTCGCGCAGGCGGTTGATGTTGACGCGATCGGCCGCGAGGTCCTCGCCGTGGAACCAGATGTGGCCCGAGTCGGGCGTCTCCAGCAGGTTCATGCAGCGCAGCAGCGTTGACTTGCCGCTGCCGGACGCGCCGATGATGGTGACGACCTCGCCGGAGTTGACGGCAAAGTCGATGTCCTTGAGCACGAGGTGGCTGCCAAAGGACTTGCGCAGGTTCTCGACGCGGATGAGCGGGCTTGCGGTGGTGTCTGCCATGTCCCTACCTCGCATTCTTCTTGGCGTCGAGCGAATACTCGGAGCTGCCGGTGCCGGCCACGGTACCCACGGTCGCGTTCATGTCGGAGACGCTCGTCAGCGGCGCGGGCTCGACGGACAGGTGCTTGGCAAACTTGCCCAGAAGCCAGCTGGCCACCATCGTCAGGCACAGGTAGCACAGGCATGCCACCACGTAGAGCTCAACCTGCTTGAAGTAGATGCCCACCACCGTCTTGGTGGCAAACATCAGGTCAAACACGCCGATGACCGAGAGCACCGAGGAGTCCTTGATGTTGACGACCAGCTCGTTGGAGAGCGCGGGGATGGCGTTTTTGATGCCCTGCGGGAAGACGACCTTGATCATGGCCTGCCACTGGCTGAGGCCCAGCGAGCGCGCAGCCTCGTTCTGGCCGGGATCGACGGCCTCGATGCCGCCGCGCAGCACCTCCATCATGTAGGCGGTCGAGTTGAGCGAGATGGTCACGAGGCCCGCCACGAAGGTGGACCAGATGCGGCCAATCTCCCCCACCGTCATCCCGGTGTTCTTGAGCAGGCCAAAGCCCGCGAAGTAGATGAGCATGCCCTGGACCATCATCGGCGTGCCACGCACCACCGTGGAGTAGACCTTGGCGAACTCGCAGCCCAGCGTCTTGAAGAAGCGCACCGCGTCGTTGTCGGAGCGGTCGATCTCCTGGATGCGCAGAAACACCAGCAGAATGGCAAGCACGAAGGCGATGAGCGTGCCGAAGACGGAGAGGCACACCGTCGTGAGGATGCCCTGGCCGATGATGCCGTAGCTCTTGTCCAGCATGTAGACGATGGAGCTCATGAAGTCGGAGGGGTTCTTGTCCTGGGCGAGGCTCACGCTGACGATGGAGAGAAAGCCCATCACCGCGCGGTCCACAAACAGGATGAGCGTGGCGAGGACCACGCCGTACGACGCCCAGCGCTCGATGGTCTTGGCCAGCGGCTTGGTGAAGGGCGCCGTGCGCTGGTAGGCGTCACCCCTCCAGTGGGTGAGCTTCCACACCAGGGCGACGGCCGACACGGCAAGCCAGGCCATGAGGAACCAGTACAGCACGACCTCGAAAGCGTAAGCCCCACGCAGGAAGCTCATCGCAGGGCGCTTCTGCATGGAGAACCAGATGCCGATGGCCGCCACAAACGACGTGCCCAGAAAGACGTAGCGGTGGTCGTCGGTCACGAAGGACTTGATTTTTGACAGGCGCGACAAGTGGGAATCCCCTCCCCGACAGCGTGACGAGGGGCGCCCCCGGCCGGGGACACCCCTCTGTTTGCAAGCACTGATGAGCCGTTACTCCGGCTGACGCTCCACGGCGTCGGCCCAGATGGCCTGGCGGTCGTCCTCGGAGATGGTGGCGAGAATGTCGTTCATCTGCGCGACGATGTCATCCTGGCCCTTGGAGATGCCGATGTTGACGGGAACCTCCTCGGAGAAGCCCTTGCCCTCGTCGAAGATGATGCCGACGAGCTCGGGGTGAGCGTCGGTCATGCTGGCGATGTTGCCCACGTCGAAGGTGATGGCATCGCAGGAGCCGGCCAGCAGGTTGGAGATCTGGTCAGGCACGGTGGGCACGGGGCTCAGGTGGTTGACGCCCTCGATCTCGTCGATGACGGTGTCGAGCAGGGTGTCCTTCTGGCCGAGGACGGCAGCGCCGGCGAAGTCCTGGATGGAGGTGGCGTTCTCGTACTCGGAGCCGGCCTTGACCATGAGGCCGTAGGTGCCCACGTAGTAGGGCTCGGTGAAGTCGATGGACTCCATGCGCTCGGGCGTGGCGGTCATGCCGGCGATGATGAGGTCGATCTGGCCCTGGCCGAGTGCCTCGATGAGGCCGTCCCACTCGAGCTTGACGGCGACGGGCTCCATCTCGAGACCCTCGGCGATCTTCTTGGCGATCTGCACGTCATAGCCGTCGGCAAAGGCGCCGGAGACGTTCTCGATGGGAATGGTGAACTCGGACTCCTCGGTGGCCTGCCAGTTGTAGGGGGCGTAGGCAGCCTCCATGCCGACGCGCAGAGTGCTACCGGGAGCGAAGGCGACGTTGTCGGAGCCGACGGCCTGCTCGACGGCGGCGTCGGGGTCGTCCTCGGCCGCGGGGCCGCAGGCGGTCAGGCCGAGCGAGATGCTGGCAAGCCCAGAGAGCTTGAGGAAGTCACGACGGGAGAGCTTGGAGAGCGTGCTTGATGATGCGGTGTTGGCAAAGCGGGTAGTCATGGCGTCCTCTTTTCTCTTGTTTTGCCAAATCCCCTTCCGTGCGACACAACCGGAGGGGGCCCATCCCCCTCCCCCTTGCAGGTGCGCAGCCTCGCTGCGCAGACGCGAGAAAGTTCCGCCGCAGTATTGGATACCGTATGCATTTTTGGCTGGTTTTGCAACAAAACCGCTGCGTTTGATACATGTCGGCAACAGCTGCGGGAGTGGCGTACCCGGGCGGGACGCGCCGGGCTGGGGCGGGGTGGGACAGGGGACGTGGGACGGGGTGGGACAGGGGACGTGCCTGGTGTCCCACCC
>CACYTH010000036.1 GCA_902777325.1 uncultured Coriobacteriaceae bacterium
TTGTTGATCACACGAGACACCGTCCCGATGCTGTAACCGGAGATCTGGGCTATGTCATGGATGGTTGCCATCGCGCGCTCCCATCACGGCTGTAAACGTCATCGTAAACGTTTCCAATCAAGTGACAGGTCCACTGTATGCACGCAGTTTTTTTCGAGCGGGAGCATGTCGGCGAGCGGGCGTATTTCCCCGCCAAAAGGAATGCAACCTTTTTGCCCCAAAGGGGGGTCGCGGATCAGCTCCAGTACCGGTGTCCGTTGAATGACGTGAACGACGAGCCCGGACCCTCGCCATAGACCGTATCCTGCGTGCCGTCGTCGCGGTCGATGTTGACGAAGTCGCTGTTTTTGTCAACCGATAGTTCCCCAAATCACGATGGTCGTTCCCCACTCTCGTGGTGGAGAATTCCCCATCCTCACGACAGGGTGTCCAAGCCCGCCGTCACTTGCTAGCTAGTCGACGAAGTTGTAGTACGCGGCCCTGTCGACGAGGGCCCTGAGCCTGCGGATCACGTCCGGGAAGTCGAGGTCGAACCCGTGCACGTCGGCGTCGAGCTCGGGGCCGCCCGACCCCTCCGGGTAGGTTATCGCCCAGTCGCATACCTCGAAGTCGATGTCCGGGAGTCGTATTCGCACCATCACCTCCTCGTGCGCGTCGAAGAGCGACAGGTACTCCTCGAGGTCGGCGACGGTCATCGCTGGCCACCCCCTCCCGGCCTCATGAGCGCGTGGCGCAGCCGGTAGGACTCGCCCTCGAAGACGACGAGGTGCCCGTGGTGCGCGACGCGGTCAAATGCTAAGTCGTACGTTATGCGAAGTCGCGAGATCCGCTGCACCGCCTAGCTGCGGAGATGACACGCAGAACTTCGCATAACGTTGAGTCACATGATCCCCTTCAGCCACTCAATCAGGCCCGACCTCCTCTCCTCGTCGTAGGCGGTCTCCTTGATTACGTTGGCGGCCGCCCGTTCTATCGCCTCGCGTTTGGCCTTCGTGCTGGCCTCGGCATAGACCTCCGTTGTCGTCACCGAGGAGTGGCCCAGGAAGTCCCTGATGTAGACGAGGTTCACGCCGCTTTCGAGGAGGTGCATCGCCTTGGAGTGCCGCAGCAAATCCAATCTTTTGGATTTGCTCAGATATCCAAACCGGGACAAAATCCAAACTCCGGATGACCGCACCGCACGCGACCTTGGGCGACGGCCCGTCGGGAGTTTGGATTTTGTTTTCGGTGCCCTACCGCCTGCCAAGACCAAGGAAGTCGACGAGCGTCCCGTCGGGCTTTCGCCACTTCTTCGTCTTCTTCCTGTCGTCCTCGCTCTCCAGGATGGCCATGGCCTTGCTCTTCTGCTGCATCTGCACGTCGAGGTAGCGCATGGTGGTCGAGAGCTGCTCGTGCCCGAGCATGTGCTGCACCTCGACCACGCTCATGCCCGCGTCCAGCCAGTGGGAGGCGGCCGCATGGCGCAGCTGGTGGGCGTGAGCCCGTATCGGCACGTCCGGGCAGCTCTCGTGCGCAATCGCCGCGTATGACTTGATGCGCTTGTCCCAGGCCGGCTCTGACATCCTCCCTCCGCCTACCCTACTTGGAAAGAGGAGCGCATCAGCGTCGGGGCCTGGGCCGAGTGCCTCCCTCATGTAGGCTCGCACGATCCTGCACGCCCTCGGCAGCAGGTACCCCGTCCTTGCCTTTCCTCCCTTGCCCAAGAGGTTGACATATGGCCTCGGGGCGTCAAGGTGGACCTGGCCCGCCGTGAGGGATCTCACCTCGTCGAGACGCGCGCCGGTGGCGTACATTACCATCATGAACGTCAGGTCGCGCCTCCCTATGGCGGTCGTGGTGTCCGGAGCCGCGAGCAGGGCCTCCACCGCCTCCTCGCTCATCCCGCAGACCTTCGTCTTCGCCGACTTCTGGCGCTTGATCTGCCTCGACTCGAGATGGAGGTACTGCATGTCCACGTCCTTGGAGCCTAGGTACTCGAGGAAACGACGGAGCGACGCCAGGCGGTTGTTGCAGGTGTCGGGGGAGTTGCCGCGCACCTCCCTGAGCCAAACGACCCAGCGCTCGACCCACGGGCGCTCCAGGTGGGTGCGGTCGAGCGCGGTCGGCCTCACCCCCTGCGACTGCAGGAACGTGAAGTACAGGGAGAGCGCGTCCCTGTACGCCTTCAGCGTGTGGTCGCTTGTCGTCAGGAACTGTGGGGCGTACTCGTCGAGGAACTCCCTCACCCGCCTTGCTATCAGCGCCGCGTCGCCGTTGCCCCTACCCCTCATCCCACACCTCCGGCACCACGGAGTCGAACCTCTCCTCCGTCCTCTCGCGGAGCTTGTCTGCGAGAGTGGGGACGATCGAGTAGTAGTACAACGTCGATGACACCCAGCGGTGCCCCATGGACTTTGACAGGTAGTGCAGCCCGTCCGTGGCCTCGAATGCGTCGCGGTCCCATGAGGAGATGTTCTCGACGGCATAGTGGTGGCGCAGGTCATACGGGACGACCGGACCGACGTCGCCGTTGGCAACCCGCCAAAGGGACCTGAAGTTGTCTGCCACCCAATCCCGGCCGTAGTGCCCGCCCCTGACCGACTCGAAGAACCACTCCCGTCCGGGTTGAAGCCTCTCGGCCGCCGCGTCGTAGTCGCACAGGATTTCGGTCATGGACTGGTGCAGGGCGACGTAGTGCTGGTCGTACCCCTTCGACCTGCGGATGTCCAGCACGCCGTGCTCGAGGTCCACGTCCTCCCGCTTGAGCAGCCGCGCCTCGGTGGTGCGGATCCCGCTGCTGTACAGCAGACGGAAGAAGGCCGGGCAGGTCACCTTTCGGACCAGGCTCGCCGGCCTGTTCATGTACGGGACGATCGAGTCGCATGCGGAAAAGAACCGCGCCAGCTCGTCGTTGGTGAACGCGTGCGGGACGTAGTCGGGGCCCTTCACGTATGCCATCTTCGGCGGCGTCGCGTCCGTCAGGCCCCGCCCCCTGGCGTAGTCGGCGAACAGCCTGGCGGGCATCGTGCGTATGTAGCACGACCCCGGGGCCTCGGTGCCGCGCATCTTGCACCATTCGTCGAGCGTCCGCTGGATGAGCCTGAGGCCGCCCGGGTCGGAGAGGGCGCAGTGGCGGTCGAAGTAGCGGAGGTTCTCCGCATACGAGTCGTTCCAGGAGCCTGCGGCCCGCCGGTGGCGCACGAAGGCGGCGAGCTGCTCGGCAAGGCCGGAGACGTAATGGTCGCTCATACGTCGAACACCCCCTCCCGGACGGGGAAGCGCCCGGCGTCGAGCGCGCACCCCCGAAGGTGGGCGATGTCGGCAGACAGGTAGTGGTCGAGCGAGCTCGGGTCGTCGTGGCCGAGCACCGCGCTGGCCACGGGCCGAGGGGTTCCGGCGCCGACCATCGCCGTGGCCACGTTGTGCCTGAAGAGGTGGGTTCCGCGGCGCCCGGCGCCCGTCCTTACCCCCGCCTCATCGTACATGCGGCTTGCGACGTGCCACACCGCGCAGGCGGAGATCGGGTCATGAGGCCTCGCGAGGCCGAGGAACACATGCGGGTCGTCGCTGCTCGGGCGCCCCTCGGCAAGATAGTCGAATAACGCGTTCCCCACGGCTGCGCTCATCGGCAGGACGAGAGGTGACCCCGTCTTCACCTGCACGATGCTGATCTCGTCGCGGTCCCATGATATGTCCGCCATCGTCAGGCCCACGATGTCGCATGGCCTGATTCCGGTGTAGAGGAGCAGGGCGCCTATGGCCCTGTCCCGCAGGGAGAGCCCCGACTCGCCGTCCTCCAGCACATTCCTGATGGCAGCCACCTCCTCCGGCTGCAGGTACTGGATGTTGTTGCGCCTTGGCCTTATGCGGGGCACGTAGGCCGCGACGCGCCGCCCGTCGTCCGACATGGGGCCAAGGTCGGACGTGAGGGCCGATGCGACCTCCTTCTCGAAGCCGCTCGAGTACGCCGGTCCGCCGGACGGGCCCGCGAAGAACGAGAGGACGTCCTCCTCGGTGACGTCGCCAAGCGACTCGCGGCCCCTCTCCTGCATTGCCAGCAGGAACAGCGACGCCGCCGAGGCATACCCCTTGATCGTCTTGCCCTTGAGGCCGCGGGCCTTCCCGTCGACGACGAACGCGTCCACGACGCTCCCGAGCCGTGGGTCGAGCTTGTGGTAGGCGCCTCGCTTGAACAGCGGCTCCTTCGGCCTGAAGTCGGGAAAGACCCCATCCTCGTCGAACCGCCTCAGGATCCCGTACATCAGCCGGTAGCGGCGCCTCATCTCGCCCGACTCGGTTTGCGACTCCCTGGCGCGGCACGCCGATTCGTAGGAGTCGTATCGCCACCCGTCCCTCCTCAGCCAATTGATCTCCGTGGAGACCTGTCTCACGTAGTTTTCGGAGTGTCCGTCGTCTCGCATGTGCTCGATGAGGACATTCGCTCTTGACAGCAGCCTGTCGAAGCCCAATCGAACCACCTCCCTGTTCGGTTGTTTGGTAGGGAGGTAGAGTGTAGGGTCGAAACAAAATCCAAACTCCCGACGGGCCGTCGCCCAAGGTCGCGTGCGGTGCGGTCATCCGGAGTTTGGATTTTGTCCCGGTTTGGATATCTCAGCATGTGTGGGTGGACCTTCTCGGGCACGAGTTTCGGTCTCTTGCCGTGTGCGGCCGCGGCATGCTTCGAGAGCACCCACGCCACGCCGGCCCGTCCCATCCGGTTGCCCAGTCTGTTGGGGAACAGCAGGCCGTCGGGGCCGACCCCGCTCCTTCCCAGGTAGTCTTCGCAAATCTTCGCCACCTCGTCGCAGATCGGCACGACCCGCGCCTTGCGCCCCTTCCCGACCAGGCGCATGGTGGCCGGCCTCTGCGTGCGCAGGTCCTCGCGACGCGCGTCGCATATCTCGGAAACGCGGGCGCCCGCGTCGTAGAGGAGCGACAGCATGGCAAGGTCCCGCGCGCTCGAGCGCGCCTCGTCGACGATCGCTCCGACGGCCTCCGGGCTCAGGTAGTCGACCGTCCTCGACGGCGACTTGGAGAACTCGACGGACCTGACCGACCGTGCCCACTCGAGATGCGCGGGCTCCGCGAAGCTGACGTAGGACGCGAACGCCCGTATGGCCGAGATGCGCACGTTGACCGTCGCGGCGCCGCAGCCCCGGGAGTCGACGAGCCAAAGGCAGAACGACTCGATCCTGTCCCTTCGCAAGTCGGCAATCTCCACGTCGTCGGGCGACACGCCGCACTCGGAGTCGAGCCACCCGAGCAGCAGCACGAAGCTGTCGCGGTAGCTGGCGGCGGTGTTCTCGCTGAGGCCCCGCCTCCTCGGCACGTAGTCGAGCAGGAAGTCGCCAAGCAGCGCTGCGAACCCCCTCATGAGGGACCGCCCCCGAACACCGCGCGGAACACCGGCGCCTCGGCGTCGACGATCGACTGGTGCGCTGAAGGCAGGAGCCGCAGGTAGTACTCGGTGTCGAATATGTTGGCATGCCCCATGTATGCGGAGAGGAGCGAAAGCGTCACGTACACGTCCCGGCCCCGCGCGGCCATGTTCTCCAGGGCCCGCACGGCAAAGGAGTGGCGCAGGTCGTGGGTGCGTATCGGCGTCCCGTCCGGCCTGAGGACCCCTGCGTCGCGGTACACCATGCGCAGCCGGTTGCCCACGGCGACCTTGTTGCGGTGCGCCGAGGAGGGCCTGACCGGGAACAGCCACGCCTCGGGGCGCGTGTCGGAGGCATGGCCGTCGAGGTAGGCGGCCGTGGCGGAGGCGAGGCTGCGGGATATCGGTATGATGCGCGACCTGTCGTTCTTCGCGTGGGCGACGTACATCGTTTCCGCGGAAAGGTCGAGGTCGCCGACCCTCAGGGAGGACGCCTCGCCCACGCGGATGCCGGTGCACCACAGCAGCTTGAGCACCATCGGGACCCACGGCAGCGTCCCCGACTCGGCCACCTCCAGTATGCGCGCCATCTCGTCCTCGCCCACGATTCTGGGAACGAAGTCGCTTCGCGCCCTCACCAGCCCCGCCGGCGGCACGTACGAATCGTACCCGCACCTCCGAAGCCACAGGCAGAGCTGGCGCAGGGCGACGAACCTCGACTGGCGCGTCCGGCCCGACTCGCCGGCGCGCGCCGCCGCGATCTCGTCGGCCCGCTCCCTGTCGATGATCTCCGGTACGAGGGGAAGCGTGTAGAGGTAGTCGGCGATGTGGTGCAGCGTCCGCCTGGTGCTCGGGGGCACGACGAAGCCGAGGGCCTGCCGGAACGAGACGTATTCGTACAGCAGGTCGGCGTAGGGTCCATGGAACTCCGTCAGGGGCATGTCGGAACCTCCAGTGCGATGCCGCGCAGAGACTCCACGTCTATGGAGAGGTATCGCCTCGTCACGTTCGTCGAGCTGTGTCCCAGCACCGCCGATATGGTCGGGTAGGGAGTGCCGTCGGACAGCATGTTCGTCGCGGCGGAGTGGCGGAGGCTGTGGAGCCCGTGACGCCTGCCGGACACGTCCACCTCGGCCTCCGAGAACGCGCGGGTGACGCTGCGATGGAACGACTCCTGCGTGTCTATGGGGTGATAGGGCGCGAAGGAGGTCACGAAGATGCGGTCGTCCCCGACGTCGGGCCTCTCGTTCTTGAGGTAGTCGGCGAGCGCGAGCCAGACCTCGTCGGGCATCGGCAGCACCTGCGCGACCTTGGTCTTGCTCTGCACGAATGTCAGCGTCTTCGCACGCCAGTCCACGTCGGTGGTGCGGAGCGCCCTTATGTCGCCGGCCCGCATGCCCAAGACGGCCGCGAGGAGCATTATCGCCCTCGTCCTCAGCGGGCAGCGTCCGGTCGTCCTGCCCTCGAGCAGGGCGGACACCTCCCCCGCGGTGTACGCGGCTGGGACCGACGAGTGCTTGTGCCCCGGTATCATCGGCATCGACGCGGCGACCGAGGGGTCGCACAGCCCCTTGCCGGCAAGCGTTCGCGCAAAGTCGCGCGCCACGTAGAGCTGCGCCGCCCTCGTCTGTGGCGAGTAGCCGGACATGGTGCGGGAGAAGGCGGTGACGGACATCGGGCTCAGGCCCTCGGGCCTCGATGCCCCGCACGCGGAGAGGAAGTGGCGCACGGCGCTGAGGTAGCTGGCGATGGTTTCCGCCCTGAGCCCACGGCGGGCGAGCTCCGCCTCGTAGAGCCCGTACGCAGGCATCATCCCCGTGGGAACGAGGTACTTTCTCGCCGGCGTGGGCTTTGCAGGCGCCCCGGCCGCCGCGACCTCGATGAGCCGCTCGACGGCACGCTTAACGAACCGCTGCTGCTTGGTCAGCTGCGGCGATGCGAGGCCGGCCTCCTCAAGATATCGGCGCTCGACGCTGCCGTCGTACCCGTCTGGCGCATTCGCGGCGCACCAGCGGCAGAGCCTCCTCCACACGGTTTCGTAGTGGCAGATCGTCGACTTGGAGTAGCCGTTCGCGGTCAGGTGCGAGCGGGCGCCCGTCACAATGTCTTCCAAGACGTACATTGCACAATCCCTCCTATGCTTCGGAAACGGAGACGTCTACGAGCATAGGGCTGCATGCATTATGCGAAGTTCCGCGAGGCGTCCTCGCAGCTAGGCGGTGCAGCGGATCTCGCGACTTCGCATAACGTACGACTTAGCATTTGACTGAATAGTGCACAACGTGATCAGGATACAGATGGGCGACGTGAACATGAGGGAGAGGACGAAGAGGAGGCAGGAGCGGCTGGAGGCGAAGCGGTCACGTTCGTGATATCGGCGATGACCTGAACGATACGGCCGACGCACTCATTCGTGGGTGTGCCGGTCACATTTCGTGCGAATCTGCATTTTGTCACTTCACAGGTAAAATATGGTCTTTTGACCTTGCCGAAGTACTGAATCATTCGATGACAGCAGGCACATCTGGCAACTCCTCTCAGTGGATA
>CACYTH010000037.1 GCA_902777325.1 uncultured Coriobacteriaceae bacterium
TCGCCGTAGACGGTGGCGCTGGAGGAGAAGATGATGGACTTGCACCCGTGCTCGCGCATCACGTCGACGAGCGTGAGGGTGTTGCCGATGTTGTTGGAGTAGTACTCGATGGGCTTTTCGACCGACTCGCCGACGGCCTTGAAGCCGGCGAAGTGGATGACGCGGTCAACGGGCTCCTCGTCGAAGATGCACTCCAGCGCCTCGCGGTCGTTGACGTCGGCGCGGTAGAACGACAGGTGCTCTGCCGCCTCGGGCCCCACGATCTGGTCGATGCGGTCGAGCACCTTCTCGCTCGCGTTGGACAGGTCGTCGACGATGACGACCTGGTAGCCCTGCTCGAGCAGGCAGACGACGGTGTGGCTGCCGATGAACCCGCAGCCGCCGGTGACGAGGACGCAGGTGTCGGCGGGGGCCTTCTTCTCGGTCATGGTGCCTCCTATGTGAAATGAACAATCTTCCATAGTATAAGGGTGCGATATGTATTGAATGTGCCGCGTGCCGCGTGCGGCTGACCTTATCCGTGCGTGTAGCGCGTGGCGGCATGCAGCATGTTGATCTCCCTCAGCTCGAGGATGCCGTCGATGTAGGGCTGGTACATCTTCTCGACGGCCTCCACGCCAAGGCTGCAGCCGCTGCATTGCTCGCAGCTTGCGTCACCGCACCAGTCGAGCCCCTCGGCGACGATCCTCATACGCTCTTCGCGGGTGGTGTCCTTGATGAGTTTGCTCTTTGCCATGGTAGGGCTCCGTCAGTCGGGCCAGCGGACGGTGCTGACGGAGACCGAGAGCCAGGGGTTCTCGCGCGCCGCGCGCATCAGCACCATGCAGAGGCGATCCATCTCCATGGCGTAGTCGTCCGACGGCCTCATGGTGGCGTCGCGCATCACATAGAGGCGCGTCGGTGCACTGATGTCGCCCAGGCAGTCGTAGAGCGCCGAGAGGTTCTTGCCGTAGTGCTCCGGAAAGCCCAGCGTCACGCGCAGGTAGTCGTGGATGGTGTCCATGTCGAGCAGGTCGCGCTCGTCGATGGGCACCTCGTAGACGTCGCGAAGGCGTATGCGATTGCTCATGGTTCCTCGCGTTTCCGCAGCTAGTAGAGCTGCTCAAAGGTCTCGTAGTGATCTTCGGTGTAAAAGACGAGCCCGTCGTTCGAGAAGACTATGCGCTCGGCACCGCGGTAGCCGCCGGAGTAGTTGATGTCGCACTCGGTCCACTGCCGGCCCTTCTTGTCGGGCAGCTGCCCGTCATCGTTGTAGTAGCGGCTGCCGCCGATGCTCATGCCGGGGCACACCTCGTCAAGGTTGCCGAGCGAGGAGTCCCAACCGCGGGCGCGGGCCTTGGTCTTGCTGATGAAGTTGCCCGGCAGGCGTCCGTAGGTGTGGATGTAGAGCGCGACCTCGTCCTTTGAGGTGTACCAGCCGTCCTCCTCGACCGTGGGGCCTCGTGTGGGCGCAACCGTCGAGGTGCCTGCGTCGGAGCTGGTCTCGGACGTGTCCTGCGCGGCGCTCTCGTCGGGCGCGGCCTGCGCGTCGGCGCGCTGCTGCTCGTCCTGATCCGGCTGTGCGTCAGTGGACTGCTCGCCGTCTTGGGTCTGCTGCGCGACGATGCCCGTGGACGCTGTGGTCTGGGTGCCGTCGTCACGACCGTTGATCCAGCCCATGACAAAGCCGACGGCCAGCACCAGCACAAACGCGATGAGGCGCGCACGAAAGTCCGGTTGGGAGTTGTTGTTCTTGGTAGCCATGGGCTTAGTTTGCCATGAAAGCCCATGCGCGGGCGCTCAAATCGGCAAAATATGGCGTGCGCACACGGCTTTGGGGCGTGAGTACTTGAGCGGGTACCTCAAACTCGCAAATTTGGAAACGTCAACTGGGAAAACGCTCCCCGCCAATCGAGTTTGAGGTACCCGGTTTTCTATCCCAGCACCTCGCCGGCGATCCGGGCGCTCTCGTTGGCGTCCTTTGCGTAGAAATCAGCCCCCACCATCTCGGCGTACTCGGGGTTGAGCACCGCGCCGCCCACGATGACCTTGCACCAGGGTGCCTGGTCGTGCAAGAGCTCGATGGTCTCGGCCATGGCGGGAACCGTGGTGGTCATGAGGGCGGACAGCCCCGCGAGCTCGATGTGCTGCTCCACGACCACGTCGGTAAACGCCTGCGGGTCTACGTCGCGCCCCAGATCGATGACGTCGTAGCCATAGTTCTCCAGCAGCATGCGCACGATGTTCTTGCCGATGTCGTGGATGTCGCCCTTGACGGTGGCAAGCGCGATCTTTCCCTTGCTGGGCACGTCGCTCGTGGACGCGCTCTCGCGCAGCACCGTAAAGCCCGCCTTGGCTGCCTCGGCGGACGCCATGAGCTGCGGCAGGAAGAAGGTGCCCTTCTCAAAGCGGGCGCCTACCTCGTCGAGCGCGGGAATGAGCACCTGGTTGATCACGTACATGGAGTCGTGCGCGGGGTCGGTGTCGGCAAGGATGAGCTTTACCGCCTCGGGTATGGGCCCTTTGCGCCCTGCCAGCACGAGGTCGCGGATCTGGCTCTCGGGACCGTCGTCACTAGCTGTGACCTGCGGCGTTGCATCCTGCGCGACGGCTGCGGGCGCTGGTGCGCCGGATACCTGGGAGGCGATCTTCTGCAGCGTGTCCGCCATCGAGTCCAAGGTCTTCGCGATGCCCTCGCTCGTGGACGTGTCGAAGGCGGGTGCGCTGGCTGCGGCGGCAGGTGCGTCGCTGCGTCCCGCGTAGGCGCCGACGTATACCTGTGCGTTCTCGTCCTCGCCCGACAGCACGCGCCACGAGTTGACCACGTCCATCAGCCGCTCGTTCATGGGGTTGACGATGGCGAGGTCGAGCCCCGCGGCAAAGGCGGCCGAGAGGAAGGTCGCGTTGATCAGCGGACGGAAGGGCAGGCCAAAGCTGATGTTGCTCACGCCGAGCACGCAGCGCACGCCGGAAAGCTCGCGCTTCACCAGGCGCATGGCCTCGAGGATGGCGCGCGGTGCGGTCTGGTCGGTGGAGGCGGCCATCGCCAGGCAGTCGACGACCACGTCCTGGCGGGGGATGCCGATCTCGTCGCAGGCGGCAACGATGCGCCGCGCAACGGCGAGGCGTCCCTCGGCGGTTGCGGGAATGCCCTGCTCGTCGAGGGTGAGGCACACGATGGCGCATCCGTAGTGCCTGGCGATGGGCAGCACTGCGTCGAGCGACTCCTGCTTGCCGTTGGTGGAGTTGATGATGGGCTTTCCGGGGTACAGGCGAACGGCAGCCTCGATGGCGGCTGGGTCGGAGGAGTCGATCTGCAGCGGCAGGGTGGTCACGCCCTGCAGCTCGCTCACCAGGCGCACCAGCGTGGCGCGCTCGTCGATCTCGGGCAGGCCGGCGTTGACGTCGAGGATCTGCGCCCCGGCGTCAGTCTGGCTGATCGCCTCACCCATCACGTAGTCATGATTGCCCGAGCGCAGCGCCTCCTTCAGGCGCTTCTTGCCCGTGGGATTGATACGCTCGCCGATGACGCCCACGTGACCTGCGGGAATGCTGACCAGCTGCTGTGCGCTCGCAACGGCGAAGTCGGCGCAGAGGTCTCGTGGTGCCACCTCGCGCCCTTCGAGGAGGGCCTTCTCGCCCGCGATGAAGTCGGGCGAGGTCCCGCAGCAGCCACCGATGACGGTGACGCCAAAGTCCAGCATTCCCCTGACGGCCTCGCAGTACTCGCCGGGCTTGATGGAGTAGAGCGTCTGTCCGTCGTGCACGTGGGGCAGGCCGGCGTTTGCCTGAGCCATCACGGGGCAGCTTGCCCACGCCATCATGCGCCTGACCAGCGGGGCCACGTCGGCGGGGCCAAGCGAGCAGTTGATGCCCACCACGTCGGCGCCCAGGGCGCTGAGCGTGGCGGCGGCCACCTCGGGTGTGGTGCCCAAGAAGGTGCGTCCGTCCTCGTCGAAGGTCATCGTGACAAAGGCGGGCAGGTCGGAGTTCTCCTTGGCGGCGAGCAGGGCGGCCTTCGCCTCGGCGAGGTCGGCCATCGTCTCGATGATGAAGAGGTCGGCTCCTGCGGCATCGGCCGCGCGCACCTGCTCGGCAAAGAGCTCGTAGGCATCGTCGAAGGAGAGCGTGCCCATGGGCTGCAGCAGTGCGCCGGTGGGTCCGATGTCAGCCGCCACGTAGCGCGCCCCCGATGCACGGGCGCAGCTGACGGCCGCGCCAAAGATCTGCTCGACGGTCGCGTGACCTGCAAGCTTGGTGCGGTTGGCGCCAAAGGTGTTGGTGGTGACCACCTCCGACCCCGCAGCCACGTATGCCGCGTGGATCTCGGTGATCTCCTGCGGGTTGGTCAGGCACAGAAGCTCGGGAATCTCTCCGGCAGCCAGCCCACGGGCCTGCAACTGCGTGCCCATGGCCCCGTCAAACAGCAGAAAGTCCTCGCGCGAGAGGACGCGCGCGAGATGCTCGTCGCGCGTGCGCGGTGTGCGCAGCGCTTGGTGCCCAAGGGGCGTGATGGTTGCAACGGAGATGCTATCCACGGCAGGTCCTTCCCGTTTGTCGGATGGTGCAGAAGTCGGAAAGCGAGCATATGGAACAAGATGACACAAGTCCGGGCTGAGCGGTGGGATGGATGCCCACGAGCGCGGTCACGCTCTTGGTGGGGACCATGAGGTCGGAGGGGGTGAGCGTGATGCCCAGCTGTCGCGTGGCGTCGAGCGCGGCCAGGAAGTCTCCCTGCGCGCCAAGCGGCAGGTCGCCGTAGCCGGGCGAGAAGCGCCAGCTGGTGTAGGCGTTGGCCTCTGCGGCGTAGGCACGTGCCCGCGCCTCGGCTGCGTCGGTCGCGCGCTCCACGAGCGCCGTGGCGGCCGCATCAAAGATCACCTGCTCGAGCGCGTCGGTGAGCGAGAGGCGCCTGAGCTCGCGGTCAATACCGGCGCCGAGTGTCGTGGCAAAGAGCATCACCTCGCTTGCGTCGGCCAGGTGCTCAACGATGTCGTGGCCGGTCAGGCGTAGCGTGCAGCCCTCAAGCGCAACGCCTTGTGCGCCGATCTCGCGCACTGCGTAGCTCGCCATGCACATGCGTGACCGGGCGATCCGGATGCAGCGGGCGACGGTGTCGTCGATGCGCCTGTCAAGCTCGGGTGACAGCGGCTGACCCTGGTAGCCGAGATAGCGCAGCACCTCGCTGCGACTCACGCTACCGATTGCCAGCGCCTCGCGTGCGATGCGCAGTCCGTGCGGCATGGCGCTAGGCGTGCAGGTATCCGCAGCCCACGAGGGCACTGTGCATCGCACGGCCGATGGCGGGCTTGTTCATGCTGTAGATGTGGATGCCGTCCACGCCGTTGTTGGCCAGGTCAACGATCTGCTCCTGGGCGTAGATGATGCCGGCCCTTGCCTGCTCTACAGGGTCGTCGCCGGCGGCCACGAGGCGCTTGACCACGCGCGCGGGGATGGACGCACCGCAGTTGAAGGTCATGCGCTGCAGCTGCTTTACGCTGGTAAACGGCATGATGCCGCAGACGATGGGCACCTTGATGCGCTTGCGGTCGCACAGCTCGCGGAACTTGTAGAAGTCGTCGTTGTCAAAGAAGAGCTGCGTCACCAGAAAGTCAACGCCTGCGTCGACCTTCCTCTTGAGGTTGTCGAGGTCCTGGGCGATGTCCTCGCACTCGACGTGACCCTCGGGGTAGCAGGCGCCGCCCACGCACAGGCCCGACTCCTTGAGGTAGGGCACGAGGTCGGAGGCGTAGGCAAAGTCCACCACGTCGCGGCCGGGAGCGTGGTCGCCGCGCAGTGCCAGCACGTTCTCGATGCCAGCGGACTGCAGGCGCCGCACGTAGGCGTCCACGTCGGCGCGCGAGGAGCCCAGGCACGTGAGGTGCGCGAGCGCCGTAGTGCCCACGCCGCGCTCGATGCGTCGCCCGATGTCAGCGGTACGCTCGGAGTTGCCGGACCCACCCGCGGAGAAGGTCACGCTGATCCAGTCCGGGTTGTTCTTGCAGAGCTCCGTGGCCACGGCCTCGGCTTGCTCTACGGACATGTCGCCCTTGGGCGGGAAGATCTCGAAGGAGAAGGACTGGCGATGCGCCAGGATGTCGCTGATTCTCATGGTGGGTCCCCTCAGAACGTCGTTGGACCAATGCTAGCTGCTTTATGGCCTTCGTGCAGGTAAAAAGGCTGTTGCGCGCGTGCCAAGACGGGCATTGACCCTAGTACAGAGGCAACGACCCGGTGATGGGGTCAATCTGGTCGGCGCGCAGCGGCTCGAAGGCCAGGCAGGTGATGGTGGTCTCACCGTGGAACTCGGTAAGGCCGGCATCATGCACCAAGGCGCAGACGAAGCCCTCTTCGCGACCGCGTGCGGCGAGCTCGAGCAGCTCCTCCTCCGAGTCCACGTACACGCAGACCTTGGCCACGCCCGCGTCAAACCAGTCGGAGAGCGCCGTGCGCTCGGTCCCGTCGTCGTCCAGATACACCCAGGTGCCGGCCTCGTTGACGCGCACCTGGTTGAGACGGCCCTCGCGTGCCAGCGCCATCAGCACGGCCTCCACGCAGGCATGCCCCGCCTGTGCGGCGATCTTGCCCTTGCGCATCTTGAGGTCGCGCCTCATGACGATCATCTGCTTTGCCTTGTATGACGAGACGGCCATGCTCTCCTCCTGGACTGTTGACGGTCATACCAGCATAGCAGGTTGCGTCTCGGCCGCTCGCGTGTGAGAGTCTCGCGATGACGTCCGCCTGCTGCTACCCTATGGATGCGGTACGAGTTGATGAGCGGGGGGCATGTGAGATGACGCGCACGGCCAATAGAGCAGGTAGAGAGGGCTTTGTCGGGGTCTTTGACTCTGGTGCTGGCGGCATCAGCGTGCTGCAGCACCTCGTGCGCGCGCTTCCCGGCGAGGACTTCCATTACTTTGGTGACTCGGCCCATGCGCCGTATGGTGCCAAGACGCCCAAAGAGGTGCTCGACCTCTCGGCCGCCATCACCGAGCGCATGCTGGACGATGGTGCAAAGGCGCTGGTCATTGCCTGCAATACGGCCACGAGTGCTGCGGCATCCACGCTGCGCGAGCGCTATCCCGAGCTGCCCATCGTGGGGGTGGAGCCGGCGCTCAAGCCGGCGGTGCTCGCGGAGGGCGGCAAGAAGGTCTTGGTCATGGCCACGCAGGTGACCTTGGCGCTGGAGAAGTTCCACCGGCTGGCGGAGCGTTGGGCCACGGGCGCCGAGCTCGAGACCGTCGCGTGCGTTGGCCTGGTGGACCGCATCGAGCAGGGCCACCTCGACGAGCCCGATCTGGTCGAGCTGCTTGAGGGGCTCGTGGGCAGCTACCGTGGCGAGGTTGACCGCGTGGTCCTGGGATGCACGCACTATCCCTTTGTGCGCGCACAGATCGCCCAGGTGCTGGGTGACGTGCGGTTCTTTGATGGGGGAGAGGGCACGGCGCGTCAGCTGAGGCGCCTCCTCGAGCAAAGCGACCTTCTGCGCGAGGGCAGCGAGGGCACGGTGTCGCTCGCCTCGAGCATCGACACGCCCGAGCAGCTTGCGCTTTACCGCTGGTTCTTCAATCAACCCGTATAACGACCCGGATGACACACTCTCTCCCCGGGAGTTCGTGTGTCACTTCCAAGTGACACACGAACTCCCGGGGAGAGAGTGTGTCATCGCCGCAACAAAGAACGCCCCGCCACCAGCTGGTGACGGGGCGTGAACAGTAGGGGTGAACCCTCTGTCAGAAAGTGCTACTCGGCCAGAGCCTGCTCGACGGCGACGGCGCACGCCACGGTGCAGCCAACCATCGGGTTGTTGCCCATGCCGATGAGGCCCATCATGTCGACGTGAGCCGGCACGGAGGAGGAGCCTGCGAACTGGGCGCTGCTGTGCATACGGCCC
>CACYTH010000038.1 GCA_902777325.1 uncultured Coriobacteriaceae bacterium
TGTCGGTGAGGACGGCGCGGAACACGCGGCGCGTCCCGTCGGCGCCGAGGATGGCCCGGACGCCCCCCAGGGCGTCCGCGACGCACCCGGCGGTCTTCTCCTCCAGCGGCAGCGCGAGCTGGAGCCTGCTGGGGCGGTGCAGCAGCGTGAGCAGGCAGGCGGAGTCCTCCCGGGCCCCCTCGACGGTGTCCATCTCCCAGGCCGCGGCGCACGCGTCCTCCCCGAGGGCGAGGAACGCGGCATGCGACCTGCGGGCGGAGTGGCGGGTCGCCGCCCGGCCCGCGGCGCGCTTCCTCGGCCTGTAGCCGACCTTGCGCCTGAGCTCCATGCTGGTCATGCCGTCGTAGCCCGCCGAGACCCAGCGGTAGATGGTCGACGGCGACAGGTCCACCGGGCCGCCGTTGCGCGCCGCCATCTGCTCGGGCGACAGCCCCCGGCGCAGGCAGTCCCTTATCGCCTCCAGCCTGGCCGCCGCGGCGGGCTCGTCGGCGTCTATCCCGCGCCTGGACGAGACGAGGACCGAGTCGGCGCACAGCTGCGCGGCCCGGGCCTCGTAGAAGACGTGGGGGCGGCGCTTGCAGCCGATCGCGGCGCGGGCAGGCCGCCGACAGGTCGGCGGAGGCGTCCACGCGCTCGCCGCGCCTGGCCTTCGGCGCCGTCACGAACCTGTGCGACGCCACCTCGGCGCTCACCGTCGAGGGCGACCTGCCCAGCTCCCTCGCGATCTCCCTGCACGACGCCCTGCGCTCCAGCATCCTCTGGACCGTGTCCCGCTCGTGCCTCGTGAGCCTTCCGTAGGCCCTCGGGACCGCCCTTGCGGAGCCGCTTTTCTTCTTTCCGGACATGCCGTCCTCCGATCTCCCGGGGCCGGCCGATCCGGCCCTCAGGGTATCGGGTTCCCACATTCATCCGCACATGTACGGATGAATGTGGGAGGTGTTCGGATAAAGTTGATAATCAAGGCAGCGAAGGTGGGTGGCTTCCTCACCTCGAGATCAGCTGGTCTTCGGGTATAATACGGCTATCGCTACCAGCGCAAACGCGGTTGGGCGACGTCATGACGTCGCCCGACTTGAAGTGAGGCGACGTCACGGGCGCGCAAACGGTGCCCGTGACGTCGCTTTGACGTCCGCGGGGATGATATCCGGAGCCACGACGCGCAGCGTGGATACGAGAGGGCGCTTCGAGCTACCCCAAACCACTACAGCCGCGCGACTCATATTGAGACAGCTCTGCTCGGGGGCGAACCTGCTGTAGCGTTCGACCTCGCACGAGAGGTCGTCTCCATCATTGGCGACCCATAAGACGCCGTCCAGCTCGGCAGCCCCAAACCCCTGCCTTCCCTCTTCGCAGCTGAGGTCATAGGTCCTATAGCTGTAGGCCGCCACCTTTCCGTCGCTCTCCTCGAGCTTGGCCCTGAACCCGAAACCCATGCTCATCGCTAGCCCCCGTAATGCCAGAACAGCAGGATGACTCTTGCCACGAACCTCATCCATGCAAGGCAGAACTTGCCTATCGCACCCAGAACACGCTTGGCCACGCCCATCTCAAACGCTCCCTAGAAAGAGTCCTCGTCACCATAGACGTTAGCAGCCAGAGCGGACACAAATTCGTAGCTGGCCTCCGTCATGCCGAGCATCGCGTACATGCGCCTTTCGTCCCCCTCGTGCGAGCCGTCGGGCCCCAGTGCCCTCATGAGCGTGTCGTGCATGTTCGCGACGCGCGTTGCCATGCTCGACGAGCCCTTGGAAAGGCCGCAGAGCAGGTCGGTCGTCTCGTCGAGCTGCGAGACGTCGCAGAGGTCGGGACCGATCCTGAGCCACTGGACCCTCCCGTCGATCTCTATCGAGCGCGCCTGCTCGACCTCCCCTTCCGAGAGCACGTGTATGCGGCATCCGGGCGAGCGCTGAGCCAGGGGCAGCGCACCGTCCTCGGTCGGCCCCTGCGGCACTCTGTACCAGCTCACCTCGACCCAAAGGCCGTCGCCCATCGCCACCCGGAAGTCGGTTAGCGCGTTGCCCATGCCGAGAGGGCTCGTAGTGGTCAGCGCGTTGGTGTCGAACGTCTCCACCGACCCGCCCTCGTAGTGCACGGTGACCTTCATCGCTCGTCCCTCCCGTCTCGCGTCGCCTCGGGCATGGCTGCCTGGCGTGCGGAATCGCCACCGCCGAGGGGGCGTCGGTGCGCGTCCCTGGCGCTTGCGGGCCCGTC
This sequence comes from uncultured Coriobacteriaceae bacterium, assembly GCA_902777325.1. Taxonomy (GTDB): domain Bacteria; phylum Actinomycetota; class Coriobacteriia; order Coriobacteriales; family Atopobiaceae; genus UBA1367. Next base: position 2,212 of record CACYTH010000038.1, read on the forward strand.
CGCATGTCGGGCGCCAGCCCGCGGGCGGGCCATCTCCGGGAGTATCGAGTGCTCCGCGCAGTACTCCCGCACGCGCCTGAGCCTCTCTACGCTCGCGTCTCGGCTGGGCATCCCCTCCAGCCTGGCTATGGCGGAGTCAATGGCGGCAAGGCTCCTGAAGCCGCCCCGGGAGACCGTGCTCATGGCTTCCGCAAGTCGGTTGAGCTCCCTGAGGTCCCTCACCTCTATGGCGCCCGACGCTATCGCCCTGACGTTTCTCGATGTGACCGGGCCCGGCCTCAGCCTGCTCGGGTTGGCGACCCACCTCGTCACCTCGCGCCTCGTGTAGGACGCCCCGAGCCTGGAGCCGCTCACCTGCCTGGACGGCGTCCCCGCCAGGGAGTAGACCCAGTCGTCTGCCCTCCTCGCGGAGACGCGGACGCTGATGCCCATCTCCTTGAGGGCGCTCTGGAAGTCTTCGGGGCTGCGGGAGAGGCTCCTCGCTACGTCGACCCTGGCGCGTATGTCCGCCACCCATGAGTACTCGCCGCGGCCGCCGTACTCTGCCTCCGGGCGGTCGACGTGGCGCCTCATGTATACGTCGGAGTCCCTCTCGCTCGCCCTTCCAGGCCTGTCCGAGAATCGGGAGAGCCCCATCTCCCCGGCGATCCTCTGGGCGGACCTCTTGAGCGCCCTGGGGTCGGGGTCCTGGAGGCGCCTTCCGGTCACGAGGTTGGTGTTGTTGACTATGACGTGGGCGTGGGGCACGTGGTGCTCGTTGTCGTCGTGGTACACGACGGCGACCTCGTAGTCGCCGAAGTTCTCCTCCACCCATGACATGGTGACAGACCGGAGCTGTGAGAGGCTCACCGCGTCCCTCGGGTCGGGGGAGAAGACATAATGCTTGTAGGTGCGTGCCCTCCTGCCCTTGAACGGGCTGTCGTTGCCCAGTTTTTCTCGGGTCTCGTCCATGATTGACGCCCAGTCGTACTCGCGGTACTCGGGGAGGCCGTCCTCGCCGATGCCCGCCATGGGCGCGTCGAGGTTGAGGAAGTCCCTCGCGAGCGCGCGTCCCTCCCTCTCGAGGTAGCGCTGCGCGGCGCCGAGCTTGGTGTGTCCTGAGATTGGCTTCACGAACGGCATGGCTACTCCCCGAATACGACCGGCATGCCGGTGAGCTCCGCCGCCTGCCGCCTGACCTCGGCCGCGTCGCGCCTCACCTCGTCGAGCCCGTACGACACGCCCTCCATCGCCTCGGCGAGGTCGAGCGCGTCCACGCCGGACTCGCGAACCGCCTTGGCGATCGCGTTGAGGGCGTGGGTCGACTGGTTGAGGAGGTGTCCGAGCGAGCGCACGTTGCGCACGTAGGCGGCGAGGGTCCTGCGGTCAAGGACGAGGACGCTGGCAGTCGCGTCACCAGGAGCCGCCGCGCCGGCCCGCGCGAGGAGCCGCACCGTGTCCGAGACGGTGGTTCCGAGCGAGTCGGCGAGCGAGCGCAGCGAGGACATCTCCTCCTCGGAGAGCATGACGTGAAGCTGGACGGGTCTGGGCATGGTCCTCCCTGGGACGGGCTCTCTATGTACAAGGGGTCATGCCAATCCTAGGGGCGCGGGGGCTCCCCCGCATGCGACACCCATGACACGCTGTCATGGGTGAGCGGGACGAGACGACGACGGGACGGCTTGGAAAGGGGGCTTGGGGAGGAGCTTCGGCGACGTCGCCAAGGGCCCTTGTAAGGACGTCCCCGAGGAGGCTCGGACAAGCTATTCCATGGACTTGTACATGGAATAGGCAGCTTGCTATAACGGGCTCTCAGGGCTGGTGGCCAGCCCTTCGCGTGACGGATTTGTCATCCCATGCGACTCGACGTGTGACGGTGGCGTCACGCGATGTCGCTCCCTTGGTATGACAATCCTGACATGTTGTGGTGCCGGGATTCGGGGTTCCGGGGCGGCGAGGCAGGGCGTCCCATGCCCGATCCGATCCGAGCCGGGGCGGAGCGTGCGTTTCGGCGCCCGCCGGGCGGGCGCCTGCGTTCTTGCGGGGTGCTCTTGGCTATGCCGCCATGGCCGCCTGCAGGTCCTCTACCATCGCCTTGGCGGCGTCGCGCACTACCTGCAGGCACGCGCGCATCTCCTCGTCGGTCTTGCCCACGGCCCAGCTGGCGACGTAGCCGAAGGAGTAGCCGGAGGTGTCCAGCCCCAGCGCCGCGCTCACGGCGTAGGCGACGCTCTCGGCCTGCACCTCGCGCATTGCGCGGTCGGGCATCCCCTCGGGGTCGCCGTCGTGCAGGCGACTGTGCGCCAGCTCGTGGAGTGCCGTCTTCACGGTCTGGCCCTCGCCCATGCCCTCGCGGATGGCGATGAGCTCGCCGCGGCGGAAGTAGCCCTTGGTGCCCTCGGGCAGGTCGGCCACGAGCTCGACGGGGTAGGCGGAGACGGCGCGGACGGCCTCCATCACGGCGGCGTAGCGCTCCACGCCCCCGGCCACCTCGTCCACGAGGGTGGGCAGCGGCTCGCCGTCGGTCTGGCTGACGTCGAAGACGTGGCCCACGCGGAAGCCCACGAGGCGGCGGCGCTCCTCGTCCTGCTCCTCCTCGTCGCGGTCCTTGACGAGCATGGGCACGAGGATCTCTATGCCGCGCTCGCCCTTCCTCACGTAGCGGTTGAAGTCGCGCTTCCAGCTCCTGAAGCTGGCCACGTGGGTGGCCGTGGGCATCTGCATCGCTATCAGGATGGTGTTGCCGAGGCTGTAGCGGACGCCCTCGCCGAGGCGGTCGAGCGCCGCCTGCGCGCGCTCCTGCGCCCTCTCGCGCGCCTGCTGGCGCTCTGCCTTGCTCGTGTGACGCTTGGTGCTCTTGGTGGTTGCCATGTCCCTGTCTCCTCTCGGGTGGCGGTGCCGCACGGACCGTCCGTGCGCGCTTGCCACCCTTGGAGGCCAAGTGCTTCCGCCCCGTGGTAGGCGGAGGGCATAGGAGCTCCATGGCAACCTCCACCAATCGCCCTTGGATTTGTGCGAGGTTCCGTGGGGCCCTTGACCGGCGCCGTGCGGGGCGGCCGGGAGGGGTCCCGGGGGAGGGCGGGAAATAGTGTTTGAGCCGCTCTAGTTCATGGCACAAATGGCAGACAGTGCCTGTAGTAAAGATACATATCTGTATATCTATGTATAATTAAAGGGGTCACGGAGACGGTTAATGGTGATTGGGAGGTGACGAGCGTGGAGCGTGGTCGTGAGGCGAAAGCACGGCGTTTTGCACGGGCCGAAAACAAGGCTGATGCTGAAGTCGTACACGTAACGGTGTCCATGACTAAGGGTCAGCACCGTGCCATAAAACGCTTTGCGCTCGATAACGACACCACCGCTTCCGGGCTCGTTCAGGAGTGGATTGATAGGTATTGCATGGGACGAGAGGGGACGCTAGATGCAGATTAACGACCTGATCGACAGGGTCGAGAGGCTTGATGGCGGCGCCGACATCGCGCGCGACCTTCGAAAATTCGTCAATAAGAGGCGTCTAGGACTTGTCTACGAGGAGTCGAAGCCCGAATACGTACGCCTTACGAGTAAGCCAGTAGTCGAGGGAGACCTGGTGAACGTGTTGCCGCCTCGTGGCACGATGGAGGATATGTCGAGTGACGACGAGGCTGACGAAATCTGGATTGTCGATTTGGTGGCAGACGGCGTGGCACACCTAGTCGCGGTCGAGGGATCCGATACGCGTGAGGCTGCATACGATGATCTAGTGGCTGTGGCTCGCTTCGACCAGACCATCTACTGCGGGCTTACCGAAACGGGTCGTGTTGAGCTTGGCGGCGACAAGCCATATCATGCCATCATTAATGGCGAGAACTTCCATGCACTCGAGTTGCTTCTGTTTCCTTACTTCCAGTCAGTAGATTGCATCTACATTGACCCGCCGTATAACACGGGTGCAAAGGACTGGAAGTACAACAACAACTATGTGGGCGTCGATGACACCTACCGCCACAGCAAGTGGCTCACCTTCATGGAGGACCGCCTCCGCCTTGCCAAGAAACTACTGAATCCGAAGAATTCCGTACTCATCGTAACTATCGACGAGAAGGAGTACCTGCGCCTAGGTCTGCTGCTGGAGCAGATTTTTCCACCAAGCGAAACAGGAAACAATCAGGTCAGAATCCAGATGGTCACGATCGTGAACCATCCATTTGGGCAAGAGCGCAATCACCAGATGGCCCGTGTTGAGGAGTATGCATTCTTTGTATACCTCGGTGATGCTGCGGCGTTGCCCGTTGAAGACGCTTTTCTAACAATGCCGAGAGACATCAATAAGATAATTTCGGATATGACAGCGGAAGAAGAGGGCGACGAAGAGGAAGAAGCGCCTGGCACCGTTCGTTGGGAGAGATTGCTTAGAGGAGGTGGTGACGCTACACGACGGAAGAACCCGAACCTCTTTTACCCGGTGTTTATTGACCCCTCTATAAAGCGCATAGTTTCGGTCGGAGATCCACTGCCTATCGATGCTGACAGGAATGACACTGATGTGCCTGATGGTTTAGTGGCCGTGTGGCCATTAAGGACCAACGGTTCTGAAGGACGCTGGCGTTGTCAGCCGAGCTATTTCCGCGACTTGGCGAGTAAGGGTTTTGCCAAAGTGGGGCAATATGATAGGACGAACGACCGTTGGTCACTGCTCTATTTGAGTAAAGCGCAGCTTCGCAGGATTGAGCTTGGCGAAATTAGGATTGTCTCGCGTGACCAAAACAATGTTGTCGAGCTCAGCCTTGTATCCGAGTTAGAAAAACGCACCACCATGTCGAACAAGACTGTTTGGAATAGGGACTCTCACGATGCGGGCATCTATGGAACCCAACTAAACAGTCAATTCATTCCTGGAAGGGCATTTCCTTATCCGAAGTCACTTTACGCAGTTGAAGATACTATCAGCTCTGTCATTTCTGCAAATCCTGATGCGCTAATAGTTGATTTCTTCTCGGGATCGGGAACTACCGCTCATGCGACGATGCGTCTCAATCATCGTGACGGGGGTCGCCGCCGCTCTATATCAGTTACCAATAATGAAGTTGGATTCGATGAGGTTAAGCGGTTCGTTGCCCAGGGACTACGTCAAGGTGACGATGATTGGGAAGCCTTTGGAATAGCTCGTTATATCACCATCCCTCGCATTACAGCCGCTATGACTGGTATAACGCCTGATGGTATCCCCGTGGAAGGTGACTATAAGTTTACTGATGAGTTTCCTATGGCCGACGGTTTCCAGGAGAATGCGGTCTTCTATGACTTGAAGTATCTTGAACCCTCCGTCATCACAGCGAACCTTGCCTTCGATGAGATTGCGCCGCTCTTGTGGATGCGCGCTGGCTCGGTCGGCCCCATTATCACGCTCGGTGACACGGACCCCGAAGATGCGACATACGAGGTCACGAATGCCTATGGGGTGCTTTTCGACTATGCCTGGGCTCCGGAGTTCATCGAGGAATGTCGTGAGCACGATGTTGACCATGTCTTCGTCGTGACCGACGTAGACCGCCAGTACCGCGACATGTGTGCTGAGTTCAGGGGCAAGGACGTGAGGCAGCTCTACAAGTCCTACCTGCGCTCCTTCGAGATTGGACAGGACCGATGAAGTTTGAACTGAAGGACTTCCAGGAGGAGGCGGCGCGCAAGCTCGTCGACGATATGACCTACCTGATGGACGGCTACGAGCGACGGAACAAGATCGGCTCATGCTGCCTTTCCGCTCCGACTGGTGCTGGCAAGACGGTCATAGCGGCGGCGGTCATCGAGGCTCTGCTCGAGGGCAACGATGCCTGGGGCGTCAAACCCGATGCAGACGCCTGCGTGCTTTGGGTAACAGACCTGCCCTCGCTCGCCGATCAGACTCGTCTTCGTCTCATCGAGGCGACAGACCTCGATCTCTCCCGCATCGAGTCGATTACCGCGACATTCTGTGCCAACCATACGCAGCTCGAGGCGGGGCAGATCTACTTCCTGCATCGGCAGCTGCTTGGCAAGGGCAGGAAGCTTTCGGGTGGTGGCGAGTCGTTGTCGTTTTGGCAGCTGCTCAAGGACACCATTGCGAGTGGAACTCATCTCTATCTCTTCCTCGACGAGGCGCACCGCGGGCTCGGCTCGGCTGCGAAGCGCAACAACGCGCAAGAGGCTGCCGACCAGACCATCTATGGCCAGATAATCGATGGCGAGGACGGACATAGTCCAATTCCCGTCGTTGTAGGCATTTCGGCGACGCCGAAGCGCTTCGTGCAGGCGATGGCAAACAGGCAGGGGCGCACGAACGAGGCTCCTGTAACTGTGAAGCCAGCAGACGTGCAGGCATCGGGGCTCTTGAAGGACGATATCATCTTGCAGGCTCCCGTCACGAGCACGGCAGCCGAGCACATCTACCTGCTCGACGCCTGCAAGGCGCTGCGCGATGCCGAGGTCCACTGGGCTGGCTGGTGCGCCATGAACGGCGTTGCGACAGTAGTGCCGTTGATGGTCGTGCAGGTGCCCGACAAGGTGTCAACGCAGCGTCTTGGTGAGCTCGTCCGCGATATCCGATCCGCGTGCCCTAAGCTCGGCCCCGACGCTTTCGCCCACGTCATGAGTGGTTTCGACAACATCTCTGCTGGCGGCATCACCATCCCCTATGTCTCCCCAGAGCTCGTGGAGAGAACGCATGAGGTGAAGGTGCTCTTTGCTAAGGAGGCAGTCTCGACCGGTTGGGACTGCCCTCGTGCTGAGGTCATCTATTCGATGCGGCCCCACAAGGATGTGACCTACATCACGCAGCTTCTGGGTCGCATGGTCAGGACGCCGCTGGCGATGAGGATTGACGACGACGAGTCGCTCAACGCCGTGCGTTGCTATCTGCCGACATTCGATGAGAAAAGCGTAAAGCAGGTCGTAGGCTACCTCACCTCTGAGGAATCCGCCGACTGGGCGGGCATCTCCGCTGAGTCCGGTCGCAACGTCTATACCGATCCCGTCGACGTGGTCTGGGACCATGGGCTGGGCGTGGACGAAGCGTTTGAGTCAATCCACAAGGTCGTCGAGTCCCACCATCCCGAGAACTTCATCCTCGCAGCCTTCGAGTATGCCGGGCTCCTTGCCCAGTACAAGGTGCCTAATGCCAAGGGCGAGCTCAGAGACGTGAAGAAGGCGCTCCTAAAGTCGTTACGAGACTCTATCACCATCTTCAAGGACGAGTATGACGAGGCGTGCAAGGGGCTTGCCAAGGTCACGAGCGCGGAGCATCACATGAAGGTCTTCGATTCGACGTCGTACACGTCGAGCACCTTCACGCAGGATGCCGATTCTTACAGTCTCGCGAATGCGCGACGCGTGGCGGACCGCGCCTTCACCGAGACGCTGACCAACATGTTCTTCCGAAGCGAGCGCTCGCGCAGGGCCCACGACGGGCTGCCTGCGAGCGATGTCGCTATCAATACGGCCGTAGCCGCTGCGGCGCGCGTCCCACAAATCGAGGAAAGGGTTAAGGACACAGCTGAGCTTGAAGTCAAACGTCTCATGGCGTTCTACGGGCCTGAGGTGGCAATACTCTCAGAGCCGGCGCGCAATGCCTTTAACTCAGTGCTGTCCGCAAATGGCGTGCACCGCGTCGAGCACCTGCGCGTTCCTGGCACTGGACGCCAGGACAGGGCGAACGATAAGTTCGTGCTTCATGCGCTGTCTGAGGCGACGAGTGGCGATGCCTGGCTTGACCTCAACAGTGTCGAGAGTGATGTCGTGGCGCGCGAGCTAAAGCGAGGTTGCAAGGCGTTCTACCGTAACCCCTCCAATGGCACGGGCAGCCACGTGCTCACGGTTGTCTACCAACACCCTGAGGGCGGGCACCGTAATATGCACCCCGACTTCGTGTTCTTCCAGATGGACGGCGACACGATGATGCCATCGATTGTAGATCCGCATTGGGAGGTGACCGGTGACGAGGCCAAGGCGAAGCTTGTCGGGCTCGCTAGGTACGCTAGGGAGTTCGGAGGAGACTTCTGCCGCATCTGGTCGGTGAACGGCGACGGCACGCGCTACCTGGATTTGCTCGACAAGACGGTGCAGGCCGTAGTCATAGATGGCGACGAGTCCGCGACCGAGCTCTACAAGAAGCATGGGCGAAACTACAACTAGGAAGATCGAGGGCGACCCAGATGTACGACACCATAGCCGAAGACATCAAACAGGCATACTACCTGCAGAAATACAAGAACGACGGGGAACGTTTCGTCGCATGGTACCTGAGGAACGTCTACAACCTCGACGAGATCCAGGCGCGCGACTGTGTGACGGACGGTGCCGACGACAAGCAGATAGACGCCATCTACGTGGACGACGAAAACTCCGTGGTGTACGTGATCCAAGGCAAGTTCTACCAAGGATCGATAGACTCAACCCCGCTCCGGGAGACCCTCTCCTCTTGGATTCTTCTGAAGAACCCAGCCTCACTCCAGGACGGTGCGAATCACCGCCTCAAGCAGAAGCTGGTCGAGTTCGGCGCCGCCCTCGATGACGATTATGAGGTCTGCTTTGAGTTGGTGACGACGGGCGAGCTGACTTCGGCGGCGAGGGATGACCTCGGAGAATTCCAGAAGCAGCTCGTCGAAGACGACTCCTTCAGTGCCACGCTGGTCCTCGTTGATTCGGAGGAGATTTCAAGGCGCTATGAGATTGCGCTCGGCAAGGATAATCCCTCCATTTCGCACGTCCTCCAACTCGAGGACGGGAAGTTCCTTCCGCTGTCTCTTGGCAAGACGAGCGCGGTCATCGCGGCGGTTAGTCTGAGGGACTGCCTCCGATTCCCTGGCATTAAGGACCAGACCCTCTTCAGGAAGAACGTCCGAAACTCCCTTGGGAGCAACAACAAGGTCAACAAGGGCATGCGGTCGACCATCTACAACGAGCCCTCCGAGTTCTTCTTCTGCCACAACGGCATCACGGCGATCTGCACGAGCATGAGCCTGTCGGGAAACGTGCTCACACTCCATGGCTTGAGTGTGGTGAACGGATGCCAGTCACTCAATACGATCTACTCGGCAAGCGAGAGGGTCAAGTCAGCAGAAGACGGATACGTGATGATCCGCTTCTACGAGATTCCAGAGCGCGACAGGGCTGACAAGATAAGCATCTCGACGAACTCCCAGAGCGCAGTCAAGGCGAGAGACCTTAGGAGCAACGACAAGAGGGTCCTTCTCCTCAAGAAGAGCTACGAGCAGCAATACCCGAGCGGATACATGGTGACAAAGCGCGGCGAAGAGGCTCCGGCCGATAGGGATGACGCCCTTGTTGTTGATGTCACGACCCTCGGCAAAGTATTCATGGCGTGGCACTCTCAGCGGCCGAACATCTCCTATAGCGAGACGAGGGTATTCGACAAGTACTTCGACAATATCTTCCGCAAGGACTACCCGGCTAAAAACGTATATGCCTTGAACGCGCTATGGAGAACCGTCCAGGCATGCTGGGCGAAGGACGCAGGCAATCCGCTTGGCCTCAATGACTCCCTTCTCGCCATGCGTGCTTATGCGCCGTACCACCACCTGTATGCAATCTCCGTGTTCGCTAATACGCTGTCAAACATGCCAGTGGAGAACGTCCCGGACCCCGCGCTCGTATACGAGAGGCTTAAGGAATCGGGGATGCTGGACGTCGTCGTTCAGTTTGCGGGAGGCTGCCTCAATATTGCGCTTGAGTCCGCGGCCAGTGAGCCCCTGCCTAACAATAGGGTGTTCAGTCCGCAGAACTGGATCAAGACAAAGAGCTGTCTTGCGGGCATCAGGGCGCAGGTAAAGAACACGGTCATGATGATGCCAATGATGCCGGGCGGTGCGGAGACGAAGCAGAAGCTCGATGCGGCCCTGCACCTTGCACCAGAAGATTTCTCTGAGCGCTACACGGCTGACTAGGTGGCTTAAGGCTGACGCTCAACGTGTCTGGGGCTGTCCCGTCCCCACAAGCGTTAGGGGTGCCTGCGCGTGCGGGACGGGCGGCGGAGGGGCTTGGCCTCCGCCGTGGCGCGGCCCTGGCCGCGTGCCCTCATGGCGTCTGACCTGCACAAACTCAACACAAAAGGAAAGCGCCCGCCTTGGTGGCGAGCGCTCCCGTGTCGTGCTATGTGCGGTCATGGCTACGACTGCCACGCCCCGCGCACGTGGTGGACGCGCACACGCCCGGCGTCGAGGTTGACGCACACGCTCACGACGTCGAAGCGCAGGCGCTCTGGCAGGGGGCCGTCGGATGCGAGCGCGCGACCCACGCAGAGCGCCGCCCCGTGCGCGACGACGTCCTCGTCGATGAGCGACTGGAGGTCGTCGAGCGTCATCTCGAAGCCCTCTACGGGCACGGGCAGGACG
>CACYTH010000039.1 GCA_902777325.1 uncultured Coriobacteriaceae bacterium
GGCGACGGGCTCGTGTGGGAGGAGCTGCACAGGTCAACTCCGTGGAGAAGGGACTGGGATTAGGTAGGATTAGCGGACACACATTTTGTCCTATAACCAGAATACGAGCTCCCAGCGATGGGAGCTTTTCTTTTGGGTTGAGTCACCATGTCAGATGTACGTCACTCCCCACGCCCGTTTGCTCTGGTATACTGTGGTTTCACATCAGTCCCCATCGTCTATCGGTTAGGACGTGACCCTTTCAAGGTCAAGAGGCGGGTTCGACTCCCGCTGGGGGCACCACGTTAGTAAGGCTCTCTATCTCTAGAGGGCTTTCTTGTTAGGCCAACGCCCCAGGGAGTCGAACCGCAAGGTCGCAACATGCCTGTGGCATGTTGCGGGCTGAGGCCGCAGGCCGAAGCCTCTGAGCCTTGCCGAAGGCAAGGCGGGACTCCCGCTGGGGGCACCACGTTAGCAAGACCGCCTATCTCAAGGCGGTTTTTTCATGTGAGGGCAACGCCCCAGGGAGTCGAACCCGAGAGGGCTGGACAGGCCAGTGGCCTGTCCAGGGCTGAGGAGCGAAGCGACGAAGCCTACGAGCGTCGCGCGAAGCGCGGCGCGGCGACTCCCGCTGGGGGCACCACGTTAGTAAGGCTCTCTATCTCTAGAGGGCTTTCTTGTTAGGCCAACGCCCCAGGGAGTCGAACCGCAAGCCTTGCCCCCCTCGCCAGGGCCTCGTACAAAAAGCGGCATGTTGTGCCTCTCAACGCGAATGCTCACCAGACCCATCCTCCAAAACATGCCGGTACTTGCCAAGCCGGTAGCGTTGCTTTCGCTGCAGGGCCTTCCCGTACCCGATAGCACGCGCAGGGCAGTTCTGGATGCACGCCATGCAGTGCATGCAATGGCGCTTGACCCACATGGGAACCCCGTCCTCCATGCGGATCGCACGCATGGGACAGGTGCGCTCGCACATGCCGCACGAGGTGCAGGCGTCATTGGCCACAAACTTCCTCGTAGGAAACGCCACTTTGTCCCAAAGGTAGATAAAGGGAAGCACCAAGCGGTACTCGACCTCCGAAGTGTGGCGCCCCTCGTATGGTGCCTCACGCGTTATGACACCGGCAATCTGGGCAATCCTGTCGGGTGCCGCCTTGATCTTCTCCTCGATCGACTCAGGCTTCTCGTCAGGGGCAAAACCCACGAGGTAGTTCCTCGGCATCACCACCTCGGCACAGCCCTTGAACTCCATCTGCTTCGACGAGAACAACTCCTCGGCCTGGCGCCCCGCAATGCCCGCGTAAGAGCCCATCGTCACTACCGCATATGCCTTACGGTTGCCTTGCAAGGGAGTGGCCCTGAGGTGGCGGTATATGGCGAGCGGCATGCCGTCAACATAGACCGGCATGCACAGAACAAAGGCCTTCTCCGAGCTAAGTGGGCGTGTGTCGCCATCATGCATGAGCCGCTTGAGGTCAACGACCTTGTCATCGAGCAATCTTGCAAGCGATGCAGCGACAAAGCGGCTGTTACCTGTCCCGCTGAAGTACATGATCATCGGCATGGCCCCTTATCTGCCCGTTTAGTAAAGAGGTCTATCTCCACACGTCACGTCCGCATGCATTGCACCTCATTGTATGCCTGCGGTGGACTTGGGTACGGCCGGTGACGTCGGATTGCGCGCTCCGACACTCGACTACTTCTTCTTTATTTCGACACTTTGGTCTATGCCATAGTACGCCCTGAAACACTCTGTAAAGTACTCGGGAGGATTCGCAGTCGTAGGGTTGGGCGATTCGATGCACGAGCTATATGGCAGCGCTTTAATCTGGATGACCGGAGCCTCCGTTTTAAGGGCATCGTTAATATGCGAGACCCTTCTAAACTCACCAAGAGCTATGACCCCATAGAGCAAGAACCACGATATGTATAGCAAGCACGCAGTGTACTGCATCAACCGGATAGTATTGGCACCTGCCAGCAGGTTTGGGTAGAACCTGTCCAGGCTTAAGCATGCGAGCAAAACGAATAGGCAATACGTAATGAGGAAGTGCCTTGCACCGACAGGATTGACTATCAATAACGGCGCAACGATTAGGGCCATTGAAAGAAACGTCAGAGAGGCGGTATCGCCATTGCCCTCCTCGCGACACATGAGAAAGACGAGGACAAGCATCAGTATCGTTAGGACAGAGTAAACGATATCTTTCTTTGAAAGAGCGGTGCTTTGCTCTTGTCCGAAGCCGCCCGCTGCGTTGAGGAGACTTACCCCGGCGACAAGGGAGCAGGTAACGCAGGTGACTAAGGATTTGGGCGTACGCCTCTTCTGGTAATACGAAAACGAGCAAACCGCGAAGATCACGTTGATGGCAGTATTGCGCAAGCAGCAATCCGGATTGATGATAAGGCAGAACTTGGAAATCATGCTTTTGACCAGGGGTCCCTTATTGAGCTTCTGATAATCAGACTGACCTGTAGCTGCAGCATAATATGCACCGTTCGAAAACATCAGTGCACAGCCGACGCATGACCCAAAAAGAAAAGAGAGCTGCCTCTTGTCGTAGAACCCAAACTTGATTCGCGTGAATACGATCATGCCTATAGAGACAGCGACGTTGTATATAGATACGTTCTCCATAATGAGACTGTTGATAAGCCCCAAGAGAAATAGCGACCCGCTGAATCGGGTTTTCTCAGGCCGCCCGTCAGAAACAAAGACATCGCGGAACGAATACAGATAAAACAAGACTAAAAGAGACGGTATAGCATAGTTGACAAAGCCCGATGTCCACGCCACGCCCTGCGCCCGAACGCTACTTGGCATAGACAGCAGCAAAGCCAGCGAAATCCAAAATGCACTCGAGTCGTCTCGGCCGACAATCCCATTCACGCACCAGCAGATGCCATACAGCGTCAGTGATATCACCAAGGCGCGCAGGAGACGGCATCTCGTAAGCACAAGAACTATCAGGTTGCCGACATACCGGCCGTTGTAATTGGCAAACCCATTTCTTAGCTGCTCAAGGCCGAATGAGCTTCCCCAAAACCAATCATCTCCCGTATAGGGAAACAGCAGGCACAACAAGAAAAGGCCTAAGAGAACAAGTGCCGATACTCCCACACCATATGAGGGAATCGTCCATTGGCAGGCCTTCTCTTCTCTTCGCTCATAGCGTGAACGATAACCCACGGATATCAAACCTTTCACCATTGCTTCATTCATCTATTTGCTGCTCTAAGATAGCAATTATATGTTGACTATGAGTGACATTTCTATGTACGGGAGGCTTTGTCTGCGATCTGTGCCACAACAAGCTCGCTTCTCCTTATTGCAAGACGTCTGCGGTCTCGTGTCCGAGCGCCACAGCGACAAGCACGCACTCTGCCCTGCAGTTGCCGTTGTGGCACAATGGGGTCATACCGTCGGGCAAAACGAGACTGAGGAGCAAGCATGGACAAGGAACTGTTTGACTACACCGCCAAGAAGGTCGACGAGCTGCTGGCTGCCGCCTCGAGCTCCGCAACGACGCGCGAGGCGGCCCAGGGCTGGAAGGATGCCATCGCCGCCGGCGCCGACGCTGACGCCGCAACCAAGGAGCTTCTGGACGCCATCGACCAGCACCACACCACGATCGACGAGCTCATCGGCTTTGCTCAGGGCGCCGCAAAGGACATCATGGGCGAGGAGGTCGCCGCAGGAATGCTGGCCCACGCGCTCGAGATCAAGGAGCAGGGCGCCAAGTACTGCGACTGCGCCGCCTGCACCGCGACGCACGAGCTTCTCGCCAAGCACGGGCGCCCCGTTCTCTAGGCAGAGCAACGACAATCGAGGGCACTTGCTCGTGAGGCCCGCCTTCGCAACTGCTGCGGAGGCGGGCCTCGCCTTTGTTTGGCATCCCGGCCGCTAGGTGACCCGGCAAAGGTCAGCTTTGCGGAGCAGCCGAGGGTGATTCGCGCACGCAAACGACCCGCAAGCCCCTCCGATTCCGCACCGAGCCCAACGTCCGGTCATGGCTCCAAGCAAATGGCCCCACAGGCAGGGCGGTACAATACAGCCATTGCGCTTTGATCACTTATTTGAGGGGTAGGTTGGTTATGCGCAGAAGGCTTATCTCCATCATTCTCGTGCTTGCGATGATCGGGCTCGTCGTCTTGCCCAAGGCCAGCCTGGCAGACGAGGTCACAGCCCCCACAGAAGTCGCAGAAAGCCCAGCTCGGGACGTCGATGCGGTAGAGACGGCGCGCCCGTCGGTCAACGGCCGCCTGCACGTGGAGGGCACGCAGCTCGTCGACCAGGACGGCAGGCCCGTGCAGCTCCGCGGCGTGAGCACGCACGGCCTCACCTGGTACCCGGAGTTCATCAACCAGTCGCTCTTTGACCAGGTGTCCACCGACTGGAACGGCAACTTCATTCGCCTGGCCATGTACTCGGAGGTCTACTGCGGCGAGGACCAGGAGCAGAGCCTCGAGCTCATGCGCAAGGGCATCGACGCTGCCATCGAGGCCGACATGTACGTGCTCGTCGACTGGCACATCCTTGAGGACTCCGACCCCAACCAGAACATCGACTCCGCGCTCGCCTTCTTCGAGACGATAACCACCGAGTACGCCTCCTACCCCAACCTGCTGTTTGAGATCTGCAACGAGCCCAACGGCAAGACCGACTGGACCGACGTCGTCAAATACAGCAACATCGTCATCCCCGCCATCCGCAAGAACATCCCCGACGCGGTCATCGTGGTCGGCACGCCCGAGTACGACAGGAACCTCGGCAGCGCCGTGCTGCGTCCCCTCGACTTCGACAACGTCATGTACGCGCTGCACTTCTACGCGGCGACGCACAAGGAAGGCCTCAGGGAGGAGCTGGCCACGGCCCTCGACGCCGGCCTGCCCGTGTTCATCAGCGAGTGCGGCGTGTCCGAGTCGAGCGGCGACGGAGTCATAGACTTCGAGTCCGCCGCCGAGTGGTTCTCCTTCCTCAACGAGCACAAGCTCAGCTACGCCGTGTGGAGCCTCTCCGACAAGGACGAGACCTCGGCCATGTTCAACCCGGGCTTTGACCCCACGGGCACGATCCGGGACAGCGACCTCACGACCACGGGCACCTGGGTACGCGAGCTCATCCGCAACGAGGACCCCAAGTCCATCCCCACGCCTGCCGGCGTCATCGAGAAGAGCCGCTCCGACGACATCCTCTCGTGGATCTCGAACTCGCTCGGCGATGACGGGTACGTGGCCACGAGGGCCTGGCCGCGCTATGCCGCAGCCGCCGTTGGCTTCGTGCTCCTGATGCAGCTCATCCTCACGCTCTACGCGCGCAAGGGCGCCGCCCCGCGCACGCCCACCTACGACGACCTGTTCCGGGGAGACGCGGCGGGACCGCAGCGGGCCATCGGCGGCAAGACGCGCACCGCGGCCAAGGTCACCCTCACGCTCAGCATGCTCTTTACCATCATCTACCTGGGCTGGCGCATCGGCTTCTCCATCCCCGTGGAGGCAGGCCCGGCCGCCGTCGCCGCAAACGTCATCCTGCTTGCGGTCGAGGTCCTCGGCTTTGTGGAGTCGCAGGTCCTGTTCTGGCACCTGCTGGGCATGAGGACGCATCCGCTCCCACAGATCCCCGACGAAGCGTACCCCGACGTGGACGTCTTCATCGCCACGTACAACGAGCCGACCGACCTCCTGCGCAGGACCATCAACGGCTGCAAGCACATGCGCTACCCCGACCCCTCCAAGGTGCACATCTGGATCTGCGACGACAACCGCCGTCCGCAGATGCGCGCGCTGGCGGAGGAGATGGGCGTGGGTTACTTCGACCGTCCCGACAACAAGGGCGCCAAGGCGGGCAACCTCAACCACGCGCTGGCCCTCACGTCGGCGCCGTACGTGGTGACCTTCGATGCCGACATGATCCCCAAGAGCGATTTCCTGCTCAAGACGATCCCCTACTTTGTCGACGCCGAGATGCGCAACCAGACGCTGCCGCCCGAGATGCAGCGCCGCCTGGGCCTGCTCCAGACGCCGCAGAGCTTCTACGACCCTGACGTCTTCCAGTTTGCGCTCTACTCCGAGACCCGCGCGCCTAACGAGCAGAACTTCTTCTACCGCACCATCGAGCCGGCCAAGACCTGCACCAACAGCGTCATCTACGGCGGCTCCAACACCGTCATCGCGCGTGCGGCGCTGGAGGCGATCGGCGGCTTCTACACCGAATCCATCACCGAGGACTTCGCCACCGGCATCCTCATCGAGTCCAACGGCTTCGTGAGCCTGGGCCTGGCCGAGCCGCTCGCCAACGGGCAGACGCCCCACACCTTCCGCGAGCACATCCAGCAGCGCTCGCGCTGGGGTCGCGGCGTCATCGCTACCGCACGGCAGCTCAAGGTGTGGCGCATCCCCGGCCTCACCCTCGCGCAGAAGATCAGCTACTGGAGCTCGGTGGTCTACTGGTACTCGCCCATCAAGAACCTCATCTACGTCCTGTCGCCGCTTCTGTTTGCGGTGCTGGCGCTGCCCGTGTTCAAGTGCAACTGGCTTGACCTCGCCGTCTACTGGCTGCCCATGTTTATCATGCAGGACGTCGCGCTGCGCATCAGCAGCCAGGGGAGCATCTCCCACAAGTGGAGCGGCATCTACGAGACGAGTGTCATGGCCCACCTGCTGCTGCCCATCGTGCAGGAGTCGCTTGGCATCCACCTGGCAACCTTCAAGGTGACGGACAAGTCCAAGCGCGACGCGGGTCGCCAGACCGACGTCCGCGCCATGACGCCCTTCATCATCCTTGCCGCGCTCGCCGTGCTGGGCATCATCCGCGTGATCAGCATCTTTAGCGCCATGCAGGCCATCAGCCTGATGATCCTCACCTACTGGCTCGTCCGCAACCTGTACTTCCTCACGCTGTCGATCTTCCTCATCGACGGGCGTGACAGCGACACCGAGCCCGTGCAGGTCGTCGACGCGCTGCCCGTGCAGGTCGACACGATTCACGGCGAGCGGCGCTCGTACGAGGGCGTCTCCACCCAGATGACCGAGCATACCGTGACGGTGTTCCTCGACGAGGGGGAGACGCTCGGCATTGGCGACAGCGTGCGCATCTCCATCACGGACGACGACTACCAGGTGGAACTCAAGGGCTGCGTCACGAGCGTCAACGAGGCGCGCAGGAGCAGTGCCCGCACCCACACCATAGAGATCCTGGACTTTGGCGACGACAAGTACGAGTACTGGCAGGTTCTCTACGACCGCATTCCCACGCTGCCGCAGTCGCTCAACCGCGACTTTGGCATCATGACGCACCTCTGGCAGAACATCGCCCACCGCGTGGCTCGCACCAGGAAGCGCTAACACCTGCGACGGGACGGGGGACGGGGGTGCGGACTGGGTGGGCCGTGTGACTGGGTGTGACTGGGACAGGGGACGTGCCTGGTGTCCCACCTTGATTGATCAAGGTGGGACACCAGGCACGTCCCCTGTCCC
>CACYTH010000040.1 GCA_902777325.1 uncultured Coriobacteriaceae bacterium
TGGAAGGACGCAGCCTATGAAGCCCATGAAGTACTCGAACCCCTCCGTGAGGGACCGTGGCGGCGGACACTGGCAGGCCCGCTTCAGGTACAAGGAGGGAGACAAGTGGCGGACCCTCTCCAGGAACCTGGAGGCGACGTCGAAGAGGGACGCGAACAAGAAGGCGACCCAGCTTCACAGGCAGCTCGAGGAGGAGGCCGAGCGCGCCAAGCTCCGGGTGCTGCTCGTCATGGACGAGGACGAGGCCGTCTTGGAGAGGTTCCTGGAGAAGTACATCTCCGGGATCGAGGGCTCGGGGCAGATCGAGAGGACGACCGCGGCGGGATACCGCTCCTCGGCCGCGCACATCTGCAGGTACCTCGGGGACGTCAGGATCGACGACATCACCGCCGACATGATCGTCTCGATGCAGAGGAGGCTCCTCACGGAGGACGGCCTGTGCTCGGACTCCGTGGCCAAGGACCACCGGCTGCTCAAGCAGGCCCTGTCCTACGCCGTGGAGACCGGGGCGCTCGCCAAGAGCCCCTTCACGAAGTCGCTCAAGGCGCCGAAGAGGCGCAGGCGCGAGCCGAACGCCCTCGACGACTCCGAGCGCCAGAGGCTTCTGGCCGCGCTCGACTCCATGGTCGACAGCGAGCTCACCCTCGCGGTGCGCCTCGGGCTCTCCGCCGGCCTCAGGCGCGAGGAGATATGCGGGCTCAGGTGGCGCGACGTCGACTTCCAGAGGGACCTCATCCTCGTCAGGAACGCGGTCACCGAGGCGGCCGGGCACAGCTTCGAGAAGGGGCCGAAGTCCGAGACCAGCCGGCGCGACATCCCCCTCGAGCCGGACCTCAAGGCGAGGCTCGAGGCCAAGTACAAGAGGGTGCTCGCCTCATCCGGCAAGGCCAAGGCCGCGAGCCGCTACGTCATCGAGACCTCCGAGGGCAGGTGGTACCTGCCCAGCCGCCTGGGGAAGGAGTTCTCGTCGCTCGCCAGGTCTCTCGACCTGGTGGGCACCACCGGCAAGCGCGTCACCCTGCACGACCTCCGGCACACCTACGCGACCTTCCTCATCGCACGAGGCGTCGACGTCAAGACCGTCGCGTCGCTCATGGGCCACGCCGACGCGACGGTGACGCTCAACGTCTACGCGAGCGCCGACCCGACGGCACGCCAGCAGGCGGCGGACGTCGTCGCCGAGGCGATGGCGGAGAGGGCCCCGAAGGGCCCGTTTTCGCTCGTTTCGTGAAGCGGATACCACGGGATGCCTGCAGACACTTCCGACAGCACGGCCAGCACACGAGAGAGCGGCCAAGACATAGCCTCAAGCATGCCACGGCACCAGAAGGAAGGAGCAGGAAATGATGGAAGCAGCAAGGCCAGCCAGCGCGCTGCGGGACAACTCCGCCCTCAGGGACAGGCCGGAGTGGCTGTCGCCGAGGGACATCGCGGAGGTGTTCGGGGTGGGAAAGAGCAAGTCCTACGAGATCTGCGCCGCCCTGCCGCACATCTACGTCGGGCGCAACATCCGCGTCAACAGGCAGACGGTGGCCAAGGAGATCCTAGAGAAGGGCAGGCTGCCGTAGGGCGGCCCACACCATAGACACGAGGCCCGGAGCCGCGTCATGTCGTACGAGAGCGACATGACGCGGCTCCCCTTTGTGTGACAGAAAAACGAGAGAGGAGAGACGATGGAAGGACCGACCGGGGCGAGCTCCCTCAGGGACCACTCGCCGCTGTCCGACAGGCCGGAGTGGCTTTCGCCGAGGGACCTCCAGGAGGTCTTCGGCATCGGGCGCACCAAGTCGTTCGACATCTGCAAGCAGCTGCCCCACATCTACATCGGCAGGTGCATCAGGGTGCACAAGTCGACGATCGTAAAGGAGCTGATGGAGAAAGGCAGACTGCTGTGAGTTGCCGATTCGCTGCTGCCACACACATGCTGAACGCATGCGGCCGCAACGGGGAACTCACGCAACTTGATAGCGGACAAATGACCTCACAGCCAGTGGCGCGCACACCAAGGCGAGCAAGGCGTAGAGCAGCGCAGCGGCGGACGGCAGGTCGAACACGACCGGACCGAGCGCATAGCTTGCCAGCGCGACGAACGAGTCGTTGAGGACGTTCATGGGCGTGAGGTGGGCGACCTTCGAAAGGGGCACGATCAGCTTGGCGAACACCCCGAGGAAAGTGACCGCCAGCGGGGTGACGGCCACGGGCATGACAGAGCGCAGCCGCGACGAGAGCAGCAGCGTGAAGGCCACGCAGCCCAGAGTGACCACCCAGCCGAGAAGGAAGAGCGAGGCGCACACCTGGCCCACCGTCATGGGGTAGGGGTTGACGAAGTCGAAGATCTGGTAAGGCAAGCCCGCCCCATCCGCACCGAGTGCAACGAGGAAGACCCCCGAGCCGACCGCCACGCTCGCCCACCAGTACGCACTCGCGAAGAGCATCGACGCGACCACCTTGGCCACGGGAAGGGACCTCTTCCCCCGCAGGGTGGGAAGCGCGATGGACGCCGTGCCGCCCTGGTACTCGCCGGCGAAGACCCCGGAGACGGCGATGCAGGCCGCAATCGTGACGAAGGCGTAGAAGGCCATAAAGCTGAGAATCTCGTCCCAGGCAAGGGCGCTGCCATACTCTATCGGCCACTCGATCCGCGACGCCTTTCCCTCCCAGAACGACCTCTCGGACTCGGCGTACGGGAAGAACCCCAGGTACCTCCCGGAGAGCTCGTTCGAGAGGAAGTTGCCCGCACCCTCCTGCAGGCCTGGCGCATGCGTGCCCTTGTCGTCCAGCAGCATCGCGGTCTTGAGCCTGAGGTAGTACGCGTCAGAGCGCACGCGGTCGACCTCGCGCCAGAACTCGATGCCGTACTGGTCGATCATCTGCTGAGCGGACAGGCTGCCGAGGTGGTCGGCGTCCTGCGCCCATCGGGCCTGCGCCTCATCGTATGTGGCCATGTCCTCCGCGACGCGGGCGTCGTCCAGCGTCCCGGCATGGCTCTGCTCTGTGCGCCGTATGGCGTCCCAGGCTCCAAGGCCCTCCACGTAGCTCCCGGACCGGGCGTCCCAGGCGCCAGCGGTGAGGACGCTTCCCAGCGAGAGTGCCATGACGAGGATGAGCGCGATGGCGCAGGCGGCCACTCCGGCGCGGTTCTGGACGATCTTCTTGATCTCGAATCGGATGAGGGTTCCCATTGTCTGCTCCCTATCTCATGACAGCGTCTTGAAATACGTTCAGGTACAGGTCCTCGAGCGTGGGCTCCACGGGGACGGCGTCCGGTGTCGGGGCGGTGTCCGCCACCACGCGCACCACGGCACGCCCTCCCTCCGCATAGCGCACGTTCGCGACCATCATGCGCGCCGCCATCGCATCCGCCTGCCGGGCGTCCACGTGGCACTCCCAGACCTTTCCCGCGGCACTTGCCACGATCGACTCGGGCGTGCCTTCCATGATGAACAGCCCCGAGCGCATGACCAGGATGCGGTTCGCGATGAACTCGACGTCGCTCACAATGTGGGTGGAGAGAATCACGATCTTGTCCTGCGCGAAGCTCGCGATGAGGTTGCGGAAGTGGACGCGCTCCTTCGGGTCGAGTCCCGCCGTGGGCTCGTCGAGCACCAGGATCGACGGGTCGTTGAGCATGGCCTGCGCGATGCCGAGCCTCTGCCTCATGCCGCCGCTGAAGGTCTTCACCCTGCGCCGGGCTACGGAGGAGAGGCCCACCTCCTCGAGAAGGTCCTTGCTTCGCGCAAGCCCCTCGCGTTTGCTGAACCCCTTGAGGGCCGCCATGTAGCACATGAAGTCGATTGCCGTGAAGTCCGGGTAGCAGCCGAAGTCTTGTGGGAGGTAGCCCAGCAGGGCGCGGTACCCGTCCCCCATGGCCCCGACCTCGGTGCCGTTGTAGTAGATCTGGCCGCTGGTCGGGCGCAGCACGTCGCAGACCATGCGCATGAGCGTCGTCTTGCCGGCGCCGTTGGCGCCGAGCAGTCCAACCACGCCAGGGGTCACGGTCGCCGACACCCTGTCGACTGCTATGTGGCTCCCGAACTGCTTGCTGAGTCTGTCAATCCTGAGTTCCATGCAATCACTCTCCTATCTGAAGGAAGCCGAGACCACGGGGGTTAGCCCATCGAGGCCTGCCGATGCGGCGCGGACGGTAAGCACGACCTCTCGCGAGAGCCACGCAAGGGAGGCGAGGGAGGCGAGCGCCCAGACCGAGAGGGAGGCCTCCCCATATGCCGACGGGAATGCGACGCTGAGCATGTACAGGGACCCGCAGCAGAGGCATGTCCAGGCGACGCAGGCGAGAAGCGCGGACGAGGGCCTGCACCTGCGCAGCATGACCAGCGCTCCGGCACACGAGAGGAAGTACGGAGGGCAGGCCCAGAGCGCCACCCAGAGTGCCCCCATCCCTGTCACCCGCGAAGTAGCGGAAACCATGACCCCCAGGCAGAGAGAGGCCGAGCACCCTAGGACAATCAACCTTGCCACGAGCACTGAGGCTGCGTTGTGCCTGCACGAGCACTCAAGCTCGACGACGCCATGGAGCCTGCTCGAGTGGAGGGTCGGCACGCACACGAGCACGGACGCGGCGGACATCACGCCTATCGCCCAGCGGGCCATAACCCCATTTCCCGCCAAGCGGGCCACAAGGACCATGGTCGCGACGAGGGCAACCTGCGCGAGCCATACCCAGATGGGAATGAAGCGAGCCTGCGCAACGACGAAAGGCAGGAATCCCCGGCGAGACTCCGCGCCTCCTCGCGCACGAGAGTCCTCTGCCACCATGGCCGAGACGAGCGCGTCGATGGCTTCGTCCCCCACTGGATCGACCTGCCGTTGGTAGTGATGCCTGAGCGCAATCCTCATGCGAGCCCGATCGACTACGTTCATCCAGACCACCCCATCTCCTCTTCGAGGAGAGCCAGCGCCCTCCTGATGCGCCTCCTCACGGAGAACCTGCTAATCCCGAGTACCCGGGCGACGTCGCCGACCTCGAGGTCGGCACCGTATCGGAGCTCGATCACCTCAAGCAGGACCGGAGGCAGCTTTGAGAGCGCCTCAATGAGGCCCGAGTCGTTATACGGGCTGTCTTCCGTCGCGACATCGAAGTCGAGGCTTGCCGTCTCGAGGCGCCTTTCCCGGCTCGCGTCGATGCAGACGCTCCTTGCAGTCCTCATGAGGTAGGCGATGGGCCTTCCTCCTTTGTGGTGGCCCCCACTTCGGACGAAGCGAAGAAACGTCTCCTGGGCCAGGTCAGCCGCCTCATGCCCCGCCGGTGCGTGGCGCCTGCAGTACGCCAACACGTCCGCATAGCATTCCTCGGCAATCTTCTGCGCCCTCTCTTGTCTCAAGGGCTCGTCTCTGGCGATCGGCAAGCTCTCACCCCCTCTGCAGAACACAACGTTGGATCGGCGACGGATGTGCGCCCGCTCTCTTTATCTCCACAATTCTCACATCGACGGGCTTCCGAAGGATGGATACCCATAGGACTTCGCCGCTTTCTTCTGGCTGCAAACGGAAAGACGCCCCGCCGGGCACGGCCCGGCATCCCGTCACCCCGCCCAAGGACGCCTCGATCCCCTTCGGGCCCCCTGCGGGCAAGCCTCGCACACCGTCGCGGGCCCCTCCCACATCCCGCTCCCGGTGACGGCGGAGGGACTGCCCAGCCCACCCGTGTCCCTCCGCCTTGCATTGCCCGCCCCCAGGGGGACCGAAGGGGATTCCCCCGCCTGACCAGACGGGAGGACATGACATGCAGACCCAGCTGACGCTCAACCTCGGCATCGACGAGAAGGTGGACGTGCGCAGCCTCATCGTCCACGGGGACATCGAGCGCGAGACGCCCAAGGCCAAGAGGAAGCAGCCCACACCCGAGTTCGAGCGCGTCCTCATGGACGGCGCCGACTGCGCGTTCAGGCGTAGGTGCGGGAGCCGCTCCCAGATGCTCGTGCTGCTCGTGACGCAGGGCCAGTACTACGTCACCGACGAGCGCACGGGAAGCCGCCACGCGCTCACCACCGCGAGGCTCGGCACCTTCTGCAAGGGGGCCACGGGGGACGCCCTCACGCCGCCATGGAGCCGCCAGCCGCTGCAGGACTACGACGCGAAGGGCAGGGCCGCCCTCGTCGCCATGCTCGGCTGCGGGGACTTCCGCGAGATGTGCAAGCGCGACATGGTGCGCGTCGAGGCGTGGGCGGCGTCCCGCATGGGGGCCAACGCCAAGTGGAACCTGAGCGGCTCGTGGGAGCACGCCAACCTCGTCTGGAGGCTCGTGGAGCCTCAGATGGGGCACAACCACTGCCGCGAGGCGCTCAGCGCCGCGCTCAGGCTCACGGGCTTCTACGGCGAGGGGCGAGACGAGGCCACAGCCGAGTGCTTCCGCGACAGGCTCTACGTGTCGCAGTTCGTGGAGTCCATGGGGCGCGACGTGACCCGCGACCTTCTAAACGGGTACCTCGACAAGAGCGCCGAGCATCCGAGGGGAGGCACCGCCGACTTCCTGCCCCGCCTCGCATGCGCCCTGCGCACCTTCGAGTGGCGCGGCATCGCGTTCGAGCCGCGCCGAGCGTGCGAGTACGCGCTATCCCTGCTCGACATGCCCGCACAGCGCCGCCGCACCCGCTCCTACAACATCCAGCTGTGGGCGGACGCCCTCGACATGCAGCAGAGGGTGAGGGGTAGCGTGGAGGACAGGTACCCCGCAGACCCCGCAGCTCTGCTTGCGGAGCTGGAAAGGGAGCGCGAGATGCGCCGCCACGAGGCCAGCGACGCAGCCGTGGCGAGGCGCGCGGCCGAGCTGGAAGGCAACGGCTTCGAGTCGGACGACTACGTAATCCGCCCCGCCGCCACCGTGCGCGAGATTCTCGACGAGGCCAACGCGCAGCACAACTGCGTGGCCGGGTTCATCGACAAGTACGCCAGCGGTCAGACCGACCTCTGGCTGATGCGGAAGTCTAGCGACCCCGACGCGCCGCTCGTGACCGTCGAGGTGAGGGGCGGCACCGTCCGTCAGGCGTTCCAGAGCCACAACAGGCAGGTGACCGCAGCGCAGCGCCGCTTCCTCTCCGACTGGTGCGAGGCCGTGGGCTACAGCATGCCGACGGGAGGGAGGATGCGCGCGCTGGGTGCGTAGCGCGAGACTGCCGACACAGCACGGCGGCGCGCAGGCCATGCCCCTGCGCGCACCGCCGCAGCATGGCTCGTGGGGGGCTCGCCATAGGCGCGGCGGCGGGATGGTTTGTCCGCGCGATGCGCGGCTAGGGTAGGCCCACCCACCCGTCCCTTGGTAAGGGAATTGATGTCACTCCGGTATGCAATGATTCCCGCGCGAAGAAAGCGTGGGAAGGAGCCGCATTGGAGAACACGATGACCGTCGCAGAGATGCTGGACGCGCTCTACGACAGCATTGGGAGCACCTGGGTCACGGGCAAGTCCTTCGTCGAGGAGGTCGGCGAGTGGGTCGACCGCCTAAGGGAGCTCGAGGCCTGTGAAGATGACGACGAGCCCTAATCACTCCTCGTCATCGTCGTCCGGTGGGATCACCCACATGCCCTCGCCGTCGTCCCAGACGTAGGTGTCGAACTCGTGCTCGCCGCGACCCGATCTGACGGCATGGACGCCCCTGACGAAGGGCTCTCGAATCTCGCCGCCGGGCTCCACGACCCGGAACGACAGCCAGCAGTCCATCCCCTTGACCGAGGTCGGGACGTCCACCGCAATCGTCCACCAGCGGCCGCGGTCATCGGTCCTGCCCATCTCGTCGACCGACCAGGGCAGGTCTTCCCACCCCAGCTGCGCGTCTGGTAGCGCTGTTCTCACGAACCAGTCTACGGTCTCGTCAATCTGCTTCTGATAGATCCAGTTGCCCATGGTGCTCTCCGTTTGCCCGTACTGCTGCGCAAGAATCAATGATTGTAGTAGTGGATGAGAAGTCGGCTCTCGCCTCCATAGAGCGGCAGTCTGCGGAGGAGAGTCTTGAGACCCTCCTCAACGAACGCTCCGCCAACTTGGCCGCTGCTCATCCCGCCTGCAGCGAAGCGCTCAATGTACACGTACTCGTCCACCCCATACGGAATGCCGAGCTCATAGGCCACCGCAAGGTATTTCTGCACGAGAAGCCTAGGGTCCAGGGGAAGGATATCTGTTGTGAACTCTCGCGCAGCATAGGCCCAAAACAACGGGGCACCCCTGCTCCCCCAAAAGCCCGGTTCGGAAAGGAAGAGCTCGTACGCATGATGTGTGCCCTCTTCGCCGAACCGCAGAAACGGCATCTGGCCATCAAGCCTGAGAAGCTCCTGCCTGAGTATTGCCAATTCATCCTCACGCTTGAAGGCCGGGCAGTATTCGGCCCCCAAGACGCTTTTCTCGAACTGTATGACGTCCCAATCGTCGTAGAGGCTACCGCCGACGGCGTCGATACACTCGTATGCGAGCTTGTGATGCAGAAGGTGCCCGAACTCAAGGCTTTCAAACGATACCGGCATGGGATCTCCGTCCAATCGCATGGGACCATTCGATTGTAGTTATTGTCCAAACCACAAGCCCGGCGCGGCCCGCAAGCGGGCCGGGTCACCTGGGTTTCCGACACCCCGGCTGCGCCGGGGATTGTCGGAGGATCCCCTATCCTCGCCGCGCCGTCGAAAACCCGCAGGCACGAGCCGCGAGGACGACGCCTGGCCCTCGGACCGGGGCATCATGGCACAGGCACCTCAGAGGCGGCAGGCACCCCTAGCGCCGCCTCCCGTCGCCTGACGCGCCATCCCCTGCACGCGCCGCGCCCCGCCCGCAAACGGGCGCGCTCCGGGGATGCCGCTTGCCCTGTAGCCCCCGTCCGAGGGAAGGAAGAGCCGACCCTCACCCGAGCCCGAAGGGGGCAGACCATGAGCCAGACCGCAACCATCGTCCCGACCGCCGCAATCGCCGAGCGCTGGGAGGCCACCACGCCCGTCACGGGGGACTACGCCCGCGACTGCGCGGAGCTCGCCCGCGAGGCCCTGTCGCACGTCGGGTTCACCCGCTTCGAGGAGACGCCCTTCGAGGACGTGCTCGCCTGTTGCGAGGGCGACCTCCCCGTCACCGTCGCCGTCCTGCCCGTGCCCGTAGAGGGCTTCGAGATGACGCTCGACGACCTCCAGTCGCTCATCGACGAGGACGTCGTCGCGCACGGGGCGGCGCTCTGCGT
>CACYTH010000041.1 GCA_902777325.1 uncultured Coriobacteriaceae bacterium
GGCCGCGTAGCCGGTCCAAGAAAATGTCCGCACCCCCCGTGCCTGGTGTCCCACTTTGTCTTGGCCAAAGTGGGACACCAGGCACGTCCCCTGTCCCACCCCGTCGCAGCCCCCGCTTTCCGCCGCCCGTGCGTACACAGTTTTTGCATGCTTGTACGTGCGCATTTGATGGTGCGGCGGCACCTCTGCTATAGTTTCTCTTCGAGCGCGTTGGATGGGTTCGGGTGACGACATGTTCCGAACCTGGTCAGGGCCGGGAGGCAGCAGCCATAAGGAGCCTCTGACGGGCACCCGTTCCCATCCAGCGCGCTTGACTTATGTCTCGGCATCATGTCGGTATGTCAGCGATCGCTAAGGATTGCCATGGGCTTCGTAAACTTCATCATGGACCTGCTCCGCGACCCTCGCGCAGCCATCGCGAGCTGGATTGCCGCAGGTCCCCTTGCCGCATACGGCTTCGTCTTTTTGATCATCTTCATCGAGACGGGCGTGGTCTTCTTCCCGTTCCTTCCCGGCGACTCCCTGCTCTTTGCCTCGGGCTTCTTCGCCCAGGGCGGCGGCTTCAACATCATCGCCCTGCTCGCCGTCTCGTGGGCGGCGGCCATCCTCGGCGACCAGTGCAACTTCTTCATCGGCCACTTCTTCGGCCAGAGCATCATTCGCTCCGGCAAGGTCAAGGCCATGACGCCCGAGCGCATCAAGAAGTCCGAGGAGTTCCTCGACAAGTGGGGCAACCTCGCCATCTTCCTTGGGCGCTTCTTCCCGTTCATCCGCACCTTCGTGCCCTTCCTTGCGGGTATGGGTGGCATGAAGTGGCATAACTTCTTCGCGTTCAACATCTTGGGTGGCATCACCTGGTCTACGCTGTTCATCTTGCTGGGCTACTTCTTCGGCGGCATCCCCTTTGTGCAGGAGCACTTTGAGCTGCTCATCCTGGGCATCATCGGCGTCAGCGTGATCCCCACGGTGGTCGGCCTGGTGCGCGGCCAGCTCAACAAGGGCAAGAAGGCCTAGCCATGGAGGGTGCCGACCAGCGCCGCCTCGAGCGCTACGACCTGTTTGCCGACAAGGTGCGCTCGGAGCTTTCCCTGACCGAGGTGCAGCTTGCGGAGCTCAAGGCCGAGGGCAAGACTCGCACGGCAACCTACCAGCAGCTCTTTGCAAATCGCATGACGCTCCAGCAGATCGTCGACCGTCTCCAGGAGGCTGGCCTGTAGGTCTCACGCGATATCTTCCAAGGCAGACGGCTTCTTTTGCCTTATTGCCAATGAAAAGGCCTCCTTCCCGTCCGCGTCGCCCCGGTGCCGTATACTTGAGGTTCACGTGAACGGCCCGGAGGCATGCATGGAATCGCTGTACACAAAATATCGCCCACAGACCTTTGCCGACGTCGTCGGTCAGACGCACGTGGTCACTACGCTCGAACGCGCCGTCATGGAGGGGCGTACCAGCCATGCGTACCTCTTCTGTGGTCCGCGCGGCACTGGCAAGACCACCATGGCCCGTCTTCTGGCCAAGGCTCTGATGTGCGAGCAGGGCGCCGGGCATTTGCCTGACGGCACGTGCGAGCAGTGTCGCCTCATCGCGGCGGGCGAGCATCCGGACGTCTACGAGCTGGACGCCGCAAGCCGGACCGGTGTCGACAACGTGCGCGAGGAGATCATCAGCCGCGTGAGCTTTGCTCCTGTGCGCGCCCAGTACAAGATGTACATCATCGACGAGGTCCACATGCTGACCACGGCGGCGTTCAACGCGCTGCTCAAGACGCTCGAGGAACCGCCGTCGCATGTGATCTTCGTCCTGTGCACGACGGACCCGCAAAAGATCCCCGAGACCATCCTCAGCCGCGTACAGCGCTTCGACTTCCACGCCATCGGCAACACGGACATCCAGCAGCGTCTCGCCTACATCTGCGAGCGTGAGGGCTTTGGGTACGACCCAGAGGCCCTCGACCTGGTGGTGCGCCATGCGCGCGGCGGCATGCGCGACGCCATCTCCGAGCTGGAGCAGCTCTCCGTCTCGGGTGCCGGACAGATCAGCGTGGACGTGGCACGCGACGTGTTGGGCGAGGTCTCTGCCTCCACGCTCGAACACATGAGCCTTGCGATGGCCAATCGAGACGTGCCTGCGCTCTTTGCGCAGGTGGAGAGCCTGGTTGAGGTCGGACGAGACCTGCTGCAGTTTACCCGTGCGCTGGCCGGGCGCCTGCGCGACGTCTACGTCGTGGCAGCAATCGGCGCGGCGTCGGGGTCGGTGCAGGTGACGGACGACGAGCTTCCCGCCATCTCGCGCGAGGCCAAGGCCTTTGGGTCGGTTGACCGCGTGGCGCGTGCGCTCCAACTGCTTTCTGATGCGTCCACGGAGATGCGCGTGGCCCCCAACCAGCGCCTGGTTCTTGAGGTGGCGCTGACCAAGATAGCCCGTCCACAGACCGAGCTGACGCTCGAGGCGCTGGCAGATCGTATCGCCACGCTGGAGCGCCAGGTGGTTGCCCTGTCGGATCCCGCGGCGCGCAAGGCTGCACCCGCTCCGGCGACACCCGCTTCGGCATCGGTAAAGCAGCAGGTCAACAGCGCCGCCATCGCAGCGTCTGCGCCGGAGGGCGCTTGGCACGAGCACGAGGAGGAGGGCGCCTCTGCGCCTGCGCCGCAGCCCGCGAGGCCTGCGCGCGAGGTTGCCGAGGCGTCTGCAGCGCCGGTGACCGCGCCCGAGCAAAAGGCGGCCCCGCGGCCGGTGGCGCCGCAGCCTCGTCAGACGGAGCAACCTACCACACCTCGTCCTGCAGCCCAGCAGGCCGCTCCCACTCCTGCGCCGCAGCCCCAGCCGCAGCCCACGCGACGGGCTCAGCCCGCAGCGCAGCGCCAGGCGTCCGCACCGCAACAGGTGCCAAAGCCAGCGCCTGCTAGCGCATCCGCGGCCAATGCCTCGACGCTTGACCAGGGCGAGCTCCAGCGCCGTTGGAAGCAGGTCGTGGATACGCTGCTCTCGAGCCACCCTCAGCACGGATCGTTGCTCATGTCGTCTTCCGCGGTCTCGGATGACGGCCATAACTTGCTGGTGAGCCTGCCCAAGGGCTCTGGCTTTGCTTGTCGCATGCTCGAGCGTGCGGATGTGAGGTCCAATATCGAGCCTGTGATAAACGCCGTATTTGGCCCGCGCAAGGCCCGCTTTGCGGAGGAGTCTGTGGCCGCGGCAGTCACCGCCGCCGTGGCGGCAGAGGCGCAGCGTGTGACAAAGCCGCAGGCAGAGCCCCGTCCTCAGCCGCAGCCTGCACGTCCGGTCCAGGCGCAGCCTCAGCCTGCGCCTCAGCCACAGGTTTCGGCACCCGCTCCGCAGGCCGCACGTCCAGTTCAGCCTCAACCGCAGCCTCAATCCACGCGTCAGGCTCAGCCAGCGCCGCGGCCGCAAGTTCCGGCGCCACAGCCGGCCCAGCAACCCGTACCGCAGCAGGCGCCTGCCCCGCAGCCGGCATACGCCGCGCCGTGGGAGCCGCTGGACGACGACGTGGTGCCCTACGACGACATGGTGCCCTACGACGACATGGACATGTCCCCCTACGAGGAGGACTACATCCTCGACCCATATGCGCAGGTAGCAGCCCCGGCGCCGGCATCTCGGCCTGTGGTTGCGCAGGCTTCGGCACCCATGCCGCAGCCTCAGCCGCAACCCGCGCCGACGCCCTCGCCCGCACCACGGCCGGTGCAAGCGCCGGTCCCGCAACCCTCGCCCGCGCCCGTGCTACAGCCGGTTCAGGCACCCTCACCTGCTCAGCAGCCCGCGCCGGCACCCGCACCTGCGCTCGAGCCGCAGCCTACGCCGGCTCCAACTCCCGCTCCAGCCCCCGCCCCGGCTCCAGCGGCAAAGAAGGCCCCTGCAAAGCGTGTCTCCAGAACCACGGGCGGTGTGCCCAACAACATCCTCGACATGATGACGGAGATATTCGGCGAGGGTATCACCTATACTTCCGAGCCGGCGGACGACGCGCAGGACTTCGATACGACCGACGACGCAGCGGCGGACGAGGGCTATCTTGACGCCACGTCCGGAGACAGCGAGTTTCTCGAGGAGCCCGTCGACGACGCGGACTTCGACGAGGAGTAACACACGACAACCACGCCGCTTGCGGCGACGAGAGGAGCCATGATGGCCATGAACATGCAGCAGATGATGAAGCAGGCACAAAAGATGCAGCGCCAGCTCGCAGACGCCCAGGACCAGCTTGCCGAGACCGAGGTCAGCGCCTCTGCCGGCGGCGGCATGGTCAAGGTGACCGGAACCGCCGACGGCTCGATCACGGGCATCGAGATCGACGGCTCCGTGCTCGGCCTGGACGAGGAGGACTCCGAGATGCTGCAGGACACCATCCTCGCAGCCGTCAACGAGATGCTCGCTCGTGCGCAGGAGGTCACCAACCAGCGTCTCGGCTCCATCACCGGCGGCATGAACATTCCGGGAATGCCGGGGATGTTCTAAGCCATGGCTGCCTTCGACCCACAGACAAGCGACGGCCGCGCGCTGCAGCGCCTGCTCGACGAGCTGGGGCGCCTGCCCGGCATCGGGCCAAAGTCGGCGCAGCGCATCGCCTACCACCTGCTGGAGGCCGACATCGAGGAGGCGCGTCGCCTCTCCGATGCCATTATCGAGGTTAAGCGGCAGGTGCACTTCTGCCCGATCTGCTTCTCGTACGCCACGCGCGACACCTGCGACATCTGCGGCGACTCCCATCGCGACCACACGTCGATCTGCGTCGTCTCCGAGCCGCGCGACGTGGCCGCCATCGAGAAGACCGGCGCCTATCACGGGCTGTATCATGTGTTGGGCGGGGTCATCTCGCCCATGGACAAGATCGGACCGGAGCAGCTGCACGTGCGCGAGCTGATGCAGCGACTGGCATCGGGGGAGGTGGAGGAGGTCATCCTGGCCACCAACCCCGACGTGGAGGGCGAGACCACGGCAACCTATCTCGCACGCACGATAAACCCGCTGGGTGTGGCCGTCTCGCGTCTGGCGAGCGGGCTGCCCGTCGGGGGAGACCTTGAGTACGCGGACGAAGTCACGCTGGGGAGGGCCATCGAGGCGCGCCGCAGGGTGTAGCATGGGCTTATTACAAGCCGAAAGGGGAAGCAATGGCAGCAGAAGAGAGCGCAGCACCGCGTCACGGCAGGCATGCCGCCAGAAAGCACGCAGCACCGCGCGCCGCCGAGCCCGAGGTGAGCCTCGAGGAGACGGGTGTTGCCGCAGAGGCAGCGCCCACGCCGGTTGAGGCAGTTCCGGAGCCTGCGGCCCCGGAGCCCGCGCCCGTGGCTGAGCCCTCGTACGTCGCAGAGCCTGCAGCCGTCCCCAACCTGGTCTCCATCACCGACGGCGACCAGGAGACGCGCATGGGCGATGCCCCGCGTCCCATCGACGTCGACCCGCAGGAGACGGGCTCGTTCCGCAGGATCGACGCGACGGAGGGCGCTCGCCTGACCACGCGCGTCAACGCAAGCGACACCGCGAGCTTTGTGGCGCAGAAGGCGCGGCCCATCGAGGCAGTGCGCATGAGCACGGCCGGGCGGCCCAAGGTGGAGCATCGCGACATCGAGATGGAGTCCAACAAGCGCGTCTTTCTCGTGCTGGGCATCGCGGCGCTGGTCGTGGTGGCAATCGTCGGCTGGCTTCTGTCCAGGGCCTTCTCCTCGGTCGAGGAGGTGGCCGAGCATCCGGTGACCGAGCAGGTGCAGTCCGCCGTCGAGGAGGGCATCGAGTACCGCGGGGCAACCTATACGGTGACCGAGGTGTCGGACGGCAAGTTTGCGCTGGTCAGCACTCCGGAGGGCTCCGAGGAACAGACGGTCATCTACGAGCTCGAGGGCAAGCCGGTGACGCTGATCCTGTACAACATGGTCTTTATAGTTCCGCAGAACCTGAACGACAACACCTGGAACCTCATTGCCCACCCGCTGGGCGACGGCTCTGTCACGCAGCCGGTCACCGACTCGGAAGGCAAGCCGCTGATTGGCGATGGCGAGATCTCCGAGGCAAAGCTCGTGGGCGACACCATTCAGGTGACCACCACAACAGGGGAGTCGTACGAGGTCTCGCTTGTCTAGGTGATGGGTTGACGCAGAAAGGCTGGGGACAGAGAGCTTCTCTGACAACTTTTTTCGCGTCGGCCCAAAAAAGTTCAGATTTGGCCTAGACAAGCCCGCCCACAACTGTGTAATATATCCCTTGCACCAGATGAACGGGGTGTTAGCTCAGCTGGTTAGAGCGCCGGCCTGTCACGTCGGAGGTCGAGGGTTCAAGTCCCTTACATCCCGCCACTGACGGCGTCGGACAGCGGAGTACGGTTATGCCGACTGGTCCGTCGCCACGGCCGGAACCAGCCACCATTCCGTCTCTGCGAGCGGACTGGTGCCGACTGGTCCGTCGCCACGGCCGGAGCGAGCCCCCGTTCCGTCTCTGCGGGCGGACCGGTGGCATCAGCCGCCTGACTGCCCCGGGGCGTGCTCCACGGCTTAGGGCTTCGTCCAACGAGCTTGCCTCGCCCTCCCTCGGGAAAGACCCGCTAGACGCCGCGCCCCTTGTCTTTGTGTGCAAACCGTAGGCATATCGCACAATTGAAACGGCACGTAAACAAATGAGTTTACAAAATGTCCTATTCTGGTTCTTGGCGCAGCCATGTGCGCTGGGCACGCTTAGCGTGCCGCATACTCTCGATGCTGGAGGAACATCGTGGAGATCTCAAAGAAGCTTGACTACGCCCTGCGCATGCTGGGCGAGGCGGCGATGGTCGGGGAAGGAGAGGTTGTCTCGGTGCGTTATGCGGCGGAGCACAATTCCATCCCTTATTCGTTCGCTCGTACTATCCAACACGAGATGGTCAAGGCCGGCTTGCTCAAGACCGTCCGAGGGCCGCACGGTGGCATGAGCCTAGCTGTCGATGCGTCCAAGACGACACTGCTTGACATCGTCGAAGCCATCGAGGGTCCGGTGCTCGTCGCGGGCAACGACGCGGATGCAGAGGCCTCTGGGGCAGCAACCCAGTTCGAGCTCGCCTGGGCAGAGCTCGGTCATCTGATCCGCGCCTACCTGAGCTCCGTGACGCTGCGGCAGCTGGTCGTCGAGAATCTCGTGCCCGTGGCATCCGGCACTGGCTTTGAGCTGGTCGATGCCGCGACGATGATGTCTTAGGGGCTTGCAAAGGCGTGATGGGTTCTGTGGAAGGTCTAGATGACGCGCTTTCGGCGTTCCGTGAGCGGGTGCTGACGTATGGCCGCGAGCTATACCGAGACCTTCCCTGGCGTCGCACGCGTGACCCGTATGGCATTTGGATAAGCGAGGTCATGCTCCAACAGACGCAGGTCAGTCGCGTGGATGGCCGCTGGCAGCATTGGCTGGAGAGGTTCCCCTCCGTCGATGCCCTGGCGGCCGCGCAGACGGCTGACGTGCTCGACGAGTGGCAGGGCATGGGATACAACCGCCGCGCGCTGGCATTGCTGCGCGCGGCGCAACAGGTTTCGGCTGCAGGCGGTGCCATGCCGAGCGAGGTGTCCCAGCTGGTAGCGCTGCCGGGCATCGGTCCGGCCACGGCGGCCGGCATCCGCGCCTTCGCCTTCAACCTGCCTGGTGTCTATCTGGAGACAAACGTGCGCACCGTCTTCTTGCACGAGCTGTATCCGGATGCGGTGCAGGTGCCGGACCGCGAGCTGATCCCGTTGGTGGAGGCCACCTGTCCAGCCGATGCGTCCAATCCTGAAGACGACCCGCGCGCCTGGTACTACGCGCTTCTCGACTACGGCGCCCATCTCAAGAAGACGGTACCCAACCCCTCGCGGCGCTCGCGCACCCACGTGCGTCAGAGCCGCTTTGAGGGCTCGCACCGTCAGAAGCGCGCCATGGTGGTGCGCTCGCTGCTCGCGCATCGCGGCGAGGGCGCAACTGCGACGGACATCGCCGGCGAGCTGAGCGCGCAGGAGCTGCAGGCGGGACGTGAGCCGGTGGACGAGGCTGCGGTTCTCGGCATTCTGGAGGAGCTTGCCAGCGAGGGCTTTTGCCACCGCGAGCAGGAGCGCTGGCAGGCCTAGCTGGAGTTTCTTCTGCACGCAGTGCAACGTTTCCACGCCATCGTCTTTTGGTAGGCCAGCGGAAACCATGGGTAAAACCTCGGCCACTAGGGTAGGATAGACATGACTGGTGTAAGCCGGTCTTACATGCCAACCAGTGCGGCGGCTGATGGGGATTGGCTGCGGCACAACGAGTGAGAGGAGCAACGCATGGCAGTTGATTTCGAGAGTTCGCAGACGAAGAAGAACCTTGAGTTCGCCTTTGCCGGTGAGTCCCAGGCCCACACCAAGTATCAGTACTTTGCCAGCCAGGCCAAGAAGGAAGGCTATGTCCAGATCCAGGAGATCTTCCTGGAGACCTCTCGCAACGAGAAGGAGCATGCCAAGCTCTGGTTCAAGTACCTCCACGACGGTGCCGTGCCTGACACGCTGAGCAACCTCAAGGCCGCCGCTGCCGGCGAGAACGAGGAGTGGACCTCCATGTACGCCGAGTTCGCCGAGACGGCCAAGGAGGAGGGGTTCACGGAGATCGCCGCCAAGTTCAAGCTCGTCGGCGCCATCGAGAAGGCTCACGAGGAGCGCTATCTCAAGCTCGCCGAGCGCGTCGAGAAGGGCGAGGTCTTCGAGCGCGAGGGCGTTAAGGTCTGGAAGTGCATCAACTGCGGTCACCTGCATGTTGGCGCCAAGGCCCCCAAGGTTTGCCCGACCTGCAACCATCCGCAGAGCTACTTCGAGGAGCAGGGCCTCAACTACTAATCCTGCCCTCACAGCGGGCTCGCCACCCGCCGAAACGTGGCTTGCAGCCGCCCGTCCCGCAATGTCGGGGCGGGCGGTTTTTTTTGCGCTGCAATCCGACCTCACGGCTATAGGCAAAACCGATAGCGAATCATCAGATACACGTGTCTACCGCTCTGGGCAACGAGGCAATACCATGCTTTCTAGCAGCTTGGAATTCCTACCATTTTGGTCGAAATAGCACAAGCGAAACCGATAGCGCAGAGAGGAAGCAACCATGTCTTTTGAACTCGACCCCACCTTTGCCCAGGATCCCGCCAAGCACTTTGACACCCTGCAGGTCCATGCCGGCCTGACCCCCGACCCAACCACGGGCTCGGCGGCCCTGCCAATCTACGCCACCGCAGCCTGGCAGTTTGACGACGCCGAGGATGCGGCCCAGAAGTTCGCCCTCGCCCGACCAGGAAACGTCTACAGCCGCCTGACCAACACAACCACCGACTGTATCGCCGCCCGCGTGGCCGCCATCGAGGGCGCCGCCTCTGCCGTGGCCGTCGCATCCGGGCATGCCGCCGAGATTCTGGCCTTCACCAACATCGCCAAGGCCGGCGACGAGATCGTGGCCTCCGACTCCCTGTACGGCGGCACCTGGAACATCCTCCTGCACACCCTCGACGACCTCGGCATCAAGACCACCTTCGTGCCCAACAACGACATCGACGCCTTTGTTGCCGCCTCCAACGAGCGTACCAAGTTCTGGTACGTCGAGACCATCGGAAACCCGCTGGTAGACGTAGCTGACGTGCCCGCCCTTGTCGACGCGGCCGCATCGCTCAACCTGCCGGTCATCGTGGACAATACCTTTGCCACGCCGTACCTCTACCGTCCCGCCGACGACGGCGCCGCCGTCATCATCGAGAGCCTGACCAAGTGGATTGGCGGCCATGGCGCCACCATCGGCGGTGCGGTCATCGACTCGGGCAAGTTCGACTGGGCAGCCGTCCCGGGCAAGTTCCCCACGCTGACCGAGCCCGACGAGTCCTATCACGGCGCCGTCTGGACGCAGGCTGCCCCCGCGGCACCGTTTGCCACGCGCGTGCTCGCGCAGCGCCTGCGCGACATCGGCCCGACCCTCTCGCCGTACGCGGCGCAGCTCATCGGCCTGGGCATCGAGACCCTCAGCCTGCGCGTGCAGCGCCATTCCGACAACGCGCTGGCCGTGGCCAAGTTCCTCAAGGATCACCCAAAGGTCGGTTGGGTGCGTTACTCGGGCCTTGAGGACGACCCCAGCCACGAGGTCGCCAGCCGCATCCTCAAGAACGGCTTTGGTGGCGCGCTGGTCTTTGGCGTCAAGGGCGGTCGCGAGGCAGGCCTGAAGGTGATCAACAACGTCAAGCTGCACACGCTGCTCGCAAACGTGGGTGATGCCAAGAGCCTCATCATCCATCCGGCATCTACCACTCACTCGCAGCTTACCGCCGAGCAGCTCGAGGCCGCGCACCTCTCCGAGGACCTCATCCGCCTCTCCGTGGGCATCGAGAACGTGGAGGACATCATCGCCGACCTCGACCAGGCCCTCGCGGCGGTCTAACGGAATCCCGACCCCCCCTAAGACCCATCTCCTTCAACCTGTAGACCCCCGCGACACGGAGGGCGCCAGCTCCCCCTGGCGCTCTCCACCTCTCTTGCGCCCGGGACGGGTGGGACAGGGGCGTGGGACAGGGGACGTGCCTGGTGTCCCACTTTTCCAGTCAGGTGGGACACCAGGCACGTCCCCTGTCCCACGCCCCTGTCCCAGCCTGATCTTGGCCGCAACTGGGCGAGCCCATCGCCTATGATGTGAGGGGCAAATACACAGCCTTGTCGGCTGCAGCAACGAGGGGGATGCCATGCCGCGAGAGTCCAAGCGCGCCAAGCGCGAGCGCGCCGTCGAGATATGTCGCCGCATGGGCGAGCTCTATCCGCACGTGGAGAGCGCGCTCAACTTTACGACGCCATTCACCATGGTCATCTGCGTGCTGCTCTCTGCCCAGACGACCGACGTGGCCGTCAACAAGGTGACGCCCGAGCTCTTTGAGCGCTGGCCGGACGCGCAGTCCATGGCTCAGGCCGACCCCGCCGAGATTGCCGAGGTCATCCGCTCCATCGGCTTCTGGCGCAGCAAGTCCCAGCACTGCGTCGAGGCATCGCAGATGATCGTGGCCGACTTCGGCGGCGAGGTCCCCCGCACGATGGAGGAGCTCTGCCGCCTGCCAGGCGTTGGCCGCAAGACCGCAAACATCGTGCTCAACAAGGCCTTCGGCATCGTGGACGGCATCGCGGTGGACACCCACGTCTTCCGCCTGGCCACGCGCTGGAAGCTCACCAACAAGCCGACGCCGCTCCAGGCCGAGCAGGACCTGCTCGACATCCTGCCGCAGGAGCTCTGGGCCCCCGTCAACGAGCAGTGGATTCACTTCGGGCGCGACACCTGCCGCGCGCAGAACCCCCTCTGCGACGGCTGCCCGCTGGCCGACCTCTGCCCCAGCTTTGGCAAGGCCAACGGCAACCCCAAGCCAAAGGCGCGTCGCCGCACCAAGAAGAAGGAGGCATAGGGCATGGCAACCCTTGGAGACGAGCAGTACCAGCGCGAGGCCGACGCCTGTCTGGCCGAGCATCGCCATCACTTCTGCAGCTGCAAGGACCTCGAGTGTCCGCTCAACCCCAACAACCCCCGCAACCTCGAGCGTGGCCGCGGGTGCGATGCGTGCATCCGCAAGTGCATCGCCCTGGGCGAGATTCCCTCCTGCTTCTTCAATGAGGTCGGGGAGTGGCAGGAGGGCTGGGACGACTTTACCTACGCCGGGTTCTGCCATCACTGCAAGGCCCACGGAATCGAATAGCCAAAGCCATTCTTCCCTCGTATGTGCGGCAAAAACGGCCACTGAGGCCCCACACACGCACGCGTCACCGACACGTGCGCATGGACATCTTGCCGCTGGCTGAGAATGAGGGCGCATATACCGCGTGATGGCGGCAGGGTAAGTCTGCGCGCCCACGCGCTCGCGGCCATAGGAATATCAGCAAACGTTGGAGGAGATCATGGCATACAAGCGTGATGTGGACTACATCCTTACCGACGAAGACGTCTTCATGATGGGCAAGGGCGTCTGGTACCGCAGCTACGAGAAGCTCGGCGCGCATCCGGCTATGTCAGGGCGCACCAAGGGCTTCCACTTTGCCGTGTGGGCGCCTGGCGTCAAGAGCGTGCACGTCATCGGCGACTTCAACGGCTGGGACACCTGGGCCAACCCGCTGGGCTGCCGTCCGACCGGCGGCGTCTGGGAGGGCTTCATCGAGGGCGTCGAGGAGGGCATGCTCTACAAGTATGTCATCGAGACGCAGCAGGGCGACCTGCTCTACAAGGCAGACCCCTACGCCTTCAGCGCCGAGCTGATCCCGGGCACCGCAAGCCGCACCACGGACATCGCCGGCTACCGCTGGGGCGACAAGCGCTGGCTCACCAAGCGCGCCGAGATCCCTCACATGAAGAACCGCCTCAACATCTTTGAGGTGCACCTGGGCAGCTGGAAGCGCCACAACGACGGCCTGTCCGGCACCGGCGAGCCTGACACCGAGGACCACGGCGGCAGCTACCTCACCTACGAGGAGCTCTCCGAGGAGCTCGTAGCCTACGTCAAGGAGATGGGCTACAGCCACATCGAGCTGCTTCCCGTCATGGAGCACCCCTTTGACGGCAGCTGGGGCTATCAGGTGACCGGCTACTACGCACCTACCAGCCGCTTTGGCAACCCCAAGCAGTTCAAGCGCTTTGTTGACATGTGCCACCGCGCCAACATCGGCGTCATCCTCGACTGGGTGCCCGGCGGCTTCTGCCAGGACGCGCACGGCCTGGCCAAGTTCAACGGCGACATGCTCTACGAGAACGCGATCCATCCCAACTGGGGCACCTGCAAGTTCGACTTGGGCCGCAAGGAGGTCCAGTCGTTCCTGATCTCCAACCTGCTCTACTGGATCGACGAGTACCACGCCGACGGCATCCGCATGGACGGCGTCACCTCCATGCTGTACCTCAACTTTGGCATCGACGACCCGCGCCAGAAGAAGTTCAACGAGAAGGGCACCGAGGAGGACCTCGCCGCCATCTCCTTCATCCAGCAGCTCAACGACACCGTGGGCAAGTACTACCCCGACGTCATGATGATCGCCGAGGAGTCCACCGCGTGGCCGCTGGTCACCTATCCGCCTGCGGACGGCGGCCTAGGCTTCAACTACAAGTGGGACATGGGCTGGATGAACGACACCCTGCACTACTGCCAGACGGACT
Source organism: uncultured Coriobacteriaceae bacterium (assembly GCA_902777325.1). Classification (GTDB taxonomy): domain Bacteria; phylum Actinomycetota; class Coriobacteriia; order Coriobacteriales; family Atopobiaceae; genus UBA1367. Next base: position 13,111 of record CACYTH010000041.1, read on the forward strand.
TCCCGTTCCGCCCGGGCAACCACAAGCTGCTCACCTTCTCCACCATGTACCAGTTCAACGAGAACTTCATCCTGCCGCTCTCGCACGACGAGGTCGTGCACGGCAAGTGCTCGCTAGTGGCGCCAGTTCGCCGGCCTGCGCGCGCTGGCACTCTACCAGCTCACCCACTCCGGCGGAGCGCTCAACTTCATGGGTAACGAGATCGCCCAGTACATCGAGTGGCGCTACTACGAGGGCATCGAGTACTTCCTCGCTGACCAGTACGAGAACCACGGAAAGCACCGCGAGTTTGTGAAGGCTCTCAACAAGTTCTACAATTCTCACCCCGCCCTCTGGCAGCGCGCCTACACCTCCGACGGCTTCGACTGGATCGAGGCGGACGACGCCGACCAGTGCGTCATCAGCTTCGCACGCCACGGCGACAACCCCAAGGACGACCTCGTAATTCTGATGAACTTCGAGGTAAACCCCTATGAGGAGTTCCGTCTGGGCGTACCGAGGCCGGGCGTGTGGGAGGAGGTCTTCAACTCCGACCAGGTCGAGTTCGGCGGCTCCGGCGTGACCAACGAGGGCGTCAAGTTCAAGAGCGAGGACAAGCCCTGGAACCATCAGGATCAATCAATCGTGCTGCGCGTTCCGCCACTTGGTGGTACGATTTTGAAGTATGTACGACCGCTTCCGGCCAAGCGCACCACCAAGAAGGTGGCAGCAAAGGCCGTCAAGGCTGGTACCGCCAAGGCCACGGCAGCAGCAAAGAAGACGGCTGCCAAGGTAAAGGCAAGTGCCGACGCCAAGAAGGGGTCCGCATCGGGCAAGGGTGAAGCCAAGGCCTCCCGCGCCAAGAAAGCATAAGCATTGCCGCTGGTCCGCACCGCGACTGGCGGTGCGGACCGCGAGCAAAGGATTGCAATGCAGCAGAAGCTTTTTGAGGACAAGGCTGACTTTATCAAGCAGTATCGTCGCGCCTGTCGCGCCAAGTACGGCAAGTCGTTCGACAACTGTCGAAACCGCGAGCGCTACTTCGTGCTCGCCGAGCTCATCGCCGAGAAGGCGAATGACATCAAGGCGGAGACCGACACCTCCAAGATGAAGAAGGTGTACTACTTCTCCCTCGAGTTCCTCATCGGACCTCTCCTGGACAATTACCTGCTCAACTTTGGTCTGCGCGACGAGGTCGCGGAAGCCATCGAGGAGATGGGCGCCGACCTCGACGACATCCTGCGTCACGAGGGCGACCCCGGTCTTGGCAACGGCGGCCTTGGCCGTCTTGCCGCCTGCTTCCTCGACTCCATGGCCCACAACGGCATCGCTGGTTACGGCAACGGTATGCGCTATCGCTACGGCCTCTTCCGTCAGGAGATCGAGGGCGGCCGTCAGATCGAGAAGACCGACAACTGGCTGTCCCACGGCTATCCCTGGGAGACCAAGCGCTCTGACAGTGCTGTGGTCGTGCAGTTTGGTGGCCACGTCGAGCGCCATGAGAGCAACGGCCGCTTCTGGTTCACCCAGGAGGGCGGCGAGAAGGTCCTGGCCGTGCCCTACGACGTGCCTGTCGTCGGTTATGGCGGAAAGACCATCAACCACCTGCGCCTGTGGTCGGCCGAGCCCTACGAGGAGGACTTCGACCTCGACGCCTTCAATGCGGGCGACTACGCCGGCGCCGTGAAGTTCCGCGCCGACGTCGAGGCCATCTCCACCATCCTGTACCCGGCTGACGCCGGCGAGCACGGCAAGCTGCTGCGCCTCAAGCAGGAGTACCTCTTCGTCTCCGCTGGCCTGCAGACGATCCTGCGCACCTACGAGCGCGACCACGGCGAGAACATGTGGGCCGACCTCGGCAAGCACGTCTGCATCCACACCAACGACACCCACCCGGCGCTCTGCGGCCCCGAGCTCATGCGCCTGCTGGTCGACGAGAAGGGCGTGGACTTCGACCTCGCCTACAAGATCGCCTGCGAGACCATCTCCTACACCAACCACACGGTCATGCCCGAGGCACTGGACTGCTTCCGCGCACCTACATGTTCATCGAGGAGATTGACCGCCGCTACCGCGAGAACTTCCCGCACGACAAGGAGAACTGGCCCGAGCTGCTCTCCCAGAATGCCATCCTGTGGGACGGCGTGGCGCGCATGGCCAACCTCTCGGTCATCTTTGCCCATGCGGTCAACGGCGTCTCCGAGCTGCACACCGGCATCATCGAGGAGACGGTCCTCAAGGGCTTCTACGACATCACGCCCGAGAAGTTCAACAACAAGACCAACGGCGTCTCGCACCGCCGCTTCCTTGGCAACTCCAACCCGCCCTACGCGCGCCTGATCACCGAGGCCATCGGCGACGAGTGGCTTGACGACGCCACCGAGCTCGAGCGCCTCGTCAAGTTCGAGAACGACCCGAGCTTCCTGGACGCCTTCGAGGACGCCAAGAAGTGGGACAAGGAGCGCCTGGCCAAGTACGTCGCCGAGAAGAGCGGCGTGGTGCTCGACACCAACATGGTCTTTGACGTGCAGGTCAAGCGCTTCCACGCCTACAAGCGCCAGCTGCTCAACGTCTTCAAGATCCTGGACATCTACAACAGGATCATCTCTGACTCCAGCTATAACCCCACGCCCACGGCCTTCATCATCTCCGGCAAGGCAGCCCAGAGCTACACCTTCGCCAAGGAGGTCATCCGCTTGGTCAACTCCGTCGCCGACGTCATCAACAACGACGCCCGCGTCAACGACAAGATCAAGGTCGCCTTCGTGCCTAACTTCGCCGTCTCCAACGCCGAGCTCATCTACCCGGCCGCCGAGATCTCCGAGCAGATCAGCTGGGCCGGCTCCGAGGCTTCCGGCACCTCCAACATGAAGCTCATGATGAACGGCGCCATCACGCTGGGCACCTACGACGGCGCCAACGTCGAGATCAGCGAGCTGGTCGGCGACGAGCACATCAAGATCTTCGGCCTGCGCACCGAGGAGGTCGAGGCGCTGCGCGCCAGCGGCTCCTACTACGCTTGGGACGTCTACAACGCCGACCGTGGTCGCGTTGGTCGCATCATCGACGAGCTGACCGACGGCACCCTGGCGCGCCTCTCCGGCAACTTCGACATGGTGCGTGACGAGCTCATGACCAACAACGATCACGACCTCGTTCTCAAGGACTTCTACTCCTACGTTGACGCTTGGACAGAACTCACCAATAGCTACTCTGATCGCCGTTCGTGGAACCGTTCGGCGGTTCACAATACAGCTCGGTCGGGTTATTTCTCCAGTGACCGAACCATCGGTGAATATGCCGACGACGTTTGGCATATTGGAAGGTAGTCTGTGGGCTTGAACGAAAGGAGAGTTCTATATGAGCAAGAAGGAATTGCTAGCAATGCTTCTTGCCGGCGGGCAGGGTAGCCGACTCTACGACCTGACCAAGGACGTAGCCAAGCCGGCCGTGTCGTTTGGTGCAAAGTACCGCATCATCGACTTCCCACTGTCCAACTGCGCCAACTCGGGCATTACCGCCGTTGGTGTCCTGACGCAGTACCGGCCGTATCTGCTCCACTCCTACCTGGGAACGGGCTCTGCTTGGAACTTGGAGGATGGCGTGGCCATCCTGCCTCCGTATGCCACCCAGACCGGTGGCGCCTGGTATGCTGGCACGGCTGACGCCGTGACCCAGAACCTCGGCTACATCGAGATGAACGATCCCGACTACGTCATCATCCTCTCGGGTGACGCCCTCTGCCGCATGGACTATGCCGACATGCTGGCCACGCACAAGAAGAACAACGCCGAGCTCACCATCGCCGTCATGCCGGTGCCCTGGGAGGACGCCTCCCGCTTCGGCCTGCTGGTTGCGGACGAGACCGGTCGCATCACCGAGTTCCAGGAGAAGCCGCCTGAGCCCAAGAGCAACCTTGCCTCCATGGGCATCTACATCTTCAACAAGCAGCTGCTGGTTGACGAGCTCCGTCTCGACGACGCCAACCCCGACTCGAGCCATGACTTCGGTGGCGACATCATCCCCAAGCTCCTCGCCGACGGCCGTCGCCTCTACACCTACAAGTTCGAGGGCTTCTGGCGTGACGTGGGCACCATCGCCTCCTTCCATGAGACCTCGATGGAGCTCCTGGGCGACGAGCCTTCGTTCGACCTGTTCGCCAAGGACTTCCCGATCATGTCCAACACGGATTCGTATCCGCCGGCATACTACGGCCCGGATGCCAACGTGACCGACTGCATCGTGGGCAATGGCTCCAAGATCTACGGCGAGGCCACCCATTCCGTCGTCTCGATCGACTCCGTCATCGGCAAGGGCGCCGTCGTGCGCGACTCCGTGCTGCTGCCGGGCGCCATCGTCAAGGACGGTGCCAAGGTCATCAACGCCATCGTTGGTGAGGGTTCCACCATCGAGCAGGGCGTCGAGTTTGGCAGCGCCGACTCTGGCAAGGATTACACCTTCTGCGGCAACAATGTCGTTATCGGAAAGGAGGAGTAGAGATGCCCAAGACCATTGGACTCATCACCGCTAACTACTCCACCAAGTTCCCGAGCGCCCTTACCGACAGCCGCCCGGTTGCATCGGTGCCGTTCCTCGGCCGCTATCGCGCCGTCGACTTCGCGCTTTCGAACATGGTGAACTGTGGGATTCGCACCGTCGGCATGGTTATGCCGTACAACTACCGTTCGCTGATCGACCACGTCGGCTCCGGCCGTGAGTGGAATCTTACCCGCAAGAGGGGCGGCCTGTTCATCCTGCCGGGTTCTGCCTTTGGCACCTCCCGCACCGGCTCCCGCTTCCTGCTGCGCGACCTCAACCACAACAAGGCCTTCCTCGAGCGCGACAGCGCCGATCTCGTTGTGTACTCCACCGCCAACTGGATCTACAGCATCGACTATAACGAGGTCTTTGCTGCCCACGAGGCCTCCGGCGCCGACATCACGGTGCTGACCCAGGCCGCCAAGACCAAGGACGTCGACGTCGCCGGCTTTGAGGTCGTCGACGGCCGCGTCAAGGGCGTCAAGCACGGCGTCGTCTTCGGTGACACCGCCTTCCTGGACTGCTTCGTGGTTTCCCGCGAGAAGCTCCTCGAGTACCTCGACTGGTTCGCCGCCACCGACTACCTGGACCTCTTCGAGGCCCTGGCTGGCGAGTACGACCGCGTCAACGTGCAGGCCTACGAGTTCGACGGCTACACCGCCGCGATCTTCAACAAGGATGCCTACTTCAAGGCCAACATGGACATGCTCGATCCCAAGATCACCCACGAGCTGTTCTCCCTGCGTCCGGTCATGACCAAGGCTCACGACAACCAGCCCGCCAGGATTGGCACCACCGCCAACGTCACCAACTCCCGCATCTCGGGCAGCTGCATCGTTCGCGGCACCGTCACCAACTCCATCCTCGGCCGCAACGTTATCGTCGAGGAGGGTGCGACCATCTCCAACGCCATCGTCATGCAGGGTTGCAAGGTCGAGAGTGGCGCCGTCATCGAGAACGCCATCGTCGACCGCAACAACAGCGTGCCGGCTGGCACCGAGCTTCGCGGCACTCCCGAGGCCATCTTCATCAAGGGGAAGGGCCAGGAGTAAGCTGACTCTCTGGGCGCCGTCGGAGTCTTGTGCCCGGCGGCGCTCTTCCTTTTTCATGTGGGCCATACGCGGGCGCAAGCGCACGGGGCCCCGGGTACGTCCCATATGTACGCTCTTTTACTACCAAGGAGTGAAACCATGGCCGAACTCACCAAGACCAGAAGAAAGATTAAGATCCTCTTTGCCGCCTCTGAGGCCGTGCCCTTTGTCAAGACTGGCGGTCTTGCCGACGTTGCCGGCTCCCTGCCCAAGGCCCTCAAGGCCGCTGGCGCCAAGGTAGCCGTCATCCTTCCCAAGTACGGCACCATCTCCGAGGAGTACACCTCCAAGATGCAGCACATCGCTGAGTTCTACGTGCCCCTGGCATGGCGCAGCGTGTACTGCGGCATCGACAAGCTCACCTATGACGGCGTGGACTTCTACTTCGTTGACAACGAGGCCTACTTCAAGCGCGACAGCCTCTATGGCTACTTTGACGACGGCGAGCGCTACGCGTTCTTCTCCAAGGCCATCTGCGAGGCCATCCAGTGGCTGCCCGAGCTGCAGTGCGACATCCTGCACTGCAACGACTGGCAGACCGCCATGGCCACCGTCTTCCTGCGCGAGTTCTACCAGGAGATTGAGGCCTGCCGCAACGTGAAGACTGTCTTCACGGTCCACAACGTCAAGTTCCAGGGCCAGTACTCCGACAAGGTGCTCGAGGACATCCTCGGCCTCGCTGACAACCCCACCGCTGCCGGCCAGCTGTACTGCGAC
>CACYTH010000042.1 GCA_902777325.1 uncultured Coriobacteriaceae bacterium
GGCGACGGGCTCGTGTGGGAGGAGCTGCACAGGTCAACTCCGTGGAGAAGGGACTGGGATTAGGTAGGATTAGCGGACACACATTTTGTCCTATAACCAACAAAAGAGGCGTGGGCGGCGGAACGTTTGGTATCGGTATCTGCAAACCATACCCGAACTGGTCAAATACCAGCTCGTGACCAAGATTGCCCTGGTCGCCGTCCTGTACGTGCTCGGCAAGGTGTCGCAATGGGCCATCGAGTCGGCGGGGAGGGTTGCCATCACGAGTGGTGACTTCATGTTCCTGTTTACCAGCTGGCAGGGTTGGCTGCTGATTGCCCTGGGTCTTGCGGTTCTGCTCGTGTACATCGCCTTGGAGCTCAACACCAAAATCTGGTACTGCTCACAGATCATCCAAGGAGAGAGTGCTCCCGTGTCAACTGCGACTACCTGGGGCTCGAGGCAGAGAGCGCCACGACGTCCGTAATCGAATCGACTCACAACCAGGGCAAGCTCGCCTTGGTTTGGACGCCGAACACGGTCAGCGAGCAGGAACACTTCCTCTGCAGCAATGCCGACGGAATCATCACCGACAACGTGGCGCAGTCGGCCGAGGTCCGTGCGGAGCTCCAACAGAGGTCGGACCTCGAGCGACTCCTCGGCGAGCTTCTACAAGGTCCGCTGTAGGGCGTTCGCGCCGAGAGGCGCTAGTGACGGCAGGCGTCGTCGAGCGACATGCGGGGCACCTTGCCCTGCAGGAACAGGCCAAGGACCTCGGCCACCGTGTACTCCGTGCGGTTGGCGTAGACGGCTACGCCCGCCTGGGTAAAGCGCATCAGGGGCGGCATGCCCATGCCGGCCGTGATGATGGCGTCGGCGTTGAGTCCAAGCACATGGGCGATGACGTTTCCGCAGCCGCCCTCACCGTGCTCGGCGTTCTTGACGGCTTCGATGGAGACTGCGTCACCCTCCTCGTTGAGATCGATCACGGTAAGCCAGGGCGCATGCCCGAAGTGACCGGAACGCGGAGCGAAGAGCTTTTGATCGGTCTCGCAGGGGATAACGATGCGCATGGGAGATCCTCTCGGGAATGCGTCTTGTCGTAGGCTGCCAACAGTCTTATAGGCAGCTATCAATACATATGGGGCTAGTTGTTGTCGCCCTCGAACTCGCTCCAACCGCTCTCGTCGTCAAAGAGGTCCCAGTCATCGGGGCTCTTCTCATGGTTCTTGTAACGAGCGCGGGTGCGGACCTCAAGCACGGCCGAGATGATGAAAAACAGTACGATGCCACCGCCCAGCAGCGACAAAACGCCCGCCCTCGTCTGGAAGAGCCATACAAAGACTCCCACGATTCCGTCCATGTCTGTCTCCTTCGCGCGTTCTTTTGGTCGAGTGCACGCACAAGTATATACTTGGTAGGTCTGTACGTAACCCCTGCTGGAAGGACGACACACGTATGCTTGATATAAAGTTCGTACGCGAGAACCCCGATATCGTGGACAAGTCTTGCGAATCTCGCCAGAACGCCCACTGGGATCGTGAGCGCTTCTTCCAGATCGATGAGCAGCGCCGCGCCACCATCGTCGAGGTCGAGGGCCTGCAGGCTGAGCGCAACGCAGCTTCGAGCCAGATTGGCCAGCTCATGCGCGAGGGAAAGCGTGACGAGGCCGAGGCTACCAAGGCCAAGGTTGCCGCCAACAAGAGCCGTATTGCGGAGCTGGAAACTCGCCGCAAGGAGCTTGACCAGGAGCTGTCTGACCTGGTGGCTGGCATCCCCAACATCCCTGACGAGAGCGTGCCTTACGGAGTCGACGACTCCGACAACCCCGAGGTGCGCCGCTGGGGCACCCCGCGCGAGTTTGACTTCGATCCAAAGCCGCACTGGGACCTTGGCCCCGAGCTGGGCATCATCGACTTCGACCGCGGCGTCAAGATTGCCGGCGCCAAGTTCTACACGCTTGGCGGCATGGGCGCCCGCCTCGAGCGCGCTCTCATTAGCTTCATGCTCGACATGCACACCAAGGCGGGCTTCAAGGAGTGGTGGGTGCCTGTGATCACCAACCAGCCGACCCTCTTTGGCACGGGCCAGCTGCCCAAGTTCGAGGATGACCTCTATCACGTCAATCCCGACCTCTACCTCATCCCGACGGCCGAGGTCCAGCTCACCAACCTGCACCGCGACGAGACGCTCGACGTGGCTGACCTTCCGCTGTGGTACACCGCCTTCACCCCGTGCTTCCGCGAGGAGGCGGGCTCTGCCGGGCGCGACACCCGCGGCATCATCCGCGTGCATCAGTTCAGCAAGGTCGAGATGGTCAAGTTTGCCACGCCCGAGACCTCGATGGACGAGCTCGAGAGCATGACCGTGGAGGCCCAGGAGGTGCTGAAGGCCCTCGAGCTGCCGCACCGCGTAATCACGCTCTGCACCGGCGACATCGGCTTCTCTGCCCGCAAGACCTATGACGTCGAGGTGTGGCTGCCCAGCTACAACGCCTACAAGGAGATCTCGAGCTGCTCTAACTGCTGGGACTTCCAGGCTCGCCGCGCCAACATCAAGTACAAGGATCCGGCAAACTTCAAGGGCTCGCGCTACGTGCACACGCTCAACGGCTCCGGCCTTGCCGTGGGTCGCACGATGGCGGCCATCATCGAGAACTACCAGAACGCCGACGGCACCATCACCGTGCCCAAGGCGCTGGTCCCGTACATGGGTGGGGTGGAGACCATTACGGCAGACATGCGATAGTTGCCGATAACAGACCACCAAGTTGTCTATCTAGGCACACAATAGGTCTGATATGAGTAACATTTTAGGGCGGCCCTTGCGCCGCCCTTTTTCTCGGGCTAGAATACGAACACGTGTTCTAATACATTGAGGGGATGATCAGATGTCTCATGGCCTTTGTGTTCGCGAGCGTCTATTGCTGGAGTCTGATGACGGTCAGGAGCGTCGGCGGGTGACGCTGATTGAGGGGGAGTCGATTGCGCTGATGGAGCGCACCAGCGGATCGGACACCGAGGTGGCCTATGGCGTCGAGGCGCATGCGCACAAGATGCTCTTTGGGGTGCAGGAGTGCGCGAAGGCGCTTGACGTGCGCGCAGACGAGGCACTGGACGAGCTGGCAAGGATGTTTGACAGGTGTGGAGAGCTGCTGGCGTTTGGCGACGTGATGGACATGTTTGATCGCGCTGGGGCCAAGTACGCATATGCGGCCTGGACTGACGGCGGTGACATCGCCCTGAGGCGCAGCGAGTAAAGGCGGGAGGTACGGGCTTTGGGCGGGGCGTGGCTGTTGTGCCCCGCGGGCTCGATAGATATGAAAAGAGCCCCATTCAGGGGCTCGTGTAGTTCGTGGTGCGGCGTACAGGATTCGAACCTGTGACGTCCTGATTCGTAGTCAGGCCCTCTATCCAGCTGAGGTAACGCCGCGTGCAAGAAGTAGAATGCTGTCAAGAACTTTTTCGAACATTTTTTGGCCTTTGTGGAAATGCTGAGAGCTACACGCATAAAGTGCGAGGTAGATGCCTTGCAATGCCGCAGAAAAAGTTTGCCTCTTTTGCTTCGTTCGACCTCGGAAGGAAAATGCGCCACCGGTGCACTGAGATTTGAGGCCGAGTGCACCAGGTTCGGAATATCTTTCCGCAAGGGCTTCCATAGTGCACCAGGTTCGGGTTTTCTTGCCCGCGCTGGATGCCAGTGCACCAGGTTCGGATTATCATCCCGACCCCATGCCATGGGTGCACCAGGTTCGGATAATCTTGTCTGCCGGCGCGTTCCGTCACATCGGAGGGTTCGAATCCCCAGGGCGGACCCGAAATTGCAAAAAGGCAGGTACTTATCCGTACCTGCCCCTCATAATCTGGCGGAGAGCTGGGGATTCGCCGCCCCGCCCCGCGGGCGGGGCTCCTGGGCCTCGGGCTGTGCCCTCGGCCCGCCACATGCCACAGGCATGTGGCGCCCTCTCGGGTTCGAATCCCCAGGGCGGACCCGAAATAGCAAAAAGGCAGGTACTTATCCGTACCTGCCCCTCATAATCTGGCGGAGAGCTGGGGATTCGAACCCCAGATAGGATCACTCCTATACTCGCTTAGCAGGCGAGCACCTTCGGCCTCTCGGTCAGCTCTCCATTTGGTCGTGCTAACGAATCATACCCCAACATGGGCGTTAATCACAACACAAAGTCATAGAAGAAAATTCGAGTCCACGACAATGTCGTTTTGCTGGCCAGAAACGGGCTTCCACGAGAAGCGTCCAACAAGGTCTTGCGGCATCAGGTCCTCGCCCGGCTCCGCCAATCCAACGGCCTGCGCAAGCCTGCCCACAATGCGCGCGGGGCTCACGCCCGCATCGCGCAGTGCGCCTAGGTCAAGATCGCGGTCGCGCTTGGAGAGGCGCCTACCGTCGGGTGCCACTATCAGTGGTACGTGCGCATACGTTGGCGCCTGCCTGCCAAGCCTCTCCAACAGGTACATCTGGCGGGCAACGCTTCCCAGCAGGTCGCGTCCCCTCACCACCTGATTGACGCCCATCAGGGCATCGTCCACCACGACTGCGAGCTGGTAGGCAAACACCCCATCGCTGCGCCTCACCAAGAAGTCCCCGCAGTCCAAGGCAAGGTTCTCCTCATGGTGCCCGTACACGAGGTCTTCAAACGCAACCAAGGCGCATGGGTCTTCGGCCTCGGGCACCCGCAACCTCATGGCGGGCTTGCGCTCGAGGCTCCTGCGCGCAACCTCATCGGCGGAAAGGCCACGGCACGTGCCCTGATAGACGTAGGTTCCGTCGGATGCATGCGGGGCGCTCGCGGCATGCAGTTGCTGGCGGGTGCAGAAGCAGGGGTACACAAGGCCCTGCTCCTCGAGCGTGGACAGCGCATCTATATAAACCTCGGAACGTTTGCTCTGGTAAAAGGGGCCGTCGTCCCAATCGAGGCCAAGCCATGCAAGGTCGTGCATAAGCAGGTCGGCATGCTCGGGCCTCTGTGCGCGCTGGTCGAGATCCTCGATGCGCAGAATCATCCGTCCGCCTGCGGACCTGGCGCCAAGCCAGGCCATCAGGCACGAGAAAACGTTGCCCAAATGCATGCGTCCAGAGGGCGTGGGGGCAAAGCGACCCACGATCTGTGACCCCTGTATGTTCCCAAGTTTGTCCATGCGTTCCATGGTAGGGCTTATGCGACGGTTGATTGCAGTTGACACGTGATTCGCTATGCTCTCAGCTATGCAATTCTATCAATAAAATTGCATATTTATCCGTAAGAGTAAACTCAACCAAACTAAACTACCTTTGAAAACAAAAAATAGACCGCTGGCAGAATCCAATATCTTAAGGTTTTCAATAGTCATAGCATAGAAGGTGCAGGACTATTCGTAGTTGTCATGCAGCAGCCAGCAGACCACAGAATGGAGAGAGACCATGGCCAAGTTCGAGTCCCCCGATCGCGTTGTTATCGCACTGGGCGGTAACGCCCTTGGTGACACCCCCGAGGAGCAGATCAAGCGCGTCCGCGATGCAGCTCCCACGCTGCTCAAGGTCATCGAGATGGGTAACGAGATCATCATTACCCACGGCAATGGCCCCCAGGTTGGCATGATCCAGAACGCCTTTGCCACCGCCAACGGCGTTGACCCCAAGTACCCCAAGATCGACCTGCCCGAGTGCGGCGCCATGAGCCAGGGCTACATCGGCTATCACCTGCAGCAGGCCATCGGCGTTGCCATGCACAAGGCTTACAAGCGTTGGCACGTTGCCACCGTCATCACCCAGATCGAGGTCGACCCCGACGATCCCGCGTTCCTCAACCCCACCAAGCCCATCGGCGTCTTCATGACCGAGGAGCAGGCCGCTTCCGAGAAGGCAGAGCATCCCGACTGGACGCTCGTCGAGGACTCCGGCCGTGGCTATCGCCGCGTCGTCGCCAGCCCCATCCCCCGCAAGATCGTCGAGGCTGACTCCATCATCAACCTGCTCGACGACGAGTTCATCGTCATCGCCTGCGGTGGCGGCGGCGTGCCCGTCGTGCGCGACTACAACGACAAGGGCGCCTACAAGGGCGTTGCGGCCGTCATCGACAAGGACATGGCTGGCGAGCTGCTCGCCGAGGACTGCCGCGCCGACATGTTGGTGCTGCTGACCGCCGTCGATCACGTTGCCATCAACTTTGGCAAGCCCGACCAGCAGGACCTCACCGACATCACTGCCGAGCAGGCTCGCGAGTACGCCGACGCCGGCCAGTTTGGCAAGGGCTCCATGGAGCCCAAGGTGCGCGCTGCCATCAAGTTCGTCGAGAGCCGTCCGGGCCGCACCTGCATCATCGGCAGCCTCGAGAAGGCCGCCGAGGCCATCGCCGGCCTCTCTGGCACTCGCATCCACATGTAATACCGAGGCTATACTCCTCTCTCCGGGGCCGCAGCCACGCGCTGCGGCCCCATTCTCGTCGCGTGACACATTTGCTCCGTGGGAGTTGGTGTGTCACGTCCTGAATGACACACCAACTCCCACGGAGCAAATGTGTCACTTTCTGAGATTTGCCCGGGCGCGGTCGGGGGAGTAACCTATCGGTCACGCAAGAACGGGGGTGCCTATGGGACGTGACGCCATAACCGACATGGAGGGCTTCGAGCTGGGCGAGCCGGCGCTGGTATGCCGTTGGCGACTGGCCAACAGGCGCCTTCCTCTTGAGAATCGCCACATGCGAGCGCTGCTCGCGCGCACGGTCAACGGGGCGCCGGTCTCCACGGAGCTCGTGGCGTGGGCAAAGCAGCACATAGAGTGGACCCTCGAGCAAGGGTCCGCGGAGCATCCCAACGGAGTCCTCATGCTCATCGTGGACAAGCAGGGGCGCGCGGCCATGACGGTCGGGCCCTTTGCGCCGCTGGAGGACGTGTCGCTCATGTCTCTCGTACACCGTGCCGAGCGCTCTGCCACGGAGGCGGAGCAGACGGGCGTGGCGCCCGAGACGCTCTGGGCGATGTGCGGGGACGGTCTCCTGTGGGATCCCGTCTGCCGCAAGGGGTCGTCGGGCGCGGCCTCGCTGGTCCTGCAGCTCTCGCAGACGCTGGGCATGGACGTGCGCATCAAGGAAGGACTGGTCGAGGCGGTGGCCAACGAGGCGATAGACTGCTCTGAGGTGTTTTTGGTGTCCGACGAGCACGGCGTCGTGCCCGCTATGGATGCTGCGGGACCCTTTGGCAGGCGTTTGGCACAGGGCTACCAGCGCCTTCTCGAGCGGCGTTAGATGCGCGACGCCCGCCGCCTGCAGGGCACGAGCCCGGCAGGCGATAAATCCTACTTAGATTGGGGTATTCTACGCCCGAATTATTCGTGCGAATGCATTGTGTTTGGGCGATAATGGAGTGTGTATGCGCTATCACTAATAGTGGCCAATCGTGCGTCCCGCGCACGTTTCGGCCGGGGCGGTAAGGAGAGGGACCGCCCCGCATAGACGCAAGGGGAAGTACTGGGCTCATCCGCCCAGAAGGATCTGATAAGGAGAGGATATGGCGAGAAAATTCAAGTCCATGGACGGTAACAACGCCGCGGCGTACGTGTCGTATGCGTTTACCGAGGTGGCGGGCATCTACCCGATCACCCCGTCCAGCCCCATGGCCGACTACGTCGACCAGTGGGCAGCTCAGGGCCAGAAGAACATCTTCGGCAGGCCTGTCAAGGTTGTCGAGATGGAGTCCGAGGCTGGCGCCGCCGGTGCCGTCCACGGCTCGCTGGGCGCTGGCGCCATCACCACCACCTACACGGCGTCCCAGGGCCTGCTTCTGATGATCCCCAACATGTACAAGATCGCCGGCGAGGGCCTGCCCTCCGTGTTCCACGTGTCCGCCCGTACCGTGGCGTCCCACGCGCTGAACATCTTTGGTGATCACTCCGACGTCATGGCCTGCCGCCAGACCGGTTTCGCCATGCTCGCCGAGGGTAGCGTCCAGGAGGTCATGGACCTCTCGGCCGTCGCTCATCTGTCCGCCATCAAGGGTCGCGTGCCGTTCATCAACTTCTTCGACGGCTTCCGCACCTCCCACGAGATCCAGAAGGTCGCCCTCTGGGACTACAACGATCTCGCCGAGCTGTGCGACATGGAGGCCGTCCAGGCATTCCGTGACCACGCCCTGAACCCCGAGCATCCGCATGCCCGTGGCTCCCACGAGAACGACGACACCTTCTTCCAGCATCGCGAGGCCTGCAACGAGGCTTACAACGCGCTGCCGGCAGTCGTCGAGGACTACATGAACAAGGTGAACGAGAAGCTCGGCACCAGCTATCACCTGTTCGACTACTACGGCGCCGATGACGCCACCCGCGTCGTCATCTGCATGGGCTCCTTCTGCGACACCCTCGAGGAGGTTGTCGACTACCTCAACGCTCACGGCGAGAAGGTCGGCCTGGTCAAGGTCCGTCTGTATCGTCCGTGGTCGGTGGAGCACTTCATCGCCGCACTGCCCAAGAGGGTCGAGGCCATCGCCGTTCTCGACCGCACCAAGGAGCCCGGCTCCATCGGTGAGCCCCTCTACCAGGATGTCATCACCTCCCTCTTCGAGGCTGGCATCACCGGCCTCAAGGTCATCGGCGGCCGTTACGGCCTCGGCTCCAAGGACACGCCTCCCGCGTCCGCCTTTGCTGTCTTCGCCGAGCTGGCCAAGTCCAACCCCAAGCGCGAGTTCACCATCGGCATCGTGGACGACGTCACCAACCTCTCCCTCGAGGAGATGGAGGATGTCCCCAACACCGCAGACCCCTCCACCATCGAGTGCAAGTTCTGGGGCATCGGCGGCGACGGTACCGTGGGCGCCAACAAGAACTCCATCAAGATCATCGGCGACCACACCGACAAGTACATCCAGGCGTACTTCCAGTACGACTCCAAGAAGACCGGCGGCGTGACTATCAGCCACCTGCGCTTCGGTGACAGCCCCATCCGCTCGCCCTACTACGTGACCAAGGCCGACTTCGTGGCTTGCCACAACCCGTCCTACATCACCAAGGGCTTCAAGATGGTCCGCGACGTCAAGCCCGGCGGCACCTTCCTGATCAACTGCCAGTGGAACCTCGAGGAGCTCGATAAGCACCTCAACGCCGCTGCCAAGCGCTACATCGCCAACAACGACATCCACGTCTACCTGATCAACGCCATCGACCTGGCGCTCCAGGTTGGCATGGGCAAGCGCACCAACACCATCCTCCAGTCCGCCTTCTTCGCACTGGCCAAGGTCCTTCCCGCCGAGGAGGCCATCCAGTACATGAAGGACGCGGCCGAGCACTCCTACGCCAAGAAGGGCCAGGCCATCGTCGAGGCCAACTGGAAGGCAATCGATGCCGGCGCCACCGCGTTCCAGGAGATCGAGATCCCCGAGAGCTGGAAGACCGCTACCGACGAGCCGACCGTCCTGACCCTCGAGGGTCGCGAGGCCATCGTCAAGCAGGTCAAGCAGCTCCTGCACCCGATCGACATGATGGACGGCTACAGCCTCAAGGTCTCCGACTTCAAGGACATCGCCGACGGCCAGTTCGAGCTCGGCGCCTCCGCCTACGAGAAGCGCGGCGTTGCCGTCTTCGTGCCGCGTTGGGACGAGTCCAAGTGCATCCAGTGCAACAACTGCGCCAACGTCTGCCCGCACGCCACCATCCGTCCGTTCGCTCTGAACGCCGATGAGGCTGCCGCCGCACCCGAGTCCATGCGCACCATCCCGCTGGCTCCCGCCAAGAAGTTCCCCGACATGGTCTACACCCTCGCCATCAGCCCGCTCGACTGCATGGGCTGCGGCGTCTGCGCCGGCGTCTGCCCGCGTGGTGCCCTCACCATGGTCGGCCAGGAGGAGGAGCTTGCCCAGCAGGAGGCCTTCGACTACGCCGTCGCCAACATCACCGAGAAGCCCGAGACCATCGCCAACAACGTCAAGGGCATCCAGTTCAAGAAGCCGCTGCTTGAGTTCTCCGGCTCCTGCGCAGGCTGCGCCGAGACCGCATACGCTCGCCTCGTGACCCAGGTCGCCGGCGACCGCATGTTCATCTCCAACGCTACCGGCTGCTCCTCCATCTGGGGCAACCCGGCTGCCACCAGCCCCTACACCACCAACGCCGAGGGCCATGGTCCCGCGTGGAACAACTCCCTGTTCGAGGACAACGCCGAGCAC
>CACYTH010000043.1 GCA_902777325.1 uncultured Coriobacteriaceae bacterium
CGGGTTCGACTCGAGCAGCAGCGCCCTGAGCCTGTTGACGCAGTGCGTGCGGTCGCGCAGCAGGTCGCAGCGCTGCGCCTCGAGCCTGCGGGCGCCCTCAAAGCGCGGTGGCACGGTCATCGTCGCCCTCGCGACCGAGCTGGCGGGGACGACTGGGGCCATCGAGCGCCTCGAGACGCGCATCGACGGAATCTCGTCCATCGTCGAGGGCCAGCTCGAGCGCGCCCGTGCCGCCGGGGAGGTGCGTGAGGGGGTCGACCTGCGGCTCTTCTCGTCTGCCGTTTGCGGAGCGTTCCTCTTCGCCGCCTTCAGGCGAATTCGCGAACAGGGCGATGCCTTCGATGCGCCGGCCTTCTCGACCGAGCTCATGGACCTGGTGACGCAGGGGGTCATGGCGTAGGGGTGTGCGGGGCGACCCACTCCCCTTGGACGCGCCTTCACAGTGGTCGACTCGTTATCGTGGGTGCGCCGCGTGCTTCGCGGCAACCCCTATGCGCTGCGGCGATCCTCTCCCCAGAAGCAACACGACACCATGCCTGGTCCCACATGGCATCCTATGGTGGGGCCAATGGTCGAGCGCAGGGTGCGCGCCCCAGGAAACTGCTCCTTGATGCGCTCGGCAAGGGCGTTGCCGTCTTCGCGCGCATCGGCGTCACCGATGGCCACCACCAGATTGCCTCCGTCCTTGGCGCAGCCCCGCCTGAAGTAGTCCACGAGCTTGGCAAGACCCTTCTTGCGGCCTCGAGCCACGCCGACGATGCCCAGCTCTCCCGTGAGCGAGAAGGTGAGGAGCGGCTTTACGTTGAGCTTGTCGCCCGCGACGGCAACCGTCTTGGGGACGCGCCCGCCTCGGTGCAGAGACGCGAGGTTGTCGACCATGAAGAGCGTCTGGGCAGACCAGCGCGCCTCCCTTGCCCAGTCGGCGATCTGGGCGGCCGAAAGGCCCTCGTCCCGCTTCCTGCAGGCCTCGTGCACGAGCAGGTGCATGGGAGTGGAGGCGAGGTAGGTGTTGACCACGTGGATGCGGCCGGCCGCCTCGGGGTGCTCCTGCTCCACGCGCGAGAGCGCCATGAGGGCCCCCTCGTAGCCGCCAGATATGCCGCTTGAGATGCAGAAGAGCACGGCCTCGTCGCCTGCATCGAGAACCTCCGTGAAGGCTTCCTCGAACTCGAGCTGCGAGGGCTGCGAGGTGAAGAGCTGCGCCCCCGAGCGGATGAGGTCGTAGAATTCGTGTGCGCCCAGAGAGGTGAAGAGGTCGTCGTCCCCCCTGAGTCGGCCTGCCGCGTCCTCGTAGTGGAAGGGTATGATGCGGACGTCCTCAAGCTTGGCCTGGGGGGCAGAGAAGTCACAGGTGGAGTCGCTCATTACGACGCAGTTCATGGCACTGACCTTTCGTGGGGGACGCATGCAGTTACGATCTAACCGTGGAGCTCGTAGGATGAGTTCGGCGTCTTACCATCGGGGTTCCGGGAGAGGCGCCTGAGCGAACCCTCCAACGTGCCGTCAAGCATGAGAAGGATGCGTTCGGTCAGGCGCTCGGGTGCCTCGTGCATGCCGTCCGAGATCCAGGTGTATACGGTCCCGACCAGGCCCACGGTGTAGAATCGCGTGACGAGGTCGAGGTCATCGCTCGCGATTTCGAGATCTCCGGCCATTCTTTCGATTATTGGCCTGGTGAAGCCTTTACCTCATCGTATGCGAACCGATAGGCATAGGGGGTGCCGAAGCCGTGCGCGGTGCGCACGACAAAGTCGCGCTTGGCCTTGAGTCCTCGAAGGCATGCGAGGAGGGCGGTGTGCATGTCGCCGGACGATTCGGTAGAGCTGAGCGCCTGTTCGATTCCGTTCCGGTAGATCCAAATGATCAGTTCGTGGATGTCATGAAAGTGGTAGTAGAACGTCTGGCGGTTGATCCCTGTCCGTTCGGCGATAGCCGATACGGTTATCTGCTCGAGCGGGGTGACCTCGAGGAGCTCCTCGAACGCTGAGGCTATTGCGCGCTTGGTGATGGCAGAACTGGACATCTGGTCTCCACTCGAACGTCGTGGCCCATGTGGCTAACGGCATGGCGCAGCGCGTGCGTCCCTATGGTTTTACCCAGTCGGTCGGGGACTTGCCTTCGGCAACGAGTCTGTCCGAGAGCGCCTTCTTGGGTGAGAGCGCCCACAGGGACTCGCTGGCCTCGGCCCATGCGGCGGCAACCTCTCGGGTCTTTGCCTCGAGCTCGTCCACGTCTTCGGGATGGGTGTAGTCGGTCGAGACCGCGCCGGTCTCGTGCACCATCTGGGAGAGCTTTCCAGGGTTGTCTAGCAGCGGGCACGGGCGCAGCATGTTCTCGTTGAACGGCTGGTTGGCGCGGTAGCTCTTGAAGAACTTGCTTTGGTAGCATTCGAGTAGGCTCTTCTCGCGTACGTTGGCGTCGGAATAGTGGATGAACGCGCAGGGCTCGAGGTCGCCACCCGCGTTGATGTGCAGATAGCGACGGGCGCCGGCGATGCAGCCGCCGGTGTATTCGCCGTCGTTCCAGAAGTCGGCGAAGAAGATGGGCTCGTTCTTGCGCCAGTTCTCGCGAACCTTGTGCCACATGCCCGCACGCTGCTCGGGCGTTGCCAGGAGCTCGACGGGCGCGCCCTGGCCAACCGGCATGTACGTGAAGATCCATGCGAAGAGCGTGCCCTTGTCCACGAGGAACCGAACGAACTCGTCGCTGGTGACGCTCTCATAGTTCTGGCTGGTATAGCAGATGGAGGCACCAAAGGGCAGCCTGCGCTCGCGGAGCAGGTCCATGGCGCGCACCACCTTGTCGAAGGTCCCCTCGCCACGACGGGCGTCGGTTGCCTCTCTGAAGCCCTCGATCGAGAAGGCAGGCATGAAGTTCTTCACTCGCAGCATCTCGTCGGCGAACTTCTCGTCTATGAGGGTCCCGTTGGTGAACGCCGAGAAGAAGCAGTCGGGATGTCTCTCGCAGAGGCGGATGATGTCCTTCTTGCGCAGCATGGGCTCCCCGCCTGTGTAGAGATAGATGTAGGTTCCGAGGTCCTTGCCCTGTGTGACGATGGAGTCGAGTTCGTCATAGGTGAGCGACTTCTGCTTCTTGTCGGTGTAGTTGGCTGCCCAGCAGCCGGTGCAGTGCAGGTTGCATGCCGTGGTGGGATCCATGAGGATGGCCCAGGGGCTGTTGCACTGGTATTTCTCGCGTACCTCGCGCTGGCGCGGCCCACCGATGGTGACGGAGTTCACGAAAAAGTTGATGACGAAGGTTCGCGTCACGTCGCGGTCGACATTGGCGATGACGTTCTGAACGAGCCGTCGCCAGTTGTTGCCCGGTGTCTCGAGGTAGTCCATCACCATGTTGAAGAGACGCAACTGCTCGTCGTTGGTCTCGTCACCCGAGCCTACGAACCTGTTGAGTGCGGAACGAACCTTGGGAAGGCCTCCGTCGAAGTCCTCGTAGAGCAGGTCGATTGCCATGTCCACTGCAGTGGTGATTGCCTTTGCCTTGAGCTGGTCGAGTATTGCCATGGGTCGGCGCCTCGTATCTCTAGGGGATTGTCTCCGCACCAACGGTATCCGTGGCTAGAGGTCGTTTCATTATACAAACCAGCGATTATGTCGTGTTTACCGACAGTCTTGGCAATCTGGGGCAAGGGAGGGCAGATGCCGCCGGAGCGCTGTTCCATGGGCTTGCCATCCCGACCGTCATCGCATACCCTAGGGACAGCTCGTCAAGAGGCGTCCGCGAGGGCGCATAGAGCCGAGGGACCGAGCCCGATGACGCTCCGGCAACCAACTCCATGGGGGAGGAACGGTGCCAAATCTCGGCAGGCCAGAACAGGTGGCCTGGAAGACGGGGGAGTTCTCAAGCGCCAACTGTGAGCCCCCTGATGGCACGGGGGCTTTTTCATGCCCCCTCAACGCCCGCAATGCGGGCAGAAAGGGGAGACCCATGGCAGGACGCAACTATCTCTTTACCTCGGAGTCGGTGACCGAAGGCCATCCCGACAAGATGTGCGACCAGATCTCCGACGCCATCCTCGACGCCATCCTGGCCAAGGAGGCCCGGCTTGAGGCCGAGGGCTACATCTCACCCACCGGCGTGCCCGCGTGCGTGGACAACGTGCGCTGCGCCTGCGAGACCTTCGTGACCACCGGCACCATCATCGTGGCGGGCGAGATCCGCACGCAGGCCTACGTGGACGTGCAGAAGATCGCCCGCGACACCGTGCGCCGCATCGGCTACGACCGCGCCAAGTTTGGCTTTGACTGCGAGACCTGCGGCGTCATCAACATGATCCACGAGCAGAGCCCCGACATCGCGCAGGGCGTGGACCAGAGCTACGACACGCAGGCCGGCCGAACCACCGACCCGCTCGACCTCATCGGCGCCGGCGACCAGGGCATGATGTTCGGCTATGCGTCCGACGAGACCGACACCCTCATGCCCATGCCCGCCTACCTCGCCCAGAACATGGCGCTGCGGCTCGCGCAGGTGCGCAAGAGCGGCACGCTGCCCTACCTGCGCCCCGACGGCAAGACCCAGGTGACGGTGCGCTACGAGGACGACGAGCCGGTGGAGGTCACCGCGGTGGTCGTCTCCACCCAGCACGACCCCACCGTCGAGGACATGGGCGTCATCCGCAGCGCCATGGTCGAGCTGGTGATCGGGCCGGTGCTCGACCAGGCCGGCATCGCCTGGGACAACGCCGAGATCTACGTGAACCCCACCGGCCGCTTTGTGGTGGGCGGCCCCATGGGCGACACCGGCCTCACGGGCCGCAAGATCGTGGTGGACACCTACGGCGGCATGGGCCGTCATGGCGGCGGCGCCTTCAGCGGCAAGGACTGCACCAAGGTGGACCGCTCCGCCGCCTATGCCGCGCGCTGGGTGGCCAAGAACGTCGTGGCCGCCGGCCTGGCGCGGCGCTGCGAGGTGCAGCTGGCCTACGCCATCGGCGTGAGCCACCCGCTCTCGGTGATGGTCGACACCTTTGGGACGGCCACGGTGGGGGAGGACGTCATCACCGACGCCGTGCGCACGGTGTTTGACCTGCGTCCGGGCGCCATCATCCGCGACCTGCGCCTGCGTCGGCCCATCTTTGAGAAGACGGCCGCCTACGGGCACTTTGGCCGCAACGACCCCGACTTCACCTGGGAGGCGACCAACCGCGTGGACGAGCTGCGTGCCGCGGTTGCCGGCGAGTAGGGACCCTGCGGCCGCCGCGCGGGAGCGCAGGCGGCCGCACCGCACCCGGCGGGGTCAGGGCTGCCACACGAAGAGCCCGCTCGCGGCGGCGACGGCCCGCACCAGCTCCAGGAGCGCAGGCGAGGGGTGGTAGAGCGTCATGTTGGTGGCGTCCGTGTCGATCGTGACGAGGGCGTCGGCCGACGTGAGGTGGATGGCGAGCGTCTCGCGGTTGGCGCGCACCCACCGCTCGAGCTTCCGCGGGCTGGGGTTGGCCCGTCCGCGCGGGCGCTCCCCGCGGTAGACCACGAGGTCGTGGTAGCAATTGAGCTTGAGCAGCACCTCGGCAAAGCTGCGGCGGAGCCTCCGGTGCCAGGGGCTGGCGAGGAGGTGCCGCTCGACTCCAAAGAACTGGCCGGGCGAGTCGGCGGGGACCTGCGCGGGAAGCAGGTCGATGACCCAGTAGGGCTCCGCGAGCAGCCGCTCGAGGTCGGAGGGCTGCGTTGAGCTGACGTCCGTCGCTGGCATGGTGCCTCCCCGTCGCGAGGTGACTCTGGCGCCTCCAGCATAGCAGCCATGCGCGCGGCATCCCGCCTCGCCCTTGCCGCCGCGGCGTCGCCGCCTGGCCTATGATGGTGCCGACACCAAACGACCAGAAGGATGCCCATGACTGACACCGCCGCCCTCCGCGAGGCCCTCGACGATCCCTTTGCCTACGCCTCGCTCGCCCTGATGGCGCCCTATGCCGACGATGACGACTTCCCCCTGCCCGCCGACGAGGCGCTCGAGCGCTATCTGGACTGGTGCGCGGCCCGCGGCATCGAGCCGTGGAACCACCAGGAGGAGGCCCTCATGGACCTGGCGCTGGGCTCGCACGTGGTGCTGGGCACCCCGACCGGCTCGGGCAAGAGCCTGGTGGCGCTGGGACTCTGCTTCATGGCGCTGTGCGCCGGCGAGCGCGCCTACTACACCGCGCCCATTAAGGCGCTGGTGAGCGAGAAATTCTTCGACCTGGTGGACGTGCTGGGCCGCGAGAACGTGGGCATGATCACCGGCGACGTGGTCATCAACGGCGACTGAATCGAGCGTCCCCTCCTCCGGCACCGGCCTGAGCGCCTGCGGCACGCCCATGGCCGTCCGCGCGATCACCTCGGCGTCCCGCTCGTCGGTCTTCGCGTCGCCCGGGAACAGCGACGACGCCGATGCCGGGCAGGTAGGCGACCTCGACGCCGGCGGCCCTCGCGCGCCTCACGACCGTCGTGCCGATGTTGCGGCGCTGGTCGACCACGGCGAGCGAGCGCCCGTGCGCGGCGGCCTCGGCGAGCACGCGGTCGATAGCGGCCTCGTCGTTGGCCACCCCGACGTTGAAGGCGACCGCGCCCCCGGCCAGCACGCAGCACGCCCTGTGGGAGAGCTTGCCCACGTCGAAGCCCGCGTAGGCGTCGCACGGCCCCTCGAATGACTGCATGGTGTATCCTCCTAGCCAAGTCGGCCGTCCGGAGGCCTGCCCGCGACACCCACATTACCGAGCCGAGAAACAAAGGTTCCGGCAGGTTCCTATCAGTCGCCTCAGGCGGGCCGTCCTCCCTCCGGTGGCAACACCC
Source organism: uncultured Coriobacteriaceae bacterium (assembly GCA_902777325.1). Classification (GTDB taxonomy): domain Bacteria; phylum Actinomycetota; class Coriobacteriia; order Coriobacteriales; family Atopobiaceae; genus UBA1367. The sequence goes on from CACYTH010000043.1 coordinate 6,786, forward strand.
CCCGGGCCTTCGGCAGAGGCAGGGGCAGAGGGCCATCCG
>CACYTH010000044.1 GCA_902777325.1 uncultured Coriobacteriaceae bacterium
CCTCAAAGTTGTCGGCGACCAACTTTGAGAGGCGTGTTTGCGCAGGTGGATGGGTCTAAACGGGGGTCAAACGGACACACATTTTGTCCTATAACCCTCGTATTCTCTGGTGGGCGATGACGGACTCCCGCGTCCCGCTTCGCGGAACGCTCGTAGGCTTCGGGCTAAAGCCCTCAGCCCGCAACAGGCCACCGGCCTGTTGCGACCTCGCGGTTCGAGTCCATGGTGACTCAACCAAAAAGAAAAGCCCCCATCGCTGGGAGCTCGTATTCTCTGGTGGGCGATGACGGACTCGAACCGCCGACCTTGTCCTTGTAAGGGACCTGCGCCACCAACTGCGCCAATCGCCCGTGCGCATGAATTCTATCACAGCTGTGTGGCTGCGCCGCCCACGTGTCGTGGCGCTGCAACCATTGCCTATACTTTGACCCATGAATACCTCACATGCCGCAGGCACCAGGCCTGCACACACCACGCTTCTATCCATCATCGAGCTACTGCGCGCAGAGGGCCTGCTTGTGCGCGCGGATCACGTGGACCCCGCCCAGCACGTGCCGGTCAGTGGCGCGGACTGTGACTCGCGTGTCGCCACCGAGGGCCACGTGTTCGTCTGCAAGGGTGCGGCCTTCAAGCCCGCGTACCTCACTTCCGCCGTGAGCGCAGGCGCCGTAGCCTACCTCTGCGACGAGACGCTCGTACCTTCGCTCGCGGAGGCCTGCCCTGCCACGCCGGCCCTTGTCGTCACCGACATCCGCCGCGCGATGGCGCTCGTCTCGTCCGAGGCCTGGGGCCATCCCGACCGCGCCATCTCCGTCCTGGGCATCACCGGTACCAAGGGCAAGTCGACCGTCGCCTACATGCTGCGCACCATTCTGGACGGTAGCGAGCAGGGCAGTGGTTGCGGCATCATGGGCTCCATCGACACCTATGACGGCGTCGAGGGCTTTGAGAGCGTCAACACCACGCCCGAGGCACCGGACCTCTGGCGGCACCTCGCCAACACGCGCGACAGCGGCCTGCCATGCATGGTGATGGAGGTCTCCAGCCAGGCGCTCAAGTACGATCGCGTGGTCGGCCTGGGCATTGACGTGGCTTGCTTCCTCAACATCGGCCGCGACCACATCTCTCCGCTCGAGCACCCTGACTTCGAGGACTACTTCGAGAGCAAGCTGCGCATCTTTGACCAAGCGCGCGCAGCCGTGATCAACCTCGACATGGACCATGCCGCAGAGGTGCTGGCTCGCGCCGAGACCTGCGAGAAGGTCGTCACCTTCTCGGCTACGGGTGCCGAGGACGCCGACATCTGGGCGAGCGGCATCACCTCCGAGCTGGGCAAGGTCTCCTTTGTGGTGCACAGCGAGCGCGGCGAGCGCAAGATGTGCATTTCCATGCCTGGCCTCTTCAACGTGGACAACGCGCTGGCGGCCATCGCCATGTGCGAGCTGGCGGGCGTGGACGACGAGCTCATCGCTGCGGGCCTCGCCCACGTGCGTGTCCCGGGGCGCATGGAGCTGATCGAGACCTCCAACCCGAGCGTGTGCGCGCTTGTCGACTATGCCCACAACAAGCTCTCCTACCAGCGCTTCTTTGCGTCCGTGCGCGAGGAGTTTGCCGGACGCAAGATCATCGCGCTGTTTGGCGCGCCGGGCGACAAGGCCCAGGAGCGTCGCCGCGAGCTACCGCGCGAGGCCTCCAAGTGGGCCGACCTCATCATCTACACCGAGGAGGACCCGGCGCACGAGCGCACGGAGGACATCTGCGCCGAGCTGGCGTCCAACACGCCGGAGGGCCAGGACTTCGAGGTGATCTGCGACCGTCCGGCCGCCATCGCCCGCGCCACGGAGGCGGCCTTTGCCGCCAAGGAGGGCGCCGTGGTCTGCCTGCTTGCAAAGGGCGACGAGACGCGCCAGCATGAGGGAGACCGCTTTGTGCCCTGCGAGACCGACGGCGCCATCTTTGAGCGCGAGGTCGCAAAGTACGTGGACTAACGCAAACCGCACCATCAACCTGCGGTTTTGAGAAGGAGAAGCACATGGCTGACACTCAGCGCGAGCGTTCGTACGGACGCGCGCTCGACCAGATGAGGCCCGTGAAGCTGACGCCGGGCGTGATGAAGAACGCCGACGGCTCGTGCCTGGCGGAGTTTGGTGACACTCGCGTGCTCTGCACGGCCACGATCGAGGAGGCCGTGCCCCAGTGGCGCCGCGGCCAGAAGGCCGGCTGGGTGACCGCGGAGTACGCCATGCTCCCGGCCTCCACCAACCGCCGGACCCCGCGCGAGCAGCGCGGCCGCAAGGGACGCTCGATGGAGATCGAGCGGCTCATCGGCCGTAGCCTGCGCACGGTGGTTGACCTGCGCAAACTTGGCGAGCTCACCGTCACCTGCGACTGCGACGTGATCCAGGCCGACGGTGGCACGCGTACCGCATCCATCACCGGCGCCTGGGTGGCGCTGCACGAGGCGCTGCGCAGCTGGGTCGAGCGCGACCGCATCCACCGCATGCCCATCACCGGGCAAGTGGCCGCCGTCTCCATGGGCGAGGTGGACGGCCTGCTGATGCTCGACCTCGACTACCCCGAGGACAGCCATGCCCAGGTGGACATGAACCTGGTCGGCACGGCTGACGGACGCATCATCGAGGTGCAGGGCACGGGCGAGAAGACGCCCTTCGACCGCGACCAGCTGAACGCCCTGCTCGACCTGGGCCAGGCGGGCATTGCCGACCTCATCCGTCTACAGGCGGAGGCCGTGGCACGATAGTCACCGGCGGCGAGCAGCCGCCGCGCAAACAAGGAGGAACACGATGGCAACCATCGATATCAGCACGCTCGACCCCGTGCGCACCGTGGTCGTGGCCACGGGCAACGCTCACAAGCTGACCGAGATCGAGGCGATTCTCGGGCAGGTCATGGAGGGCTTTGCCTTTGTCGCGCTGGGTGACCTCGGCGACTTCCCCGATCCGGTGGAGGACGGCGAGACCTTCTACGACAACGCCCTGATCAAGGCGCAGGCGGCGCTGGACGAGACCGGCCTGGCCATGGCCGTGGCCGACGACTCGGGCCTCTGCGTGGACGCGCTCGGCGGCGACCCCGGCATCCACTCCGCGCGCTGGGCTGGCGAGCACGGCAACGACGCCGCCAACAACGAGAAGCTTCTCGCGCAGATGGCCGATGTGCCCGACGACGAGCGCACGGCCCGCTTCCACTCCACGGTGGTGCTCGTCTCGCGCGACGAGGACGGCGAGGAGATTCTTGCCGGCAATGGCGACTGCGAGGGCACGATTGCCCACGACCTGCGCGGCACCAACGGCTTTGGCTACGACCCACTGTTCAACCTGGAGGACATCCCCGGCAAGCGCATGGCCGAGCTCGTCCCCGAGGAGAAGAACGCCATCAGCCACCGTCGCCGCGCGCTGGACGACCTGGTGGCCAAGCTTCAGGCTTAGCCCCCGATGTGACACACTTGCTCCGTGGGAGTTCGTGTGTCACTTCGCGAAGTGACACACGAACTCCCACGGAGCAAGTGTGTCACCGGCTTAGACCTCAAGGATGCGCGCGTCGTGGGGGTAGTGGTTGAGCACCTCGCAACCGTCCTCGGTGACGATCACCAGGTCCTCGATGCGCACGCCCACGTCCCCCTCGATATAGATGCCCGGCTCGATCGAGAAGATCTGCCCCACCTGCACGGGCTCGTCGTGGGTGGCGCTGACGTCGCCGGGCTCGTGGTCCACCAGGCCGATCTGATGCCCCAGACGGTGCGTGAAGTACTGGCCGTAGCCGACCTCCTCGATGATGTGGCGCGCGGTGAGGTCGATCTCGGCAAAGGTGACGCCTGGCCGCACGATGGCCTCCGCGGCCTCGTTGGCGCGGCGCACCGTCTCGTAGACCTCGCGCTGGTGGTCGGTCGGCTCGGCCGTAAAGAAGGTGCGCGTCATGTCGGAGCAGTACCAGTCATACTTGCAGCCCACGTCAAACAGCACCATGTCACCCTTGTGGAAGACGGTGCCGTCGGGCTCGTGATGCGGGTCAGCCGCGTTGGCGCCAAAGCTGACGATGGGCGTGAAGGAGTGGTCCTGCGCACCGAGGCGGCGATACTCGCCGAGCAGCCCGGAGGCGATCTCCTCCTCGGTCACGCCCTCGCGCACCTGCGCCGCCAGCCACTCCATGGCCTTGTCGTTGATGAGGCTCGCCTTGCGCATGAGGTCCTTCTCGTCCTCGTCCTTGATCGAGCGCACGCCGTCCACCACGTCGGAGGCCAGCACAAAGCCCGCCGCAGCGCCCGCGTCCATGAGGGGCAGCAGCCAACGTGCCGCGAGGTCCTTGTCCACCCCCAGCGCAACGGTGGGGTCGCAGGCCGCAGCCACCAGTGGCAGGGGGTTGTCGGTGTCGGCAAAGGTGACGACGTTGTCGCAGCATCCGCTCGCGTCGGGGAAGAGCCGGTTGCAGAAGAGCGTGGCCTGCGGCCGTCCGCTCCGCGCGGACAGCACCAGCGCAAAAAAGCGCTCGTAGGGTTGGGTGTAGTAGCCGCTGAGGTACCAGATGGAGAGGGGGTCGCAGACAATGGCCTGCTCAAGGCCCTTCTCGCCAAGCTTGGCGAGCACGCGGTCAACACGCTGTTGGTTCATGGGAATCCTTTCTGTTGCATGTGTCACACAGGCAGTGTAGCGCCATTCTGCGGCCCATTGAGTACAGACTGTCAACCTTTCGTGAACGAACGCTTCACGTAGTAAAGTAGAAAAGCTACACATACAATTCGGGGCGTTCTGTGTCTTGGCGGCGTCCTGAGCAGGAGGTCAGATGGAGACTGAGATTCCGCCCGTTAACAGGATCGACGTCATTCGCGATGAGCTGGGCGCCATGGCTGGAACGCGCATCAAGGTGCGCGCAAACATGGGTCGCTCGCGCATCGTCGAGCGCGCCGGCACGCTGGTTGCCGTGCACCCACAGCTTTTTGTCGTCGAGGTCGAGGAGCGCCGCGGGCGCAAGGCTCGACAGTCGTACCAGTACGTTGACGTGCTCACGGGCACGGTGGAGATCTACGACACCGATACCGGCGAGCGCATCCTCGACTTTACGGTGGAGGAGTAGGCGCCTGGCGCCGGAGCGTCATGGCTTCCAAGACCATTGAGATTCTGGCACCGGCCAAGCTGAACCTCCATCTGGGCATTCACTCAGGCCGAGACGCGCGCGGGTATCATCGCGCGGACTCCGTGATGATTGGCGTGGGGCTCAGCGACATAGTGCGCATTCGTATGGCGGATGCGCTGACACTTACCATGAGTGATGATTGCGGTGTTTCTCCCGAGAGAAACACCGTATTTCGTGCCGCGCGAGCGTTGTGCGAGGCGTTTGGCCGCAGCGAGGGCTATGCCATCCATGTGGAGAAGCGCATCCCGTCGCAGGCGGGCCTTGGTGGCGCCTCGTCAGATGCGGCATCGGCGCTGCTCGGCCTGTGCCGACTGTGGGATGTCGATCCGCTTGACGAGCGCGTTATTGCCGTGGCGCGTTCCATCGGTGCGGACGTGGCGTTCTTCCTGACGATGGCGCCGGCGTACCTCACTGGTGCGGGCGATGTGCTTGAGGAGACGTTTCCCGAGCTAGATGGCGTGCCAGTGGCGCTCGTGCGGCCCGATGCGGGTGTGTCGACGGTCGAGGCGTACCGCGCGTTTGACGAGGAGCCCATCTGTCCGCCGAGCCCGGAGGCCATGTGCGCGGCGCTGCGGGCGCACGATGTGGATGGCGTGGTAGGGCACCTGTACAACAACCTGGAGCCTGCGGCCAATCGTCTGGTTCCGGTGACTGCAGAGGTGCGCGTGTGGTTGGAGACACAGCCGGGAGTGCGTGCGGTACTGCTCAGCGGGTCGGGGAGCTGCGTGTTTGCGCTCTGCGAGAGCGACGAGTGCGCGGCGCGCGTGGCAAAAGATGCGCAGGAAACGAGAAATTGGTGGTCAAACGCAACAACGACGGTTGGCGTGGGCTCACAGTTCTGCTAGAATTATCGGTCGCAACGGGACGTGGCTCAGCTTGGTAGAGCGCTCGGTTCGGGAGCTAGGGAACGCAGTTTCACTACCTAATTCCCAAAAGCCGATGAGTCGCAGGTA
>CACYTH010000045.1 GCA_902777325.1 uncultured Coriobacteriaceae bacterium
CAGATGCGAAAAGAAAAGCCCCGCAGGTGCGAGCCTGCGGGGCTTTGTTGTTTTCAAGGGTCCTCAACCCTGTGCCGCGCGTAGCGCGGCACAAAGAACCACCCGCTATGCGGGTGGGGGACGCAAGGTGCTATGCAACAGGAAGCCTTCCCCCTAGGATGGTGATTGTTCAGGTCGCCGGCCCCAGGGGGAAGGTGATGCCATGGCCCAGAAGGCCAACAGCCTCGCGCACACGAAGTGGCTGTGCAAGTACCACATCGTGTTCGCACCAAAGTATAGACGGAAGGTGATATACAACCAATACCGGAAGGACCTGGGGGAGATCCTCAGGCAGCTGTGCCAGTGGAAGGGCGTGGAGATCATCGAGGGGCACCTGATGCCCGACCACGTCCACATGCTGGTGAGCATACCGCCCAAGCTGAGCGTGTCCAGCTTTATGGGGTACCTTAAGGGGAAGAGCTCGCTCCTCATGTTCGACCGCCACGCGAACCTGAAGTACAAGTTCGGGAACAGGAAGTTCTGGGCGGAGGGCTACTACGTGTCGACCGTCGGGCTGAACGAGGCGACGATCGCGAAGTACATCCGGGAGCAGGAGAGGGCCGACATCGCCCAGGACAGGCTGAGCGTCAAGGAGTACGAGGACCCGTTTGCAAGGTAGGCCGACGTAGCCGGTTCCACCGGCTCGCCACGAGTCAAGGGGCCATCGGGCCTGAACGGAGTGAGGGCCAGGGACTTGAGTCCCTGGCCTGGAGCCCCTAGGGTTACACCCTAAGAGCAAACCACCCGCTATGCGGGTGGTCATGATTTTCCGGCCGGTTTTCCAGCACCCTCTTTCTCGAGATGACACGTTTGGGACAGTTTCTCGCCGAGCTTTTATCCCAAATGTGTCATCTCGACGAGAAAGGCCCGAAGATAGGCGCCCGAGCATGCCTTCCCCGTGCCGTTTCCGCGACTCTCGAATGGTATGATGGTTCTCGTATGCAGCTGAAACATGGAAAGGGGAGGGCGCTTCATGGTTTTCTCGAGCTTTGCCTTCCTGCTCATCTTCTTCCCGGTGCATCTCGCAGCCTACCTGCTCGTCCCGGAGAAGTTCAAGAACCCGGTGCTCCTCGCCTCCTCGCTCATCTTCTACGCGTGGGGCGGTCCGCGCTACGTGCTCCTCATCTGCTTCGAGGCGCTCGCCAGCTGGTTCTTCGCTCTTCGCATCGAGTCCTCCGAGGGCACGATGCGCCGTGTCTGGCTCATCGGCGAACTCGTGTGCCTGCTGGGCCTGCTCGGCTACTTCAAGTACTGGACCTGGATCCTCACGAACACCCACAACCTCTTCGGCGCGCCGGCGGACATCCCGCAGATCGTGCTGCCCATCGGCATCTCGTTCTACACGTTCCAGCTCATCAGCTACGTGGTCGACGTGTACCGCGGCACCATCGCGGCGCAGCGCAACTACGGCAAGCTCCTGCTGTACTGCTCGCTCTTCCACCAGTGCATCGCCGGCCCCATCGTCCGCTACGAGACGGTCGCGCATGAGATCGAGCACCGCCACGCCTCCGAGCGCGACCTCTACGAGGGCGTGCGCCGCTTCTCGATCGGTCTCGCCAAGAAATGCGTGCTCGCCAACGCCTGCGCGTCGGTGTGCGACAGCGTGCTGCCCATCGGCAGCCCCTCGCTCGCCACGCAGGTCATGAGCGGCTACTGGCTGGGCATGCTGTTCTACGCGCTCCAGATCTACCTCGACTTCTCCGCGTACTCGGACATGGCCATCGGTATGGGCCGCATGATCGGCTTCCACTACCTCGAGAACTTCGACCATCCCTACCAGTGCTCGTCGGTCCAGGACTTCTGGCGGCGCTGGCACATCTCGCTCTCGAGCTTCTTCCGCGATTACGTCTACATCCCGCTGGGCGGCAGCCGTTGCAGCGACGTGTGTTTGATAGCCTCTCAGTTGCGGGTTTGAGCACCGAGATCTTTCGGGTCTGAGCACGAAAAGCTTTCGCATATGTGCATGGGCACGCCGACCACCCGTAGACGTGGCCTACCTTAGTCGATGCGTCCGTTTTCGACACAAGGAGGCCAAGAGAGGATGATCGGCGTGGACAAGATTGAGGATATCAGGAGGATGTGGAGGAGGGGCGAGACGGTGGCGGACATCGCGCGCGCCACCGGCGTCTCCGAGCCCACGGTGCGGAAGTACAGGGACATGGAGGACCTGTCTCCGGAGCCGCCGAGGGCCAGGCGCCCGGAGAGCGATCTGCTGGCGCCCTACGAGTCGACCATCGACTCGTGGCTGCTCGACGACAGGAAGTACTGGAGGAAGCAGCGGCACACCGCCGTGCGCGTGTACGTGCGCCTGCGGGACGAGGAGGGGTACGAGGGGTCGTACTCCACCGTGCAGCGCTACGTGAGGCGCAGGAGGGAGGAGATGGCCGCCGAGGCGGAGGCCCGCGACGCGCAGGGATACCTGCAGCTCGACTGGTCGCCGGGAGAGTGCCAGGTCGACTTCGGGCAGGCGGACTTCAGGGTGAGGGGCGTGCTCACGCGCGGCCACTACCTCACGGTGAGCTTCCCGCACTCCAACGTGGGCCTGACGCAGGTCTTCTGGGGCGAGACGTCCGAGTGCGTGTGCCAGGGGCTGCGCAACGTCTTCGAGTTCGTCGGGGGCGTGCCCGCCCGAGCCGTCTTCGACAACGCCACCGAGGTCGGGCGCAGGGTCTGCGGGGAGGTCCGCACCAGCTCCCTGTTCCGCATGTTCGCGGCGCACTACGGCCTCGACTACACCTTCACCAACCCCCACTCGGGCAACGAGAAGGGCAACGTGGAGAACAAGGTGGGCTTCCACAGGCGCAACATCTTCGTGCCCGTGCCCTCCTTCCACGACGTCGTCGCCTTCAACCGGCGCCTGCTCGAGGACTGCCTGGCCACGAGCGACGACAAGCCCCACTGGCGCCTCGGCACGCCCGAGCTCGAGCTGTTCGACGACGACCGCTGGGCGCTCTCGCCGCTGCCGCCGCAGGCGTTCTCGTGCGTCGCGTGGGAGACGCGCCGCTGCAACAAGCAGGGCGTGGTGACCGTCGGCGGCGTCCACCGCTACTCGGCCGGCCCCTCCTACGCCCGCGCGGAGGTCAACGTGGCGCTCGGCGCCTTCGCGGTCTCGATCGTCGACCGGGAGAGCGGCGAGCTGGTGGCCTCCTACGAGCGCGAGTGGGGCGACGCGCCGACCGACTCGTCGGACCCCACGCTGCAGCTGAGGCTGCTGTGCATGCGCCCCGGCGGCTGGCGCGACAGCGTCGTGAGGTCGTCGCTGCCGGGCGAGCTGGTCTCGTTCCTCGACTCGGAGGGGCCGCAGGCGCTTGCGGCGGACCTGCGCACGCTGCGGGACGAGGCCGGCCAGAGGGGGTGGCGGCACGCGGTCGAGGGCATGCTCCGAGCGCTCGAGGCCACCGGCGGCCTGGACGCCGCCACCGTCTCGCTGGCGGCGGCGCGGTCGGCGTCGGGGGACGAGCGCGTCGAGTACGACGAGGAGGTCGACCTCGCCGGGTACGACAGGGCCTTCAGGGTCGTGGAGGGCGGTGGCCACGATGCAGCCTAGCGGCAGGCAGTCCCGCTCCGAGGAGGCAGTCGCCTTCCGCGCGGCGGCGAGGGCGCTGTTCATCTCGGGCGACACCATCGAGGGGTTCCTGGGGTCCGCAACCCCGGGGCAGCTCTCCGCGTGCCGGGCGATGCTGGAGGCCGAGCTCTCGCATCGGGACAGGTCGAAGAGGGAGCGGCTCCTCAGGCAGGCGCGGTTCCCGGTGCCCAAGTCGCTCGAGGGCTTCGACTGGTCGAACGTCTCGTTCCCCGAGGGCTGGGGCGTCGACGAGCTCCGGTCGCTGGCCTTCGTGGACGCCGCCGAGGACCTCGTCTTCTTCGGGAAGACCGGCCGGGGCAAGACCCATGCGGCGACCGCGATAGGCATGGCAGCTGTCTCCGCCGGCCGGCCCGTGAGGTTCTGGCAGACCGCGCAGCTCGTGCTCCAGCTGGGGCGCGCCAAGCGCGACGGGACCCTCGACAGGCTGCTCTCCGACGTGTCGAGGGCGAGGCTGCTGATACTCGACGAGTTCGGCTACGTCCCCTTCGACGTGGACGGCGCGCGCCTGCTCTACCAGGTGATCGCGGACAGCTACGAGCGCCGCAGCGTGGTGTTCACCACCAACGTGGAGTTCTCGAGGTGGGGCACGGTGTTCGCGGACGACAAGCTGGCCGCGGCCATCGTCGACAGGGTCGTGCACCACGGCAGGCTCGTCGAGTTCGGCGGGCCCAGCCACAGGCTCGAGAACTCGCTGATGCTCGGGAAGGGAGGCGAGTGACATGAAGGAAATGATCGAGGCGCGCCGTATCGCGTGCCCCATCTGGGACCTCGACGACTGGGTGCTGGAGCACCACGACGTCGTGACGCTCTGCAGGGGCTTCGACTGCCCCGAGTGCGTCGCGGACCCGGAGGACCTGGGACCGACCGAGCCCCCGGCGCCGCCGGACCTCGGCGGCTGCGAGGTCCCGTTCTAGGAGGTTGCTGTCAGGGTCGGCGGGTCCGTGCGCAAACCCGCAAAAGTTTCGTGCACGGACCCGAAAGAAATGCGTGCACATTCCCGAAACTGAGGCTTGACTAAACACATGTCGGTGAGGACGGCGCGGAACACGCGGCGCGTCCCGTCGGCGCCGAGGATGGCCCGGACGCCCCCCAGGGCGTCCGCGACGCACCCGGCGGTCTTCT
>CACYTH010000046.1 GCA_902777325.1 uncultured Coriobacteriaceae bacterium
AGAGGGCCCTCCAGGAGGAGGGCCCGCTTCGGCATGTCGGGACGTCATGCGATCTGCTGCGTGCTGAGGGGTTGACAAAACTATAGGAACACCCCCCTCGCACTCCGTCTGTGCCTTCCCTAGCTTGCCATGGAAGCGTGCTCTGATTGCTCCTGTGCCTCTATCCTTGCCGCGCGCTCGTGGGCGGCCTCCCCGGCGATGACGTCCTGGCCGCCTTCGGGATGCAGCTCGTTCCAAAGCCGCTCCGCCTCAGCCTCCCAGCCCCGCGCGTACGGCGTCGTGCGCTCGCAGAGGCTCTCGGCGCTCTCGGGGGCCACGTAGTCCGTCGCGTGCGCCCCTGACTCGCGCACCATCTGCGGAAGCACCTCGGGGTTCTCAAGCATGGGGCACGGACGCAGGTGGTTCTCGTTCCACGGGTAGTGATCGTGATAGGCCTGGAAGAGCGGTTGCCTCAGGCAGTCGAGCAGGCTCTGCTCCTTGATGTTGGCACCCGAATAATGGATGAACACGCACGGCTCGACGTCGCCACGCGCGTTGATGTGACAGTACGCGCGTCCGCCGGCGATGCAGCCAGCCACGAACTCGCCGTCATTCTGGAAGTCCATAGCAAAGATGGGCTTCCCGCCCTCAAAGCCACGCACCTCGCGCAGCCTGTGCAGCATGTACTCGCGCTGCTCGTAGGTGGGCATGAGGTCGGCGCTCGCCCCGTCTCCCACGGGCATGTAGTGGAAGTACCACGCCCAGCGGCATCCCTTCTCAACCAGAAGGTCAAAGAACTCGTCCGAGGATACAAGCTCGGTGTTGTCGCGCGTGTAGCATGTTGACGTGCCAAAGAGAAGCCCGTAGGAGCGCATGAGGTCGAAGGCGCGCATCACCTCCTCGAACGATCCGTCCCCACGACGGCCGTCGTTGACCTCGGGCTCGTAGCTCTCCAGCGAGACCGAGAACACGATGTTCCCAAGCCGCGCGACCTCCCGGCAGAACTCCTCGTCGACGAGGCTCGCGTTGGTGAAGATGTTGAACTCGCAGTCCCTATGTGCCTCGGCGAGGCGAAGCACGTCACGCTTGCGCACCAACGGCTCCCCGCCCGTCAGCATGTAGAAATGGCAGCCGAGCTCCGCGCCCTGGGTCACGAGACGGTCCATGTCCTCGTACGTCAGGTTGAGCGAGTTGCCGTAATCCGCTGCCCAGCAGCCGACGCAGTGCTTGTTGCATGCGCTTGTCGGGTCAAAAAGGATGATCCAAGGGACGTTGCAGTTGTAGCGGTCGGCATTCACCATCGTCGTGCGCAGCCCCCTGAACGCCGACTCGTAGCCTGCGTTCAGCAAGAACGTGCGCAGCACGTTAGGGTCGCTCTTGTCGATGACGTCAAACAGCCACTGCTGCCACTTGGACCCTGGATGCAAGGCGGCGCGTACGCCGTCAACGGAGTTGGGAACGGTATCTTCTAGCAATGGCTCAACCAAGTCGATGAGCCTCCCGATGGCCTTGTCTCGATTTGACCCCGCGATGCTCCTCATGACTTGATTGATGGCAATTTCGAACGTCTTGCGTTCAGCAGCATGGGCAATAGTCGATTGCATGTGCCTCTCCTCTCGCCAGGCTTTATGGCTCACGAGAGAGGTTATTGCCACTCAACCACGGTGCATACTGTCCAACAGCCTAGTGGTGTCTAGTTTTTCGACACTCTTACCTACTTGTATAACGCCGTCGGAATACGTCTCTGAGGTTTGGGTATGCTTCTCATAAGGAGGAACCGCCATGTCCAAAGCCGACCTGACAAAACGTGCCCTGTCCGAGGCGCTCTCTGAGCAGTTGAAGGAAAAGCCCTTCGAGCAGATCACCGTGACCGATATCGCCCGCAAAGCCGGCCTGAACCGACAGACGTTCTACTACCACTTCCGCGATCTGTACGATCTCATCGCGTTTTCCGTCAAGCAGCGCATCCATGCCATCCTTCCCGACATGGAAAGTACGGAGGACTGGGAGTTTGACCTCGTGACGGTTCTCACGGCACTCCGCGAAGAGCGGGACTCTGTTTACAAGCTCGAGCACTCCCTCGACCAAGGGTACGTGAAGCGCTTCATGAGGGAGCACATCAGCGATCTAGTGGGCTCGTTCATCATGCGGACGCAGTCAGAGGAGCGCCTCACCGAGGAAGATTGCCGACTCATCGCCCAGTTCTTTGGCGCCGGCCTCATCGACATCCTGGACAGCTGGGTGGACGAGGGCATGCTTGAACCGCCAGAGCACCTCGTGCAGCGCCTTTCGCTGTTCTTGACAGACAGCATCGAGACGGCGGTAGCCCGTCTCGCAGAAGCCCATTCGGCACCTCTTACCTGAGCGATAGCGTCAGAAACCTACAGCTCCTCGGCGAGGTAGCGGCCCGTGACGCTCTCTGGGCAGGCAGCCACGTCTTCCGGCACGCCCGCGCAGACGATGCGGCCGCCCTCCTCGCCGCCGCCCGGTCCCATGTCGATGACCCAATCCGCGTTGGCAATCATGTCAAGATCATGCTCGATGACCACCACCGTCGCACCGTTCTCCACAAGGTCCTGCAGCACGCCGATGAGCACCTCAACGTCCAGCGGATGAAGACCGATGGTGGGCTCGTCAAAGACGAAGAGCACGTCGTCCTGGCGGCGACCAATCTCGCTCGCCAGCTTCAGGCGCTGCGCCTCGCCGCCCGAGAGCGCGGGCGTAGCCTCCCCCAGCGTGAGGTACCCAAGGCCAAGGGTATGCAGGATCTGCAGCTTGGCCGCCACCTTCTTGAGGCGTTGCAGACGAGAGAGTGCCTGATCAACCGTCATGGCCATCAGCTCGGGCAGGCTCACGTAGTCGCCCTTCTCGCCCGTGCTCGTCCGCAGCGTGTGACGCTTGACGTTCCACGCAAGCGGCGCATAGCGTGAGCCCGCGCAATCGGGGCAAGGGATGCCCACGTCGGGCAGGAACTGCACGTCAAGTGATATCTGGCCCGTGCCGTCACACGTGGGGCAGCGGAGCGACCCCGTGTTGTATGAGAAGTCGCCCGCCTTGAGGCCATATGTCTTGGCATCGGTGGTCTGCGAGAAAATGCGCCGCAGGTCATCGAGCACGCCGGAGTACGTGGCCACCGTCGAGCGCACGTTGGCGCCAATCGGCGTGGCGTCGATGAGGTTGGCACGTCGCAGGCCCTCGGCATCGACGGCGCGCACGGATAGAACAGCTCATCAGAGCGCAGGTCAGCGTGGCATGCGGCAAACACAGCGCAGCTTGCGGAGTGAGTGTGGATAACGGCCCAGATGTCAGGACGGTTTTGGTAGATGGTCTGATGCATACGGCGCTCGCTTGAGGGGTGCAGGCCCTTCTCATAGCTCCCATCGGCGACCGAAATCAGGACGACCTCCTCGGGTTTGACACGGAAGTAGTCAACACCCGAAGGGCTCATGAGGAAGTGGTCATCGTCCACGCGCAGAGACACGTTTCCCCAGGTCGCCTGTATCAACCGATGCTCAACCAGCAGCTGCCCGTAACGAATGACTTCGGCGCGTGCTTCAGCGTAGTTCATCGCTCGCCTCCTTCTCATGCTGCGAGTAGGACGCAAGGTATACCGCATGCTCCACCATACACAGCGCAGGGTTGAGGTAGTGCAGCTGGCCCACCTTCGGCGCCAAGAGCTCTGCACGGCAAGCCTTCTCAACCAGGATGGCTGCAGCTACCACCTCTCCCTCATAGCGTCCCGTCACCAGAAAGCCCTTGTCCTTGATGAGATAGGCACCAGCAGGACCGTGGGGAATCCTCACGCAGGGAACCTGTGCGCCAAAGAGCTGCGCCATGTCATCGCACGATGCCTTAAGTGCCGCATTCTTCTGCGCAAACGTGCGCGTGTAAGGGCCTGAGCCAAAGACGGCAAACGGTGCCGCGATGTTCTTGAACAAAGGCGAGCTCACCAGTTCACCTTTTGCATTGAGAACGACTCGGTTGCCCCCGCCGGAAAGCAGCACGAGTGAATCGTCGCTGAAGAGGTCTTGCTCCCTCAACGTATCGCGCAATGCGTCAAACGTCTGCATGAGCGGCTGCGGCTGCGCATCAAGCGACGGAGCCCCTTGCTTCAACCTCTCAAGCGCACGAAGCACGTAACTCGCAACGTCAACCATGGCATCGCCCATTACAGTCAGAGTTGGCTTTCCGAAGGCTGATCGATAGCCCCGGCGACGGCTGGGGCTATCTTCATGTCAGCCCTGCGGGGCCGCCGACCGGCCTCCCCCCGGATGGCCCTCTGCCCCTGCCTCTGCCGAAGGCCCGGGGGGTGTTGCCACCGGAGGGAGGACGGCCCGCCTGAGGCGACTGATAG
>CACYTH010000047.1 GCA_902777325.1 uncultured Coriobacteriaceae bacterium
CCAAAAAGACATCCCCTCGGATGGCCGTTGCCACAAGGCCCCATGCCCCGCGCGTCACCAGCATCATAATGTGCCGATGCAGTTGGCTACCCTCACACGATGTGCCGATGCAGTTGGACACTCTCACGCGGGCGCTCGGCCAACCATTCGGACGGTGCATGGCAAGGCATCGCCATTTGTGATTTGTAACCGCCGCTCTTTGCTCTGATAATAGAGACATACGACACAGGGAGCGTGTTGTAGCGAGGCATTTGTGGGAGGAATCATCATGATCTTTTACTTCACCGCGACCGGCAACAGTCTCTATGCAGCGCGGCAAATCGGCGGCGGGGATGAGCTGGTCAGCATCGCGCAAGAGCTGCGCAAGACCGATCGCCACTATCAGGGTGACGCCATCGGCATCGTCGTGCCGCTCTTTGAGTTTGACCTGCCCGACGTGGTGGACAGGTTCATTGCGACCTCGACGTTCGACACCGACTACTTCTTTATCGTCAGTACCTTTGGCATGCACAGCGGCGGCATCGCCGAGCGCGTGAGCAAGCGCCTCGAGGCGGCTGGCAGGCACGTGGACTACTACAACACCGTGATCATGGTCGACAACGCCATACAGGTCTTTGATATGGAAGAGCAGATGCGCATCGACCCCGAGAAGCACGTGGACGAGCAGCTCGAAGCCGTGCGCGCCGACATCGCGGCTCGCAGGCACTACATTCAGCCCGCCACGCAGGAGGAGGTCGACTTCTACGAGGGCTACATGGCGAATCCGGCCTTTGACCTGCACCCTCGCCTCGACAACCCCCTCTATCGCCTGACCGACGCCTGCATCGGATGCGGCACGTGCTCGCGCGTGTGTCCCATGCGCTCGATCACCATGGAAGACAACAGGCCCAGCTGGGATTACACCACCTGCGCGGGCTGTTACGCCTGCGTCCACGCATGCCCCAAGGCTGCCATCCGCTTCACCAAGTACCAGGAGCCCAACCCCGAGGTGCACTACCGCAATCCGCACGTGACGCTGGCGGATCTCATAAAAGCAGCCGGCTAACGCTACACGCCCAGAAAGGACGGAGCCGCTCCCACGGGACCCTCCGTCCCATCACGACTCTGTGACAGCAAAGGACACTGCCTCCCAAGAGCGGACAAGCCGACCTTGGGAGGCAGCACTTCTGTAAGTTGGTGATACGCGGCTCTGCCTCGTCCTTATGAGGTGACCTTCCTGGGCTGCTGCAAAGGCGTCGAAGATCAAACAGCGGGCGCTTAACGCGTCAGATCGGCCTCCCCCAAGCGCTCCTCGCGTACAGCGCTGCGCACACGTCACCCACAACGAAGGCAAGGCACGCCCAAGATACCCCCGCCGTGCCCATAATCAGCGCGAAGAGCGGAAGGGGCACGATCAGCTGTCGCAGATAGGTAGCTACCATGAGCACGCGACCGTTTCCGGTGGCCGTACAGCACAGGGCAAGCGTATTCGCCATCCCGCAGAAGACGAAGCCCAGCGCCATCTGCCTGAACACGTGCGCGCCATATTCGACATGCACAGAGGCGCGCCCTGGCAGATGCCAAGGCGCGCCTCGCTCTATCGAATGTTCCCCATGGCCCTTCCACAGGTGATTTGGCTGTGCGCTGGGAGGGATTGTAGCAGATGCCCGTGACCATTAGTTCGTAATCTGCGTTTGGCTAGCAGCTACAAGAGCCCCCTCAAAGCACGAAAAAGGCGCCCCGGAACCACGTCCGGAACGCCTAGAGAATCGCACAATAATGTAGCGGTCTTAATCCCACTCAATCTGAATCGCGGGGCTGTGGCTGCTTGGAATGGTCGGACAATTGCTCTCGTATCCATGCCGTCTGTCGTGACTCTGACTATCCCTTCTGCGGATGCCAAAGCGACGTCACGGGCACCGATTCCGCACCCGTGACGTCGTCTTACTCGAAGTCGGGCAACGTCATTACGTCACCCGATCGCGTTTCCGCTGGTAGACATAGTAGTTCTAGAACACCAGCATGCCGTCCTCGTCGTACTCGAAGTCCGGGCCCCAAGCGACCTCCCAGTAGTAGCCGTCGGGGTCCGCAAAGTACGCGTGGTAGCCTCCCCAGAACACCTCCTGGGGCTCCTTGACGACGGTGCCGCCGGAAGCACGGACGAGCTCGATCACCTCGTCGACCTCCCGTCTGGTTGCGACGTTGTATGTCAGCGTGATACCGCCGAAGCCCTCGGCGACGACGGGAGGGCCATCGGGGCAGATGTCCTCCGCCAACAGGTCCAGCGGATAGAGCTCGAACTTCGTCCCTGGAGTGTCGAAGAAGCAGACGCGGGGGCTATCCTCCACGCAGTCCGTCCTGAACCCCAATCTGTCTCGGTAGAAGCGGACGGAGCGCTCCATGTCCCTCACGCCCAAGCATATGCAGGTGATCTTGTTCATTGCCCATTCCCCGTTCCGCCCCGGAAGACCCTTCCGATTCGCGCGTCCGAGGGAGTGCCGTAGAACACGGCGAACACGTCCACCGCCGAACTCGTCTCGTCAACCCTGTAGAACAGCGAGTAGCCATGCACGTTCATGCGACGGACTCCTGACGAGAGAAGCGGCTCTACCCGAACTATGCGGAACCTGTTTGGCATGCTCGAGAGGCTTCCGGCCGCTTCCTCGATCTCGTCCAGCAGTCTGGCTGCCGCCTGCGGCATACAGAGCTCGTCCCGAACGTAGCGGACGGCATCCCGTATCTGTGCCATAGCCGAGGGAGTGACGCGAACCTCGTAGCTACGCACCGATGAGATCCTCTCTCATGCGCGAGAACGCAACGGACGCCTCCACTCCCCTGCCCTCCTCGGCCTCCTGGAGGCCGCGCGACAGAGCCTCGAACAACTGCCTGTCCGCCATCGAATCTACGTCGATAGAGCGTGGGGCCTCGGGGAGGGCGACCCTGAAGGGAATCCCTCCCGTGAGTGACACCTGACGGAGGAACATGTCGACGGCAGTCGACATGGAGAGCCCGAGCTGCGACAGAACGGACTCGGCCGATTGCTTGACCTCGGGATCGACCCTCAGGTTGAGCGTCGCTGACTTCTGCATGATAATCACCTCAAGAAGAAGATAACGCATTTGTAGGTACTTTTACAATACAGATTAGGCAATGGGGCTTTGCTCGTACTAGCCGTTACACGTTGCATGCGTTAGGCTAGCAGGCACACGAGTCCCCTCAGCGCACGAAAAAGGCGCCCCGGGACCACGCCCGGAGCGCCTGGAGAATCGCACAGTTTTGTAGCGGTCCTACTCCCACTCGGTAGTAGCATCTGGTGAGAGGAATTGCCCGTGCTCGCGTTTCTGCAGTTCAGGGGTGGAAAGAGAACGGCTCGTTTCTCGTTCGGGCTTCGGCAGCTACAAAACTGCTACAAATCGTCCTCGCGTTCATAGCGCATACCGAATATCGTCGCAAAATCCAAGTCGGTAAACAAAGGACGCACAATCGACGTTCTGCCATTTTGGACCCATGCTCATACGTGCGAGTGCATGCAAATCGACTTCCCACACATCGGATACCGGCTACTCGTCGAACGAATCCGAGTGTGTCCCTGTTCGCGATGCGGTAAGTATCAGTTAGCCCCTGTCAATCGCGTATATCAACAGCCAATCGGGGCGAACATGGCATTCGCGAAACCCAATGTAGCTGCCCGATAGCGCATGGTCGCGATGGCGCTCATCGAGTGGCTCCTCGGCACAAAGCTTGTCAAGCACAGCTTGGAGCTCGCGCATGTCCAGCCCGCGCTTCTTGGCCCTCTTATAGTCCTTCTTGAACTGCGATGTGGGAACGAGCTTCAGGGACATGGCGCCCCTATTCGTCGAGCGCGGCGAACATGGCTACCGCAGAATCGAAGGCGTCCGCGCTCCATGATGTGCCGCATGGTCTTAAGCCCCCACGTGACGACGTGCCACCTGCTCGATGAAGTCCGCAGCGCCAGCTGGGCCTACGCATGAGCGCAGGTCGTCGCGCATTCGCGTGGAGCCTTCACTGAGCTGCTCGTCCCCCAAGGCGGCGAGCACTGCATGGCGTAGTGCAGCGCTATTCCGCGCCGCCGCTTCCTCGAGCATCGTGCCTGCACCGACCTCCGCGACACGTCTCGCCACGGCACGTTGCTCGCCGGTCAGCGGGAAGAGCAGCTCGGGCACGCCCATCCACATGCCCTCCGAAGCGCTATTCATGCCGCAGTGGGTAACGAACAGGCTCGCCCGCGAGAGCACCTCCATCTGGTATCGAACGCCCTACCGCACGAGACGAGGAGGTCCGCATCAGCATCGCGCAGCGCGTCGATCAGCGTGCGGTAGAAGCCCGGACGGTCGTTTATCACCGTGCCGAGCGAGGCATACACAAGAGGCCGGCCGACCTTCTCCTTTGGGGCCACGTCGCGCACCGATGGGCCCACGAAGCGGTAGTGCCCCTCGTCGAACGTCTCGGAGCATGGCTGGAACGTCCGCGATGTGTAGACGATGGTGTTGTCCTCGGGCTTGTTGCTCACGATGTCGAGAGCGCTCTTCACGTGGTAGCCCAAGGGCCGTAGTTTGCGGATCTCGCGGTTGAGGCGGGGCAGGCCCAGGATGATGTCGGCCATCTCGGAGGCGCTGTGGCTCATGTACTTGGACGACTGCTGGTTGAAGGCGAACGTCGTGGTGGAGCACACCCAAGGCAGGCCGTGCTTGGCCGCGGCCAGCTTGCCCCAGAAGCATGCTGAGTCGGTCACCACCACGTCGGGGCGCCAGGACGCGACGTCTTCGGACACGACCGGGTCGAGGTTCGCGACCGTGCGAAACGACTGCACGCTCATCTCGGTGGTGGACACACTGCGGAGCCGCTTCTCGGCTTTCTCGTCTATAGGCGGCAGGAAGGAGTCGCAGGCGACGAACTGGGCTCCCGCATCCTCGATTCTCTCGCGGAACTCCTCGAACGAGTAATAGCGAACCTCATGGCCACGCCTTGTGAGCTCGCGCACGACCTCGATGGTGGGGTTGGTGTGGCCGTATGCCGGGATGCAGAACCAGAGCGCCCTCATCGCGCACCTCCGTCGAACACCGCGCTGATCCACTCGCCGAACTTTTCCTTGGGTGGGATGGCGAGGCCGCGCTCGGCATCGCCCAGGATAACGAGCGTATCGCCCGGCTTGATGCCGAACATGTCGCGCGCCTCTTTGGGAATGACCATCTCCATGATATCCTCCTCTACGGTATAACTAGTTATACTAATCATACTATCGAGTAATTCGACAGACAAGGGAAGCGTGTTTGGCGCCAAGTGCCGCGGTCCCACAAGAACAGCCACGCCGCCCTGACAGGAGGATGCGCATAGTCCACGAGTGCACGAGTCGCCCTTGGGCAATCCTGGGGCGCTACAAATTCCGCTACAAATAATCCGGAAAGGAGCGTTTTCTAGTGTAGAAAAGTGGTGCGCCGATTTCTCGAACGCACCACTTCTGACCTGCGGTTTTGTTGTGTTTCGAGGTGGAGTATGAAATACCGTTTTGTCCCGAATTTTACTCCCACTCAATCAGGATCGCGTGGCAGTGGCGGCTCTAGGTGGCTCGAGACGCCCTGTCGTGTCCCCTGTCTCCATCGTGGCTCTGTTTATCCTTCCCGCAGACGTCAAAGCGACGTCACGGGCACCTTCTCCACGCCCGTGACGTCGCTTCACTTTGAGTGATGTAACGTCATGACGTCACCCGACTGCATTTGCGCTGGTAGCGATGTTAATTCGGAGAGGCGCGCTCCTGCGAAATGACAACAACTCATCCTCCTCCAGCGCCCATAGCAGACGTGCCTCGCAGCAGGCGAAAGAGCTAAGCCCCCTGTCCCTCGAGGAACGACAGCGTCCGCTCGAACGCGTCCCGCGCGACCTCGTCGACGCGCTCGGAAGCAACGAAGCAGTGCGGCATCTCCAGACCGCGCTCGGCCAGCGGGTCGACGAGCTCGTGCGCGACGCCGACCTCGGCGAGCGCCGCGTCCATATGCCGCATGTCGTTCACGTACTCGCTGCCGAGAAGGACCGACGGAGGATATGCCGGGGTGACCCACTGCGTGGCGTCGTAGAGATGCACCTCATCCTCGCTGAGGAAGATCGTGCCGCGCACGTAGTTGCCGACAAGAACCTTGGCGCCCAGGGAGAACTCGTCGTACACGAGCGGAGCGTCATCGATGACGAGGGCGCGAATCTGGCCCAGCTCCAGCGCGGGCTCGATGCCGAGTGCTGCGGCATAGTCGGGGTTCGAGATGACGGCGCCCAGCTGGCTCGTGATGATGGCGCCGGCTGACGAGCCCATGATGGTGACGTCGCCCATGTCGAGGCCGTACTCGTCCGCGTGCGCGGCGCACCAGGCGAGCGCCTGGTTTGCCTGGATGACGGGCACGGGGAAGCGGCAGTCGGGCACGAGGCCGTAGTCCGCGTTCACAACGTTGTACCCGGCCGCGCAGATGTCGTCCAGCAGCGCCGTGACGTCGCTCGACGCCAGCGGGTCACCCATGGTCTTGCTGCCCCCGAAGAAGCCGCCCCCGTGGAAGTAGACCAGCGTCGGCCTGCGCACGGAGGTGTCGGAGTCGGGATAGGTGATGTCGAGGAAGCTGTTGGGGTACTCGTCGGCGTAGGCGATTTCGGTGATGATGCGCTGCCCGTTGTCGCGCACGGCATCCATGGGCTCGCCCTCGGGCTCGTAGGTGTTGGTCGTCTTGACCGTACCGGCGGAGAGAGACTGGATCGCACCGACGATGATCTGCGTATGGGTCGCCAGCACCAGCGCGAGGGCGCCAATGAGGACGCACGCCCCTCCCGCGACCATCGCGAGCACCCGCAGGCACCCGATTTTCCGTTTGCTCATACGCTCTTCTCCACATCCTGCCAGCCGGGATTGCACGCTATCTCGGCGTCGTCGCCCACGAAGGCCTGTGCGGCGTCGCCGTCATCGCAGAGCTGCCAGAGCAGCCACGCCGTCATGTAGCCGTCGCTTCTCGCGAGCATGTCCTCGTGTTCGGCGCCAACGGCACGCGCCCGCACCCTGGGAAGGGAGGAATCGACCGCGTTGTAGACCTCGACGAGGGACGAGAGCGGGGCCACGCCGCCGAACTCCTCGGTGGGGTCCGCCACGCCCGCGTCGTCCGAGGCGCCTGTGCCAGCCACCATGAGCCAAGGAACGGAGACCAGGGACGCATCGTAGTGCCACCCCATGTTCTCCGCGAGGAACGGGTAGGCTGCGCTGCCGGTGAAGATGGTGCGGTACAGGCCGCCGTTCTCGTATTGTGTGAGGGCCGCAATCGCCCCGGCACCTCCCTGCGAGAAACCCACGATGCCCATGCGGTCTACATCGAGCCTCCCGGCGAGCGGACACCCGTCGGGTAGGTCCATGACGACGTCGAGCGTGTGAGAGGCGGTCTCGCCCGTACCCGCCTGCGGATCCTCGTTCCCCACGACCACGAGGCCCCAGGAGGCAAGGCGGGCGAACCAGGGCTCATAGACGCTCGCGGGCGAGCCGCTCGCGTTGACCGCGATCACGACGGGCCAGAGGACGTCCGAATCCTCGAGCTCCGAGGGGTACCACATGCGGACGGAACCAATCCTCTCGTCATCGCTAGGCATGTCCAGCTGCAGGACCTCATGGGACCCAAGCTGGGAGTAACGCTGTTCCAACGGGCACTCGGAGCGGAACGATGCATAGTAATCTTCCGCCAACGTCACGTCCGAGCCACCCACGCAGGCTTTCGCTACGGCCACGACGAGCGCGGCTACGACCACCGCGACGCCGATTACCTTACCAACGGGCCTGCGCATGTGACTTCAGTCCTCTCAACGGTTCTGTGATGATACTATCGTATCATCCGAACGGCAGGGCGACGCAACCAACGCGCGAAGTGATACGCGCTGGCAGATTCGTATCAGGGGGTACACCATGTCCGCATACGCCACCGATGCGCTGGGGCCCGCCCTGCTCACGCTGATGGCCGAGAAGGACATACACAGGGTGACGGCCGACGAGCTGGCAGCGAGGGCCGGCGTGGGGCGCGCAACCTACTTCCGCAACTTCTCCTCGAAGGAAGAGGTGCTCACCGCATACCTGGTGCGACGGTGGCGCTCGTACGAAAAGGAGTGCCGTCTCAAGGAGCTTCCGCTCTCGCACCCCGTTCGGGCACAGCGCTACTTCGAGTTCTGCCTCTCGCTGCGCGCGGAGAACGACCTCATGATCGCGCAAGGGTGCGCAGGCGCCATCCTCGCCGCATTCGAGACCATCGTGAGCGACGCCGACCTCGGGCGCGAAAGCAGTTACGAAGCCGCCTTCCTTGCCTACGGCCTCTACGGAGTGTTCGTGGCGTGGGCGCGCGGCGGCTGGAGAGAGACCCCGCAGGAGATGGCGGACCTGGTATCGAGACGCGTACTCGGTGGGCTTGGCAGATGACGTTTTTGTGATTGCGTTTGGCTAACAGGCACGCAAGTCCCCAAGACGCACCAAAAAGGCGCCCCGGGACCACGTCCGGAGCGCCTGGAGAATCGCACAATTATGTAGCGGTCTTATTCCCACTCAATCAGAGTGGGGCGGCTGTAGTGACTTGAGGTGGTTCGAGACGCGCCGTCGCATACCCCGTCTCCACCGTGGCTTCGGCTGTCCTCCC
>CACYTH010000048.1 GCA_902777325.1 uncultured Coriobacteriaceae bacterium
CCTCCAGCCGAGCTCGCGGCGGAGCTTGGTCGGGTCGATGGCGTAGCGGCGGTCGTGGCCGGGGCGGTCGCGCACCCAGTCGAAGGCGTCCTCCGGCTGCCCCATCGCGCGCAGGATGTCGCGCATGACGGTGATGTTGTCCCTCTCGCCGTCGGCGCCCACGAGGTAGGTCTCGCCGGGGACGCCGCGCGTGAGGATCGCCCAGACGGCGGAGCTGTGGTCCTCGGTGTGGATCCAGTCGCGGACGTTGCGCCCGTCGCCGTAGAGCTTCGGGCGGATCCCGCAGAGGACGTTCGTGACCTGCCTGGGGATGAACTTCTCCACGTGCTGGTAGGGGCCGTAGTTGTTGGAGCAGTTGGAGATCGTGGCGGCGACGCTGTAGGTGCGCACCCACGCGCGGACCAGCAAGCGAAACTAATCATAATTGACAGTCACGCTGCAATGGTGTCTCGTGCAACTCTTTGATTCGGTACGAGCGCTTCTGGTTTTGGGCTCCAGTGCTACCGAAACAGACTTTCTAGGCCTCAGCGACTGTTCGGTCACTTCCAATACGAGAAAAGAAAGCAGGTAGCTGCTTTACCCCTTCCGCCACACCGTCTTGTTCACCACGCCGACGTAGCTCTGCACGATCCGCACGACCTTGTCGCTCACGTTCTCGTCCACGTAGTCCGGCACGGGCACGCCGAGGTCACCGTTGCGCACCATCTCCACGGCCAGGTCCACCGACTGCAGCAGGCCGACCTCGTCAATCCCGGACAGCACGAAGCACCCCTTGTCAAGCACCTCGGGACGCTCGGTGCTCGAGCGGATGCACACGGCGGGGATCGGGTGCCCGACGCTCAGGTAGAAGCTCGACTCCTCGGGCAGCGTACTGATTCCACGAGGTGGGATGTGACAACAAGTGGGCCGTGTTGTCCCAATTGGCGAGAGCTTATTGACACGCGCTTGCAATCAGCCAAAGCCACGCATCCGCCCACGCACACCCCGCGCCGCGAGCCACGCCTGCGGGAACCACGCCTTCGCAACCACCCGCACACCGCGCGCGGACCCAGCCACCCTTTCAGCACAGCCCTCAGCAACGCGCCGCGGTTCTCCCTCACAAACCGCCGTGGCTCGCCCAGGTACGTCTCCCACACCGCACGCTCGCCAATGCGTACAGCAGGCTCTAGCGACCGCCTTTCCAAGCGTGGCCGACCACAGTTCCATGCGACACCGACCACCATTCCACGCACGACCGACCACCCAGATCTGACCATGATTTCCCCAGTGGGGCGCGCCAGGGAGATCCTCAGGCTCACGGCGCTGGGGATAAGCCAGCGGGGCATCGCCGGCTCCGTCGGCTGCTCGAAGACGACGGTGCAGGAGGTGCAGCGCAAGGCTGCCGCGCTGCGGATCGGCTGGCCGCTGCCGGACGAGATGGGCGACGAGGCGCTGCGCGCCAGGCTCTACCCGCCGCAGGACCGCTCCGACGCCACGAAGGCCGAGATCGACCACGAGTGGGTGCAGAGGGAGATGGGCCGGCGCGGCGTGACGATGACGCTGCTGTGGAACGAGTACGCGGAGCGCGCCGTGCTCGCCGGAAGGACGCCCTACATGTACTCGTCCTTCTGCCACAGGCACCAGCGGTGGGTCGACGCGAACCCCGAGGTCGCGATGCACATCGAGTGGAGGCCGGGCGAGTGGTGCCAGGTGGACTGGTGCGGCGACACGATGCGGGTCTGCGACCCCGACACCGGCGAGCTGCTCAAGGCCTACGTGTTCGTCGCCGACCTGCCGTTCTCCGCGTACATATACGCCGAGGCCTTCTACCGCATGGACGAGAGGGCGTGGGTCGAGGGCCACGTGCACGCGTTCGCGGACTTCGGCGGCAGCACGCCGCTCGTGGCGCCGGACAACCTCAAGGCGGGCGTGACCAGGAACACCATCGACAGGCTGATAGTGAACGAGCAGTACCGAAGGATGCTCGAGCACTACGGCTGCGCCGCGGTCCCCACCCGCGTGAGGAGGCCGCGCGACAAGGGAGGCGTCGAGGGCGCCGTGCTCATCGTCGAGCGCCAGGCGATCGCCGCCCTGCGCGACCGCACCTTCATGTCGCTCCCCGAGCTCAACCAGGCCCTGTGGGAGCGCGTCGACGAGATCAACTCGAGGCCCTTCCAGAAGAGGGAGGGCAGCAGGGACTCGGTCCTCTCGGGCCAGGAGAGGGCGTGCCTGCAGCCCCTGCCGCCGACCCCGTACGAGCTGGTGGACCGCGACACCGCCACCGTGAGCTTCGACTACCACGTCCGGTTCGACGGGCGCTACTACTCCGTCCCGTTCACGCACGTGAGGAGGGACGTCGAGGTCGCCGCCACCAGGTCGGTGGTAACCATATCATGCGACGGGGAGCGGCTGTGCCAGCACGCGCGCAGCTACGCGCCCAGGGGGACCTACGTGTTAACGCTAATCTGAGTTTCACCACATAGACCAACCGGAGCCGCCAATCCGGACAACGTTCATTCGCCGATCGGAACAACGTAGTTTCACCAATCC